>JAUYSM010000075.1 GCA_030696315.1 Pseudohongiella sp. | reverse complement strand
GTCTAGATCATTGTGGCAAGCTATTTTTTAAACTTTTATCGACCAATTTCGTTACCAAAACCGCTCAACAACAATTAAAATCAGCGAACCGATCCAGCCCTTTTCATGAGCTTCTCATGTCAGGGGCGCGCATTATGCCACAGTATTTTTATCTGGCAAGACCTTAGTTTTATTATTTTTAACAATTGCATGAAAATGGAACTAAGGATTGATGCGCAGAGTTTTTAGGAACCCAACCAGCCTGTAGCCTAACAGCGCAGCTAAAACACATCCATAAAACACAGCATCAAAAACGTCAGTCCTCAAAATCCAAGTAAGATGGATGATAGATAATATAGCGGCAGCATAGACCAGTCTGTGCAATGCTTTCCACTTCCTGCCTAATCTTCGCACCATTGCTTTGGGGGACGTTATACCAAGTGCTATAAGAATTACGAATGCGGTAAAGCCTACCGTTATATAAGGCCTTTCCAAAATATCGCTGCCGATTTCTGACCAGCGCAGCTCAAGCAAGAAAAAAACATATACTAAAAAGTGTAAAAGCGCATAAAAAAGAGCATACAAACCCAGAGTGCGCCGCAAAGGAGCAATACTTGGGAGGCCTAACAACTCACGACAAGGTGTGATCGCAAGGCTGGCAAGTAAAAACCTGAGAGACCATCTACCGCTATCTAGCGCCAAAGTCCTAGCGGGATCAGCGCCAAGACTGTTTTGAACAGCACCGATCAACAAAACTGCAAAAGGTATTAGAGCCAATAAAAAAACAACTCGTCTCATCCATAACGATAGCAGCTGCTTGCGGCTCTTTGCCCTTGCCTCTGACCTTACCAAGTAACTACACCTTCAGTAATATCTGGCAAGATCCATACCTTGATATAGATGTGCTACTTGATCCGCATAACCGTTGAACATCAAAGTATTCTGCCGGGCGGCACTAAACAACGTTCTGGGCAATCTAGTTTCCATATCCTGCCTCCATCTAGGATGGTGCACCTCTGGATTCACATTTGCGTAAAAGCCATATTCATTGGCCTGAAGCATATTCCAGCTGGTTGCAGGTTCAGTTTCCGTGAAACTGATTTTCACTATGGACTTAATACTTTTGAATCCATACTTCCAAGGCACTACCAATCTTATAGGGGCACCGTTCTGAGGAGGCATGTAGTTTCCATAAACGCCTACCGCAAGAAAAGTAAGCGGATTCATTGCCTCGTCCATTCTCAGACCTTCTCTGTAAGGCCACTCGATAACATTGAAACGACTAGCTTGTGCAGGCATTTGATCTGGATCGACAAGAGTCTCAAATGCAACGTACTTCGCTTTTGAATTCGGGCTTACACTTGCAATCAGATCTGCCAGAGAAAAGCCGATCCAAGGGATCACCATTGACCAACGCTCGACGCACCGAAGTCGATAGACTCGCTCCTCCAATCTATGAGGTTTCAAGAAATCTTCCAGATGGTAGACACCAGGCTTATCAACCTCGCCAGAAATTTCAATTGACCATGGATCAACCTTAAATTCCTGGGCTCTTCGCGAAGGATCTTCTTTATCGGTTCCAAACTCATAAAAATTGTTGAAACTTACTACATCACGATACGGCGTTAACTCCTCATTTGTGCTGAATGGGTCATTTCGGTCAGCAGGCTTAATATCATTGAACTTCTCAGCCCACCAAGGTGCTGGAGCTGAACGCACCAAGTCAGATGGCGCACGAGCTCGCAAACCATCGCCATCCGCAGCATTCACCAATCCTGGCAACGCAACTGGAGTTGCTGCGATCAACCCTGCCTTGATGGCATCGCCTAAAAACTGCCGACGATTGCGATAAACTGACTCTGGCGTAATTTCTGAGGATCTAATGTCCGCGACTCTTTTAATCAGCATGTTAATCTCTCTCGCCTCACTAGGATATATGGTATGCGAATACCAAGCAGTAGATCAGACGATCCACATATTTGCTCTAAAATCATTCATTATTACTACGTTGTTTCTTTGTTTTCAGTTTTCAATCGTCGAGATGAAAGCTTACGATAAATAGCAATTGCAGGGCCAGACGATGCATATACAACACACATGGTCAGTAAGACTTCATGAGGCCTTTGAGCGATCACCACAAGCAACACCACCATCATAAGAAATACAACATAAGGGACGGTCCCTTTGAAGTGTATTTCCTTAAAACTGTAATAACGATAATTTGAGACCATCAGCAAACCTGCAAATGCTGTTAACAAAGCGGTTGCAATAGCCACAGCAGCCCCGGGCTGAACTTCGTATTTTGCGGCAACCCATACCATAAAAGTTACCAGGCCGGCCGCAACAGGGCTTTGCAAACCAACAAAAAACCTCTTGTCTACCGTCCCCAACTGCACATTAAACCTAGCAAGACGAAGTGCCGCACAGGACATGTATATGAAACTTGCTGCCCAACCCGCATTCCCGAGCGAGGACAAAGCCCAACTAAATACAATCAATGCCGGTGCAACACCGAAAGAAACCATATCTGCAAGACTATCAAACTGCGCACCAAAAGCACTTTGCGTATTGGTAAGTCGGGCAACACGGCCATCTAGCCCATCCATTACTGCAGCGATAAGAATTGCCCAACCCGCCGCGTTGAAATTTCCATCCATGCCCGCGATAATGGCATAAAATCCAGCGAATAAAGCCCCTAAAGTCAATATGTTAGGCAAAAGATAAATACCTTTGCGACTTATCTTTTGACCGTCCTGCGAAACAAACTCTTCATGCTCATCGATGGGCAAAATACTTTCATCAATGTTATTTTCTTGGAGTGGTCCGCTTTCCTGATTGTTATCCATCAATTCTAAGTCCTGAGCTTGTAGGGTCTTCAATTATACATGCGACTATACAAGCCTGTAGCTTGGCTGTTTGTCAACACTGCTACCATACTCTGCTACTGACCAAAACGCAGCAATGAGTGGATTTGACAACTTGCGCCTCATTACACATAAGCCAATGACGAACGGTTTTAGCTCAGACATGACAGGCAGGATTTGAAGCGTATCTCGCATAGGGCTATTATCAAGAACAACTTTAGGCACAACGGCGACCCCACAACCAAGGCTTGCCATGCTAACCATGGCTTCGTGGCCACTTACCTGTGCATAAATGAGAGGTTTGATTTGTTTGTGCGAGAACCATTCATCAAGTCTGACCCGTGTAAGGCCACTTTCTGGCATTACAAAAGGCAGGACATCCCAACTCATATCTTCTTCAGATTTTACACCTTTTATCAAGTTCTGAACTGGGCTGGGTCTGAGAGGGCCGATACACACAAGTGACGAGTGAGCCAAGGGTAGAAACTCCAGTTTGTCGGACAACTTGGGCGGCAAAGCTGCTATCACGACATCATCCATTTCGTCTGTCACTCGCTGCAGCGCCTCTGCTGAGTCACCGGTGTGAAGCTGAAGCTCAATGTTAGGATAGTCAATCCTGAATCTATCCAGCAAATCATGTAAAAAGCTATAGCTTGCTGTAACGGAGCAGAAAAGACTAAGCCTCCCACGCAAGTCTTGCGAGTGCTCCTGAATTGAGGTTTTTAATCGAGAGTAGTCTCCAAGCGTCTGTCTAGCATAGTCACGTAAGAGTAATCCCGCCTGTGTCAATGCGACGGTTCGGTTATCGCGCTCAAACACCATGACGTCAAGCTCTTGCTCCAGACGCTGTATAGCGCGCGTCAAACCAGAGGGACTTATGTGAAGCTCTCGACTACTTTTCGCAAAGTGCAATGAGTTACTCAAATGTAAAAAATACCGCAAATCCTTTAGATCCATGTCACACCTTGATCGCGAGCAGTTACTGCTACATTTCAAATAACGAAACAATAAGTTGCAAATATATCATTTTACGCAACCATTCAGTAAGACTATCATAGCTGTCTGAAACCCACCCAGTCAGGAAAAAATAATGAACTACTTCAACACATTACCTTTACGCCTACAGCTTCAACAGCTCGGAAAATGCCGCTTTATGGATCGGTCCGAGTTTGCGGACGGAGTCAACTGCCTGATTGGCAAAAAAATTGTAATCGTTGGCTGTGGCGCACAAGGCTTGAACCAAGGCCTGAACATGCGTGATAGCGGGCTTGATATAAGCTACGCACTTCGCAAAGAAGCTATAGAAGCGAAACGTCAATCCTGGAAAAACGCCAGTGAAAACGGTTTTGTTGTAGGTACTTATGAGGAATTGATACCAACAGCTGATCTGGTTCTGAACCTGACCCCTGACAAGCAGCATACATCCGTCATCAATCAGGTAATGCCTATGATGAAAAAGGATGCCTGCCTTGCCTACTCGCACGGCTTCAACATTGTTGAAGAAGGCATGCAAGTTCGCAAAGATCTTACGGTAATCATGGTGGCGCCAAAGTGTCCTGGCTCGGAAGTGCGTGAAGAATACAAGCGCGGCTTCGGTGTCCCTACCTTGATCGCCGTTCACCCGGAAAATGATCCACGCGGTGATGGCCTGAATCTGGCTAAAGCCTATGCGGCGGCGACAGGTGGTCATCGTGCTGGCGTGCTCGAATCTTCGTTTATTGCTGAAGTTAAATCTGACTTGATGGGTGAGCAGACTATTCTGTGCGGCATGCTGCAAGCTGGTTCGATTCTTTGCTACAACCGTATGATAGAGAAGGGTATCGAGTCAGGTTATGCATCCAAGCTGATTCAGCATGGCTGGGAAGTTGTATCAGAAGGACTCAAGCATGGTGGCATCACCAACATGATGGATCGCTTGTCGAATCCAGCCAAGCTGCTCGCCAACTCTCTTGCGCAAGAACTGAAAACCCTGATGGCACCTCTTTTCCAAAAACATATGGATGACATCATCAGCGGTGAGTTCTCGCGCGGAATGATGGAAGACTGGGCCAATGATGACAAAAAACTGCTGACCTGGCGTGAAGAAACTGCTGAGACTGCATTCGAAAAATCTACCGCTGGTACCATGAAGATTTCAGAGCAGGAATATTATGACCATGGCATTCTGATTGCAGCCATGCTGAAAGCTGGAGTGGAGTTGGCGTTCGAAACAATGACAGCAGCTGGAATCATTGAAGAGTCCGCTTACTACGAGTCACTTCACGAAACACCACTAATTGCCAATTTGATCGGTCGCAAAAAGCTGTACGAAATGAACAAAGTAATTTCTGACACAGCTGAGTACGGCTGCTACCTGTTCTCCCATGCAGCAGTCCCTCTGTTAAAAGACTTTATGCAGAAGATAGACACTGATGTAATTGGTAAAGGTTTGAGCTTGGCGGACAACAATGTCGAAAACGCCGAGTTGATCGCCGTTAACCAGTCAATCCGCAATCATCCTATTGAGATTGTGGGGCTCAAACTGCGCTCGTATATGACAGCGATGAAAAAAGCAATCTGACACAAACTGTCGGCAGCAGCGTTTAAAACCGCCACTGCCGACAATTTATCCTACAAGCTTAATACCTTGTCGCCGCGAGAAATGCCAGTCACACCTGTACGAGCCACTTCCAGCACAGAAGAATTGCCAATAGCATCAAGGAAACTATCCAGTTTATCCGACGTTCCTGTTAACTGAATGCTGTAAACCGTGCTGGTTACATCAACAATCTGCCCACGGAAAATATCCGTTGTACGCTTGATCTCGGCGCGCTGCGCACCTGTTGCCTTTACTTTTACCAGCATCAATTCACGCTCAATGTGCGAGCCTTCTGTCAGATCAACCAGCTTTACGACATCAATCAACTTATTAAGATGTTTGGTTATCTGCTCGATTTTGCGATCGTCACCTATGGTTGTAATGGTCAATCGCGACAAGGTTCGGTCTTCAGTTGGCGCTACAGTCAATGATTCAATGTTGTAGTTACGCTGTGAAAACAAACCCACAACACGAGACAGCGCACCTGGTTCATTCTCCAGCAATATGGAAATAATGTGCCGCATGTTATGTGCGCTCCGTTTTACTCAGATACATATCTTTCATTGATCCACCTTTAATAGCCATTGGATACACATGCTCCGAGGGATCAACCATTACATCAACAAAGACCAATCGGTTCTTTAATGCAAAAGCTTCCTCCATTTTCTGATCGAGCTCCGAAAGCTTCGTGATACGAATTCCTACGTGCCCATAAGCCTCAACCAGCTTCACAAAATCTGGTAAGGACTCCGCGTACGTACTGTGTGAATATCGACCGCCGTACTGCATATCCTGCCACTGCCTAACCATACCAAGAGACTGATTATTAAGGCATATTATTTTCACAGGTAGACCATACTGCAGACAGGTTGCCAGCTCCTGGATGCACATCTGGATACTGCCTTCCCCGGTAATGCAAACGGAAATCGCATCCGGAAATGCAAGTTGGACCCCAAAAGCTGCCGGAAAACCAAATCCCATGGTGCCAAGTCCACCAGAATTGATCCAGCGGCGCGGCTTGTTAAAATGATAGTATTGCGCCGCAAACATCTGATGCTGTCCTACATCAGATGAAACGTAGGCTTCACCTTTGGTTGCCTTGTAAACAGCTTGTACAGCCTGCTGAGGTTTGATTACATCATTGCCCGCAGGGATTACTTTCAGACAATCTTTAGCGCGCCAGCCCTCAATCTGCTGCCACCACATGTCGATCGACTTTTTATCGATCTGAGTCTCTGATTGTTTGATCAGGTCCAGCATTTCTTCAAGCACGCTGGTCACTGAGCCTACAATTGGCACATCTGCAGCGACCGTTTTTGAAATGGATGCCGGATCAATGTCCACGTGAAGAATTTTTGCCCCAGGACAGAATTTGGAAACAGCGTTGGTTACCCTATCATCAAACCTGACGCCTATACCCAGCACCACATCGCTGAAGTGCATAGCCATATTAGCTTCGTAAGTACCATGCATACCCAACATACCCAGGAATTGCTGGTCTGGCGCAGGAAAAGCACCCAGCCCCATTAATGTATTTGTCACAGGGTAGCCCAATGATCGCGCCAGCTGCGTGAGCAAGTCAGACGCGTTACCTTGAATGACACCGCCGCCGGCATAAATGATTGGTCGCTTGGCAGACAACAAAATCTCTACTGCTTTCTTGATCTGACCCGTGTGACCTTTTGCTGGCACCGAATATGAGCGCATCTTTACCGTTTCAGGATAACGATACTCAAATTTGCGCGCAGGATCGGTAACGTCTTTTGGTACATCAATCACGACCGGCCCAGGACGTCCGGTTGTCGCTATATAAAATGCTTTTTTGACAATTGCCGGAATGTCTTCGGCGTTCTGCACCATGAAGCTGTGTTTTACGATAGGTCGGGAAATCCCCACCATATCGGTTTCCTGAAATGCATCAGATCCGATCAGCGAGCTATCCACCTGACCAGAAATCACTACCATGGGTATGGAGTCCATAAAAGCCGTAGCAATACCAGTAATTGCGTTGGTCGCACCGGGACCAGACGTTACCAGCACCACACCAGGTTTGCCGGTGGCTCTGGCATAACCGTCCGCGGCATGAGTTGCAGCCTGCTCGTGACGTACCAGAATGTGTTCCACCTTGTCCTGGTTAAATATCGCATCGTAAATATGCAGCGCAGCGCCGCCCGGATAACCGAACAACAGCTCAACGCCCTCGTCGTGCAACGCACGAATCAGCATTTCACCACCAGAAAGCAATTCCACAGTCTTCGCCTCATTAAAAAGTCACATGCCAAATGGCATAGATAAGACACCGTTATGTAACGGAATCTTCGCAGATTAAGTATTCCTTCAGAACAATCGTAAAGAGTATCGGAGCTGCAAGACAGCTCCTTAACACAAACCGGACAGCGAAGAATTCAGTGACTGCGGAAAAATACCCTGCAACGCGAAAACTTCGATGTATCCTGGCTTATGCCGGTTCCTCACGCGGTAACGTGTTGGAACCTTAGGTGAAGTTGTCTGGCACCTAAGCAATAGCCCCGGGCGGACACTTTATGCCACGTCCCGGCTAATGCAGATTGGGGGAGGGGGTTACCTTCTCAGTCTGCGTCCCGCTGGACAGGGCAAACGATGCCCTATCCAGCTGAGAACGCTTAATTTTCCCACTATTTCAGACATTGTCAAGGCTGAAAACTGCCGGCCTCACGTTTGCCAAACTGAAAGCCATCTTCACTGACATCCACAACAATTCGGTCGCCCGGGTTGTAGTCACCGCCAATTACCTTTTGAGCAAGCGGATTTTCGATCCAGTTTTGCACGGCACGGCGTAATGGACGGGCACCATATATCGGGTCGTATCCCAAGGCAGCAACCTTGTCTAGCACTGCTTCGGAAACCTCAATACTAAGATCGTTATACTGTAAGCGCTTGTTTAGTGAAGCAATCTGGATATTGGCAATATTGCGAATCTGCGCAGCAGCCAGAGGGTGGAACACTACTGTTTCATCTATACGATTGACAAACTCTGGACGGAAATGGCGCGTTACTACCGACATCACCTCGCGCTTTACTTGCTCATATGTCTGCTCATCTGGCTCGCCAGCCGACATCAGATCCTGAATTCGATCCGAGCCCAGATTGGATGTCATCACTATAACGGTATTACGGAAATCTACTGTGCGTCCGTGACCATCGGTCAGACGGCCGTCATCTAGCACCTGCAACAGGATATTGAACACATCCGGATGCGCTTTCTCTACCTCATCCAACAGCAACACTGAGTATGGACGACGACGGACCGCTTCCGTGAGATATCCACCTTCTTCATAACCTACATAACCGGGTGGTGCTCCGATTAATCGGGCAACCGAGTGCTGCTCCATAAACTCGGACATATCAATACGCACCATTGCCTCTTCGGTATCAAACAAAAATTCTGCCAAGGCTTTGCACAATTCAGTTTTTCCGACGCCAGTCGGGCCAAGGAACAGGAATGAACCATTGGGTCGATTTGGGTCTGAGAGCCCTGAACGTGAGCGACGAACCGCATTGGCTACCGCAGCCACGGCTTCGTGCTGACCAATCACACGCTTGTGGAGAGCAGTCTCCATTTGCAGTAATTTTTGTTTATCGCTTTGCAACATTTTAGAAACCGGGATTCCTGTCCAGCGCGAGACAACATCTGCGATTTCTTCTTCAGTCACGCGATCGCGCAAAAGCTGCATATCCATCATGTCAGCCTGCGTGGACATATCCAGTGTTTTTTCCAGATTAGGAATCACACCATATTGCAGCTCTGACATACGGGCCAGGTCACCCGCTCGTCTGGCGGTTTCCAGATCAGCCCTAGCTTTTTCAAGATTACTCTTGATTGATTGCGTACCTTGAACCGAGGCCTTTTCCGCTTTCCAGATCTCATCCAGATCAGAGAACTCTTTTTCAACACGTAAAATATCGTCCGCCAATTTTTCAAGCCGTTTACGTGAGGCTTCATCCTCTTCCTTTTTTAAGGCTTCGCGTTCAATTTTCAGCTGAATCAACCGGCGCTCAAGCTTATCCATCTCTTCGGGTTTGGAATCAATTTCCATCCGGATTAAACTTGCGGCCTCATCAATCAGATCAATAGCTTTATCTGGCAATTGTCGATCAGGAATGTAGCGCTGCGACAAACGTGCCGCTGCAATGATGGCAGAATCAGTTATCTGAACGCCGTGATGCACTTCGTAACGCTCTTTAAGGCCTCGTAGTATGGCAATCGTGTCTTCCTCGGTGGGCTCATTCACCAATACCTTCTGAAAACGCCTTTCCAGAGCCGCATCTTTTTCGATGTATTTTCGGTACTCATCCAGCGTGGTAGCGCCAACGCAATGCAACTCGCCTCTGGCCAGGGCTGGCTTAAGCATATTTCCGGCATCCATTGAGCCTTCTGCCTTTCCAGCACCAACCATGGTATGTATTTCGTCTATAAACAGAATCACCGACCCTTCCTGCTTGGAAAGCTCCTTCAACACTGCCTTTAAACGTTCCTCAAATTCCCCTCGAAACTTGGCGCCTGCAATCAAAGCACCCATATCCAGTGCGAGAATCTTTTTACCTTTTAAGCCTTCCGGCACCTCTCCGTTAATAATGCGCTGCGCCAACCCCTCTACAATCGCGGTTTTACCAACGCCTGGCTCGCCTATCAGCACCGGATTATTTTTTGTACGACGCTGCAGCACCTGAATGGTCCGGCGGATTTCACCATCTCTACCGATAACGGGATCCAGTTCGCCTTTTTCTGCACGTTCGGTAAGATCAATGCAGTACTTGGACAAAGCCTGAAATGCATCCTCTGCGTCAGCATCTGTGACTTTTTCACCCCCGCGTAAATTGCTGATAGCGTTTTCCAGCGCTTTTTCTGAAATTCCAAAGCTGTTGAGAAGTTTGCCCAACTCACCCTTGTCGGCCATTGCCGCAAGAATGACCGTTTCGCTGGAAATGAATTTGTCTCCACTCTTTTGAGACATCTTGTCTGCCTGATTGAGCAATCTGCCCAATTCATTAGACATGGCAACATCGCCCCCAGTGCCTTCAACCTTTGGCAAACGGTTGTATATAGCCTGCAGACCTGCTTTTAACTCATTGATATTAAATCCGGTTTGGGATAACAGCGGGCGAACAGACCCGCTTTTCTGATCAAGCAGCGCAAGTATCAAGTGGACGGGCTCAATAAAATTATTGTCGTTCCCCAGCGCCAGAGACTGGGCATCTGCCAATGCTGACTGGAGTTTACTGGTCAATTGTTCCATGCGCATAGTTCACCTCTGCTGACCGATACAATGACGTCGCACGATCGGTCGTGTGTTTAATAACGATTGACGTTTTAATTAGGGTGAAGTCTTAAAATTTCAAGCTGGGCAAGCGTAACTGCGATGTTGATAGAGAAATTTCAGGTCATGACTTGAGATAAATCAAACTTGCCATCCTGCCCGTTATCTTTTCACGTCGATAGGAGAAAAATCGTGTGCTGTCACACACTGTACAAAACTCTCCGCCATAAATATTCTGGATACCCGCGTGCAACATTCGCGCGCGCGCAACTCTGTAGATATCCATCATAAATCGATCCGGGTGCGTTGTTGAAACTGAAAAGGCCGACTCGATATCAGGGATACGGCGTTCGCCCCAAACAGGGTGTCTCACAAAAGCTTCCTTGACCTCTGCCCCCACTTCAAAATGGCATGGTGCAATGGCCGGCCCCATCCACGCCATCAATTGATCAGGTACAACTCTCATCGACAGAATTGTCTGTTCAAGTACACCATCGAGCAATCCACGCCAACCGGCATGAGCAACAGCGGCCACCGAACCTTGAGAGTCCGTAAAAAAAACCGGCAAACAGTCTGCAGTCATGACAACAGCACCAAAATCATTATCATGAACAACGGCTGCATCACCGGTTTTTCGCCTGAGTGAAGTGGTGCGCGGCGACACGTCAATAACCCGAGTGCCATGCACTTGGTTTAACCATTGCAAGCGCGCCTGTGCTGGCAATAACTGTTTTAGCTTTCCCCTGTTTCGCCTGACCGCAAGCGGGTCATCGCCCACATGCTGTCCAACATTAAAAGATGAAAATAGACCTAGGCTGTATCCACCAGATCTGCAGGTCACAAATGCTGTGACACACTCTGGCGCTGGCCAGTCAGGTTTGATGATCTCCGGCAAAGCAACTTCAACTGATTCGCTCTGCAAAGTGCGACTCATTACGACATATCCGCCTTGAGAGTAGCCAGCAGACTCTGCATATCTTCCGGAAGCGGAACGTCCCAGCTTACCTCTTCTCCCGAAATGGGATGGATAAAACCCAAATGAGCCGCATGCAGCGCTTGTCGTTTGAACTCTCGCAAGGTAGTGGCCAACTGGGGACTGCAACCACCTGGAATATGCAATCGTCCACCGTATACCGGATCGCCAACGAGAGGATGCCGGATATGACTCATATGCACTCTGATCTGGTGCGTACGTCCGGTTTCCAGCTGACACTGGACGTGTGTATGGGCGCGAAATCGCGAAATGACCCGATAATGAGTGACCGAATCCTTACCACTTTGTATGACCGCACGTTTTTTGCGCATCACAGGATGTCGGCCCAGTGGCGCATCAACCGTTCCCCCTGCTGTCAAAACGCCCAATACAACGGCTTCATAAAGACGGCTGACGTCTCGTTTTTGCAACTGACGTACCAATCGATGGTGTGCAGGCAGGCTTTTGGCCACCACCATCAGGCCGGTTGTGTCCTTGTCCAGTCTATGCACGATACCGGCTCTTGGCAGGTTCTGTAGTGCCGGGCAATAGTGCAACAGCCCATTCATCAATGTGCCGGATCTGTTTCCCGCCGCCGGATGCACCACTGTGCCCGCCGGTTTGTTAAGCACCAGAATATCGTCATCTTCAAACACGATATCAAGCTCTACTGGTTCTGCCTGCCAATGTCCTTCGTCAGGTACCTGCATCTCGGTCTCAAGCACCAAGACGTCGCCTGCAGTCAGCTTGTCTTTTGAGCGCAGCAGGGAATTATTGACCAGCAGGCGTCCCTCCTTTATCCAGGTCTGTAAACGACCACGGGAGTATTCGGAAAACAAACTCGCTGCAATCTGATCCAGACGTGCGCCATCCAGATTTTCGGGAACAATAGCCGTCATGGCAATTTTTTCGGTCATGGTACTTGAGTGGCCCCCGGCCAATTTTACATGAGCGCAGCAGATGCTTGGGTTCAAACGGCTTGCTGTGTTTAAATAGCGCTCTTATGGCAGGCATTATAGTCTGTTTTGTCTTTGTTAAGTCGCGCCCTGAAAAGATAAGGGTGTACCGTTGGAGAGATAGTGTGCGAGTCCTGCTCAGCCTGATACTGATTAGTTTGACTGTTTCCTGCTCCTCGCTCAGAGAAGAGCGTGACGAATTTGCCAACCTCTCTACCGAGGAGCAATTTTATCGTGATGCCAATCGCCAACTTAATTCAGGCAATTATTCTGGCGCTGTCAGGACATACCAAGCCTTGGAAGCGCGCTTCCCCTTTGGTCAATATGCAGCACAAGCGCAACTTGAACTTATTTACGCCAACTATCGTAGCGGCAATGTAGAAGGCGCGCGAGCAGCTGCAGACCGATTTATTCGGTTACACCCTGACCATCCAAACATCGACTATGCCTACTACCTCAAAGGTGTAGCTTCATTTACTGAGAACTCCGGATTCGTGAGTCGATTCCTGCCCACTGACCCTTCAAAACGCGACATCACGCGCGCGCGGGACGCATTTACCGAATTCTCGCTGCTACTGGCGCTTTATCCAGACAGTGATTACGCCGCTGACGCGCAAGCCAGAATGATTTTCCTGCGGAACAATCTGGCAACCTACGAAATACATGTATCTACGTATTATCTGGAAAGAAGAGCTTACATCGCTGCTCTAAACCGGGCGCGGTATGTTGTTGAAAACTTTCAGGGCAGCCCAGCCGTCGCTGAAGCCGTGTCAATTATGGCAGAGTGCTACTTGCGCCTGGGACTCGATGATCTGGCAGACACATCAATCGCTTTGTTAAAAACCAATTTCCCAGATCACCCGACGCTGGATAATAGCGGCAACTTTACCGTCCGCGACCATGTCACCAATCCATCGCTGCTGTATACCGTGAGCTTTGGCCTGCTAGGCAGCAACGCGGATAACACACCACTGGCACCGACTACGCGCCCCAATCCGTCTATCGCGCCACAATCAGCATCACCGAATACTGGCCGCTCGTTACTCAACATACTGTCGATGGGCAGATTTGGTAATAATGGCCCGGTTGTAAGGCCTGACGATGTGCCACCAGTTTCGCCAACAGATGAACTCCCACAACAATAATACTGCTTAGCCAAAAGCTCACTTGCCTGACGCAGTCAACGCTGCGTCGGCTCAGTAATTTTCCGGAAAGAAATGCCTTTCGATCGATTCAATCAGGATATGTATGATTTTTATATGTACTTCCTGCACTCTGTCAGCAAAATCACTGGCGCCAGCACTGATATCAACGCTTGCCAACTTACCCAGTGCTGACTCAGCGGCCCCCGTCAGACTGACCACCTCGATACCATTTGATCGCGCATATTCAACCGCCTTGATCACATTGACGCTGCGACCGCTGGTACTGATGGCCAACAGGCAATCGCCCGGTTTGGCACGCGCCTCCAGGTATCGGGAAAAAATATAGTCATAACCAAAGTCATTGGCGACACAACTGATATGCCCAGGATCACTGATAGCAGTTGCAGACAGCCCAGCACGATTTTTTCGGTATCGCCCGGTCAACTCCTCAGCAAAGTGCATAGCGTCGCTCATTGATCCACCATTCCCGCAGGCATAAATTGCATTGCCGTTGGAAAGTGTATTTATCAGCAATGTCGCTGCACGATCGATTGCGTCCAGGCTATCGCCAGAAGACATAAACCGTTGCAAATAAACCTGGGATTGCTCAAGCGCGTCAAGAATGTGTTGCCTCATAAAGCAGCCCTTAAAATCAAGCCTTCCAGCCCTGTGTGATGGGATATCGACGATCTCTGCCAAACCCTCGTTCGGTCAAGCGCACCCCTGGCGCACTTTGACGCCTTTTATACTCGTTGAGATCGACCAGCCTGATCACGCGCAAAACCTCTGCCTGCTCAAATCCCCGGGCAATAATGTCGTCTGCGCTCAGATCCTGCTCGATGTAGTGTTCCAGTATCTGATCAAGGCGCTCATACGGTGGCAGATTATCATCGTCGCGTTGCCCGGGCGCCAGCTCTGCTGTGGGTGGCCGATCTATAACAAGCTGAGGAATCACCAATTTCTCCCCCTCTTCCAGTTCACATGAATTGCGATAACGGGCAAGCGCATAAACAAACATTTTGCTGGCATCTTTTAATACGCCAAAACCGCCAGCCATATCACCATAAAGTGTGCAATATCCAACAGCCACTTCGCTCTTGTTACCCGTGGTGAGCACCAGCGCGCCTTTTTTATTAGAAATTGCCATCAGCAAAACGCCACGGCAACGCGCCTGAATGTTCTGTTCGGCTAATCCCGCCGGTAACCCGGAAAACTCGTCAGACAATGCGGCCATAAAAGCATCAAAACTATCTTTAATCGACACCACTGTAAAATTGACAGCCAGCCGTTCAGCTTGCTCCTTTGCCAGACTCATACTCATTTCAGATGTGTAGGTAAATGGCATCATGACTGCGCTAACTCTGTCGGCTCCCAAGGCATCAACAGCGACCGCCAAGGTTAGCGCGGAATCGATGCCGCCGGACAACCCCAAGAGCACTGTTTTGAACCCGTTTTTACTGACATAGTCGCGTAAGCCCATCACCATGGCGTCATAACAACGTTGTTCCACTGAAGGCAATAAATGCGTGACTGGCATTTGCGGCACTGCCGGCTTGCCAGGTTCTATATCAAATGTGACCGGGATCAGCGCTTCCGAAAAGCCTGGACCAGCAACACTGACATTGCCTTCCGCATCAGAAACCAGGGAAAAGCCATCAAAAACCAATTCATCCTGCCCACCCACAAGGTTTACATAGACGATAGGCGCCGCTGCCTGCAGTGAGCGTTGTCGTAACAGTTCGATGCGCTGCTCGAGTTTGTGTTTACTGAACGGCGACGCGTTGATATTAATCAGCAAATCAGCGCCAGCCGCTGAAACCTGCTGAATTGGCGAGGTATTCCAAAGATCTTCACAGATGGTAAATGCAACTCTCAGACCTTTGATTGTGACAAGGCAGGGTTCTGAGCCAGCCGCAAAATAACGTTGCTCATCAAACACCTGATAATTGGGCAGATGTTGTTTGTAATACCGGGCAGCACATTGACCGTCGATAATCACTGATACTGCATTAAACAATAGGCCATGATCACGTTGAGGATGCCCGACGATCAATGCAGCCGGTATACGGGCCTGCATGATGGCTGTCAGCGCAAGGTCAACCCGCTCTTGCAGTGCCGGTCTTAGCAGCAAATCTTCGGGTGGATAGGAGGTAACTGCCAGTTCTGGAAAAACAACAACATCAGCGCCATAACAAGCAACCGCCTCTTGAGAAAGTCGAATGATGCGCTCGGTATTCCCCTGAATATCGCCGACCAAAAAATTGACCTGCGCCATTACAACAATTAACTGACCTGTCATCCCAACCTCTGTCTGTGCGGGCTGCACGTGCACCCACTCTGTTACTTTGCGCGCGTATTGTCGTCAAAGCGGCTGAACAAGTAAATTCAAGATCCAAAACCAGCTGACTCGCGTTGCCGCGTCGGGTCATAGGGGGTAGGGTCAATGTCGGGTACGCGCCCCAATACAATATCGGCCAGCAGTTTTGCAGATGCGGGCGCCAGCACCAGACCATTACGGAAATGTCCCGCATTCACAAAAACATTATCCAGCCCTTGAACACGACCAATATATGGAACGCCGGCAGGAGAGCCTGGTCGCAAACCCGCCCACTGCGCAACAATCGTCGACTCAGCCAGTGCCGGCACCATGTTGACAGCGCTAGCAACAAGGCTACTTCGAGCCTGCTCAGTGATTGTTTTATCAAAATCGCTATATTCCAGCGTGCTGCCCGCCAATATCAGATTATCTTCACGCGGGATCAAGTAACGGCCGTTGCTCAACACAATTCCGTTCAGTAATTTTCGGTCAGTGCGATATAGCAACATCTCGCCCTTTACAGGCGCAACCTGAACACGGGGTTCCGCAGTGCCCATGCCGATATCTGACTGCAGGCCGGCTATCAACTGCCCGGTCCATGCGCCAGCTGTAACAATGACACTTCCAGCATGTATCTGGCTGACGACACCGTTGTGCCTGACACAAGCCGTAATGGCGTGTGTGTCACTTGAGTCTAAGGATAAAAGTTCACAATGCTCTTTGAGCACTGCAGCATTAGAAGAAATCACTGACGCTCGCAGCGCCTGCAATAGCCGAGGGTTACGGACATTTGCGACGCTTGGCATCCACAGTGCGCTAACACTGCCTGGGGCAAGTTCCTTTTCATGGTCATAGATACGCTGTTCATCCCAAAGCTGAACGGGCCGCGAATACCGGGACGACCAATCCAGCGCCTGCTGACGATCAGGCGCCTCCAACATCAGCAGCCCACACTCGCGGTATTGCGGATCAATGCCTGTTTCATTTAATAAATCAGCAGCCAACCGAGGATAGATGTCTTGCGCTCTGCATGCCAAGGCAGTAACAGCTTCTGAATATCGCCACGGATAAAGTGGTGAAACGATACCGCCTCCCGCCCACGATGCTTCTCGACCCGCCTCATTGCGATCAATCAGACATACCGTGGCGCCCGCAGCCAATAATTCCCTTGCTACCAGCAATCCGGATACGCCGGCACCCACAATCAAGTAATCAGTCAAAAAAGGGAACCTCTCCTTGCCCACTGCTAGACTGATTTCAGAGGGCCGTTGTGGTCATCTCTGATTCACTGACTCAGAAAAGCAGGAAGTTCGACACATGCAATCAGCCCATGTCCGTAGCAAACATCCAAAGGACTCTCAAAAGGGGTTTACCTTGTTGGAACTGATTTTGACCTTGGCGATTATAGCAGTGCTTGCTCGTCTGGCGCTGCCTGCACTGGATTTTGCCCAGCGCAATGAGGCAAACAGAGTGTTTACACACATGACCGCTCTTTTAGCAAACGCCAGAGCAACCTCCATTGCCATGCATCTTGTCACTGTGATCTGCCCCAGCAGCGATGGCTTGAATTGTGACAGTAACTGGAGTGCAGGGGCAATTTCGTTTATCGACAGAGATAACAATCGACAAATAACTGAAGGCGATCAGCTCATCGACGTACTGAGCTGGACCTCAGCCACAAACAACACCTCGCAAGCTCTGCGAGGCACCATCAGTTGGCGCGCCTTCGGTAATCGACAGTCCATCAGGATTGACGCACTCGGCCAGCTGGCTGATCAAAATGGCACGTTCACCTGGTGTCCAGCCCCACAAACAGCATTCACACCTCAGCAAATGTTGATAAATTCAGCGGGGCGAGTGCGATTTGCTTCAGATAATCAACTTGCCTGCCTGTAAGCGCCAGTTTTATTAAAATTGACCACGCCGCCACTGCCTACGTGTTGACAAAAACCGGCCCTGCTCACAGTCCAGAGCTGTTTCGCAACACACAAACCACTCAGCACTGGGCCGCAAGGCAGCTGAGCTCTCCTGCGGATGCTCCACTGTGGTGACAGAAAACAAGTCTCCACACTGTGCAGAGCCGAATTCGGTTTGTGCCCACTGGGCATCAAATGCTACAGAAAAAGGCTCAGAGTTTGCTTGTGCAGGTTCCGCAGACCAAAACGACATTGTGGACACCAGACCAAGACTATCCAGCTGCTGCCAGACCTGCTGCTCAACTTCAAGCAACTGATTCTCTACATCGAGAAATGCGCTATTGTGCCTTGCATATGCAAAAATCATTTTCCGTCCGAGCAAAGAAATCTCAAATGCTGCCAATGCGGTGATGGACAGTGCGGCAAGAAATACCATGCAGACAATCATGATCGACCCTGCGTAGCGACGGGTCAAATAGGTGTGAGATAAACCCCGACTCAACGAGCCCATTGTCGCGCGGCCACAAAAAACGAGTAATTTTTATTGTTGGCAGTGGCTGTTGTTGTCAGTCCCATACTGACGTGAAACTGAACTGCTGCAACAGCCCACCAGTTGTCGATGTGTTCGGGACTCAACCCCGTCATGTAGACAAGGGATTCATCCATTTCATCGCGCAGTGCAAGTGTCAGCTCAGGTGTCAGTTGTGAAACCCCTTCGACCACTTCTTCAGAAGCTGAAAATCTGCCATCACTGAACTGCCTGCGCCTGAACAATGAAGGAGGATTGGCATTGCTGCCTCCGCGATAAGCGAGAAACCAAAGATCCGCGATAACACCGGGACAGCAGGACTGTTTTAACCAGATCAGATATGAGTCAGGCACAACGGCTGGTGACACCACTGGGCCAATAGAGCCTTGTTTCCAACTTTGGAAAGGCGGGTAGCACACTTGGTTCTGAAAAATGCCGAGGCAAGATTGTTGAGGGTCATTGAATTGACTCTCACTTAGATCAACAAACAGAGCATCACGCACACTGTGACTGAGCAAATGTCGGACGGACGCCGCATTCTCCAGTTGCCGGCTCAGGCGCTGATGCTCCAGCCCGATTGAATTGCTATAACTGAACAGCTGCAGGATCAGCAACAATAATGCCGATGCAATCCCGCTGCTGAGTGTCAATTCCAGCAAGGACAAACCCTGTTGATGAAGTCGGCATCCCATCACAACACAATCCGCCCGGTAACAGGCTCGCCGGCATCCGAAAACCAGCTGATCGAAACCTGCCAACTTATGCTGCCTATCCCTGACAAACGATCAATTCCCACCTCGGCGTCTGGCAGCAGCGTAGCAGCGCGGCTTTTCCATGCAAAAACCTGATACCGCGCAAACTGCTCAGGTGTGCAGCGCACCCCACTGGCACAGTGTGTCGTCGTTGGGATTGGGTTGTTCAGATACGTGCTATCAATGTGCTGAAACGCCTCCGAACTAACACGTACACGCTCGGTCAGATCCATCAACAACAATGTTGCTGTTTGACGCTGCAGGGAGTCCTGCGCAAGCACCAAACCAAAACTCTGCAGCCTCAAAAGACCTATGACACCCATGCCAATGACTGTTGCGGTCATCAGCACCTCGATCAAGCTGGTCCCTTGTTGATGTCTGCTGCATGTAGATAGCATTTGTAGTGGCAAAATCCCTTTGCGCATCTGGTTTCTCCAGTGACATGTCCTCAAGGAGTATAGTCAGTCACCACACCTGTTTTGCAATTTTGCTTACCAGATACCTATAATCCGCGCCTTTACAGCACTTGCGCTCAGCAAACAGGTCGATCAGGCATGGAATACGATATTGTTTTGCTAGGCATACTTGTGCTGATGGGCATGATCGCTGGCTGGGTAAATACACTTGCGGGGGGAGGATCAAATCTTACCTTGCCTATGTTGATGGTCCTCGGCCTGCCTGCGGATGTTGCAAATGGCACTAATCGAGTCGGGGTGATTTTGCAAAGTGTCGTAGCCGTTCGCGGGTTCCACAAATATGGCCGGCTTGATACCCCATCAATTCTGCCCATCTTGGTTCCCAATCTCATTGGTGGCGTCATTGGTGCACTTGCAGCTGCGTTGACACCCGATGTTGCTCTAAAGCCTCTTTTGCTTGGCACTGTGCTGACTATGTCAGCGGTCATCCTGATCAAACCCGGCTTTTTGGCTCCAGAACCCGGTACCCCTGTGCAATCTGTCAATCAGCATCGAGGGGCCTGGTGGGGATTGTTGCTTGCAGGCGTTTATGGCGGATTTGTCCAGGCAGGTGTTGGATTCATTTTGCTCGCCGCGCTTGCCGGCGGTCTGCGTTATGATCTGGTTCGGGCCAATGCCTTGAAGATGGTCTGTACGCTGGCATTTACGAGCGTTTCACTGGGGATTTTTATCTGGTTTGATCAGGTCAAGTGGATTCCAGGGCTGATTCTGGCCGTCGGCACGATGCTTGGAAGTTACTTCAGCGTCAAGTTTGCGATCAAGGCAAGTCAAAACACCATCAAGTGGTTCTTGTTTGCCATGACTCTGGCATCCTGCCTGGCTGCAATATTTTTTTAAAGCTGAAGCCGGATATTACTCAGCAGCACTGAGATTGCTGCACCCCCCAGCATTTCACTGCGGCTGACACTGATTTTGCCGCCGTAGCTCTGCACAATATCTGCCACCACCGCCAGGCCGATTCCCTGCCCCTGTGCGAGCGTGTCTAGCCTCACCCCACGTTGCAGTATCCGATCGCTATCATCCGGATTTATGCCAGCGCCGTTGTCTTCGATAAGCAACTCAAAACGCGGCGGGTTATCGCCCAGCAACTGCCCCTTAACGTGAATTTTGCCATGGCCATACTTACAGGCGTTATCGAGCAGATTACCCAATAGCTCCATCAAGTCTCGCTCATCTCCCAAAAACAACACCCGCGGGTCAATCTGCTGATTGAACACAACAGCTTTGCTGACATACACCTTTTCAAGCGCACGGCACAAACTGGCCGCGGTATCCTTGATATTGACCTGGCTCGCGAGGCTGCCAACACTTCCCGAACGCACTGCTCTTTGCAGCTGATAGGTGATGATCTGATTCATTCGGTCGAGTTGCTCTTGCACCATGGCCAGCCGCTCGATGCGTTGCTCATGTGGCAAGCCAGGATCTGCACTTGCCGACACCTCCCCTTGAATGACTGCCAGTGGTGTTTTCAGACTATGCGCCAGATCTCCCAAGGTTGTGCGATAACGCGTCTGCTGCTTGCGTTCGGACTGAATCAACAGATTCAGGTTCTGGGTGACTGAACTGAGTTCTGATGGATAGTGATTTCCAAGTGATTCCGCAAGTCCATTCTCAATTTGCTTTAAATCACGCGCTAGCCTGCGCAGTGGCGATAGCCCCCAACGCAGCAACAATAACTGGAAAATCAATAACAAAACTGCCAAGGCACCAAACCAGGAAAACAGACTGGTTCGGAACTCTGCGACCTCTGCCCAATAACCATCGGCCGATTCCAGCACTTGGAAAACGATGGCCTGCGGCCTGTTCTCCCAGGTCACCGCATAACTGATTTCAAAGTAGTCAAATTGACCATCAGCGGCGGAAATCCGACCAAACCTGGTTTCACCCCGGTTCAAGTCCGCACCAGACATGTCGGCCAGCGCGTTGTCGGGCAATACAAACTCGAGTGCAGATTGCGTCCGCAACAATTCCCCCTGCCCCGGACTACTGATGAGACCGTACAGCCCACTGTTCAACTGACTGAAGCGAGGTTCACGCAAATTTTCGCTGACATAAAACTGACCAGCATCCTCATCTACAGCCGCCAGTAAAACATAAAGTTGTGTCTGCAATTGCTCTGCAACACCCGTCTCCAGACTGTTGCGGAACGCTCTATCGAGGACAAATCCTGTCAATCCCAGAAACACAGTCAATAGCAAGGTCACTGCCATCAGCAGGCGCGTTTGCAAGGAATAACCGGCATCGCGCCCTGACAACATATCAGTCCATGATTCGCAGCCGATATCCCTGGCCGCGAACAGTATCAATGGGTTGCAGTGACTGATCAGGATCCAGTTTCTGACGCAAACGACGGATAAACACCTCCAGTACGTTGCTGTCTCTGTCGTAGTCCTGTGCATACAGATGATCGGTCAGCTCAGCCTTCGAGACTACTTGATCGATATGCATCATCAGATATTCCAGTGTCTTGTATTCATAGGCCGTCAACTCAACCGGGCTACCGCTGACCGTGACGCGTTTGCTGCTGGTGTCCAGACTGATGGGGCCCGCAGAAATCAACGGACTGGCAAAACCTGCCGCGCGCCGGAGCAATGCATTCAGCCGCGCCTGAATTTCCTCGATTCTGAATGGCTTGACCACATAATCATCGGCGCCTGCGTCAAGACCCGCGACTTTGTCTTGCCAGTCGCCACGCGCTGTTAAAATCAATACGGGATACTTCCGACCCGCTTCTCTGAGCTTGCGAATCACACTGATGCCATCGAGTTGCGGCAATCCCAGATCGATAATTGCTGCATCGTAATCGTACTCCAAAGCCTGAAACAGCCCGGCTTTGCCATCTGAGGCATCATCCACAACAAATCCGGCACGCTGCAAACCCATCACCAGCTGTTGTCGCAGCAGGCTTTCATCCTCTACCACTAACAAGCGCATACCCTACTCCCGGCTGACCGCTCCTGTCGATTGATCAACATATACTGTATAAATATTGCCCTCGTTATCGATACGGACTCTGAATCTGATCCGCTCGCCCTGCCTGACCTCATTGATGCTGATGATATTGCCAGGAAAACGTGCTCTGACCAGTTCCAGAGCCTGCCTTTCACTCACCGACCGGGCCGGCTGCTCACTCTCGGCTCTGACAGCAGAGTCCTCTTGTTGCTGAGCTGACACCGAAAGGCTCCACAACGGAATGAGGAGCACTGCAGCAATCAGCAGAAGTCTCTGCAGTGCTCCCCAAGGCGATATGCAAATACATGATCTTGAGCCTGACGGTTTCATAACTCTCCATAATATTGGGCAACCGAGTTCAGAGTACCGGATCGTGGCTGACACGCAGTCGTATCTGCTCACCGGGATCTTGCTCAGTGCGAACGGTAAACTCCTCCCCGTTATACAGATAACGAACCTGATATCCCATCAATCGCTCCTCGTCACGGTAGGCTGTGACAGATTCGCAGTGTTGTACGGTCTGGTAACGTGCTGTCTGGGGGCGTGAATCAGCTCGAACTATATCACGACCAACCGAGTGCCCCAACATGGCACCCACCACCGTGCCGACGCGCTGACTGGATTTATTGTTTCCAACCGCATTGCCAAGCGCTCCCCCGATGATGGTGCTGATCAATACAGGTGTCTGACTGCTACGGTGACGAGATTCCCGCACGCGAACCTCCTCTTCCCAGCACTCCTCTTGCGGAGCGGCTACGGTAACTGATTGATAAATGGCGCGCGACTCCAGCACTTGCGCATACACATACTGTGACTGCGCAAAAACGGGGCTGGCGAATAAAATGCCTCCGCCCCCCAGTATGCCAATAATGATTGCTGTGCGTTTGGCCGCTGTTTTAACAAGTGTAAAATCTTTTGAATCCTTCATAGGTCACCTCTGCTTTCGGCTCTGTTTGCAACGATAAAACGTGAAAATTGTGCTTTGACACCGATACAGACTACGGCTAACAAGCTGAATCGCCACTGAACAAAAAACCAACTTTGTTAAAGTGCGCTGGTGACTCGACGCTGCGGCGAGGCAACTTGTCGTCGAGCTGATTGATTTAGTATCAGATAGCGGTAAAATCAGTTTGCCTTGGCAAAACAACAATTAAAATCATCTTCGCAATCAAGCACAAAGCTTCATGAGATACTCAATGTTCCGCAAAATAGCCAGCTCGACCCTGTTATCGACCGTTGTTTCTTTACCTGTTACTTACATCCTCATCCAGCAATTGCAAACCAGCTCGTTGACCTCACTGATACTCTCCATTACTGGTCTGGTGTTTGTTTTTAGCGGATTCAGTGCTTGGCTGTCCCTAAGGACAGTTAACCCTCGTCCCGCCAAAAAGCCCGCAAAGCCTGGGGCCTCGTCACGACGCGAAGCTGCAGCAAAAGCGGCAAATCCTCAAGGTTCAGCGTCGGGCGCAAAACGCGAAGCCGGGCAGGTAAAGTGGTTCAATGCCAGTAAAGGTTTCGGATTCATAACCCGCGACAGCGGCGAGGACATCTTTGTCCACTTCAGATCCATCAGAGGCGACGGACACCGAGTACTCAAAGATGGTCAGCGTGTTGAATTTTCTGTCAGTGTTGGTGACAAGGGTCTTCAGGCTGATGATGTGATGGCCGTTTCCCGATAGGGAAACTGGCACCATCAGTAGTGCGGCGGCCGCTCATCGGTTGCAGATACCGTGGGCGAACGTTCCTCGGCAGACTGTATAAGCTCGGTCAGCTTTTCGCGGTGCAATTCCAACTCTCTTTCGAGCACATCAATCTGACGCTGTTGCCGGGTCACAATGTCATTCAAGGTTTGAATGCTGTCTTCCTGAAAGGCAAAACGGGTTTGCAGATCTACCACCAGATCCTGTAGCTGAGTACTTGTCATTGAATGCTGCTCCTGCAAAATTCCTGCTGTAAATTCGTCTCTGGTCACGATGTACATCATACCTTGCCGATCAGGAATGTTTCTAATCGGCCAATACACATGTAATATTCTGCTTATGCAATAAACAGCAGTTCACTGCTGTCTTATGCATGTATTCAAATATTTTCAGGAATCGCCAAACTTTATGTCCATTCAAGACTCTCATACCAGCGCTGCAGAAAAGCCCCCGATCAATTGGACCAACATGATTCTGTTTACAGCAACGCCGCTGGCCGCTGCTACCCTGGTTCCACTTTATGGATTTCTTGTAGGGTACAGCACCATACATTGGGTTATGTTTGTCTGCATGATGGGTTTTTGTGGTCTTTCCATCACGGCTGGTTACCATCGCCTGTGGTCACACAAAACCTACAAGGCTCACCCGATACTGCGACTGATTTTTGCTCTGGGGGGCGCATGCGCACTGCAGAATGACGTGTTTAACTGGGCGTCTGATCATCGCCGACATCACCAATTTGTTGATAACAACGATCGCGACCCCTATTCGGCAGGTAAGGGCTTCTGGTTCTCCCATATGGGCTGGATCTTGCGAAATTATCCCAGCGGTCAGCGCGACTTCTCAAATATCAAAGACCTGCAACAAGACCCAATTCTACAATGGCAACACAAACACTATCTTGCACTCGTGCTAATCATGAATATTGCAGTACCAGCGTTTCTGGGTTACCTGGGCGGCAGTATCATTGCGGGTCTGATGTTAAGTGGTGTTCTCAGACTTGTGCTCAGTCAGCACGTAACCTGGCTGATCAACTCCATTGCGCACATGTGGGGGCGTCAACCATACAGCGATAAAAGCTCCGCACGTGATAATCCCTATCTTGCTCTGGTCACCTACGGCGAGGGTTATCACAATTATCACCACACTTTTCAATGGGATTACCGCAACGGCATACGCTGGTGGCACTTTGATCCAACAAAGTGGCTGATCCTGGCATGCTCCTGGGTTGGTTTAACCAGTGATCTGAAGCGGGTTCCGGCGCTGGCCATTGAATCTGCCCGCCTCGAAATGCAATATCAACATGCGACACAACGCTGTAGCAGTCTGGCCAATGCTGATAAATGGCGCGCACGTATAGAAGCCGAATATCACGAGCTTAAAAACACATTGGATATGTGGGCTAAACATCAGCAAGAGTGGTATGACGCAAAAAGTACCCAGCTGCATGATCAGATCAATGAGCGCTGGGAACGGCTGGCATTACGAGACAGTTATCGCCAGGCGCGTTATCAACTGAAACTGCGCCGTCAGCGCTGGCACGAATTGATGCAAGGATTCTCCAATATCAACAGTACTACCGCATGAGCAGGCAGCGAGAAAATACGCCTATGATCAATAACCTCAGATCAGTTTTTTTCGGCTTTATGGTCAGTCTTGGTCTGCTTGCCCAACCACTGATGGCTGTTGAGGAAGGCGTAGTCGCGCCCGATTTCACCTTGCCAGGTGTGCGTGAAAACGAAGCGGCCATCACACTCAGCGAGCTGCGCGGTCAGATTGTGTATGTGGATTTCTGGGCATCGTGGTGTGTTCCTTGCCTGCGCTCTCTGCCGGAAATTCACACGTTGTACGAGAAATACCAAGACCAGGGCTTTGAAGTAATTGCCATCACAATCGACGATCCAGTCGAAGATGCGTTAGATTTTCTGGACGACCTCGCCGTACCACTCGCCTACCGCGTCGCGTTGGATCAAACTGCTGAGGTGATGGATCAGTACGGTGTAGTCGGAATGCCAACCTCATTTCTCATCGATCGCGAGGGGATTGTCCGCAAAGTACACAAAGGCTTCCGACAAGGTGACACTGAATTGCTGGAGCAGGCTCTGACCGCCCTGCTTGCGGAGCAAGCAGCTCCTTAATAGGGAAACAATCGCAGCGGCGGTTCATCCAAGGCTGCGAGCTGCTCTCGCAACTCCAGAATGTGTTCCGCCCAATAACGCTCCGTGTTGAACCAAGGAAAACTGCGCGGGAATGCCGGATCTGTCCAGCGTTTTGCCAACCATGCGCTGTGATGCATGATGCGCAAGGTACGTAGTGGCTCAATCAATCCCAGCTCAGCCGCATCAAACTCAAAAAACTCCTCGTAAGCTTCGATGATTTCCAACAGCTGTGCCTGACGCTGATCACGATCACCCGACAACATCATCCACAAATCCTGGATGGCCGGACCATTGATGGCATCATCAAAATCGACAAACCAGGGCTGATCTCCTCGCCAAAGCACATTGCCGGGATGACAATCACCATGCAAGCGCAAGCGCTGTAACGGGCCACAATTGTTGAATGCCCTATTGATTCGCTCGATCAAATCCAGCGTTAAAGACGCGTAGGCAGGCATCAACGCGGCAGGTATAAAATTCCTCTCAATCAGGAAAGATCTGCTTTTCACGGCCCACTGATCAATGCTCAGTTCAATACGATGCTGGAATAAGGCTTGTGAGCCTACGCGGTGTACTCGCCCAAGGAACCGCCCCATCACTTGCAGATTATCTGGATTATCCAACTCGGGTGGCCGACCCGCCAGTCGCGGAAACAGAGAAAAACGGAATGTCTGATCGCCAAAAACGCAGGAATGTAAGGTCTTACCATCGACCAGCATCGGCGGGACTACCGGGATTTCGAGTGACTCCAGCTCCAAAGTAAACGCATGTTCTTCAAGAATCTGCGCGTCACTCCAGCGCTCAGGGCGATAAAACTTGGCAATCACAAAACTGCCATCCTCCAGCCCTATCTGGTACACACGATTTTCATAACTGTTCAGAGCAAAAACCCGGGCGCTGCTCGGCAAACCCAAGCCCTCAACGGCGTCCAACACCTGATCTGGCCCTAGCACATCATAAGGATGCCGCTCGGCCACGCCGGGGAAATCAATCGATGATGAGTCATCTGATAGTTCAAGAACATTACCTGACTTGCTTTTGTTCATGAATTCTCATCCGGTGCATCGAAGTTGCGGCGAGTATACTGTAAAATCGCGCCCCGCTTTGCCAGTAAATGTCTACCGCCTTGCCCGGCATTTGACAAAACCTGCTTTCCAGTTCCGATTTGATCAAGGAGTCTCACTTGAGCACCAGCAACACACAGGCGCGTCGCCAGGAATTACTGAACCAGTACCAGCAAATTCAGGCAAAAAACCTTAACCTGGATTTAACCCGGGGAAAACCGGCCACGGCACAGCTGAATCTCAGCAATGCAATGGACGGCATACTGCAAGGCGATTTCAAGTGCTCCGACGGCTCGGATGCACGCAACTATGGCGGCGGACTGGGCATCCCGGAGGCACGCCAGTTTGCAGCAGACTATCTCGGCGCCAAAACCGCACAGATCATGGTGGGAGGCAACAGCTCTCTGCAGATGATGTACCAGTATGTAGAAGGAGCCTACCTGCATGGCGTGCGCGGCGCTGACTCAGCATGGATCAAAGAAGCCACGAATGGCCAACGCATCAAGTTCCTGTGCCCTGCGCCCGGTTATGATCGCCATTTTTCCATTTGTGAAGCCTTGGGTATCGAAATGATCCCCATCACCATGGATGACAATGGTCCCGATATGGACAGTATCGAAGCGTTGTTACGCAACGACCCTCTGATCAAAGGGATCTGGTGCGTACCCAAATACGCCAACCCGAATGGCGTCGTGTATTCAGCGGACGTAGTTGAGCGTTTTGCCAAACTGGGCACTATGGCGGGTGCCAACTTCAGAATCTTGTGGGACAACGCCTACGCTGAACACCACCTGGTCGATAATCCCCCGGAACTGACCAACGTGATCGCTCTGAGCGAAAAGTACGGCACGCTCGATAACGTCATTGTGATTGGCTCAACGTCCAAAATCACATTGGCCGGTGCTGGTATTGCCTTTATTGCCACGTCTGAAAGTAATATCAAACATTTTGCTGATCTGCTTGGCATTTCAACAATAGGGCCAGATAAAGTTAATCAGCTCAGGCACATACGTTTTCTGAAAGACCTGCCAACCCTGCGCGGTTTGATGCAACAACATCGCGCCATTTTGCAACCCAAGTTTGAACTGGTGTTAAAGCACCTGAACCAAGGGCTTGCAGGCAAAGCAGTCAACGGGCAAACACTTGGCAGCTGGACGGTGCCAGCAGGCGGTTACTTCATTTTGTTTGACACCTTACCGGGTATGGCCGACAAGGTGGTCAAGTTATGTGCAGGCGCCGGCGTAAAATTGACACCCGCTGGCTCAACCTGGCCGTATAAAAAAGACCCTCAGAATACCAATATCCGACTTGCGCCGTCCTTTCCAAGCCTGGCAGAAATTGATGAGGCCATGCAGGTGTTTGTGCTGTGCGTTGAGCTTGCGGCACTTGATTCGTAACTTGCTATAAACGCATTACTTTAAGTCCATGCAACATTACGGGAGAAGAAAAATGAACCGACGAGAGTTTACATTGCTGCTGGGCGCAGCCTCCGTATTGCCAGCACTCAAGGCTGGCAATGCAGTGGCGGCAGAAACACCACGCTGGTCGTTTGTTGCTGATGTCGCAGAATGCTGCAGCTGCGCCATTCCGTGTCCATGCAATTTTGGCAGACCAACCGATAAGGGCTGCCTGGGCAATCGATTGATTCAGATTCGTGAAGGCCAACTTGAAGGTGAAAATCTTGCCGGTATCAAATTTCTGGTGACATTTTCCATGGGCCAGTGGACACGACTCTACATGGATGCTGCTATGACCAATGCGCAATCAGCGACGCTGAATAAACTGCTGCCTCTGGCGTTTACCGGCTTCCATGCACTGGCACGGATCAGGGAATCGGTTGAGCTGCAAATCAGTGAAGAAGGCGACATTTTGCGTTTCAGCACCCCGGAATCTTCTGTGGAAATGAAGATGATGCGTGGGCTCGCAGGCGCGCCGATTGTGATTAACGGCTTGCCGTCAAATGCGTTTTTTGACTATGTTCAGTATGAGTCAGTAAATCACGTCCACAACAGCAACGAAGCCCAATGGCAATACAGCGGAACTAACGGTTTTGTGTCTGTCATGAAATCAACTGGTTGATTTTGCTCTAGGGTTACTTCCCCAAAAAAAAGGGAGGTCTGGTTTCAAAAACCATCCCTCCCCACAAACTAGCCTGATAATTACTCTTCCTCAACGGTCGCGATTAACGGCTGCGATCGCGTATTTCGACACTGCGTCTTTCGGTTTCCCGATAACTTGAATTCCGGCGCCCATCCTTTTCAACATAAATGACGTCTCTGTGACGATCGGAGCCCGACCATCGTCCACGAACCGGCTCTTTGTTGCGATGACCATGCGCATTGCCATGACCGGAGTAACCCCATACCGAGTTACCTTGATACTTGTTACCCCTGTAGTAACGATCATCGTAACGATCATCGTAACGATCGTTGTGTCGCGTCACTTCGCGATAAACAACGGTTTGTCTAGGTTGATGAGTGACATACGTTCCGCCACCGACACCGATGTAGACCGAGTTGCTGACGGGCACAATCACGGTCGGAGAGACAATGACTCTGGATGGGGAGTAATAAACCGTCTCACGAACGACGGTTGTGTATGTCCTGTCTGCAAACGCAGTACTTGCACCTGTGCTGGCCAGTACAATCACAGCGCCGAGCATCATGCTATTCAGCAAGCGCTTGCTTCTCGAAGATTGAATTGTGCTCGGAAAAAGTTTCATTGCCTGCCCTCCGTCGAATTGAGCACCATATCGCAAACTTCACAGAGATTCTGTTGGAACATCTGGAATTAAGTGCTTACGGGATCAGTTATACAACAAGGAGTCTGAATTGAAACTGAATGCCTGCGCAAAAAAGCAGGCATCTGCCAATAAGGCGAGAAAATACTCAAGCAAGCGATGCTTCAGCTTTCGTTGCCAGTGTTTCCGGAATTGCGCGTACCAAAAGCGGGCAATGGAAATGGCATGATATTGTCGCCGCTGCTGATTTTGGCCACGCCCGTCTTTTCTACTTCATCAATACGCAGAATGGCTTGCAGAGGTATAAAACTGCGCTTGACGTCCTGAAACTCCATTTTCAGTTTTTCTTCGCTGGGATCAACCAGCATTTGACTGCGTTCGTCAAATAGAAACTCTTCGACTTCAATAAAACCGTAAAGCTCGCTTTGATAGACCTGGCGGGCAAAAATCTCATAGACTTTGCCTTTGTTGAGGAAGGTGATGCGATAAATTTCCTGGCGGATGGCCATCGTACTCTCTCAAAAACGCGGATAAAACAAATGGGATGACTCGGGTCAAGGCGCGCATTGTAGCTCAAAGTAGCCGCCCAGATACAGCAGCACCGCCAATTTGCTGTTATAATCCGCGGCTTTTCGTCAGGGTCAATTCCTGAATGTCTTTCCGAGCGATGTAAAACATGAGCAACGACATACCTTCCAGCACAGTGCGAAAAAAAGTCTTTATCAAGACCCATGGTTGTCAGATGAACGAGTATGACTCGTCCCGCATGCTTGATTTACTTCAGGAAACCCATGGTGCCGATCTGGTTGCAACCGCCGAAGAAGCAGATATTTTGCTGCTCAATACCTGCTCCATACGAGAGAAAGCGCAGGAAAAAGTATTTCACCAGCTGGGGCGCTGGAAGGGTTTAAAGAAGGCCAGACCTGAGATCAAAATTGCGGTCGGCGGCTGTGTTGCCAGCCAGGAAGGTGCCGCTATTGGTAAACGTGCACCTTATGTGGACGTGGTGTTTGGCCCGCAAACCTTACATAAACTACCCGAGATGCTCAATAAATCGAATGGTTATGGCCCTGTTGTAGATATCAGCTTTCCTGAAATCGAAAAATTCGACCGTCTGCCCGAACCCTCTGTGTCTGGATGCGAAGCATTTCTGACAGTGATGGAAGGCTGCAGCAAATATTGTTCATTTTGCGTTGTACCCTATACCCGTGGTGAAGAAGTCAGTCGACCGCTGGATGATGTATTGGCGGAAGCCGTGCATCTGGCCAGCAAAGGGGTTCGCGAAATCAATCTGCTTGGACAGAACGTAAACGCTTATCGTGGCCTCAGCCACGACGGGCAGATTGTTGATTTTGCAACACTGATAAGCTACATCGCTGCTATCGACGGTATTGACCGGATTCGATTCACAACCTCGCATCCAGTAGAGTTCCGCAGCAACCTGATCGATATTTATAACCATGTTCCAGAACTGGTCAGCCATCTGCATCTGCCAATCCAGAGCGGATCTGATCGTATACTGGCAGCCATGAAGCGCGGACATACCGCGTTGGAATACAAATCCATCATACGCAAGCTCAAAGCCATTCGCCCTGATATAAGCCTGTCGTCTGACTTCATTGTTGGTTTTCCCGGCGAGACACAAAAGGACTTTGAAGACACCATGAATCTGATTATCGATGTGGGTTACGACACATCATTCAGCTTTATTTTCAGCCCTCGACCAGGAACACCTGCGTCAGATCTGCCAGATCACACCAGCGAGCAGGAAAAGAAACACCGCCTTGCCGTTTTGCAAGCACAAATCCTGCTGCAGGCTACAGCTATCAGCGAGAGAATGGTGGGCACTACCCAGCGTATTCTGGTCAATGGCCCTGCTCGTCATGGCGTCAGCCTGTTGGCCGGGCGCACAGAAAATAACAGGGTTGTGAATTTCTCCAGTGATGACCTGAGTCTGATTGGCCAGTTTGTTGATGTCAAAATTACTGATGCATTTCCAAACTCTCTGGCAGGTGAACTTTAGCCGGGAATTGCTCTATACTTCATGCTTCTTCCTTGAATCTTGAGGGGTCCGCTTGCGCACAAACTGCATGAGCGACTCCGGAGGTATAAGCCGAGCGGCATGACCACTGAACAGCAAACTCACAGACTCACTCTTGAGCCTGAAAACACACATCGTCTGGCAAACTTGTGCGGGCAACTGAACGAAAACATCCATCAGATTGAAAAAGCACTGGCGATCGAAATTCGACAGCGTGGCAACATTTTTCAATTGTCTGGCATGCCTTCATCAGTGACCGAAGCTACGCGCGTATTGGAAACGCTCTACTCAGGGACTGCGGACGGCAGCCTGATCACGCCTGATCTGATACATTTGACCTTGCGAGACACCGGTGTTGCGGCAGCCATCGATGGTCAGCAATCTTCGACGGCCCAAGAGACAGATGAATTCAAGCCCATTTTGATCAAGACACCACATGTCTCGGTTAAACCGCGCGGCAAACATCAGCGGCGTTATGTCGAGTCAATCCAGTCATTGGATATCAATTTTGGCATCGGGCCGGCGGGCACAGGGAAAACCTACCTTGCCGTGGCCTGTGCCGTTGAGGCGTTGATGCAGGACAAGGTCAAGCGTCTGCTGTTGGTGCGCCCCGCGGTTGAAGCAGGCGAAAAACTGGGTTTCCTGCCTGGCGATCTCAGTCAGAAAATTGATCCCTACCTGCGCCCACTTTATGACGCGCTTTACGAAATGCTGGGGTTTGAGAAAGTCACTCGATTGATTGAGAAAAATGTGATCGAAGTAGCACCACTGGCATACATGCGTGGCAGAACTTTAAACGGCTCATTTATTATTCTGGACGAAAGCCAGAATACAACCGTGTCACAGATGAAAATGTTCCTGACCCGTATCGGTTTTGGGTCTACTGCCGTCATTACCGGGGATGTGACACAAATTGATCTTCCCAAAGGCACAAGATCCGGGTTGGTCCACGTCATAAAAGTGCTAGAGGGTTTGAATGGCATAGGGTTCAACTATTTTGATTCAAAAGACGTTGTACGACACTCTCTTGTTCAACGCATTGTTGAAGCCTATGACGCGTATGAAAAGAAAACCACTATTTCGTCACTAAACCCGGATGGTACCAGCAGCTATGACCGTGATTATTGACGTGATCAACGACAGTGCCAGCACAAATGTGCCCGGTGCTGTTCAGCTACAGACCTGGGGGGAAGCCGTTTTAAAGCATCTTGATGCCCCGAATAAACCCTTGAGTCTGGGGCTGCGCATCGTTGATGAAGAAGAGTCAGCGGCCATCAATCTGGCTTACAGACAAAAGGACTATGCCACCAATGTCTTATCGTTTGGTGTCGAAATTCCCGATGAGATAGTGCACAACCTTGATGAAATACCGCTGGGCGATCTGGTGATCTGCGCAACAGTGGTCGCACGTGAGGCAGAAGCTCAGGATAAAAGTCTACCCGCCCATTGGGCGCACATGCTGATCCACGGCATGCTTCATCTTAACGGATTTGACCATGAGACCGAGGCGGAAGCGCTTGCCATGGAAACTTTGGAAGCCCTGATTCTGGCAGAACTGGGGTTTGAAAACCCCTACAAAGCCGAGCAACAAAACTGAGACAAACTAATTTTTTAGTAGAACGCTTTTTTTGAGATGCACTAAACCATCATGAATACACAGGCAGATACGCAATACCAACCACAGGAAGTGGAGTCACAAGCCCAGCAATACTGGGAAACACACCAGTCCTTCAAGGTCAGTGAAGATAGCAGCAAAGAAAAATTTTACTGCCTGTCGATGTTCCCATACCCAAGTGGCCACCTGCATATGGGCCACGTACGCAATTATCTGATAGGTGATGTGATCGCAAGGCACCAGCGCATGCTTGGCAAGAATGTCCTGCAACCCATGGGCTGGGACGCCTTCGGTCTGCCAGCAGAAAATGCAGCCATGCAACGCAACATTGCCCCGGCGACATGGACGTGGAGCAATATCGATTACATGCGCAAACAACTCAAACAACTGGGATACGCCTACGATTGGAGCCGGGAGCTGGCAACCTGCCATCCTGATTACTATCGCTGGGAACAATGGTTTTTTACACGCCTGTTTGAAAAAGGCATGGTGTATAAAAAAGAAGCCGAAGTTAACTGGGATCCAGTCGACGAGACTGTGCTTGCGAACGAGCAAGTCGTGGATGGCCGTGGCTGGCGGTCAGGCGCACTGGTTGAACGTCGTAAGATTCCACAGTGGTTTATCAAGATCACCGCATACGCGCAGGAACTGTTGGACGATCTCGCAAAACTTGATGGCTGGCCCGAAGAAGTGCGCACCATGCAAGCAAACTGGATTGGGCGCTCCGAGGGTGTCCAGCTAAGTTTTGGCATCGCAGGCAGATCCGATGAGCTGACGGTATACACCACTCGTCCCGATACCTTGATGGGTGTGACGTATCTGGCCGTTGCGCCCCAGCACCCTCTGGCGGAAGCAGCTGCTTTGACTGATCCAGCGTTGGCGGATTTCATTCAACAACAAAGTCACGTCAAAGTGGCCGAAGCAGACATGGCCACCATGGAAAAAATGGGCATGGACAGCGGCTTCAAAGCCGTGCATCCCATCACACATAAACAGGTGCCCATTTATGTTGCCAATTTTGTGTTGATGACTTACGGCACAGGTGCGGTCATGGCCGTGCCTGCGCACGACCAGCGCGACTTTGAATTCGCACAAAAATACGGTCTGCCCATCAAACAAGTTATCAAACCAGCAGTTGATGGCCAAGCGTGCGATTTAAATGAAAAGGCATTCACCGACAAAGGCATACTGATTAATTCTGGCGAGTTTGATGGCCTGGACTCTGCCAGCGCATTTCATGCGATCGAAGCGTGGTTGCGCCAACGCGGCAAGGGTGAAAAACAGACCAACTTCAGGCTCAGAGACTGGGGGGTGTCACGTCAACGTTATTGGGGCACACCGATCCCGATTGTCAATTGTAATGACTGCGGCGCAGTTGCTGTACCAGAGCAGGATTTGCCCGTTATTTTGCCTGAAGATGTCAGTTTTACAGATGCGGGCTCTCCCATTAAAAGAATGCCGGAGTTCTATCAGGTCAAGTGCCCGACGTGTGGCGCCGATGCCGAACGTGAAACCGATACATTTGACACATTTATGGAGTCCTCCTGGTACTACGCACGTTATGCCTGCCCTGATTTAAAAACGGGCATGCTGGATAAACGCGCTGACTACTGGTTGCCAGTCGATCAATACATCGGCGGCATTGAGCATGCGATTCTGCATCTTTTGTATGCGCGCTTTTTTCATAAACTGATGCGTGATGAAGGCTTGATCAGTTCAAGCGAACCGTTTATTCGCCTGCTGACACAAGGCATGGTCCTGAAGGACGGCAGTAAAATGTCGAAGTCCAAGGGTAATACCGTGGAGCCAGCTGCGCTGATCGATCAGTATGGTGCCGACACTGTCCGCTTGTTCACCATGTTTGCCGCGCCGCCCAATCAGTCACTGGAGTGGTCAGACAGCGGTGTGGAAGGCAGCGCGCGCTTCCTGCGCAAACTCTGGCGGACCATGATGGCGCATAATGCCGCCAACGTTCTTGACTTCAGAGACTTGCCGTTAAACAGCGAACAAAAAGCCTTACGCTTCAAAACACACAGCACTTTGTTAAAGGTGGGTGATGATTTTGGCAGACGACAGACTTTTAACACGGCCATCGCGGCAGTGATGGAATTGGTCAATGCGGTCACCAAATTCCAGGAAGAACAGGATATCAACAGCGATACCGATGTGGCCCGCATCAATCTGAGTGTTGTCCACGAAGCGCTCGAGATCATTCTGCTGGCACTGTCCCCGATCGTGCCGCATTTTTGTCATGCCTTGTGGAAGCATCTGGGACATGCTGACGCGATCATCAACTGCCCCTGGCCTGTTGCCGACAACACGGCACTGATTCAGGACGAGGTCCAGATGGTCATTCAGGTTAACGGCAAATTGCGTAGCAAACTTACCGTACCCAAAGATTGTGACCAATCCATCATTGAAAGGCTTGCATTGGCCGACCCCCATGTATGCAAGTTCACTGAAGGACTGACCGTCAGAAAAATTATTGTGGTTCCCGAGAAGCTGATCAATATCGTGGTGGCCTGATGCGGATTTTACGCGCGGGCTTGCTGCTGTTTTTAGTTGTCAGTTTTCTCAGCGGCTGTGGTTTCACCCTGCGGGGATCAGAACAGGCCGCCATGCCAATCGAAGAACTCGCCATTTCCTATCCTGGCGGCCGATACCCATTGGCGGAAATACTCAGGGATGCACTGATCGCCAATGGCGTATCAGTGCCTTCTGTTGCCGGAGATGCGCTTGAACTCAGACTCTCACCAGAAAGACTCGAGCGTCGGGCGCTGACACTCAATAATCGAGGCGGCGCAGGACAATATGCTCTGACGCTGCAAATCGATGCCAGTGTGTATTTATCCGGTCAGCTGCTTGATGGCCCTGAGACGGTTGAAGTCACCGGTAGCTTCTACGAGGACACCGCTAACATCAGTGGCAGTAACAACGGCGTGGAACAAACCCTAAACGATATGCGCCAGGACATGGCTGATTTTATTATCCGTCGACTACGTGAAATAACTTTATGAAGGTTTACGCCAATCAACTGCGATCAGCGCTGGGCAGAAAATTGCCGCTGGCATGTTGGCTGAGCGGGGATGAACCTTTACAGATGCGCGATTGCACAGACCTTGTGCGTGAAGTATGTAAACAACAAGGCTTTAGCGAGCGTGAACGTTATGACGTTGACGCCCAGTTTGACTGGGGAAACTTGATCGCTGCTGGCAATAGTCTGTCACTGTTTTCTGACAGAAAACTGATTGAACTGAATCTCAAAAGCAGCAAGCTGGACGAATCGGCAAAAAAGGCCTTGGCTGAGTATCTGCAAAATGCAAGTCCAGACAATCTATTGCTACTGACCAGCCCCAGAATCGAACCTGCAACAGTAAAAACCCAGTGGTTTACCAAATTGGAAAGCCAACTCTTGCTTGTACAGATGTATCCACTGGACGCAGACAAACTGCCAGCGTGGATTAGCAGCCGATTGGCTGATCTCGCTATCACCGCGGATGAGGATGCTGTTCAACTGCTGGCAGACCGCATCGAAGGGAATATGCTGGCGGCCGATCAAGAAATCATAAAACTGCAGTTACTGTTCGGCAGTGGAAAACATCTGAGTATCGAGCATATCGCTCGAACGGTGGCCGACAATGCCCGATTTAATATATTTGGTTTAATAGATGCTTGTCTGGCAGGTGAAAGTGCCCGAGTGGTCAGAACCCTGCAGAGACTACAGCAGGAAGGACAGGAGCTTTTGCCTCTTAATGCCATGATTTGCAAAGAGTTAAGACAACTATCCAGCATGCTGGGTGATATTACCCTGGGGCAGCGTATTGATGACGTGATTCAACGGCACCACGTCTGGAAAAACAGACAAGCCATGGTTCGTCATGCATTGCGACGCCTGACATCAGCGCAAATCGACAACTTGATGATGCAGGCAAGGCAGGTAGACTTGGCAATCAAAGGCATGCAATCACTGCCACCATGGATGTTGATGGAACAGTTGTGTCTTGGGTTTAGTGGCCTCAGATTGCCAGCTAAACTTTAGATACCCATCCGGCCAAGCACTGCAATCAACTCTCTCAGTATTCGCTCGGCCACCGGATGTGTCGCCGCGAAACGCGCCTCGAGCGCAATGGCATCTTCAAGCTCAGATGCTACGGGTTCAGAACGCTCAATCAGCTGCTCCATATCTCTTTCCAGTTTCCTGGCCAGATCCAATGTTTCCTGATCAAGGTTCTCTGCCGCAGCCAGCTCCTGATTCAACTCATTAAGTAAAAACCTTACTCTATCCTGACCCACTTCATTTCTCCTGACAAAAACGACAGCACTGCATTGGCATGTGCGTACATCAATCGTTGGTTTACGCACCACAATAGCACAGCAAGCGTCAGCATGTCGTCACTGTCAATTTATTGACGCATGCAAACGCCCGTCAGGAACGCCCCCAATCTGACTCACAGATTGGGGCTGACAAACAGTTCGATCAACTGGCTTTGCTCAGCATCCGCGTATATTCGCGCTGCTTGAGGCGGCGATGAAAACGACGCTCGCGGCTTTTGTATTCAAGCCAATAACGCGGCAGATTCATCAATAATGCCCAGCGCGTGGTGTAACTGACACGGATAGTCGAATGGCTCTTTTCCCCCGACATCAGCATCGGTTCGCCTTCATAGATGTCAGTAGCACCCGTCATTGCGTGTACGTGGCGTATGTTAATATTGCGCTGATTGGCCATCAGCAACACAAACTGCTTCCTGCATTTAAACGCATCCAGAATCAATTTGACCCAGACACTGAATTGCTCGGAGGCAGTCTTCAGCGACGCGCTCATCCAGACGCCATTGATTTCCATCATATCGTAACTATCGTTCTTGAAAAAGTCGTGCTCTCTCTTTACTTGATCTGGCACAAACATAAGGCTTCGGAAGTCGGGTTTTGTGACAAGCATATACCCCGCCACCATCTCCTCACCTTTGAAACCGGCAACGAAGGAACTACGCTGGGCATAATCATAAGGGAGCTTCACACCAACATAACTTTCGAATCGACCGAGAAAAAATTCTACTTCGCTATCAGTTTTAAGAGTTCTGAATTTTATCGCTTCCATCTTATAATCCTCGGTAGGAACATACCTACATTTTTTTGGTAGAGTTGATACTTTTCCGACTGTGAAGAACCCAGAATAATGCGCTCTTCCTTTCTAGCTGATACCACATAAAAAAAAGTAAGATATAACGCTGAAACCCACATAAAAGCCGAGTTAAACAGTACTGTACTGGCCCACCAGGCAAGCAGATAAGAAACATAAAACGGATGCCTGAATAAGCCAAAGGGTCCGGTTGTCACAATATCTCCTACCTGCTTGCTGAATGCAAAATCCAAAGACTTTGCCGTCACAATTGCCGACCAGAATATCACCAGAGAAATCATATACAAGACAGCAACAACATAAGAAAATGGTTTTGTGACATCCATCACATATAAAAACCCATAAACCGTAAAGATCATTTGAACTGCGACCGCAACATCATAGGAATACGCCAACAACCTTGGCGTCCCACCGGCAAGACTGAAGAAAAAAAATCTCCCCCAGATAAGGCTGATAACAATCATTAGGTACAAAAACAACGCGATCGTCATAACCATTATTTCCCCAAACCCCTGTCAGGATTACATGTCAAAACAAAAACCTGTTTATACACACCCCACAGCAGATCTGCAATTGCCGCGCGCAGGCAAATCTGTATAATCGAAGCCCAAAACAAGGGGATGCTCTAGTGCCACCAGCGCATCCCTCCAGACCTGCCGGCAGGAGCGCCTTAGATGGTCAACCCACAACAACAGAAGTCATATGAATCCAGATAACTACTCGGCATACTGCAAAGAACATGCCGACGAGTTCAGGGATGAACTCCGGGACGACGCTTCGCGTGCCCTGCGCAACTGGCCAGGCAGAACAGCAGCCTTCCTGCTGATTGTATCGTCCTTCATTTCATGGCTGAGCATGAGTCAATCCGGGAACCCGGATGCCAATAAGGTGCTGTTCACTTACGCACTCCCCGTGGCCATTGCATTTGGCTACCCGCTGGCGTCGTTACTGTTTGCCAGGCTGGATAAGTATTCTCGCAGTGTTCTTGATGTGTTTTTGCTGAGTATCCTGTTTGGCTTTTGTCTGACGCTGCACTTTGTATTCAAACCGATTGAGGCGGGTGTCGACCCTTCAGATCTTTACATTGCCCTGTCCGGACAGATCAACTTTGTGATTCTGATGACGACTGCATTTTCTTATCACACCAGTTTTGGCACTACCCTGCTCCGCAACAGCGTCTACACCCTGCTGACGGCCGTGTTGATTTACCTGATAGATCCCGCCTATCTGGCAATCAACGCCATTCAAGTCGTACAGGGCTTTTTGGGTGGCATCATCGTAAGCTGGTTGTTTTTTGCTCGTATCCAGACCAGGTTCTATTACAAATCAATTGATGCCGATACGCGGCAACACTTGTACAAGCAGTTGTCCAAACTGGTGTATCCACACCAATTGGCAAGAATCAAAGCAGGTGATCAGCTTGAAGACACCATGCCGGTGGCCCAGGCGCAGGCCATTGTGAACGTGTTTGACGTGCAAGGATCAAGCAATATCAAACACGAAAAAACTCAGGCATTTTTCCTGGAGATTCTCAGAGCCTTTTCGCAGATATGCATGATGGGTTATGAACACAACCCTCTTAAATCGCGGGCGTTTCGACTGAAGGAGACTGGTGATGGCTTCATCAGCGCGATTGGGTACCCGTTTCTGACCGACAGGGTAGATGCACTGGCAGATCACGCCGTTGAGACCGCATTGTTGATGTTCCGCGCATTCAACTCCGAGGTGGACCGCTTTGGGTACTCCAGCCCCATCAAGGCTGCGATGGGGCTGGCCTACAACTCGGTTCAAGGCACGTTCCAGAGCAGCGGCATCAGGGCTTACGACCTGTTTGGAGATGCCTTGATCCAGGCCTACCGCTATGAAGAACTGCGTAAAACACCGGTGATCTCAAATATAATCAAAGAGCACGCCCTGACCATGGGACTTAAACACTACAATATTCTGATCGTGCAAGAGGTGATCTACAACTCTCTGTGTGAGCGCTATAAGCAATTGTTTCGGGCTATCGATCTCAAGGAAATCGACTTCCACATGCCGCAGGATCCAGATGCGCATTTCGTTTTTTACCATGTACTGGAGTGACAAAGCACCTGCAGCTGACTGGGTGAAACCAGCGGACTGCTGCGTTATAATCGCGCCCGCAGTAAACCTATCCAACCGACGAACAGCGCAGGATCAGACATGACATTAGCAGACGCATCTACTCAGCAATCGGGCCATACTGTCGAGAAAATCGGCGGCACCTCCATGAGTCAGTTTGATGCCGTGCGAAAAAACATCTTTATGAATCCAGCGCTGAACGGGCACTTCTATCAGCGTGTATTTGTGGTATCTGCTTATTCTGGCATTACCAACATGCTGCTTGAGCATAAAAAAACCGGCCAGCCAGGCATTTACGCGCTGTTCTCTGACGCGGAAGAACAGCAAAGCTGGCGCGACGCTTTTGAAACCTTGCGAGCGCGCATACTGGAAATCAACAAAGATCTGTTTGAGCAACACGGTGAACAGGAAGTTGCGCAGGCTAATCAATTTATCGAGAGCCGCCTCAATGATGCCAGTAAAGTACTCGAAGATGTTGCCAGTCTCTGCCAGCATGGACATTTTGCGCTGACAGATTACCTGCAGACGGTGCGGGAAATGTTGGCCAGTCTGGGCGAGATACACAGCGCCTGGAACACAGCCAGACTTCTGCAGCTGCATGGGTTAAATGCCTGTTTTGTTGACCTTTCAGGGTGGGCAAATACCAAACACGTATCACTTGATGAAAATATCCAACGTGCATTTGAAGGGCTGGATCTGAAAAAGCAACTGCCGATCGCAACGGGCTACAGCCACTGCGAAGGCGGTTTGATGGCCATATTTGATCGCGGTTATAGCGAAATGATCTTCAGCCGGATTGCTGTGTTAACGGGCGCCCGCGAAGCCATTATTCACAAGGAGTTCCACCTCAGCAGTGCGGACCCAGGCATTGTTGGGGCCAACAAAGCAGTACCTATTGGCCGTACCAACTACGATGTTGCTGACCAATTGGCCAATCTCGGTATGGAAGCAATCCATCCGCGAGCCGCCAAGGGATTGCGCCAGAACAATATACATTTACGCGTCAAAAACACCTTTGAGCCCGACCACAGTGGCACACTGATAACACGTGACTATGTCAGTGATTCACCCTGTGTTGAGATTGTTGCCGGTCGCTTGGGCGTTTATGCAATCGAATTGTTTGATCAGGACATGGTAGGGGATCTCTCTCACTATGAAGAAAAATTCCTTGGCCAGATCATGCGCTTCAAGGCGCAGGTCATTAATAAAGACCTGAATGCCAATACCATTACTCATTACTTGTCAGCCAATCTGAAAACTGTCAAACGCATTCAAGCGGCAATGGCCGAGCTGTTTCCAGATGCTGAAATCAATGTCCGCAAGGTATGTATTGTGTCGGCAATTGGCAGTGATCTAAAAATCCCTGGCATGCTAGCTCGCACCGCAAAAGCCTTGGCAGACGCAGGGGTCGACATTCTGGGGGTACATCAATGTATGCGGCAGGTTGACATGCAGTTTGTGCTTGATGAAGAAGACTACAATACTGCAGTAAAAGCCCTGCACTCCCAATTGGTTGAGATCTATAACCATGGCCGCGCGATCAAGTTGGCCTGAATCTGATGAGCATCAATCTGGGTCAAGTTCGCAGTGATACACCCGCTTGCAAAGACCTGATCCATTTTAATAATGCCGGGGCTGCCTTGCAGCCCCGTGATGTGACAGATGCTGTGCTCCATCACTTGCTTCTTGAACAGCGAATAGGTGGGTATGAAGCCGCTGAACACAACGCAAAGTTGTCAGAAGACTTCTATCATTGCTTTGGCAGATTACTCAACTGTGCTCCACGCGAAGTAGCGTTTGCAGAAAACTGCACGCGCGCCTGGACACAGCTATTGCTGTCTGTACCCTTTGAAGCTGGCGACCGGATTATCACCGGCCAATCAGAATATGCGAGCAACTATCTTAGCCTGCTGCACCTTGCCAAACATAAAGGCGTCAAAATCGAGGTAATCCCTAACAACGATGCTGGCGTGATTCGTCTGGAAACCCTGGAAAGCAAACTGGACAACAATGTTCGCCTGATCGCGCTAACGCACGTCGCCAGCCAGAGTGGTGTCATTCAGCCTGCGGCGGAGCTTGGCAAACTCGCCCGTAAACACCACATCCTCTATCTACTCGATGCCTGTCAATCAGCGGGTCAGATGCACCTTGATGTGAATGAACTTGGCTGTGACATGCTGACAGGTACGGGCCGAAAGTACCTGCGCGGGCCACGTGGCACAGGTTTTATGTATGTACGACACAGCATCCTCAACTACCTGCAACCACAGAGCATTGATCTGCAGTCAGCCAGTTGGTTGTCACGCGATCATTATTTGCTCAGAGATGACGCGCGTCGTTTTGAAGTGTGGGAACACTACGTCGCGGGCAAAATTGGTTTGGCGGTTGCTGCAGATTATGCGCTTCGCATTGGCCTTGCTGAGATTGAATCCACAGTTCAAACCCTGGCAGCAACCTTGCGCGATGCCATCAGTCAATTGCCGGGGCTTACCGTGCACGAGCATGGGGATAAACTCAGTGGTATTGTGACATTCAGCAGCGAACGCCACTCAGCCAGTGATGTTCAGACCCAGCTGCGCAAACACAGGATAAACACCTCTGTTATCCGATGCCAGAACACACAACTGGATTTTCCTGATCGACAATTGGGGGATGTCAACAGAGCCTCCGTGCATTACTACAACACGGAAGCCGAGATTGTGGCTTTTTGCGCAGCGTTATCGAGTTTCTGACTCAGAAAATCATCTGAATATAAACTGCCAGAATGATCAATGGGCATACAAACTTGATGTACCACGGCCAGATACGCCAGAAAAGACCAGACTCCGCCTCTGCGTGGCCCTGCTTGATTTCAGCCAACAGCGCGTTACGATTCCAGACCCAGCCAGCAAATACCGCAAAAAAGAATCCTAATAACGGCTGACTGAACTCCGTGGTCAAGCGCACCACCCAGTCAAACAATAAACCGAAGTTCCATACAATGATCAGGCTGACGGTGGCCGTTGCAGCACCAAGCAGCACACCTGCCTTTCGTCTGGAGACCCCGCGATCTTCTACAAAATACGACACTGGCACTTCCAGCATTGAAATTGATGAGGTCAAAGAGGCAATGCTCATCAAGGTGAAAAATGCGACTGCTACCAGAATGCCAGCATCACCCATTTGATCAAACAACGCCGGCAATACCGAAATAATCAAGGCGGGGCCTGCAATCAAGCCACCCTGTGCATCATAGATCTCGATGCCGTTCAGTTGTGCGACCGTCATTGCTGGCAAAATCAGCAAGCCTGCGAGCACCGCTACCGAGATATCCATCAAGGTAACCATGCCACCAATAGCGGGGAGATTTTCCTTTTTACTGACATAGGAGCCATATATAAGCATGGTTCCTACGCCCAGAGACAGCGAAAAGAATGCCTGGCCCATGGCACTTAATATCAACTCAGGATCAGCAACCCGACTGAAATCCGGTACCAGATACATCCGCAACCCGTCCATGGCACCATCAAGGGTCAACACATAAATGATTAACGCAATCAATATCAGGTACAAAGACGGCATCAATCGCGAGGACCATTTCTCAATACCATTGCGCACTCCAGCCACCACGATATAGATCGTGAGTACGTAAAAAATCAACGTAAACAAGGCATCGCGAACTGTACCGGATTGCGTCAGCCAGTTTGAAGCCGTCTCCAGTCGAGCAATGTCGGCGATAGAGGCTGTCATAAACGCCAGCATCCAGCCGCTGACAATGGCATAAAAACTCAATATCAGCGTTACCGTTACCATGCCAGCAAAACCAACACCGGCGCCTAAGCGTGCAGTCCCTGGTGTAGACGCCAATCCACTGAGCGCAGTAACCGCATTCGCTTTGGCGTGACGACCAATGATCAGCTCAGCCATCAACGCCGGATAAGCCAAAACAAATGCCAGAATCACATAGGTAAACAGGAACGCAGCGCCACCGTTACTGGCCGCATTGGTTGGGAAACCCCAGATATTGCCGAGACCTACAGCAGAGCCAGTGGCCGCCATGAGAAAACCAAATCTTGAACTGAACTCTCCGCGCGCTGTACTCATGCCTGTCATACTCCTGCCGGTCTGGATTTTTATTATGTGACGCGAAGTATTTTCCGCTTCTTCGACGTCTTACTCGTAGGATTCAATCACAAATCGCAGGTTAACCGCATCAACCAGACGCATGACCACATTGCTGACCTGACTGACCTGTCCATTTTGATTGAGTTCAACCTGAGGTATACGCAGACGCTGATCACTTTCTGAGTAAGACGCCATGCCAGCGGGGGTAATTGCCAAGGGAATGATGCTGCGCGGGTCAACCTGGAACACGATTTGTGAGCCATCTTCAACGATTTGCATCACCAACCCAACGTTGCCAAGTGTTTGACCACCGTTAACATAGGTATTCAGCAAGCCCGTGCCGTAGTCAAACACATGCATGCTCTCGCTGAAGCGTTGTACACGGTAGACATTCATCAACACCAGATTTTTCTCAACAGGCCCGGTAGCCGTTGCGCCGTAATCACGCACCGGCATGTCAGTCACAGAGTCGCTGACAAAGGTCAAAGGCAGGTCGTTGATAGCATCAGCAACACTGATGCCATTGCCGAGCACTCTGGCGAACACCGTGAATCCGCCGTTCTGCGCGTCCAGGTTTGCAGAGTTATCCGCCAGATTGATAAACCATTGGTTGGTTGCACTGTTCACAAAACCATCCATTTTTGCCATGGCCACTGTACCACGCAGGTTGGAGACGCCGGGTTCGTTCACAACTGTAGGGCCAACTGGCACAAACGCAGGTCCGCAATTGCCAAGAATCAAATTGACACAATCACCAAGCCAGCGGAACTGTCCACCCTGGATCACAAAATCTGTCACCGATCGATGAACAACCACGCGGCTGAAGTCACCGCGATCAACGTATCCCAGGAAATTGGACACGGTATCAGGGGCACTGTCCTGGAGAAGCTCCAAGGTGAAGTCGCCATAGGTCGTTGTAACACGCACCAGAGGGTTGGCATGTGCAGACGTTGCACCTGTCGCCACTAACAGTGCAAGAACAGCACCATAGCGCCTGATTTGACTGATCAATACCTGCCTGACATTCATGCCTTTTCCTCTTGAACTGCTTATTTTTTAAGCGGCGTGGCCTGCTGGCCTATTCATTTCACTGATTCACCAGCAGCTTGTTTATCTGCGTGGTAGGACGAGCGAACCATCGGTCCACTGGCAACCTGCTTAAATCCAAGCGCCTCACCAAACAAGCGCAACTCTTCAAATTCATCTGGATGAACAAACCGTTGCACCGCCAGATGGTTCCGGCTTGGCTGCAAGTACTGCCCCAGCGTAATCATTTCAACATTGTGTGCTCTGAGGTCCTGCAATACCTGCATGACTTCTTCCTTGGTTTCACCCAGACCCAACATCAAACCTGACTTGGTGGGCACATTGGGCTGCCTTGCTTTGTACTGTTTGAGCAAGTCCAGCGACCATTGGTAATCCGCACCCGGGCGCGCCTGTTTGTAAAGTCGCGGTACCGTTTCGAGGTTGTGATTAAACACATCCGGCGGCGTCTTTTCAAGAATATCGAGCGCAGCCCGCATACGCCCCCTGAAATCCGGCACTAACACTTCTACTTTTATACCGGGATTGTAGTAACGCGTTTCAGTAATGCAGTTTGCAATATGTTGTGCACCACTGTCTTTCAGGTCGTCACGGTCAACGGATGTGATCACCACATAGCGTAGTCCCATTTCCGATATGGCTTGAGCCAGTTCGCGTGGCTCGTTTTCATCCAGGGGTTTGGGTTTACCGTGGGCAACATCACAGAACGGACAGCGGCGGGTACAGATTTCACCCATCACCATAAATGTTGCGGTGCCATTACTGAAGCATTCACCAAGATTCGGGCAGGATGCCTCTTCACAGACTGATGCCAGTTTGTGTTTGCGCAATTGCTCTTTGATCTGGGCTATTTTTGGTGATGCCGGAATTCGCACTCTGATCCAGTCAGGTTTGACCGGCAACTCCACGGTGGGGATCACTTTGACAGGAATGCGGGCAACTTTTTCGGCGCCACGCAGTTTCTCGCCCTCGACCAGCACATTACGTCTGCCCGTCACTTCTTGTTGCGTTGACATGAGACTACAACTCCTGCCTGACATCTATCCAGCTATAAGGTCCAAGCTGCAGTATCAAATTCTGCAGCACCAGTTTCTCCATGGATTCCATCAAGGTTTCCGGGTTTTTCTCCGGCGCAAGGTCAATGACCTGCGTAACTTGTAACCCTTGATATCCACATGGATTTATTCGATTAAATGGCTCCATATCCATAGCAACATTCAAACTCATGCCATGATACGAGCAACCGCGCCGTATTCGCAGTCCAAGCGAGGCTATTTTAGCGTCTCCCACATAGACACCGGGCGCCCCGGCCTTGGCTTGTGCGGAAATTTTTACACACGCCAGCGTGTCGACAATGGCCCGCTCAATGATACTGACGAGCTCGCGCACACCGATACCGGCCCTGCGTACATCAATCAAGAGATAAACAACCAACTGACCAGGGCCATGATACGTTACCTGCCCACCACGATCGATCTGAATCACAGGAATTTGCGCGGGGGCCAGCACATGTTCGGCTTTGCCGGCCTGCCCTTGCGTAAACACCGGCCGGTGAGACAACAACCAGAGTTCATCCGGGGACTCTGGCTGACGCGTATCAGTGAAAGCTTGCATGGCTCGCCAGACAGGTTCGTAGTCGGTCAACCCTAACTGCCGTACGATCAATTGGCGATGTTCACTGCCATTGTCGGATTGACTCATAACACCAGCTTGACGGCCGCCAGTGTTTTCAGCTCGGCAAACAGCACCTCAAGCTGCTCCTTGCCGGTCGCTTCAATCACCACGGTAATAGCAATGTAGTTGCGTTTGGTGCTGGGGCGGACACTGATGTGATCGTCTTCCACACCCGGCGCATGACGCTCAAATACTGCGCGCACCTCAGCATGAAATGTTTCATGCGCCTCGCCCATCACCTTGACCGGATAGCGGCAAGGAAACTCGATTCTTGGCGCATCAGGCGTATTTTCAGTCGTGAAATTTTGCATGATCAGCTGAATAAACCCATAAAGAATAATGTCAGCGCGTCTATCAAGCGCTTGAGCAAACCAGCACGCTCAAGTGATTTCATCGCAACAACCTCACCGCTGTATATTACGTCCTCGTCCAGCGTGACTTGTACTGTGCCCAATACCTGGCCTGCTTCAATGGCACCACGCAAGGTTTCTTCAGTGCTCAAGGTGGTCACCAATTCACCGGCTCTTCCGCGTGGCAGCGTGATCAGTACCTCATTGGGGATACCAACCTCAATTTCGTTCTCAGCCGCTGACCAGACTCGCAGGGATTGCAGCACCTGGCCCGCTTCATACAATTTATGAGTTTCAAAAAACCGGAAACCATAACTGAGCATTTTCTGCGCTTCAACGGCACGCGCTTCTTCACTGGCAGTCCCCATGACAACCGCAATCAATCGCATGCCATCACGCTGGGCAGATGCCACCAGGCAGTAACCCGCCGGGGTCGTCCAGCCCGTTTTCATACCATCAACCGTGTTGTCTCTGAACAACAGTGTGTTTCGGTTCGGCTGTCGAATACCGTTAAAGGTAAACTCGCGCTCGGAATACATCCGGTAGTGCACCGGGTGTTGCAGAATTTTGACACGGGCCAATGTTGCCAGATCACGAGCAGACATCAGGTTGGTCTGACCAGTATCGTCCAACCCACTGGAGTTGACGAAGTAGGAGTTGGTCATGCCTAAACGACGCGCATGCTGGTTCATCAAGTCAGCAAACGCCTCTTCACTGCCGGCAATATGCTCAGCCATGGCCACACTGGCATCATTGCCGGACTGAATGATGATGCCGCGTAACAGATCTTCCACACGTACGTAACTGTTGACGTCGACAAAGGTTTTAGAGCCCTGCGTGCGCCAGGCGCGTTCACTGATAAACACCTGATCATCCAGACTCAAATTGCCATTGTCGATCTCATATTCAGCCACGTAGGCTGTCATGATTTTGGTCAGACTGGCCGGAGGTAATGACTCATCCGAGTTTTGCTCCATGACAACATGGCCGGTGACTGCATCTATCAGGATGTAGCTGCTGCCCGCGATGTCAGGCGCTCTTGGCACAATTGCCTGTATCGTGGGTGCAGGCGTTGTTGGCCTGGGTGTTGGCGTTTGTGCAAACGACATCACTGCTGAACTCAATGCCACAGACCCCGCCAGCAAGATCGCGACACTACGACGCCAGCGAGTCACTGGCGTGACGTTTTGTTGTGTTTGCTTGCTCATACCAAAAATCCTGTTTGAAACTTCATTCTTCAACCACATAGGGCTGCCCCAGATTTGCTGACTGCATCAACTCGGAAATTCGTTCGATTTCCCGCGGGTCAGATATGGGGCCGACCCGAACGCGATGCAACTGCTGATTTGAATTTGCGGCCTGAATAGACCTGATAAACACGGGGCGGCTGGTCAGATCGCGCAGTCGGTCGGACAGACGTTGTGCTGCACGCAGGTCAGAAAACGCCCCCGCCTGTAAGTAGCGATCGGTTGCCGACACCGGGTTTGTTGACGCTGAAGTAGTCGTCGACGCCACCGTGGTATTGGACGCAGTATTGGCCGCAAGGATCACGTTCTGCCCTGGCACTATCGCTTCCAGATGCACCAGTGCTGTCCCTTGATTGGAGAAACCCAGTTTGTAAGCGGCGGCATACGAAAGGTCGATGACCCGATCATTATGAAAGGGGCCGCGGTCGTTCACACGCACAATAATACTGCGCTGATTTTCCAGATTGGTTACGCGCAAAAAGCTGGGAATCGGCAAACTTGTGTGCGCCGCCGACACCTGGAACATGTCGAAAATTTCTCCATTAGAAGTCTGGTGCCCGTGGAATTTTTCGCCGTACCAAGAAGCCAGTCCCGTTTGTTGGAAACCCTCTTCACTTTGCATCACACGGTAGCTGCGGCCATTCACCGTATAGGGTGAACGGTTGCCAGCCATAGTGCGATTGATCGGCACAGGAATCACTTCTCGAATCTGCGAAGGGTCCAGGGGCTGCGAAGGCGCTCTATCCTGAGAAATACTGTATCGCCCGGCGTTTGCAACGGGTGCAGACGACGACGGCGGGGGCGATGCGCTTTGACAGGCTGCCAGCAAAAGCAAACATGATGACAGAAGAAATAGTTTTAAATTCAAAGCACTTTCTCTTTAGTTCAGGTTCGTGGATTCGGGCTCTTGATAAGCGCATAACGAGACCGGCGTGGAACCGTTTTAAAACGCAATGATGTTACCGCGTTACGGCCTGCTTGTCAGTAACAGGCTATCTGCCCCAGCCGCCTCTTTCTCAAGCAATGGCAACATATAGGCATCCAGAATCTCCCTCGCCAGTGGTCCACCCTGAGAGCTGCCGCCTTCACCATTTTCTATAAAAACAGCCACTGCGATTCTGGATTGTGGTGATGCATCAAACGCAATAAACATCGCGTGGTTCAAATGTTCATCACTGACATGATCAGGTTCAATTCGATTGCCGCGCGAATCTACCTGAACGCCCACTACCTGCGCGGTACCGGATTTTCCGCCCATGGGGTAGGCCAGCGGTTTTGCACCCGCCACAAACGGATAGGCGGTGCCTTCATGCCTGCGATTATTACGATCATACGGTTTGCTGACGGTGTGCTCCATGGCTTGCCGCACCAGAGCAATGTTTTCTGGCGAGGGGAGCAGTGGCTGCGTCACCTCTTCACCGTCAAACAGGATATCGGCAAAGTCATCGGTTCCATCTTGCACGGCCTTCAAAAAACGCGGTCGTTTTAATACACCGTGATTGGCAATAGTGGCCACCGCACTGGCCATCTGCAAGGTGGTGGCCTGGAACATACCGTTGCCAAATCCTTCAGCGGGTGTTTCACCCGGGTACCATGGTTCGTTTTTAACAGCTCGTTTCCATTCTGGCGACGGCACTATGCCACGATTTGCTTCGGGGACATCAATGCTGGCGTTGGTACCAAAACCCCAGGTCAAGAGGTAATCGTGAATTGTCTGTATCCCCAGCTCAACCGCCACATGGCTGAAGTAAGTGTTGCATGACTGGTAAATAGCGCGCTCAAGATCCACCGAGCCATGGCCGGATTTATCAACCCACCAGGTCCAATCGTAGTAGGGCCGCGCGCGACCGGGCAAACGATAATAACCGGGATCTGAAATCAACGTTTCCGGTGTGACAACACCATGGTAAAGCCCGGCCAAACCAATAAATGGTTTGATCGTTGAGCCCGGCACACGTGAATTGACCGCGCGATTAAACATGGGGGAATGGCGAGAGCTGTTCAGCGCAGCCAGCTGGTCACGAGAAATACCCGTCACAAACAGATTGGGGTCGTAACCCGGTTTACTGACCATGGCCAGAATGCCGCCGGTAGAGGGCTCTATCGCCACTATGGCACCGCGTCTATCACCTAAAGCTGCCTCAGCAGCGCGCTGCAGCTCAACATCAATGTGAAGTTGCACATCCATACCAGGAATTGGATCATTGCGCCCCAGTACACGCGTTACTCGACCGCGGTTGTTCTTCTCAACCGTCTCGAAACCAACGCTGCCGTGCAGATAATCTTCGTAGGTCTTTTCGATACCGGTTTTGCCGATCTGATTGGTACCACGGTAATCCAGCACTTGTTCCTCAGACATACCCTGCAATTCTTCGCGATTGATTTCAGACACATACCCCAGAGCATGGGCAATAGACTCGCCAAACGGGTAATAACGGACGAGCTGCGCTTCAACGGCCAATCCCGGCAATTTGTGCTGATTGACTGCAATATGCGCAATCTCTTCGTCGCTGAGTTTGAACTTCAGGGGTACGGAACTCATGGGAACAGACCGCCGACTCAGGCGCGCCTGATACTGCTCGAGCTCTTCGTCACTCAATCCAATTTCTTCACGAAGCAATGCCAGCGAACTATCAAACTCCGTTGCCAGTTCACGCACCACGGTGAGGTTAAAAATAGGTCGATTGTCGGCCAGTAAGACGCCGTTGCGGTCATAGATCAGCCCGCGGGTAGGCGGTATAAACTGCGAGTGCAAACGATTACCCTCCGATCGCTCAGAGTAATAATTGTGGTTTACAAACTGCAGATTGATCATCCAGCCAATCAGAATCATCGCCAGCAGAGCAACCACCGCACAGGCAACAACCAGACGCCGACTGAATATCTGAATTTCGTGTTTGTGTTCGTCCAGGCGGAATTTCTTGACCATAGTCACCCGAGAATACTTATTGCCCTGAAAAAAAGCGTGAATTGCTTATAGGACAGGCATTTGGGCGATAAGTTTACATGGGTTTCTCATTATGTCCAGATTTGGGTTAAATCTGTTTTTATGCCCGGTGATAGGGGTGTCCTGCCAGCACACTCCAAACCCGATAAATCTGCTCGGCAAGCACAATGCGCACCAGGGGATGCGGCAAAGTCAATGCAGACAGCGACCATTTTTCGTCTGCCCGCCCAAGACATTCCGGACTGAGCCCATCAGGCCCGCCGACCAACAAACTGAGGTGCTTGCCATCATCACGGATTGCGCCAACTCTTGCCGCCATGGCTTCCGTACTCAGCGAACGCCCCAATACATCGAGCGCCACCACATGATCTCGGGCTGACAGTCGGCTCAGCAGCGCCTCCCCTTCCTGTCGCATCGCTTGCTGGGGATCACTATTTTTGCCACGTTTACCCAGCGGTACTTCGATACACTGCAAACTGAATTCTGCGGGCAGGCGTTTGCTGTACTCCAGCACTCCCTCCTGCACCCAGTCAGGCATGCGGGTTCCCACAGAAATCAGGTTTATCTTCACTGCATATCCGTCTTGCTGGCCGGCACCAGCGCTTTCATGTTCCACAGATCTTCCAGACGATACAGTGCGCGGGTAGCAGACAACATCAGATGTACAATCACATCACCCAGATCCACCAAGACCCAGTCAGCATGCCCACGCCCTTCTATGCCTTGCACTTGCAAACCTGCCTTTTTGGCATTCACGATCACTTCATCAGCCATCGCTTTGATATGGGTGCTCGAGGTGCCGGTGACGATGATCATGCAATCTGTGATCGGCGTCAGGGTGCGCACATCAAATACTTCAATGTGCTGGCCTTTGATGTTTTCCAGTGAATCCACAACCAGTTCACTGATTTGTTCGGTATTCAATTATGTATTGCTCCTGACTGCAGCATCCGTTTATTCAGATACTGACAAAATTTAAAAATAAAGCCTGTGCTCGCGGATATAAGCTTGCACCGAATGAGGCAACTGGGCTGGCATTTCACCGCAGGCCAGTGCTTGCCTGATGGCACTGGACGAAATCGGCAGATCAAGACTCTCCATGAATAAAACACTGCCGCTTTGTTTTACAAACAACTCAGCAACACTCTCAACCCGACGTCTGGCTACTTCTATTGACAAGGCGTCGGGCAGGTCGGGGGTAACACCCGGCCGACCCGTCACACACAAATGGCTAATATCGATCAAATGGCGCCAGCGATGCCATGACGGTAATGACAAAAAACTGTCCAAACCCAATATGTAGACCAGCGTGGCGTCAGGAAATTCACTCGCAAATGCCTCGAGCGTATCAACCATGTACGACACACCGGGTCGTTGCAACTCGCGTTCATCCACGATCAGACGTGGTTCCTCCGACACCGCCAATGTCAACATACGAACGCGATGTTCCCCAGAGGCACCGGGCTGCCCGCGATGATTGGGCACTGCACAAGGCACCATGTGCACAACATCCAGACTCAGCGTCTCCAGCACCTGCCTGGCGACAGCAAGGTGGGCCAGATGAACCGGGTCAAACATGCCGCCCATGACACCGATACGTCTTTGCATGTAAAACCCTTTCAGGTACGGATGTGGCCGTCTCCGATCACAATGTATTTTTGTGAGGTCAGCCCTTCGAGCCCAACAGGTCCACGCGCGTGTAATTTGTCGGTGGAAATGCCAATTTCAGCGCCCAGTCCATACTCAAAACCATCGGCAAAGCGCGTCGAGGCATTTACCATCACTGAACTGGAATCCACCTCGCGCAGAAAACGCTGCGCACGGCGAAAATCTTCGGTGATGATGGACTCTGTGTGCGCCGAACTGTATTTGTTGATGTGTGCAATCGCTTCATCCAGACCAGCGACCACTTTCACCGCCAGTACCGGTGCAAGATACTCCTCAAACCAGTCCTGTTCCTGCGCGGGTATTGCGCCGGGCAAGTATGGCAATGACCGTTCACAGGCGCGCAATTCGACGTGGTGCGGCGCATAGGCTGCCGCCAGCGCGGGCAAAACGTCAGCAGCCACTGATTCAGCGACCAACAGGCTTTCCATGGTGTTACAGGTACCATAACGTTGTGTTTTGGCATTCAGCGCTACGTTGACCGCCTTTTCCAGATCGGCACCATCATCAATATACACGTGACAGTTGCCATCCAGATGTTTGATGACCGGCACCCGTGCCTCAGCACTGATACGTTCAATCAGGCCCTTGCCACCGCGCGGCACAATCACATCCACAAACTGCGGCATGGTAATCAATAAACCAACGGCCGCCCTGTCGGTTGTTTCAACCACTTGCACCGCCTGCTCTGGCAAACCGGCTTCAGCCAGACCTGCGCGTATAAAACCAGCAATCGCTTGATTGGAATGAATGGCTTCTGAACCACCTCGCAAAATGGTGGCATTACCAGACTTGAGACAGAGGCTGGCCGCTTCACAGGTCACATTCGGGCGAGATTCATAAATAATGCCGACCACGCCGAGTGGCACACGCATTTTGCCAACTTGAATACCACTGGGCATAAAGCGCATGTCAGTGACTTCACCCACCGGATCCTGAAGGGCAGCCACCTGACGCAAGCCCTCAATCATGCCGTCAATGCGAGCAGGTGTCAGCGCCAGTCTGTCCAGCATGGCGGCATCCAGACCTTTATCGCGACCGGCCTGCAGATCAATCTGGTTAGCCGCTTCCAGCTGGGCTCGGCCCGCTTCAATGGCATCAATCATCGCCAACAACGCCGCGTTTTTAGTTGCTGTGGTAGCAGCAGCCATGACGCGAGACGCCGCACGAGCCTGCGCTCCCAGCGTGTTCATGTAGGTGGAAATGTCGCTCATGCGTGTGCGAATCCAGTCAGTCCGGTGAAAAGGCCGGCATTATAGCCCAGAAGGCGCCGCTGGGCATACGCCAAATCTGCATGAGAGGTGGCATTGCTGGCATTGGGGGTGACATTGGGGTCGGAGGGCAACCTCCGGCCCCAATGCCCCTCACATCCTGTTTGTCAGATAAAGTTCTGCAAACTCATCTCAGACGGATACGGATGCATATACCAGGAACGGCTGATGTATTCGTTGGGATAGCGGCGGAAATAGTGGTTAAGCAGGGTAATTGGAACGATGAGAGGTAGATAGCCTTGCAGATACCGCTCAAACGACTCGCGCAATTCAGCTTTATCATCGGCCTGCAGATCATCTCGCAAGTACCCCTGAATATGCTGCAACACGTTCACATGATCACCACGGCTGGCGCGTTTTTTGAGTGCGGTCATCAGCGCCAGCAGGTACTGTTCAGCAATTTCTGCCACATTGTCTTTGCGCGCCGATGCCAGCACAGGTCCCTGCTCACGATAGGTTTTCTGACAATGACTCATCAGAATCAGTTTGTGGCGCGCATGAAAATCCGTCAGGGTGGCAACGCTGAGTCCTTGCGCCAACATCTGCTTCCAGCGATACATCACATAAACACGCTGAATAAAATTTTCTCGCAGAATGGCATCACCCAGGCGTCCTTCCTCCTCAACCGGCAGTGCCGGAAATTTCTGCATCACCCGTTCCGCAAAAATACCCGCACCGTCTTTGGCGGTGGTCGTTGCTTCGCCGCGGGTCTGATAGATTTTTACCCTTTCCATGCCACAACTGGGCGAATCACGTTTAAAAATGTAAGCACATAAACCAGACACCCAGTGCATCTGCGCATCTGCACTGTCGCGCAGCCTCTGTGTGTAATCGAGTGCGTAATTTTCACTGTCGACGCAGATCACCTCATCATTGTGCCTGACCAACCGGATCGGTTTTCGTGGAACACCCAGACCAATATCAACTTCCGGGCAAAACTTGCGATACTCAAAATACTCACCCAGAGTCTGCTCGATATATGAATGCAGTTTGTGCCCGGAGTTAAACCGCACTTCATCACCAAGCAGACATGCACTGATGCCGACCGGTATCTTGTGATCTTGATGTTTATTAACAGTCAACTTGCTTGCTCCTGTGCAGCACTTTCCAGATGCAGTTCACCCTTGATCAACTGGATTTTTTTAAAACGTGGCAGTTGTTTGATACGGTACTCCAGTTGCAAGGCGGCAACACGATCGGCAACTTCGATGCTGTGTACCAAAGTCAACGGCAAACGCCCACGCAAATAACGCGCGCACAGCCGCCCTTGTGAATCATGCTCCTTGAACCGGCGATTTACATCGGTGGCAATACCGGTGTAGTAACTCTGATCACCACACTGGATGATGTAAACATGCCAGGGCGTGCTTGTCACAGCACTTCCCAGATTGTGGTTTCGATATCCGCTTTTTCTCCCGCAGATGTCGGAGCCGGTGCGAGCATACGTGCACGCCCTTCATCCTGTAGCTTGTAAAGATGTGCAAGCAAGGTTTTTTTGGCCCAAGGCAACAGGTGGGAAGGCACATCGTCATACGCCAACAACACCAGTTCGTCCAGAATACAGGACTTCAACGTTGTCAGCGCCGCTACTATCTTGAGTTCACGACGCTGTCGATGCCGGATCAGCGTGCTGATCATCTGCTCCGGCTCCAACATGACCTCGCCATGCCCGGGCGCCAAAGCGCGCAGCGGCAAGTGCCTGAGATATTCCAGTGACTTCATGTAGTCCGACATATTGCCGTCCGGTGGCAAGATCACGGGCGTTGTGCCTTGCAGAATGTGATCCCCTGTGAACAGCATGGCATCTTCTTCCAGCAGAAAACACAGATGATTGGACACGTGCCCAGGCGTATGAATCAGCCTGATACTGAATCCATCACACAGTATCTGCTCATCGTGACCATACAGGCGGTCTGGCACAAAGCTGCGATCCTGATACTGGGCATCGGCATGCGGTGCCAGCCCAATCAGTTGTGCACCGGTGAGTGCCTGCAAAGCAGGGGTGCCCGGCGAGTGATCGCCGTGTGTATGTGTCACAAAGATCCACTTTAGAGGACGACCACCCAAGGCCTGCATGATTGCCTGCGTGTGAACCGGCATGGCTGGACCTGGGTCAACCAGGGCCAGTTCTTGATGTCCGATCAAATAGCTGTTGGTCCCCGGCCCGGTCATCACACCTGCATTCGGGCACAACAATCGCTGCACAGGTATCTGTCCGGTTGTCACATCAACCGGGACTCCGGCGACAAAGCGGGAAGTTTCCATAATCACTCACAAAATTCTCTGGCGGTTCGCGCATCAGCCGCCATGATAGCGGGTTTACCTCAACTGGCAACTGGCCTTTCGTCGCGGTTCACGTTATAAAAGGCGCCTTCGAGAACCCGCATCGCTCAGGGGTAAAAAGAACACGAGCACTAAAAAGGTGACCATAACAATCATGCACAAAATAAGAACTTTTAATCAGATTGCCAACCTGGGACTACAGCGCTTTCAGGCCACCCGCTACACCGTTGGCGCGGATATGGACGACGCTGATGCCATTTTGTTGCGTAGCCACAAACTCAGCACGGCTGATCTTGGCCCCACTATCAAGGCCGTCGCGCGCGCCGGCGCCGGGGTCAATAACGTGCCAGTACCGGACTGCACCGCACGGGGAATTGTTGTGTTCAACGCTCCAGGCGCCAATGCCAATGCCGTTAAAGAGCTGGTGCTCAGTGGCATGTTGCTGGCATCGCGCGGCATCATCCCCGGCATACGCTATGTGGACACACTTAGCACAGTGACAGATCACGCCGAGCTCAACAAGCTGCTGGAAGCGGAAAAGAAGCGCTTTGCGGGCTATGAGTTGGCCGGCAAAACCCTCGGCATCATTGGCCTGGGTGCTATCGGATCACTGGTGGCTGGCATGGCGATCAATCTGGGCATGAAAGTACTGGGTTATGACCCTGCCCTCTCAGTCGACGCGGCCTGGCGCTTGCCCAATCAGGTACAAAAGATCGAGAACGTCAGTGCCCTGCTGGCGAACTCCGATTATGTCAGCCTGCATCTGCCGGTACTCGAGAGCACACGCGGATTGATTAATGCTGACATGGTCGCCGCCATGAAGCCTGGCCTGTGCCTGCTCAATTTTTCGAGAGATGAGATTGTGGACACCGCAGCCGTAGTGGCTGGTCTGGATGCCGGTGCGCTGCGCATGTACATCAGCGACTTCCCGCGCCACGAACTGATAGGCCGCGACGACGTCATTCTCATGCCACACATCGGCGCCAGCACCGAAGAAGCTGAAGAAAACTGCGCCATCATGGCCGCCGAGCAGCTGAAGGATTTCCTCGAGAATGGTAACATCCGCAACTCCGTGAACTTCCCCGCCCTGTCACTGGATCGTGTACAAGGGGCCGCCAGCGGAACACGGCTTGCGATCAGCAATAAAAACGTGCCGGGCATGTTGGGTAAAATTCTGTCCATACTTGCCGAACAGGATATTAACGTAGTCGATATGATCAACAAGAGCCGCGACGACATCGCTTACAACCTGATTGATCTGGCCAGCACACCGTCACCTGCCGCCGTGCAGGCCATTGCGTCCACCGACGACGTGATCAAGGTGACCTTGCTGTAGGGATACGCGCAACCATTTGATATAGCTATAAAAGCCACAGATTCGATTTTAAATACAACTGCTAGCAAGGACTTGACGATGAACCGCATATTTAACTTTGGGGCCGGCCCGGCCATGTTGCCACTGCCTGTGCTTGAAAAAGCCAAAGAAGAGTTTCTGGACTGGAAAGGGCTTGGCATGTCCGTGATCGAAGTCAGCCATCGCAGCGCCGAGTTTGAGGCATTGCTGACCGAGACCGACCAGTTGATGCGCGAACTGGCCGGACTGCCAGACAACTTTGACATTCTGTATGTACACGGCAGTGCACAAATGCAGTTTGCCGCCATTCCGCTCAACCTGATGCCATTAAAACCCGCACACAAAGCCGCCTTTATAGAAAGCGGCCATTGGACAGTGCTGGCTCGCAAGGAAGCAGCGCGTTATGGCAACGCTGTGACCGTGGCCAGCAGCGAAAGCAGCAACTTTAATCACATTCCTGACTATGATGTGTCCACGCTTGACGCAGATACTTCCTACGTTCATATCACCAGCAACAACACTTTGTTTGGTACACGTTGGAACGAGTTCCCCGACACCGGCGATATCCCGTTGGTAGCGGACATGACCTCAGAACTGATGTCTCGTGTCATCGACTACAACAAATTTGGTCTGGTATTTGCCGGTCTGCAGAAAAATCTCGGCCCTTCAGGCATGGCGGCGGTGTTGATTCGCAAGGATCTGATCGGTCACGCTATGCCACAGACCCCTAATCTGCTGAATTACGACACCTACGCCAAGAACCACTCCATGCCCAACACCATCAACACCTTTGCGGTGTATATGATGAACCTGGTGCTGCATTGGCTGAAAGATCAAGGCGGCGTGCCAGCGATGGAAAAAATCAACGCACATAAAGCCAAAATCATTTATGACGCCATCGACAGCACTGACTTTTACCGGGGCGCGGCGCAAAAAGCCCACCGCTCACAAATGAACATCACCTTCACGCTGGCCAACAGCGAACTGGACAAGAAGTTCCTTGATGAAGCACAAGGACATGGATTGTACGCACTCAAAGGTCACCGTGTGGTGGGTGGTATGCGCGCATCGGTCTATAACGCCATGCCGGTTGCAGGTTGCCAGACGCTGGCGGACTTTATGGCAGATTTTGCCCGTCGTAACGGTTAATCCTGAGCATCGGGGAGGCAGCGGCTCACTGCGCTGCCTCCGCATCACCATAACTGATGCGGTTGACGTACCACACGGCTTTGCCCTCTGGCGTTCTGACAATCACCTCATCACCTTCCTCTTTCTGCAGCAGCGCCAAGGCCATCGGGCTGTCGACTGAGATGACATCTTTGCGATCAAATATCTCGTCGTAACCAACTATCTGGAACCGGCGGATCTCGCCTTGTTCGCTTTCTACTTCAACATGCGCGCCAAAAAAGATTTTGTCCGTATTGTCGGGCAGCGCTTCTACGACCTGCAGTTCTTCCACACGCTTACTCAGATAACGCACACGACGGTCGATTTCACGCAGACGCTTTTTATTGTACTGATAGTCGGCATTTTCACTGCGGTCGCCGAGACTGGCAGCCCAGGAGACCTTTTTGGTGACGTCGGGTCGCTCGACGCGCCAGAGTTGATTCAATTCGTCTTTCAAGCGCAGCATGCCGGCTTTGGTGATCAGGTTTTTTCTCATCGATTTACCTCGCACACACAGTATCCCACAGAACTTCTCCCCTTGCGCCAATCCGGTATACCATGCCGGCATGAAACGCATCAGCATCCTCGTCTGCCCACAAGCTCTGGCTTCCAGCGTCGCCATCCCTCTGGAGATGATCAGCGCGGCTGACACCATTCACCGAATAAAAAACCATCAGCGCCAGCCCAGTCTGGAGTTAAAAACCGTGGCACGCGATGCAAGCACCCTGCTGGCCATGAGTGGCGGACTGTTGCTACAGCCCAGCGCCAATCTGACTGACAACACACAAAATACCATGGTGTTTATTCCCGCCCTGTGGGGAAATCCGCGTGCTGCGGTGCGTCAGTTACCAGAGGCAGCCGCCTGGTTACGCCAGCAATATGCTGGCGGCGCAAGCATTTGCAGCGTGGGCACCGGCAGTTACTTCCTGGCCGAAGCTGGTTTACTGGATCAACGCCCGGCCACCACACACTGGCGCTATTTTGATGACTTTGAGGCGCACTACCCGGCCATCAAGCTGGAACGCAAAAAATTCATCACGCACAAAGACAGACTCTATTGCACAGGCAGCGTCAACGCCGTACGAGATGTCATGCTGCACTTTGTAGAACAGCTTTTCAGCAGCGCCGTGGCAGATGAAGTGGCTCGCCATTTTACGCATGAACTCAAGCGTTCGTATGAATCGCTTTTGTTGGCGGCCGACCCACAAGACAGCCATCATGATGAACTGATCATTAAAATCCAGGAATGGCTGCAGAAAAACTACCAGCGTGAAATAAGCATGCAGGCACTCTCGGTTCACTTTGGTCTAAATGTCAGATCTTTCAACCGGCGCTTCAGGCAAGCTGCCAATCAGACACCGGTGGAATATCTTCAGGAAATACGCATCAACCAGGCGCGTGATTTGTTAAAACACAGCAACCTGAGTATTGCAGAAATTGCGTTTGCGGTTGGGTACCACGACGTCAGTTACTTTACCGGACTGTTTCAGCGCCTGCATAGTGTGACACCCAACGCTTATAGACGACTGGTACGCACCAAAATGTTTAACGTGGCCAATCAGCCGAATTAAACCTCAGCACATTCAGGGCGTCTGGTACTTAGCTTTCCACTCGGTATAGGGCATACCGTATACACGTTCCCTGGCATCTTCGTAGCCAATTTCCAGACCACGTTCTTCAGCTGCTGCGGCATACCACTTGGCCAGACAATTGCGGCAGAAACCGGCTAAATTCATCAGGTCGATGTTCTGTACCTGTTTGTTATCATCCAGGTGTTTTAATAACTGGCGGAAGGCGGCAGCTTCCAGTTCAAGTTGCTGATAGTCGGTGAGTTGCTCGGTGGCAGACATGGTCGTGTTGACTCCCTGCGATTTTGTAATGTACTGAAAGAGGTTGATCTGATTGCAAGGGGAGCCCATCGGTGGACGGGCTCCTTATATGCGGTGTGTCTTGAGGGTAATTAAGTCTTAACCGACTGCGCTGGTATATTCCGGTAACTCGTCGTCGATCACATCATCGAGGCCGTCGTCCACGGCATCCGGATTTTTGTGGATGGCTTCTTTACGGTGCTTTTTGTCGACAGACTTCAATTGTCGCTCCGCTGCATTAAATGCATCGCGGATGGCAACGTACAAATCTTCGTGAGCATGATTGTCATGCTGCTCCTGGGTGACAACAACAGGTTTACCACCTGTGTGTATCTCGATAGCGACTGAAAAGACTTTGCCTTTGTGCTGATTATTGTGAGGTGAATCCAGAACCACCCGACCGCCGATAATGTCATTGCTGAAACGACGTAACTTCTCTATGCGTTTTTGCACGCTGTCGTTCAAGGCGTCGGATTGATCGATATTATGAAACACTACTTGAAATTCATTGGACATAATCAATTGTCTCCTGTTTAACGCTGATCATTTATCAAAGTGTTTACTCTATCTACTTCGGCTACCCTCCTGCTCCATGTGGAGCCCGTAATTAAAACGTCTCTAGAAACTATCGGCCAATCGGGCTACTGCAAGAGCATAATTATTTGCACAGTTATACCGCAAAATGGCGCGGAAATTCGGGTAAGTCAGGAAGGCCTGACCATCGGCACCATCTGGGAACACAATGGATGCCGGTATATCGGCTGGCGGCAAATCATCACCACCTACTTGTCTGACACCGTACATCTGCCATTCGTTCACTGGCAACTGCACGGTGTGTCGGCGCAGCACACTGCAGGAATGCACTGCATCGACTTGCTGCCATTGCTCGGCGCGTGCGTGATAATCGGCTGGGATCGCGACTTCGCGGCCCCAACGTTCGCCTTCGCGCCAGCCAGCCGCAGCCAGATAATTGGCTATCGATGCAAACACATCAGCCTCGGTTGTCCAGATATCGCGACGGCCATCACCGTTAAAGTCCACCGCAAAATCGCGGAAACTGCTGGGCATAAACTGGCTTTGACCCATGGCACCGGCCCAGGACCCTTTCATGTCCGGATGCGTGATATGGCCATCCTGCAGGATGTGTAATGCCGCCAGCAATTCGCCTCTGAAATAGTCGGCCCGACGCGGATCATAGGCCAGCGTCACCAATGCCCTGATCACATCGGTGCCTCCTGTGAAACTGCCGTAGTTGGTTTCAATTCCCCAGATCGCCACAATCACACGGGGCGAGACACCATAACGCTCGCCCACTTCAGCCAGTAATTCAGCGTGCTGCGCCAATCGGGTACGGCCCGTGTTGATGCGCCATGCGGTCACACGCTTTTCCAGATACATGGCCAGCGTTTCAACAAACTCAGCCTGATTGCGGTCATTACTGATGACTTGCGGGATAGGGGTCACAGGCACCAGCGCCTGCTCAATAATGGATTCAGAGATACCGGAGGCGCGGGCTTCTTCAATCAAAGCCTGCAACCAGGACTGAAAATTGGCATCAGAGCCGGTATTGGCCATACTCGGCGAGGCCAGTAATGTGCTCACAAACAGCGATCCCAGGAATAATCTGGCAGTAACGAAGCGATCCTGTCTTGAACGGGTAAACCTCATAAGGAATGGCTGCAACCCTGCCCACCAGCGTTTTACCAAACTCGCGGATAAAGACTGATTGCCCGTTACCTTACTCCAACTCATGCGTCACGTTCTCCGTGTGTCTTGCGTCTAGCTACGATCCAAGCCTACTCCATTGTTTTGAGTTTGTCTAAGGGGCATCCGGCAGATAATTTAAATTATTGATCCAGTTGGAAACACCAGTGCCAGGGCTCATAACTGATGGCATGGCGGTGCTCCCGAGGGTAGGACATGACAAATCCAAAGCGGCCGGCGTTTTCGCTTAACCATTTGAACGCATTGGTATTTTCAAATGATTCTTGCAGAGGCTCATCCTCTGGACAGGCGATATCCACTGCCCGGCCAGTGTGGTGTTCACTGAAGCCCGGCGCTGCATTAAATTGCATGATGTCGTCCAGGGTACGGCCTGAATCAAGTTTTTTACGAATCAACTGAGCCTGATAGTCGACACTACGGAACGCCGAAACCAGCAGCAAAGTGATGCCCTGATCTGCTGCCATCCGTTGCATATTCTGCCAGGCCGCCAGCGCTGAAGGTGTCAACCGCTGATCCCGGTCAAACATGTCCTTGCCCGCATCAACCAGTTCATCGGGCTCTGACTGTAGCGGTAAACCTGAGCGCTGGGCATATCCGGGTGCTATACCCAAAGAGGCATGCAACTGCGCAATGCGCGCGTTGTATGCCAGGTCAAAGCTTGCCATCAGGGCATTCTCTGTCTTTATTACCATATTAAATGACCATTAAGCCCTATTTGCTTCACACTGTCTTGGCTATAGTAGCGCCTTTCGCGCAGTCGAGCGTATTCGTCGGAGAGAACACATGACCGCATTACCTGTCATCATTGGCTTTGGGGGCATCAACCCGGCCGGGCGCAGCTCGGCTCACCATGGCTACCGACGATTGGTAATCGATAGGCTGCCTGCCGCCGATGCCATGCAGACCAGAGCCAGTCTGGCTACTCTGATGGGACTGATCAAGTATGAAAACGGCTACTGGTTGAATACAGCCGGCGAAAGCGTTGATCTGCACACTGCCCTGATGCAACTCGATCCGGTATTAAAAGCTGGCACCTTGATCCGTAAACTGGAAAATAACCTGTTTGATCCTGAGCGATTGCTGTACCACAAACGCGCCACGCTGCAGGCCAGCGATGACCAACCCGTCAGCTTCACCATCAAGCGCCAGCATTTGCCGGATCATATCCCACTGGGCTGGCTGATCAGTGAGGCTGAGCCAGGTCACCTGCATGTCGAGATTCCGACCAGCATGGACATATTGACGGAGAACTGGCGCAAGTCTCCGGTCAATTCTGCCGGCCAGCTGCCTCGCGGTTTTGATCCAAAAGCCTTGTATGCCTCTCGCAATCATCCACGCGGCTTACAGCTGACGGTATTCGGCGCCAGCGATGCCCTGCAATCACTGGGCATTCCCTGGGAAACCGTACTCAACACCGTGCCTGCCGACCAGATCAGTGTGTATGCTGGTAGCAGCATGAGCCAGATGGATTACGACGGCAACGGGGGACTGTTGCAGGCGCGCCTGCTGGGCAAAAAAGTGTCCTCCAAACAACTGGCACTGGGTTTTGCCGAAATGCCGGCGGATTTTATCAATGCGTATGTGCTCGGGAATCTTGGCACAACAGGCACCAATGCCGCGGCCTGTGCAACGTTCCTGTACAACTTGCGTCAAGGCATCCGCGATATCCGCAGTGGAACACACAGACTGGTGATTGTTGGCACTTCCGAAGCGCCACTGACACCGGAAATCATGGATGGTTATACCACTATGGGCGCACTGGTGGACGACGCTGCGCTGCTGGCACTGGATAAAGATAAGCACCTGACAAAACCCGATCATCGTCGCGCCTGTCGGCCTTTTGGTGTCAACGCGGGTTTTACGCTGGGGGAGTCCGCGCAGTTTGTGGTGCTGTGTGATGACAAACTGGCGCTGGAACTGGGTGCCAATATTTATGGCTCAGTCAACGATGTGTTTGTGAATGCCGATGGTTATAAAAAATCCATTTCCAGCCCGGGCGCCGGCAACTACATCACCATGGCCAAAGCCATGGCTGCCACGGCAGCTGTGATTGGGCATCAAGGCCTGCAAACGCGCTCGTATGTTCAGGCACACGGCACGGGCACACCACAGAATCGCGTGACCGAGTCGCATATTTTCAGCACATTGGCCGGAACATTCGGTATAGAGCGCTGGCCAGTTGCGGCAATCAAGACTTATCTGGGACATTCACTGGCATCTGCGTCAGCCGATCAACTGGTGAATAGTCTGGGCGTATGGCGCTACGGCATTATTCCGGGCATCAGCGGCACGGAATCAATTGCGGATGATGTCCATCAAAACAATCTGGAATTTCTGTTACAACACCGCGAGGTTGGTGCTAAAGGGATGGATGCCGTCATCCTGAATGCCAAAGGGTTTGGTGGTAACAACGCCAGCGCATCCATTCTGGCCCCCCATCTGACAGAAAAAATGCTGAAACGCCGGCACGGTGATGATGCCTTTAAAAACTGGCAGCACAAACAGGAACAGGTCAAACAGAATGCGCGCGATTACGACGAACAGGCACAGCGTGGTATGGCGGAGTTGATCTACCGATTTGATCATAATGTACTGGACGGTGCGACACTGGCGGTCACAACGGACAGCATCAGCATTCCTGGCATGGCTCACGCGGTTAAGTTACCGGCTGACACCCCGTACGCTGACATGCTCAGTGACTGACAGACCTCGCTCAGAGATTGGGAGCACGTTCACCGTCGCGCGGCATATCACGAATGCGATCACCATTACGGTCTGGACCAGGACCTGGGCGCCCTCCTCCCTCCATTGGATCGCCGCGTTCAGACATGAATCTGAAGGCCCGTTGGCGCTGCATGGGCGTCAACTGCGCAAAAACGCTGGTCAGTTGTTCATGTGACAACTGTTGGTAACGCAGGTTGACTTCCCGCAAACGGGCAAAAGCCTCCAGTACCGCTGGCTGATCTACGGGATCTGCTGCTAACAGCTGGTTCACTTCGCGCTGCGCACGGAACATATCCATACGCAAAGGTCTCAGTACATCATTCTGCGCGCGGATCTGCGGTAACAGTTGCTCTCGCTCTGCAGGCTCCAGGTCGCGCATCACCCAGCGCATATTGACCGGGGCGGCAGAGGTATTGCGCATTTCCAGATAGCGTGCTGTCAAGGTGCCAACAAAAAACAGATTGATGCTGACCGAGACCACAACGATCCATATCAGAACGTTTTTGCGATTCAGACTCATTACAGGGTCTCCGAATAATCGGCCAGCGAAATCAGATCCAACTCAGTTTCTTCCACTTCCACACTGTACATATCATCCGCGTAGGCATCCGAAAAAATATCCAGTTGATTACCCAACACCAGTCCCAGCATCAAGGGTACACAGGCCAGCGCAGCGGGTCGCCAGAATAGCGCTGTAGAATGTTGTTGCAAGGGTAACAACCATCCCAACAACTGTTCTGTCAGACTTTTCTGACGCGCTGGCAAAGGCTGTTGCAATAGTTTTGCACTCAAGTGCGAAAAGTCCGGCGCGGGCAGCAGATCAAGTTCCTGATCCAGCCACTGTACGTTTTGCATCAACTGCACGGCGTGCGGGGATTGCGCCAGCAATTGTAATGCCGCCGCCCGCTCATGATCCGGCCAACGCTGAGGACTGGCGCCATACGCATCCAGCAGTTGCTCAAAACGCTGCAGGGAAATTGTCATGTCTGCTCCCCCGGTCCCGATTGACCGGCTTTTTTGTCATTACTCTGATGTAGCCGCACTTGTTTGTTATGCACGGGTTCCTGCAAGTCTGCCAGCATGGTGCGCAAAGCGCGGCGCGATCTTGCCAGCAGCGACTCCAAGGCATCAACCGACAGATCCATGATGCTGGCAACTGCCTGATTGCCCAGCCCTTGATAATGCGTCAACACGATGGCGCTGCGCTGACGCTCGGGCATCATCATTAACGCAGCCTGTAAGCGTTGTTGACGCTCATCCCATTCCTGTTGCAACTCTGCATCTCGCGCTTGATCCGGGATTTCGTCCTCAAACTCTTCGGTTTGAGACGATCGATCTTTACGCATTGAATCAATACAAAGATTATGCGCGATACGATGCAACCAGGTCGAAATACTTGCTTTGTCTGACCGCCATCGATCGGCATGTGTCCACAGGCGCAGAAACGTCTCCTGCGCAATATCTTCAGCGCTGTCTTTGTTACCCAGCATCCTGAATGCGTAGAACCCGATTGCCCGGCTGTGTTGCCGAACGGCATCCGCGTACACGCGCTGATCGCCGTCGGCAATTGCTGTCATTACTTGCTCGTCCGTTAACATTTACCGACTGCCAATGACCTCTGTAAGTCCTTTCAGGGTAAACCGCGTAAAGTCATTGCAGGCTAGACCAGCAATGCTGATCACTCACCGTGGTCGTGCGCAGGCGCGCCACTCGTCGCCGGTGCAGCAGGTTGACCTTGACGGCGTTGCATCATTTGCTGGCGCTGTTCAGGCGTCATTTGCTGCATACGTTCACGCATCTGTTCACGCTGCTCGGGTGTCATGTTTTCCATGCGTTGACGCATGTCTCCTTGGCCTTGGCCTTGACCCTGGCCTTGACCCTGACGTTCCGGGCGGCCTTGTCCGTCACCCTGTCCCTGCGGACGCATGCCACCGCCGTTGCCACGACGTTGTCCTTGTTGCAGTTCGTCGGGTGACAACAGGCCATTGCCATCGCTGTCCATACGCGTAAAACGTTGCTCTAATGCTTCTGGTGCATTGGCGCCCTCTGGCCGATTCTCAGGACGAGGCATTGCCGAGAACTCTTCAAAATTGAGGGAACCATCACTGTTTGTGTCCAGCCGACTGAACATTTGCATACGGCCCTGGCCCTGGCCCTGACCTTGACCCTGGACCTGCTGATCTTGATTCTGGTTTTGCGCTGGCGTGGGTGCTGACTGCTGAGCGTTTGCCAGGAATGGTATTGCCAGTGCGGCAAAACCCACATAAATGATTTTTCTGACATGATGACGGGTGGACATTTTTTGTAACTCCGAATGAAGTGTGTTCGGGAATTTATACGCAAGCCACAAAAATATCCGTCGCGGCTTATTTTTAAACGTCAAAGCAGATTGGCGGAATACAAAACCGTGGTGCCGAACTCAAAACAGACTCGCCGGCACAATCAGCAACCAGACCGCTGTTGCTGTCAATAGTGCCAGCAATACCGCCGCTGACCCCAGATCTTTGGCTTTTCCACTCAACTCATGGAACTCTTCACCCAAACGATCTACAACCGTTTCTATCCCTGTATTTAAGAGCTCCACCACCAGCACCATCGTAAGACTCAGCAGCAGCACTGCGCGTTCGGCAGCACTGACATCCACCAGCATGGCCACCGGCAACAAAATCACCATCGCAATGATTTCTTGCCGGATGGCCGCTTCAGATTTCCAGCCGGCCTTGAGACCTTGCCAGGAGTAGCGGGTAGCCGCGATCCAACGCCGCCAGCCTTTTGCTTCAGATTTCATAACATGAATAACCTGTTGTATTGATGAGCCAGAGTTTACTTCTGCTTCCTTAAGAAAACATTAAGTTTCAAGTGTTACGGTGAATCACATTCAATTTAAAGACGTTGGAACACCATGCAACTTGATCAATCAATCAGGAAGTGGACGGGCAGCTATTATCCGCTGTTCGTGATGTTAATGTGTCTGCTTGGGTTGATGAGCCTGAGTCGTCTGCTGTTGATTGCCTGGCAATGGCAACGCGTCACCGATGCAACGTCGGTTGGACTTCTCATGCTGCAAGGCATCCGTGCCGATTTGATTTTGGGCGGTTTATTGTTAGCCATACCCGTCTTGCTAGCGCCCGTCTGGGGTGTGCAGCGCTACAGTCGCAGTTGGCTGATGTTCTGTTATCTCTGGGCGATGCTGGCATTATCGTTGAGCATTTTTGTGGAACTGGCGTCACCACAATTTATCCTTGAATACGATGTCCGGCCAAACCGACTGTATGTCGAGTACCTGAAATACCCCAAAGAAGTGCTGAGTATGTTGTGGCAAGGTTATCTGCCAATGGTGGCGTTGGCCATCGCAGCGACCGCGGCCCTGATTTATATGATGCACAAAATCATCAAACGAGCCTGCAACAATGTGCTGATGTTCAGCAACAAAACCTTGTGGATGAGTTGGCCCGTAGTGGTGCTGATGATTTTTGTTGCCGTCCGGTCTACCGCCGACCACCGTCCTGCCAATCCCGCGATGTTTTCAACAACCGGCGATCCCTTGGTCAACTCATTGATGATCAGTTCGCCTTACTCAGTGCTATATGCGCTTTACAGTCTGCAGTATGAATCTACGTCTGGTGACATTTACGGCAGCATGCCCGATTCGGATATGTTTGCTGCGGCGATGGACTGGCCTTGGCTGCAAAACATCAACTTTGACAGACTCGACAGGCCTACTCTTCACCATCATGAGGCCAGTATCAAACGCGCAAAACCATTAAATCTTGTGATTGTGCTGGAAGAAAGTCTGGGCGCCACTTACGTTGAATCCCTGGGTGGTTTGCCAGTAACGCCTGAGCTGGAAAAGCTCAGCGAACAAGGCTGGTGGTTTGAACAGTTATTTGCGACAGGAACCCGCTCAGTGCGTGGCATCGAAGCCGTGGTCAGTGGTTTTATGCCAACCCCGGCGCAGAGTGTGGTGAAACTTTCATTGGCTCAGCAGAATTTTTATACGCTGGCCTCGACCTTTAAAGAGCAAGGTTACAACACCAGCTTTGTTTATGGCGGAGAAGCACACTTTGACAATATGCGCAGTTTTTTTACCGGCAATGATTTTGATGAAGTGATCGACCTGAACAACATGCCCAAAGCCGAATTTGTCGGTAGCTGGGGCGCTAGTGATGAAGATCTTTTTAACGCCACCGAGCAACACTTGCTTGAACAACACAATAGTGGCAAACCATTTTTCAGTTTTGTGTTTACATCATCCAATCACACACCTTTTGAGTATCCTGCGCAACGCATAGAGCTGTTTGATGAACCCGCGGCGACGGTCAATAACGCAGTGAAATATTCCGATTTTGCGCTCGGGAAATTTATAGCGCACGCCAGACAACAAGCCTATTGGCAAAACACCTTGTTTCTGATTGTTGCTGACCACGATAGCCGGGTATTTGGTAATGAGTTGGTACCGGTCAGTAAGTTTCACATCCCTGCGCTCATTCTTGGTGCGGATATACAACCCAAAAAAATCAGCACAGTGGCCAGCCAAATTGACCTTGCGCCAACCCTGTTATCGTTAATGGGTGTTTCGGGGCAGACACCTATGATCGGGCGAGATTTTACGCGCGATGATCAAAGTCCAGGACGCGCGTTTATGCAGTTCGACCAGAATTTTGCGCTGCTTGAAGGCAACCAACTCACTATTCTCCGACCGCAACAACAACCCGTATCGGGCATTTACGATCAGCAATCAAAAACGGTTGTTCTGAATGCTGGCGCGCCGTCTCAAGCCAGAGTTCAGCGCGCTTTAGCGCAGGTATTACTGCCTTCCTGGTTGTACCGGCAACAGGCGTATCAGGTTCCCGCAGAGCGATGCAAGGTGCACATGCCCTGCTAGAAAACCAGGCTTAGCAGGGCAATGCCTTACTTGACGGTGATTGCTTGAGCTTCGGCAATTTTTGCCTGCCACTCTGCCGGACCGGTTCTGTGCACAGAGGTCCCGTTCACATCAACCGCAACGGTCACCGGCATATCTTCCACCACAAACTCGTGGATAGCTTCCATACCCAGGTCATGGAAAGCCACAATTTTTGCGTCCCGGATGGCTTTGGAAACCAGATAGGCTGCACCACCCACCGCCATCAGATACACCGCTTTGTGTTTCTGAATTGCGTCGATACCGGCCTGTCCGCGCTCGGCTTTGCCAATCATGCCAAGCAGTCCGGTTTTAGCCAGAATGGTCTCAGTAAACTTGTCCATGCGTGTTGCGGTAGTCGGACCCGCCGGTCCAATAACTTCGTCACGCACCGCATCTACCGGGCCGACGTAATAAATGAACTTGCCTTTTAAATCCACACCCTCGGGCAGTGATTCTCCACGTGCAAACATCTCGACCATGCGTTTGTGCGCGGCATCCCGGCCAGTCAGCATGGTGCCGTTGAGCAACAGCGTTTCACCCGGTTTCCAGGTCGCGACTTCTTCCGGTGTCACGGTATCCAGATTGACGCGACGCGAGGTTGGACCGGCATCCCAGGTAATCTGCGGCCAGTCTTCCAGTTTAGGTGGCGTCAGATGTGCAGGGCCGGAACCATCGAGCACAAAATGTGCGTGGCGGGTTGCAGCGCAGTTCGGGATCATGGCCACTGGCAATGACGCGGCGTGTGTTGGGAAATCTTTGATCTTGATGTCCAGCACGGTAGTCAATCCGCCCAGCCCCTGCGCGCCAATACCCAGCGCATTAACCTTATCCATAATTTCGAGGCGCAATTCTTCAACACGATTTTGCGGACCGCGTGCACGCAGCTCATGGATATCAATAGGATCCATCAAGGCTTCCTTGGCCAACACCGCCGCCTTTTCGGCGGTACCACCAATGCCGATGCCGAGCATACCCGGTGGGCACCAGCCTGCCCCCATGGTTGGCACCGTTTTTACGACCCAGTCCACAATGCTGTCACTGGGGTTAAGCATGACCATTTTGGCTTTGTTCTCAGAACCGCCGCCTTTGGCCGCAACTGTGATATCAACAGTGTCACCGGCAACCACTTCCATATGAATCACTGCCGGGGTGTTGTCTTTGGTATTTTTACGTGCGCCAGCCGGGTCCGCCAGAATGGAGGCGCGCAGCACATTATCCGGGTGAAGGTAAGCTCGACGAACGCCCTCATTGACCATGTCTGTGACACTCATGGTGGCATCCCACTGCACGCTCATGCCAATCTTCATAAACACTGTCACAATGCCGGTGTCCTGGCAGATTGGACGCTGACCCTCAGCACACAGGCGCGAGTTGATCAGAATTTGTGCCATGGCATCTTTGGCAGCCTGAGACTCTTCGCGCTCGTAGGCTTCATTCACCGCTTGAATAAAATCCAGCGGATGGTAATAGGAGATGTACTGCAGCGCATCGGCTACACTCTGGATCAGATCGTCTTGCTTGATGACTGTCATGTAAGGGTTCCCGGTTGATTCAATGACGAAAACGGCGCAAATTCTAGCATAAAGCGGATTAAATCCATGTTACCGATTTCTTTTGTCCTGATTGCTGCCTTTGCTTACCTGTTGCTGCTGTTCACCATTGCTTCTCGTGGTGAGCGCAAAATTACACAAGGGCCGCGACCCTGGCGTTATACCCTGGCGCTGGGGGTTCATTGCACCACCTGGGCGTTTTACGGCACGGTAACGCAGGCCGCGCAGTATGGCTGGTGGTTTGCGCCCACCTATCTGGGCGGAATCTGCATTTTTCTGTTTGCCCATCAGTTTCAGCTCAAGATGCTCAAACTGGTCAAGGCACAAAACCTCACCTCAATCGCCGACCTGATTGGTTCACGTTATGGTAAGTCGCCGCTGTTAGCTGCCAGTGTTGCGCTGATTTGTCTTGTCGCACTGATTCCCTACATTTCTCTGCAATTGCGCGCGGTTGCCGCCAGTTTTGCTGCTATTACCGGCATGGGGCCCGCCGTGGCACCGTGGTTTCTGGATCTGGCGGCGGCTGTTGGCCTGGCGATGATTGGTTTCTCAATTCTGTTTGGAGCCCGGCGCCTGAGCCTGGCCGAGCAACACCCGGGGCTAATGGACGCTGTTGCCTTTGAGTCCGTAGTCAAGCTGGTAGCTTTTTGTATTGTGGGCGTATTTGCAAGCTGGCAATTGTTTGATGGCATCAATGACCTGATTGTGAAAACCGCCAGCGACGAAACTGCCCGCACACTGTTCCAGCCTAAAGAAAACGGTGTCTACATTTATGTAACCCATATGCTATTGGGCGCCTTGGCCATGTTTGTTCTGCCTCGACAATTCCAGGTGAACTTTATCGAGAACACCGATCCGGAAGAACTCAAAAAAGCGCGCTGGGCATTTCCACTTTACCTTTTTGCCATCAATTTTTTTATCTTGCCAATCGCAATGGCAGGCATGCTTTTGGCGCCAGAGCTGCGCACACAGGATACTTTTCTGCTGGCATTGCCTTTGCTCGCCGATCGTCCTGACATCAGCCTGATTGCTTTTATTGGTGGTTTGTCGACCGCCACCAGTATGGTGATCATGTCAACGCTGGCGTTGAGCATCATGATTTCTAACGATGTGATTACTCCCTTGTGGATTCGGGCGCGCCGCAGCGGCAATCTGATGTCCGATCTGACGCCGCGCGTGATTCTGCTGACCCGGCGTCTGACCGTGGTGGTGATTATTGTGCTGGCGTATGTGTACCACAAACTCACACAGGGAGGGCTACCCTTAGTCAGCAACGGCCTGATTGCCATGGCCTTGTTGGCGCAACTGACGCCCTCCATGCTGGGTGGCCTGTTGTGGATCAGAGCAAATCTGACCGGGGCACTCGGTGGTCTGTTGGCAGGCACACTGGTATGGAGCTATATGTTGCTGCTGCCGTCGGTGAACCCTTCTCAGCTACTGACAGACACGGCCATCAGCGACGGCGTGGTGGTGAGCCTGGCAGTAAACGTAGCGATTTATGTCTTGTTATCGTGGATGACACACGCGTCTGTCGCTGACCAACAACAAGCGCTGCGCTTTACCCGCCCGGAACAAAAATCCGACCCTGTCATGGATGGCCAACGGGTCAGTTGGGGACGCCTGCGCGCCGTATTATCGCGGTTTATGGATGCGCGAGATGCAGCGGGCCTCGATCGCCGTCTTGGTCTGGCGGTTGCCAATATCCCGGATGAACGTCTGGTACACCCGGCCTTGCTGATCCGACTTGAACGGGAACTGGCGGGGGCTATTGGCAGCTCTGCAAGCCGCCTGTTGATCACCAGCCTGGCAAGCCCCTCAACTGTCGCAGTCGATCAGGTGGTTGACTGGGCCTCAGAGGCATCGCAGTTGTATCGCTTTAATCGGGAGTTATTGCAGGCTTCTGTTGAGAACATTCCACAGGGCATCAGCGTGATCGACAAAGAATTACGCCTGGTAGCCTGGAACCGTCGTTATCTGGAAATATTCAACTACCCGGAAGGACTGATTCGTGCCGGTGTCGCCATTGAGGAAATCCTGCGTTTCAACGCTCGTCGTGGGCTGTTTGGCACCGGCGATTCTGACATCGAACGCGAGGTGCAGAAACGTCTTGAGTACCTCAGAACCGGCAGCCGTTATCGTTACCAGCGTCAACAACCCTCAGGCCACATTATTGAACTGCAGGGCAACCCCATGCCGGATGGTGGTTTTGTCACGACGTACACCGACATTACTGAACTGGTCACCATTCAAACCGAACTCAAACAAATCAATACCGAGCTGGAGCAGCGTGTTGAAGAACGCACACAGGCGCTCTCTGTCGCCAAACAAGCTGCCGAACACGCGCATCACAGCAAATCCAAATTTTTTGCGGCGGCCGGCCATGATCTGATGCAACCGTTCAATGCCGCCAGTCTGTTTTGTGGCATGTTGCTGCAGCGTCTCAAAAATGATGAAGCGCGCCTCGCTTTGCAGATTCAGCAATCGCTGCAAAATGCCGAAGAATTACTGACCATGTTGTTGGAAATGACCAAACTGGAATCAGGCAATTTACAGGCGCACAAAAAGGATATACCTCTGTGGGAAATCCTGTCGCCGCTGGATGCAACATTTTCCATGCTGGCGCGCGAAAAAGGCTTGCAGTTCAAGATGCATCCCTCCCAGATTGTTGTGCATACCGACCAGAAGATTCTGCAACGTATTCTGCAAAACCTGCTCAGCAATGCCATCCGATATACCCAGCACGGCCGTGTTGTATGTGGCATCAAACGGCGCCCGGACAATCTGATCGAGCTGCAGGTGTGGGATACCGGCAAAGGCATTCCGGCTGAAAAGTTCAATGAGATTTTTATGGAATTCAAACAACTGGATCAGCAAGATCACAACCCTGGGCTCGGCCTGGGGCTGGCCATTGTTGAGCGTATGTGCAAACTGCTGGAGATACCGATTTCGTTGAAGTCCACAGTCAATCGCGGCACCTGTTTCTCATTGACCTTGCCCGTTGCAAGCTGGAAAAGCCCTGCGCTGCAACGAAAACGTAATTACCGTGATCTGTCACAGTGGCAACTGACCGACAATACACATGTTTTGTTGCTGGATGACGCACCGGACATCCGCGATGCACTGGCATCATTGCTCGGCAGCTGGGGCGCGCAGGTGACCGCCTGTGCCAGCATCGCAGAGGCGATGCAGCATACAAGACAACCTGATCTGTTATTTATTGACTACCATCTGGCGGATAACGAAATCGGCACAGATGCTATCGTACAACTACGCGCACGCTGGAAAACGGATATACCTGCTATCCTGAGCACGGCCGATCCGGACGAACATATTCGCGAGCAAGTGGTGGAAGTCGGCGCGCTGTTTTTGCCCAAACCCGTCAAGCAGGCAGCGCTGAAAAGGCTGTTAAAAAGTATCGGACTGGGTTGAGTTATCTTCATCATCCGCACGCAACATGTCGTGGAATAACACGCCAGCCTGGGTTCTGTTAATCACACCGAGTTTGCGCAAAATCGCGGACACATGCTGTTTGATGGTGGTTTCCTGAACATCCATCTCATAAGCAATCTGCTTGTTCAACAAACCGTCTGCGATGGCGCGCAGCACCTTGAATTGCTGAGGTGTCAACTGTCCCAGCTTGTGTGCAAAGTCACGATGTAAGGGATGATTGCCCTCTACAAATCCATGACCAAGATGCGCGGGCAACCAGCTGTCACCACTCAGCACGGTTTCAACCGCCTCAACAATATCCACCAAGGGTGCCGATTTGGGCACATAAGCGCTGGCACCAAAACTCATGGCACGTTCGATCACACTAAGCTGCTCGTTGGCTGACACAATCATCACCTGCACATCGGGAAATTGATTGCGCACTGCGGTCAATCCGGTCAGACCTTGATTGCCCGGCATATTCAGATCCATCAACACCAGTTCAACATCCGGTTCCTGCTCCAGGATATCCATCAGCTGTTTGAAGTTCTCCGCGTCACGCACCTCGCCTTGCAGGCTGGCGCCCAAGGTCTGACGCAAAGCTGCCCTGAACAAGGGGTGATCATCAGCAATAATGGCTTTGATAGGCAATGGCAGGTCTCGCAGAGATAACACCGGAAGCTCCAAACTAATACAGGCCAAAAAAAAATGCCACCATCACGGCTGCAATGGTGGCAAGAGGTCAAGCGATAAATTGCCGGATCAGAAGTTATAACCCAGCGACAGACTGACCGTGCGCGGCGCACCATAATAACCAATCAAAGTAGTGTCACCACCCAGACCGGTTGCATAACCGTTCGGCAAAGCAGGGTTGGCAGCGCCCAGGAAGGCATAGTTGCCTACCAGGAACTCTTCTTCAGTCAGGTTTTTACCATGCAGGCCGGCTGACCATTTGCCATCAGCACTGGTCCAGCTCACACCCAGATTCAGTATGCCGTAAGCGTCCTGCTGCAGTACGTTGCCCAATTCGCTCAGGCTGTACTTGCTGCGGTAGCTGTAGTTACCCGTCAGCACCAGATCACCGGTTGCCACTGGCATGTCATAACTGTATCCCACGTTGATGGTGCGTTTAGGCGTGTTAGTGATCACAAAATTTCTTGTGATATCAATCAGGTTCAAGTTGGCATCGTAGCTGATGACGTTATTGAACTTGGCGTTGATCAGGCCCACGTTGCCAAACACACTCAAACGATCCGTGGCCAGCCAGGTGAATTCAAACTCGGCACCGGTTGCATCGGACTGACCGACGTTGCCCAGACGCTGGTTCAGCGCTGCACCATTGTTTGGATCAGGAATCACAGAGATGTACTGACGATTTTTGTGATCCAGCATAAATGCGGCAGCATTCAGACGGAACGTGGAGCTGAGGTCGGTTTTTACACCAATTTCATACGATTGCACGTCTTCCGGGTTCGCTGCCGGCTCGGCGCGCTCCGCACGTGGGTTAAACGTACCGGACTTGAAGCCTTCGCTGTAGCTGGCGTAATACATGGTGTCGTCAGTGGCCTGATACTCCACACCAATGCGTGGTGTCACTTTTGACCAATCTTTGCTGGCATCCAGCACAACCGGGGTACCGGTATTTGCCGGACGAACATACCCTGGCACCCAACCGGATTCCGGGTAAACGGTTGCGAAGATCAAGCCGTTGCGGACAATTGAATGCTTTTTGTCCTTGGTGTAACGCAGACCACCACTGATGCTCCACTGATCATTCAGCTGATAACTGCCATCGGCGTAAACCGCAGTACTTTTGCTGTTGCTGCAACCGGCCACTTCCCGCGTCAGACCTGGCAACCCCAGGGACTGACCAAAACGCTCGAGGATGGCGTCAAACACACCGCATGACTCTGAATCGAAATAGTACAGACCTGAGACGACTTTATAGTTGTCAGCCTGATAATTGAGCTGGAACTCCTGGGTGAACCAGTCGTCCTCATAAATGGCTGGCACATCAAAAATGCGCAGTGGCGTGTTATCAAAGTCGATGCTGACTGGTGAATAATTTTCACGCTGAGATGTGATTGATTTCAGGGTGGTAGCGTCATTGACTTCCCACTCCATAGTCAGGTTCATGCCCTCTGTTTCGACCTTGTTTGCGGTCGGCAGACTGGTATAAGAGTCATAAATGCTGGCCGGAACAGGCGCAGCATTGGTCAGCAGACTCGGCAGCAGACGGTAACCACCTTTGGAATTGGAGGTATCTTCTGTTTTGTCATAACCAAACTGGATAAACACATTGTCGAGCGGCGTGTATTCGGCCGTCACACGGTATGCCTGCAAATCCTTGTTGTAATTCTCTCGATTCTGATTCGGGAGATCGCTGACCAGGAATTTACCGAATCCGTCTCTGTTCAGGTTGGCATAACCAAACCCGACATAAAAATTATCAGTCACTGGAAGCTGACCAATCAGTTTCAAATCGCGCTGACCGTAGGTACCAAAGCTGACCGCTGCGTTCAGATCCGCTTCACCCGTCATACGCTTGGTGACATATTTGAGTGCGCCGCCAACGGTATTTTTACCGTACAGTGTGCCTTGTGGGCCGCGCAGAACTTCGACACGTTGCACATTCAGAATGTCCAGCACCGCGCCTTGCGGACGGGCGATGTAGACGTCATCTACATAAATACCCACACCAGACTCATAACCCCACAAAGGGTCTTCCTGTCCGACACCGCGGATAAATGCGGTTAATGTTGAGTTGGTGGCGCGGCTTTCCTGCAAGGTCGTATTGGGTGAATACTGTTGCACTTCCAGGATGGTTTCCAGCCCGCGTGCTGCTATGTCGTCTGCGCCCAGCTGGGTGACAGCCAATGGCACCTGCTGCAGGTTCTCAGTGGTGCGGCGCGCCGTTACTTCGATACTCTCCAGCACGCGGCCCTCGGTCTGCTGGGTTCCAGGCTGCCGAGTCTCTTGCGCATAAGCGGGGAAGGCAATACCACTTATGGCTGCCGACACTGCTAGCGCGCAGCTGGTCTGTTTGAATGTCATGTGTCTCATCGGTATTGCTCCCCGTGGATTTTTTATTTGTCGGGGGCCACCATACTCCAAGTTCATCAGAATGTGAGTAGTACCATAGTATTATGGGTTGCACCGCCACATTGATGAACAATAGCCCTCGCTTGGCTTCTTCGCTCAGCCATTTAAAAAAACAAAACCAGAAGAGGGACGTCATATTGGACGCTGTCAGTTTGTTTGGCCTTATCGGCGGCCTCGCTCTGCTTATCATACTTACCCTGCGCGGATGGAACCTGTTTATCAGTGCGCCACTGTGTGCGGTGCTGGTTGCCGTGACCAGTCAGATACCGCTGTTTACCGGCACTGTGAACTTTGTGCAGAGTTACATGAGCGGTTTCACCGGCTTTATTGCCTCCTGGTTTTTTATGTTTTTGCTGGGATCGATTTTTGGCAAATTTATGGAAGACACCGGCGCCGCTGACAGTGTTGCCGCGTTCATCACCGGAAAACTCGGCAAACAACGCGCCGTGCTGGCCGTTGTCATCGCCTGTGCCGTGCTCACCTACGGCGGTGTCAGCCTGTTTGTGGTGGCGTTTGCGGTATACCCGATGGCACTCAGCCTGTTTAAAGAAGCCAACCTGCCCAGACGTTTTATCCCTGCGGCACTGGCGTTTGGGTCGGTGACTTTTACCATGACCTCGGCTGGCTCACCCGAGATTCAAAACTGGATTCCGATGGAATTTCTGGGCACCACACCCTACGCGGCCTGGGAAGTCAGCTTGATTGTGGCGGTGTTTATGGCGGTGTTTGGATACTGGTGGCTACAGCACATGATCGCCTCCGCGGTGAACCGCGGTGAGGGTTTTGTGGCGCGCATCACGGATCCACACCTGAGCGATCGCGCCCTGCCGCACCCGCTGACCGGCTTGATACCACTGATCATTGTGCTGACCTTGTCCTTTATTTTTCATGACAGCATGCGCCAGAACGCCCTGATTATTGCGCTGCTCGGCGGCGTGTTATCGCTGATGCTGATCAACCGGGCGTACTTCAAAAATATGCAGGAAGCACTCGGTCATGCCACCACTGGCGCGCTGATTGCGATCGGCAACACCGCCGCTGTGGTGGGTTTTGGCGGTGTAGCCCGGGTGACACCGGCCTTTGACATAGCTGTTACAGCGCTGACGTCGCTGCCCGGTAATGAGCTGATTGGCGCTGCAGTGGCTGTCAGTGTGATAGCCGGTTTGACCGGTTCTGCATCCGGTGGGCAAGTCATCGCATTGCCTGCGGTGGCGCCTCACTACCTGGATCTGGGAGTGAATCCGGAACAACTTCACCGCGTGGTATCCATTTCATCCGGCGCACTCGATTCCTTACCGCATAACGGTTATGTGGTCACCACCATTCGCGGTGTCTGCCAGGAAACCCACAACGATGCCTACTGGGCCGTCGGTGCTGTCACGGTGATTGTGCCCCTGCTGGGTCTGATTCTGGCGCTGTTATTGTTTACGCTGTTCTGATTGGAGTTTTACATGCACGGCAATATGATGGATTCGTCCCTGTTGATCATCGATCTGTTGAATCACGGACGTCAGCGTTATCCTGAACAGCACGTGATTTCTCGCCGGCTTGAAGGTGATATTCACCGCAGCAATTACCTTGAAATCTGGCAACGCAGCGCGCAATTGGCGCACGCGCTGGAGGAACTGGGCGTAAAAGCCGGCGACTGTATTGCCACGCTGGCATGGAACACACACCGCCATATGGAACTGTACTACGCCGTGTCTGGTCTGGGTGCCGTGCTGCATACCGTCAACCCGCGCCTGTTCAGTGAACAGATTGAATATGTCATCAATCATGCCGAGGACAGTTATGTGTTTGTGGATCTGTCCTTTGTGGCACTCCTGGAACCTCTTGCCGAGCGCCTGAAAACTGTCAAAGGTTTTGTGGTGATGACCGACCTTGCACACATGCCCGACACGACACTGGAGCCAGTGTTTTGTTTTGAGGATATGGTGCAGGATCAGCCAACAGCCTTCAATTGGCCACGTTTTGATGAGAACACCGCTGCTGCACTGTGTTACACCTCGGGCACCACGGGCAATCCCAAAGGCGTGTTGTATTCCCACCGCGCGATGGTGTTACATGCCCAGGCCAGCGCTTCACGCGAACTGCTGGATCTGACCCCGGACACCGTTTTATTGCCCATGGTTGCCATGTACCACGCCGGCGCCTGGGGCGCGCCGTACGCCGCACCCTTGTCCGGTTGCAAGCTGGTATTGCCCGGCAGCGGCATGGATGGCAAAAGCATGGCCGAACTGATTGCCTCTGAAAACGTCACGGTGGGCTTGGGTGTACCAACCATCTGGCTGACGTTGCATAACTATTGGGCCGATGCCGGCGTGACCGAGAGCTCACTCACACGGGTGTGTGTCGGCGGCGCCGCCTCACCGCTGGGCATGGTCAAGCTGTATCAAGAGCGTTACGGCATTTACTGGCAACCGATCTGGGGCATGACCGAAACCGGCCCGCTGGCAACCTCCTTGCCGCCCTCGCCAGCCGTGATGCAGTTACCGCTGGAGCAGCGTTATCAGAAGCAGACCACAGCCGGCCAGGCTGCTTTTGGTGTTGAGATGGCGATTTTTGATGCCGATGACAACCCACTGCCACACGACGGCGAAACCAGTGGCGAGCTGCGCGTTCGCGGCCCCTGGATTTGCAGCCAGTATTATAAAAATCCCGATCTCAGCGCCTTCCCCAACGGCTGGCTGGCGACGGGTGATATCGCAGTGATTGATGCACAAGGCTATATGCGTGTGGTTGATCGCAAAAAAGATGTGATCAAAAGCGGCGGCGAGTGGATCAGCTCTCTTGAGATTGAAAGCATTGTCAGCCAACATCCTGACGTGAATGAATGCACGGTGATTGGTGCCAAACACCCCAAGTGGGATGAGCGACCGGTACTGATTGTGGTGTGCAACCGAGGCGTGCGGGTCGAGGCCAATGAGATAGTGGTGTTCCTGGACGGAAAAATTGCACGCTGGTGGATGCCCGACCATATTCTGTTTGTGGAAAGCCTGCCCAAAACCGGTACCGGCAAAGTATTAAAAAATGAATTGCGTGAACAATACGGCAACATTCTGATAAGCGCCGCACAAGGCTGAGTGGCTGTCAGCAGACCTTACACTTTTGGAGAGTTCAGCGATGTGGAATCCAGTAAACGCTTTGAATAAAGCACTGATGCTTGTGCTGACGTTTTATGCACTGAGTGCCTGCGCACAAGAACAGTCGGCCGCGCAAACATCGCTGGATCTGGTACAAAAACAAGTATTTACCACGCGGGATTTCCAGACCTTTAACGGCCAACAAATCGCCGAAGTCAAGGTGGGCTGGGAAGCCTATGGCGAACTCAACGCCGCAAAAGATAACGTCATTCTGATCACGCACTTTTTTTCAGGCAACAGCCACGCGGCCGGCAAATATACCGACGCCGATGCCCTGCCCGGTTACTGGGATGCCATCATTGGACCTGGCAAAACCATCGACACCAATCGCTTCTACGTGATCAGCTCCGACACCTTAGTGAATCAAGAACCGCATAACCCCATGGTCACCACCACCGGCCCGGCAAGCATCAATCCCGCCACCGGCAAACCCTATGCCCTGGATTTTCCAGTGGTCACCATCCGCGATTTTGTAAATGTGCAAAAAGCCCTGCTGGACAGTCTGGGCGTGCAGAAACTCCACGCGGTGGTCGGCGCATCCATGGGTTCACTTCAAGCGCTGGATTGGGCCACTGCTTACCCTGACTATGTGGAACGTGTGATTTCCGTGATTGGCATGGGTGCCGCGGATCCGTGGACAATTGCCGGCTTGCAGCAATGGGCCAACCCGATTATTGCCGATCCCAACTGGAACAACGGCAACTACTACGATGGCGAAGCACCCAGCACCGGCCTGCGCCAGGCATTGGGTATGGTGACTTTGCAAGCCATGCATCCCCTGATTTTTAATCAGGCCTATGCTGCCAGCAGCCCACGTGAGGCGGCGCCCTTACAAGATATCCGCGCCAACTTTGTGGTGGTAGAACAGCTCAACGCGGCTGCCCAGGCGCGCACCACCTATGCCGATGCCAATCACGTCTTGTATCTGGTACGCGCCAATCAGCTGTTTATGGCTGGTTTTGCAGACAACCTGAGCAATGGACTGTCTGCGGTCACCGCCAAAGTGCTGTTTCTGCCTGCGACCAATGACTTGCTGCTGCAACCATACATGGCAAAAGCGGCGCATGACACGCTGCTGAGTCTGGGTAAAGAGTCTTATTATGAAGAGATCGAAGGTCCTTGGGGACATCTGGATGGGGTTTATAGTGTTGGGCAAAACTCCACAACCATACGCGAATTCTTAGATTAAGTATCCGTAACCCAATGCCTAAAAAAGATTGTTAAAGAAGAATATAATGAAGAGACTTGTTTTGGCATTGGTTATATAGCTCAAAATATATCTAAAATACGATTGAATTCATTAAATATTCTCTATTTCTCACCCAAAATCCCGCGGTGTAGTACGGTGATGATTGATACGAAAAGCGGTATATTTCAATCTAACTTAATATGGAACGGGAAAGTCCCTTCGTATGCGAGAAATTTAACTCCAGAATCGCCACCATTTGAATAACACATAAAAAGCCATGCGCATCTGTAGACGAAGTAGTGCACTTCGACTAATCTCACAGCAATACTAAAACATCAGCAAGCAATGTAGTTCATAATAATTTCCAAAAATATCTAGCTTGATGCAAACTACCCAAACATAGATGATGTTCTGGTCAGCTAATCGAGTAAATACTTCCGATTAGTTGTCGCTAGCAAACGTAACCTTCGAAATGACACTTGCTACAATATATTGAGCTATCAAAGGCTGGAGCGACATTATTAACTGATTTTTGCTTTTAGATACGGATGCCAGAATATGGTAAAGGGAAAGAACAAAAAGGTGACTCTTGTTGAGATAAAAAACTCTGCACGTGGTGCAATTTCACTTCTAAAAGCTAAAGGCTCGCCAGATTACAACAAAATACAATGGAAAAGAGTTCAGCGCGCTCGTACGCAAATTAACCAGTCTAAAGTGCTAGCAAAGAAAGTTCTAAGCCATGCTGAATATGAAAACTTTTATCACTGGCTAAAAATTCAGCTGCAACCAAATACATCAGCGGGCACACTCGGTAAAGACTTAACGCTACTTGGGATAATGCCTAATAGTATCTCAAGCGCCAGTTTGAAATTGGAAATTGAACTTGCGTGCAAAAGGATAAATGAAGAAAGAGAATCTATACTAGACTTTTTTTCCTCCGCCCAAGCTTTAAACATAATGATTGAACAGCTTGAATTTACGAATGCATTAGAGTCACTTAAAGAGATAATAGAAAAGCAAAGCTACTCCTATTGGGGAATTGAGACCGAAATTGCCCTTCTACAATCAGCACTCGGCATTGAAGCTATGAAATCCCGCGTTGCCGAGCTTAAAGGACTGGCATTCGGACTAAACAGATTCATATTCCACCATTTAGGCCAACGGAACGAACCTGCACAAAATATTGTTAGATATTTATCTAGCACAAAGAAAAGAGTAGAAGACTCCGATTTAGAAGATGAAATTAAAGTTTACTCGATATATCGATTGACAAGCAGTATTAGCAGCAGCGAGAAAGAAATGGCAACCACTCTCGCTTGCGAACAACTGAATAACCAAATTGATCTTACTTTTACTCTCATTAAAGTACTAACTGAGATCTACACCAATAGTAACAAGTATTCAGAAGAAACCATAAATGCAGCTGAGACTGCAACAATTTACCTTCGTCAGTTCTTCGAATTACTAGATCTAGCATATATTCCAATGCGGGATAAACAAACTACCGAGCTAGAACATGACGTAGAGAACCAAGTCTCATCAATTACGAAAATTAAGCAAGCTGTCGAAAGAAGTATTTCGCTCCTCACCGAAAATAGCGATTTTGATCAAGATGCGACAAAGGACGAACTTGTACTTGGGATTACTGACAAACTATCAACATCCTCGACTGGATTTCATTCCGAAGTGCTACAAAAAAAAATTACTAATTTTAGTTACACAACGATGGCATTAGCCATAAATGGCTTCGCAAAAACACCTCCACTACCAAAAATCCTTCTCGAATACCTGAGAAGTCCAGAAGTAAGTAAAAGTACTGCACTAACTTTTAAATCAATTGTTCTTCAGAAACTTAATAGCTACCTTTACGAATCTTCGAACAAAAGCAATTTTTCCAATAAACTAGTGCATGCACTAAATACAATTGGGTGTCCTGATAATTTCGATGAAAAAGTATTAGAAGATCTTAAGCCAGACCAAGAAAATCAATTATTATCGGACTGCGTAACTGTCTTGGCTGCACATAGGTTTTTTGACGATGACAACCTAAAGTCCTGCATTACAACTTGCGCGAACGGCGCGATTAGCAATGAAAACATTTCAGATATATTACCTATAATTGAAGTATTAAGCGGAAAAAAGTGGAAAGAAATCAAGCTGCTTGCCAATGGAGTTGATCTACCTATTTGTTTAGATTTATACCTTAAGCTTTCGAACGAACGTAGTATAAAAACATACAAGAGGTATTCAGTCGAGCAAGTAATCTCCATGTACAACATTAAAAACTTATCAACCTTGGCAGAATCACTCTTTGGGCTGGGGATAGAAAAAAGAAAGATAGAGTTTTTCATCTATAATTCCTGCGACATTAGTACGATAGAACTGCTGCCTGGAGTCAGCACCTCTAAGCAAGCAAAGGAGATTAGAGCTGCTATCCTCAAAGATCTCTACAACATACTGGACGAAAATCCTATTAGATACGAAGTCGAAGCACTCCAGATTGAGGAGAATCTTGCGCTTGGCGATGGCCTAGAGTTTCTTGACGACAGCAAGGTTTATGCAGATGAACAGGCGATCCTCAACAAAGCCAATAAGCTCCTGTTAGCAGACTTCCAAAGGTATATAAGCTTGGTTGAAAGTGGAATCGGATCAAGTGATTCATTCGAAGATATTATTAAATCAATAAAAAATCCTTCTGCGAAACTCTTTCACATACCGAAGAATGATGCCGATGATCTGTTGGGTGAGATCGTAACAGGAATCATGGAGATTTTCTTGCACGACCCAGCGGCCGGTCTTGATATTATCATCGGAAGAAGAATTCGCCACGGAACTATTTCCAGTGAAATTCGAGGGGTGCTTGAATCGCGAGGCCTAATAGGTCAAAGGCCAACTGTTGGATCGAGCTACACTCCGCCACGTCGAGTGGTAGAACTGACCGAGAATCTTGAAGGCTCCAAAAGGAGGTCAATATATACGGCGTTCAACAGGTTTTCAAATTCTATAGATGCGTTGATAGCAACAATGAGAGATGAGTACTTCCATATAAAATCGATCAAGAAGCCGCGCGGGATATTCGATCTACAGATTACACCAGGGATTATGGTGGTAATACGAACACTTGCAAGTAAATGCTACACAATTGAAGACCTAACCAAAGAAGTCATCGACATATTTTGGGTAATATTGTCCTCACGATCTGAGAAGTCACGCGTCACTGTAAGCTCAGAATTAAAAAGGGATTTCAATACCATTTTTACTAGGCTAATTGGCGATACAAGATCAATCCCATCAATAAACCCCAAGCTAATCTCGGACATTAAGTCGGCAGGAGAAGAACTGCAAAGAAAATCAGAGATCATATCTGGATGGATAAGAGTACCTACTTTCAGTGTCGAAGGAAAATCTTATGCAATGGAATACATAGTTGACGTAGCGACTGCAAAGATTACTAGCCAACACCAAAACTTCAGACCTTGCATCACAAAAAATATTGTTCGATGTCCTGAACTTGACACACACGGATTCTCTATAACTGAAGACGCCCTCTACATAGCTCTGGACAATATCTTTCAACACTCAGGGATTAGACTTGACAACAAAGTTGATATCAACATTGAGTTTGATCAATTTAATTTAAAAATAAACTTTGAGATAATCAGTAGCCTGTCACCCAAAAGCAGAACAGAGGAAAAGGAAGCAAGGATTCTGGGCACACTTAAAGAAATTAAACGGAGTAACTACAGCGCAAGGGCTAAACTTGATAGAGGATCCGGTCTCTGTAAACTGGCTGCAATAGTAATGCAATCTCCTGAAACGAATATAGACTTCGGGTACTTGGGTGAAGATAAGTTCCGACTCTATTTTGAAATGAAATATATCAATAAAAGTAGCCCATTAGAAACTGAGCAAAATCAATGAATCTTATTTATATACTTATTATTGAGGATAGTGAGTCAAAGTTACAAAGTATTCAGAGAGTCGTAGAACGTACTGTGCCCAAGGCTAAAATTTCTGTCGCTCAATCAGTTAGGTCAGCAATAGATGCAATCGGCACTGAGCAACCAACCCTTATAATCGCCGATATGTCATTGCCCACCTATGATATTAAGGCAAGAGAACGCGGTGGTTCACCGAGACCATTTGGTGGGGTTGATATTTTCGATTACCTAGACAAAGAAGATTTCGAAATCCCCATTCTGGTAGTCACATCATACCCAGTGATAACTGATGGCAGCCAAACTTTGGGGCTGAACGACTTAGCACAAAAGCTAGCAGAGGACTATCCCGAGAACTTTATCGATACGGTTTACTTCGATTCTGAGTTTTCGGTCTGGGAGAATAAGATCGAGGCGATATTAACCAAATATCTAAGAGAGTGGAAATGACCTTAAGTGTGCTTGTTTTGGAAGATGATCCGTCAAAGAAAGAAAAACTACTTGGTTTTCTTGAATGTAAGAAGAACCTTTTTCATAAGATTGAAGTAGCGATATGCACAAAAGATGCAATTTCATGTATGCATAAAGAAAAATATGATCTGTTTCTTGCGGACATTGTGGTGCCAATTGTACTTGGTGGAGAGAAGAACGAAGACAACTGCGTCGAGCTCTTTAATAGACTAGATGAGCCAAATGATGCTCTTTTTACTCCTAGCTATTCGGTGCCTTTTAGTTCTGCTACTGATTTGGACGAAGATGCTTTAGAGTTCTTCAAAAACCGCCCATGGGGGATAGTGAAATATAACGAGGAAAGTGATGAGAGCCTCAATACTATTGAGTCTATTTCTCGATATATCATTAGGCAAAAGAAACGTGAGTTTTCAGCCAAGTCAGCAGACATTTTTATCATTACTGCACTGGATGAGCCCGAGTTCTCTGCACTTGAAGAGATAGACTATGAATGGATGCCATACGAACCACTTGATGACTGCCAAATGGTGCGCTACGGGACAATCAAATTTAATGATAGCCGCGAAGATTTGCGGATTGCTGCGGCTTTCGCACCACAGATGGGTCTAGTTGCATCATCTATACTCACAATTAAAGCGATATTACAGCTGAAACCTAAGCTAGTAATTATGGGTGGGATTTGTGCAGGAGTAAAAGGCAAAGCAAACATAGGTGATGTTGTGGGTGCAGATATTACGTGGAATTGGCAAAGTGGTAAGTATGTGAACAAGTCGGGAGTAAAATCCTTTCAAATCGCACCACACCAGATTGAACTTGATTCTAGGGTCAAACAGGAGCTGCTTCTGTTGAAAAAGAATCAACCGTTTTGGAATTCTCTTGCTACTCTGGCTATCGAACATAAAATGGCGCTCCCTAGATTGGTAGTTGGTCCCGTTGCTACAGGATCTTCAGTACTTGCAGATGGGCAAGCACTAACATCAATAAAGGATACTCAACAAAAAAATGTCTGCGGCTTAGACATGGAAACGTATGGAGTCTATTTTGCAGCGCAAAGCGTTAACCCTCGTATCCCCGTGGTTTCACTTAAAGCTGTTTGCGACTACGCCGACACCAAAAAAAATGACAAGTATCAGCTGTATGCATCAAGAATTTCCGCTCTGGCAATAGACGAATTTATTAGAAACCACACACAAAGCTTTACCTGAAGTGAATAATCTCTTTTTGTCATAATGTTTTGAGACACTATTATTCATTTGCATGAAACTGAAAATTGTTCTATAAAACACTGACAACAGCAGGAAGCGGTAATGTTGACGGCAGCGCCAGATTTTTTGGCGCTGTTTTTGCTTTACCCATGTCCAATATAGAATTTCCTGCGGAAGATTATCCAATTATTTGCCAAAGATAGGGTTCTCTTGCATTCAGTTAACCTGACCTCTTAAACAAACTTATAGTTTCTAGATTTACCCGCACGGCAAGCTGAAACTAACAGCAAACTGAGAACTTGGAACATGATCACATCGCCCGATCTTAACGTTACATACCAGCTTGACCACGGTGTATTTGTGCTGCAGATCGATAGGCCGGACAAAAAGAACGCCCTCACTCAGACAATGTATGCCGCCTTGGCTGATGGCATCAAAATGGCGGATCAACACAGTGATGTGCGTGTCATCCTGATCCGCGGCACCGAGGGCTGTTTTACCAGTGGTAATGACGTCAACGACTTTGTGAAAGCGCAAGACATGGGCACTGAACGGCCCTCCGTGCAGTTTATGAAGGCCATTGCGTTTGCCCGCAAGCCGGTGATTGCAGCCGTGGGCGGCATGGCGATTGGCATTGGCACCACCATGCTGTTCCATTGTGACCTGGTTTACGCGGCGGAGGATGCCTTCCTGCAACTGCCGTTCACCAATCTGGGTCTGTGTCCGGAAGCTGGCTCCAGCCTGTTATTGCCACAAATCATCGGCCACCAGCGCGCCAGCGAGATGTTGCTGTTGGGTGAGCGCATTTCTGCGGCCAAAGCCAAAGAGTTTGGCATTGTGAACGATGTGTTACCTGCCGCTGGTTACATGGAACATGCCATGAACAAGGCCCATCATCTGGCCAAATTGCCAGCTGACTCGGTGCAGACCTCCAAAGCCTTGATGAAGCGTAATCAGGCCACACCGATGAATGAGACCATTCAGGCTGAACTGCTGCAGTTCTCGCGCTTGTTACAGTCACCGGATGCACAAGCCATCATCCAGGCATTTTTAAACAAAAAGAAAGCCTGATGGCTGGGCGGCGGCACTCAATCCGCCAACAAAAAATCGCGCGCAGCATTGATACGCTGCGCAAGATAATCTGAACCACCCCGATCCGGATGCAGCTTCTGCATCAAGCGCCGATGCGCCAGCGTGATTTCCTCCGCGCTGGCGCCCGCTGATAAACCCAATATCTCAAGTGCGAGTTCTTCCGTCATGTCTGACCCGCTTGCGGATGCCCGATGAGCACCGGTGCTGCCGGCGGCCGCAGGATCCTCACGCCAGTCCGGATGCATACGGTCAAGGTAGGCCTCCAGTAACTGCAAGGAATCGGCGTCCTGCTGGCAGGCGGTGGCCAGCGCCAGCAGTTGTGTCATATCCAGTTCAGATAACTTTTTGCCTTGAAACACGCCCTGCAGGATCTCACCATCCATACTGCCGCTCTGGTGATCCAGACTCATATCCAGCCAGGGAGTGCGAATGCCGGAGGCGCCAGGTTGGCTGCTGGTCGCGCGCCCCCAACTTCGATTGTTACCCCATTTGCTCTGCCCCATTCTGAGCAAAGGCAAGAGCCGGATAAGCAGATGCACGTTGCGCAACATAAAACTCACAATAAAAATGATTGGCGCCAACAGTGCCTGAATCGGCAAGCGCCCCATCACAATCAGGATCACCACCACCAGCAACAGAGCCGTAATCCCCACCAGCCAACGAAACTGCGATGGCGTCAGTGCGTAACGTTGTTTGAGGTTGCGCAGCCCCCACCAGGCCATCAGTGCCAGCAATAAGGGGGCGAGTAGTCGAATAATCAGCATGCGTGTCTGGTGTTCCCTGTTAACAACAAAATCACAAAAAACGAGCTTAACGCTTGAGCTGGTGCCCAAGCAAACCCACACTGGGATGTGCGCTCTTGCTGAAGTTCTGCAAGGCCTTCAATCCGCCACTGGCATAGACCGCAACCGCCTTTAACAGATCACGTAATTGACCTGCACTGGCATGGTCAAAGGGTGCGTACGCGCCGCCCGACAATCGCGCCATCTCGGTGAAGCAGCGTCGCGCCGCGTCATCATTGCCTTCCTGAAACATAAACAAAGGCACATTGAGCAAGCCCAACTCACCCGCTTTGTGGCAAAGCACATCGATATTCTCTTCGACACAATCACCGATATAGACCACGGCATGCACTTTTTCCTGCCGGGTTTCCTGCAAGGTGTGCTGCAACAGGCGCTCTATTTTGGTAATGCCCGCTTCACAGCGGATACCGGTCATCAGTGCAAGCAGACGTTTGGAGTCCTGCAGCCAGTCGCTGGCCCTGAATTCTGCAAAACCCCGAAAGTACGCCAACTGCAGTTGCAGCCCCCCCAGTGATTGCGCACTGGAGAACATCTCCGCCTGCAGCTGCATGGCTTGATCCCAAGTGGCACCACGGCTGGCTGTCGCATCCAGCGCAAAAATCAAGCGACCGGCACGCCCTTGTGTGTTGACCTTGGGCATGCTGGCAACCTGTTGCAGGAAGGCGCTGACATCGTTGCTGCGCGCAGGCATCGTGGATGTGGTCTTTTCTGCTTTTTTGAGCGTGAACAACGCTTTCAGATCTTTCATGGTCAGTCGGCTCAGGTTTTTCAAAATTCAACCTGAGTTTAACAAAGCCTGTCGCGTAACCATAGCCAACAATTGTTTGTCACTCAGTACGACTTGGGCAAGCCCAATACCCGTTCGGCTATATAGTTGAGCACCATCTGCGGACTGACCGGGGCTATCTTTGGAATCATGATTTCGCGCATGTAGCGCTCTACGTGATACTCCTTGGCATACCCGTAACCACCCAAGGTATTCATGGCGCGCGTGCACGCTTTAAAAGCCGCCTCAGCACTCAGATACTTGGCGCCGTTGGCAAACTGGCCACAATCCAGACCTTGATCGTAAAGACTGGCAGCTTTGAACACCATCAGATCAGCAGCCTCCAGCTCACACCAACTTTCTGCCAGGGGATGTTGAATACCCTGATTCTGGCCAATCGGCCTGCCAAACACCACACGCTCTTTAGCATAGTCCGTGGCGCGGGCCAGGGCTGCGCGACCAATACCAACGGACTCTGCTGCGATCAGAATGCGCTCAGGGTTCAAACCATCGAGCAGATAACGGAATCCCTTGCCCTCTTCTCCAATGCGATCTTCCAGCGGTATGGGCAGCCCGTCAAAAAACACCTGATTGGAGTCTACGGCCTTGCGGCCCATTTTTTCGATTTCGGTAATCTGCACAAAACGTCGGTCCAGATCGGTATAAAACAAAGACAGGCCATCAATGGGTTTTTTGCATTGATCTATCGGCGTGGTGCGTGCGATCAACAGAATCTTGTTGGCCTGCTGCGCGGTGGATGTCCAGACTTTGGTGCCGTTGACAACATAGTGTTTACCGTCCCACTGCGCCCGGGTGTTCAGCGCTGCCGTGTTGAGCCCCGCATCTGGCTCTGTCACACCAAAACAAGCGATGTCGCGGCCGGCGATCAACGGGCGCAACATACGCTCCTTCTGCTCGGCGGTACCATGTTTGACGATGGGGTGTGGTCCAAAAATATTCAGATGAATGGAGGAGCATGCGGCAAACGCGCCACCGGATTCAGCGATGGTTTGCATCAGTATGGAGGCTTCTACAATGCCCAGATCAGAACCACCATATTCAGCGGGCATGGCTATTCCAAGCCAGCCCCCCTCTGCCATCGCGCGGGTGAACTCATGGGGAAAGCGGCCATCGTGGTCACGGTCAAACCAGTAGTTGTCATCAAAGGGCTGACAGACTTTTTTTACCGCGGCACGGATGGCCAGTTGATCCGCTGTTAACTCAAAGTTCACTTTTTTATTCTCCCGGGCCGGTTTGTAAACATGCCGGGACAATATCAGATCAAACCTTATTATTCATATGGCAACAGTCAAACAGATTGCTTACAACTGCGCTGCGCGTTCTGACTCTTCAGACAAAAAGAAGCGGAATACATACTGAACATTAGGCACATCCACGGGTTGTCCCGCGACAATACGGGGACTGAACAGAAACTGTTTTGCCGCTGCAATCGCGCTGCTATCAAAGACCTCTGCAGGTTGTGATTCAACAATGCTCACTGAGCTTTCCTCTACACTACCATCGGCACTGACGGTAAAACGCACCTGGACCCAGCCTTCAATACCGTCGGCCGCTGCCACCGTAGGATATCGAGGTTGAATGGTGTTGAGCGGCAGCATTTCGGCATCAATCACGCGCGAGGCAGGGTCTGGTTGCTGCTGGGCATGGAGCACTTGATGGCTACCCAAAGCTCCCAAGGTGCCTGCAGATACCACAAACAGAATGGCTGCAGTGTTTTTTAGTTCTCGCTTTAAGGCCGATGCTTTCATTTTATTTTCCTCAAGGACGTTGATTATTCTGATTTTTAAGGTGTTTTGGTCGAGCATGGTTTGCATCAATGGATTGTTGGTGCGGGAGTTGCGGTTGTTGCAGGAGTTGCGAGTGTTACTGGCAGACAACTGCAGAGCTCGGGCCTGTATACAACTGTTGGCCACGCGGAGCAGACTCTCAGCATAGTCAGTATCAAGGCGACCGCTGTGCAGTACCGCAGTGTCACAGCTATTCTCAGATTCAACACGCAGCCGTTGGAGCGCCAGCCACACCAGCGGGATGATCCAGAACACACAGGCAAGTGTGTAGGCAGAGACCGTGGTCAACCAGTCCAGTCGCCTGATATGACATAACTCATGCAGGAGCACATCGGTCACAACCGATTCACTCCAATCGCGCGCCTGCACAGGCAACAGAATCTGTGGTCTTAGCATTCCAAAGGACACCGGAGATTCAATATGCGTGCTGATGCTCAAAGTCACAGAGCGCGAGATACCCAATTTGGATGTCAAAGTCTGCAGTTGCTGCAAACACACGGTGTCTGTTACCAGAACCGAGGAGACACGCAGCTGGTGCAGACTGCGCAGGGCGAACATCAGTCGGGAAAACAAGCAAACGACCGGAACCAGATAAACCAGCAACAGCACGGTACTGGCATATCGTATAGAGGCACCTTGCGATGACGCATACACCGGCAACTCAAAAAGCACCGCCTGGTAAATTACTTGTGTGTCGCCTTGCCAGAACGATTGCGAAAGCAGCGCTGCCATAAAAGGCACCAAAAGGCAATAACGCCAGGCACACAAAGGCAAACAACCAAAGCACATGCCGGGTGGTGCTGGCAATTCTGGTTGAAACCATCGTATCAATCATAAAAAACATGGCCAGCAAAGCCATTGACTTCAAGCCCAGATCCACCAGGTACTGTAACACTGGCGAGTGGTGCAGCAGCGCTGCCAGCCAAGCGCCTGCACTCGAAAACATCGACAAGAATTCCATCATGCACCCCCGCTATTTTTTGGGTTTATTGTTTTTCCGGGCCTGGATCATTTTCTCGAGCTCATCCAGCTCATCAGTAGACAAATCATGGATAGACATGTCCAACAAGGAGTTCACCGCAAGGTAAGGGGAATCCTCAAAAAACGTCTTTACCACATTGCCCAGCGCAGACTTGGAGGCCTGATCGTGATTGACCAAGGGGAAATACACATATTTCAGACCAAGCTCTGTGTGATCAACATGGCCTTTCTCGACCAGTTTGCCGATTAATGTGCGTACCGATGAGTAACTGGGTGCATCGTCCATGTTCTCCATGACCTCTTTGGCGCTGGCCTGCCCCAATCTGTACAGGATATCCATGATTTGCCGTTCGCGCCGGCTGAGCTGATCTGCATTGGTCATCGTGTTTGCCTCCACTCCAGGTGTGCAAATTCAAGTCTTGCTAAATAGTATTACACCGCAGGTGCTAATTATTTAGCACATTGTTAATAAATTAACATCTCAAAAATAAAATGCAAGCTCTTTGTGCTACTTTTTTAACACAAAGCTATCCCGGCTTGCCAATTGAGTGCGTAGACGCATTTTTCTGCCCCAATACCATGCCAGTCATCCCAGACCGCTCGCGCACCAAAACAGGCCAACCGCAAATACCGGCACCAGTACCGTGCGACACCTGTCATGTGTCACTTTTTGTGGCTCTGTTATGGAACACAGCATAGAGATGCATGCACAACTTTGTATCAAAAATTAAATTTTAAAGATCAAACAGATATCGCTCAGCATTCTGGCTCGGTATTTGCTCATTTCAGATAACGTTAAAAGTATCTGCATGGTAGAACGCAACCTATTTTTTAATATTTTCCTATTTATAACTGTTTGTTTATTTTTAAATCCGCCACCGCCCGGAGTGACCATATGCGAAAAACGAAGACACTACACCGTACTGAACTATTGCTTGCTTCTTGTCTGATCTCCGCAGGATTCTCACCAGGGCTTTTGGCTCAGGCGGTCTCTGAGCAAAGCGCTGAATTGAGTGAAATCTTGGTTACCGGTACACGTCGTACCGGTATGGCAGTGTCTGACAGTCCGGCACCGGTGCAAATGGTGAGTGCTGAAATGCTGGCAGAAACCGGGGCACCGGACCTTATGAATGCGATTGCCACACAGGTTCCGTCCTACAATGCCAATCAGACTGGCACAGACATGGCCAGCCAGACACTGACCGCCAGTATGCGTGCATTGTCTCCAAACCATGCACTTGTATTGGTAAACGGAAAACGTCGGCACATCACTTCTAACGTTGGCGCCAGCAGTGGCGCGGCTGCAACCGATCTGTCGTTTATACCATCGTCCGCAATCAACAGGCTTGAAGTACTGAGTGATGGCGCCGCCGCACTGTATGGCTCAGATGCGATCGCTGGTGTGATCAATATTATTCTCAAGGACGACTATGAAGGCGGCAGCATCAACACAAACGTGTCTGAGTATGCCGACGGTGGCGGCTTCACAACCAACCTGCAAGGCAACTTCGGCGTTGGCAACGATCAGGCATATATCAATCTCAGCCTTGAGTCAGAGCAACGCGACACGGTTACCCGCTCGGTGGTATTTGGCCCTGCGGTGTGTGTTGCCAATCCAGAAGAATGTCTGTATCGGCTCAACAACGGCACGCCCAGCGGCTGGACAGTCAGCAGCGCCTACCGTACCTATTTGCAGCGCGATAGCAACATGCGTTTCCACCCTGCCTATCCTGCACTCAACAATGTGGGCGACCCGCCCGAAATAAATCGCCTGGCAGGTTTTCTCAATGCTGGCATCACACTGAGCCCAACACTGAAGCTCTATAGCTTTGGCAGCGCCGGCAAAAAAGAAGCGGCATCGCTGGAAACCTATCGCAGACCATCTCAAGACGGTGGCTACGATGCTAACGGTGACGGTGATCGCAATGACAGAACGGCAAATGGCACGCTTGAATCAATGATCAATAAATACCCATACGGATTCAGCCCCATGGAAGAGTCAGAGGAAACTGACTACTCGCTCACCGTAGGACTCTCTGGTGAGAATCAGGGTTGGATGTGGGATCTGGCGACTGTTTATGGCAGCAACGAAATGGACGTTTACACCACCAAGTCCATGAACTTTACCATCTGGAATGAAACCGGCGCATCCCCGGAAGACTTCTATGACGGCACCTATTTCGCCAACCAGTGGACAACCAGTTTTGAGGCGAGCAAAGAGTTTGATATCGGACTGGCGGCGCCGATGACTTTCGCAACCGGGGTAGAATATCGCCAGGACGAATATGGTATCAAACCAGGGGAACTGGCCTCCTATTACGGAGCAGGCGCCTCGTCATTCCCTGGCTATAACCCGGACGTGAATACCGGCTCTTACGACCGTGACAACTATGCAGGGTTTCTGAACTTCATTCTGCTGCCCGCAGACCAGTGGCTGGTTGACCTTGCAGTACGCTACGAAAACTACAGCGACTTCGGCAATGAAACTGTCGGCAAAATAACCAGCCGATACGATTTCACCGAAAGCTTTGCAGTGCGGGCCACGGCCAGCACAGGCTTTCGAGCGCCAACACTGGGCGAAGGTTTCTACTCAGCAGTGAACGTTGGCCCGACCAGTGCCAGCCCACAATTGCAGCCTAACAGTGCCGCCGCTGCTGCCTTAGGATTTGGTGATGGTCTGCAACCTGAAACGTCCGTCAACTTCAGCGCCGGCATGGTGTTCCGACCATTGAGCGGTTTTGTCACCACCATCGACGCCTATCAGATCACCATCGAAGATCGTATCCAGCGCGGCAGCTTCAACTTCTCTACCAGCCAGGGCACCAACACTGTCACAGGGCGGGCGACGGGATCGTTCAACAGCAACCTGCCAGACCCGGCCGATACCGATGGCAATGGCACACCGGACAGCACCTACAATGAAGCACTCGGGCGCGCGCTGGTAGGGTTTGGTTATATTGGTGTATGGAATGATCCGGCAGCACCGGGCGGATCTTTGGATGCCACCGCACGCGCCAACCTGTCTGTCGCTATTTTTAATAACGCTCTGGAAACTCGCACCAGTGGTATCGACTGGGTAACGACCTACAGCACAGGATTCAACTGGGGCAGCATCGACTGGACGCTGGCTGCCAACTACAACAAAACTGAGGTACTCAGCGCTAAAGCAGCGCCTGCCAGTCTGGGAGGCGCCACTATGTACAGCCCGGTGTCACTCGCGAACCAGGAGACCAACAGTCCGGAGTATCGTGTCAATTTGGGTGCGCGCTTCAGAATGGGTGACTTCAGCCTGAACGTTCGCCAGGCGGTCTACGGCCCACAGTACACGCTGTCCAGCGTATCTGGCCTGCCAGCGTCTGTGCAGAGCACTCTTGATCTGGTGCAAGTCCCTGGTGCCACTGCCACCTATTACAAAAACGAAATCGGTACGCTGATGCAGACCAACGTAGAGCTCACCTACACACCAACAGACAGCCTGCGCCTGAGTCTGGGTGTGGACAACCTGTTTAATGAATATCCGGACAAAGTGCCGCAAGCGATCTGGGACTACAACGAAGAGCGTTATGCCAACACGAACCGCCAATATCTCACTGGCAGCCCGGTGGGATACTTCGGCGCACGCTGGTTCGCCAAAATGGCCTTTAATTTCTGAGACAGATCATTCTAAAAACTGAGGAGATCAACCATGAACACACTAATGAGTCGCCGCCGCTTGTTGTTTGGTGGCACAACGCTGGCCGGCGCTGCCATGCTGGGCGGTTTGTCTACCGGGGCGTTGCGACTGATCAACCCCGCGATGGGTGACTTGGCGGCGCCTGTCACTCCTATTCGTATGTCGTCCAATGAAAACCCTTATGGGCCGTCACAGAAAGCAGTGGAAGCGATGCAAGCGGCGTTCAGTCAAAGCAACTTGTATGGCGGCATCAACGGCCAGATTTTTGAACTTCTGTCAAAAATCGAAGGCGTGCCAGCAAACCACATTACGATTGGTGCAGGTTCCGGCGAGTTGCTGCACGCAGGGGGTGTGTTAGCCAGTCTGGAGCCAGGATCCATAGTGTCGCCGTACCCAACTTTTAATTCGCTGGCTCGCGCAGCGGAAGTATTGGGTGCTGAAATCATCAACGTGCCCGTTGGTGAAGATATGCATATCGACCTGAACGCCATGTATGCGGCCATCAGGCCAGACACCCGGCTGGTGTACTTATGCAACCCGAACAACCCGCTTCCTACCATCATCGAAAAGCAGGCACTGGAAGACTTTGTGCGCACCGTTGCCAAAGATCGTCTGGTATTTATTGATGAGGCCTATTACGAGTATGTCGACAACCCCCAATTCAGCAGCATGATGCATCTGGTTGCTGAAGGGCTGAATAACATCATCATCGCGCGGACGGCATCAAAAATTCATGGTTTTGCCGGCCTGCGAGTGGGATTTGGTTATGCACACCCAGACCTGATTGCAAAAATCAATCAGGTAAAAACCGGCAGCATCAGCATACTGAGTCAACACGCGGCGTATACGGCCTATCAGGACATGGAATTTCAGGACTTCTCACGCGCCAAAAACAAGGAAGGCCTGGCGTTGGTAGAAGGCATGTGTGACGAGTTAGGTCTGCGTTATGTCAAATCCAATGCCAATTTTGCGTTTTTCGAAACCGGCATGGACAGCGATGTGTTCCGCGCTTCCATGCGCGAACACAACATTATGGTGGGTCGTACCTTCCAGCCTTTTCCGACCTGGGCACGCGTGAGCATGGCCAAGCCGGAGGAAATGGCTTACTTCGTGCAGACGTATAAAAAGCTTTATGCGTGACGCTTAAAGTACTCACGGGCCGCGGCTGTCACCTTGCCGGATAATAACAAGGTGGCAGTCATTGTGGGGATCGCCATCAACGCAAACCCGGAGTCAATAATCGCAAACACCGCTTCCAGCGGAATAATGGCGCCAATCACCACCAGCCCCGTGTAATAGTATTTGTAACTATCCTGCCGCTCCGCACCGATCAGAAAACCCAGGCTTTTGGCACCGTAGTACCAGAAGGTAAACATGGTACTGGAGGCAAAAATCAGCACCACAAACGCAATTAACCAACCGCCCAGATTGCCCGGAAACACTTGCGAAAATGCCATCGCCGTCATGCTAACACCGTCGAGGCCATCGATTTGCCAGACGCCGGTCACCAGAATCACCAGCGCGGTGCAGGTACACACAACCAGGGTATCAATTACTGGCCCCATCATGGCCACCAGGCCTTCGCGCACAGGTTCCGTGGTTTTGGCGGCGCCATGCGCCATGACTTCCGAGCCGATACCCGCCTCATTGGAAAATGCGCCACGCATCACGCCAATGGTCATCACACCGGCCAATCCACCGGCAACCGCTTGACCGCTGAATGCGTCACTCACGATGAACATCAAATGTGACGGCAACGCTGGCAGGTGCTGGATCAGCACAAAACAGGTCATCAGCAGATACAGACCCACCATAAACGGCACCAGACGCGCAGTGACATAACCCAGTCGTTTGACACCACCAAAAATGACAGAGGCCACCAACGCGGCTGCAAACAGTCCGAATAGAAAATTGAACACAAACGGGGCGTCCGGATTGGCGAGACCTGCCGGCACAAACACCACATCGCGCATAACTTGCGTGAGCTGATTGACCTGCACAACCGGCAAGGTGCCGATGAGTGCTGCGGCGGCGAACATGGTGGCCAGCCAGTGCCAGCGAGGGCCGAGACCTTCGCGGATGATATACATCGGTCCGCCCTGAATATCGCCACGACTGTCTTTGCCGCGATACATCACTGACAGAGTGCAGGTGAAAAATTTGGTTGCCACCCCAACCACGGCGGTCACCCACATCCAGAACACTGCGCCTGGTCCGCCCAATCCAATGGCCAGTGCCACACCGGCAATATTGCCCATGCCCAGAGTGCCGGATAGCGCCGAGGTCAGTGCCTGCAGATGGCTGAGATCACCGGGATCGTCTTTTTTGTCATAGCGCCCGGCCAGAATGGCGATGGCATGCCCAAAATAACGGTAGGGCTGAAAACGACTGACAATTGCAAAATAAAGGCCGCCACCGACCAGCAAAAAGATAAGCGGCAGCCCCCATAAAAAACTGGCCAGCGCTTGCAGCCATTGTGTTATAACTTCCATGCACATACCGCCATTTTTTTTAATTTCACTGAGGGTAACAGATTGAATGTGTTGCTGTGTACCGTCACACCCGCTGTGTTTTCTCATTTCGCGACACCCATCAAAACTATTTGCCCGTGTTGAAGCCTGTAATCCATCTGCCTGGCGGCGCACTAAAACCATGAGATATCAACATGAACACGCTGCTGAACAATGAGCCGTTTTTCAGAGCAGGCGCTTTTTTATTGGTGTTGTCCGCCATGATGACTTGGGAGATATTCGCAAAACGACGACCTCAGGTGGTGCATCGTTCACAACGCTGGCCCGGCAATTTAATGTTGGTGATCATCGACACCGCGATTGTTCGTCTTGTGGTTCCAGTGGCAGCGGTCAGCGCGGCAGTTTATGCACAGGATATGGGATGGGGCGCTTTAAATGCGATCATACTGCCCGGTTGGATGGTGTTGATTCTGTCAATTCTGGCGCTGGATTTTGCAATTTATTGTCAGCACAGAATTTTTCATGCCGTGCCCTGGTTATGGCGCATTCACCGCGTTCACCACGCAGATCAGGAGTTTGATGTCACCACCGCACTGCGTTTTCATCCGCTGGAAATTCTGCTTTCCATGGCCATCAAGATGGCGTTGGTAATGCTGCTTGGAGCCCCAGCGGTGGCGGTGATTGTGTTCGAGATCCTGCTGAATGCAACGGCCATGTTTAACCATGCAAATGTGCGACTGCCCGTTAAGTTTGATCAGTACCTGCGGCTGTTTTTGGTGACGCCGGACATGCACCGTGTTCACCATTCAGTGATCCGCCAGGAAACTGATAGCAATTTTGGTTTTAACCTGCCGTGGTGGGATCGACTGTTTGGTACCTATCGGAGTCAGCCAGAACACGGGCATCTCGGTATGACAATCGGTCTTGAAGATTATCGTACCGAGCAGGATCAACAACTTGGGCGGATGTTGATGCAGCCATTTCAGCGCACGTCAACGCGCCCCTCAACGCCTGAGTAATCGACATCACCTGATCCGGTGTCACCCGTCTCAAAACTCCCCCTGACATCGTGCACGCGGATGTCCCCGGAGCCGTCATCATCAATAGTGACATTACCGCCGACTGTTTCGATGCGAATATCGCCCGAGCCATCGTCAAGCACATGCACATCCCCGCTGATGTTGCTCAACTCCATGTCACCTGACCCGTCCTCCAGGCGCACCGAGCCGGTGACATCCTGTATCCAGATATCCCCTGAACCATCGTCGATGCGCACATCCCCTGTCACGCGCTCAATCTCGATACCGCCTGAGCCATCATCGATTCTGAAATCACCTGACACATCGCTCAGCGTGAGATCACCGCTGCCATCATCAATGTCGATGACCAATCCAGCGGGAATACTGATATTCACATCGATATAGGCATAGTTGGATCCAAACCAGTTACCGGATGCCCATCCGCTGTCACCTGTTTCAGAAGCGATTTCCAGCCTATCACCTTGGCGATCCTGCCTGAGATCCAGATCATCCAGTCGGCTTTGTGAATCAGCGCATGCGACCGCACGCACACTGATCAGGTCAGACCGCTGCGCACCCGTGACATTCAACTCACCAGCGCCCACATCGATACTCAGCCGCGTCAGCCCCTGTAACTCAACGTCAAAGTTGATATCACGCGAGTAACGGCAGCTTTGTGCCATTGCCAGTGGGGAGGCCAAACTACCAGCAAGCACTAAACAGGTCAGTATTTTCATCATTCAGATTCCTTGGTTATTTTTGATAGGACGGCAGCACGTCCCAAAACGTTTAAACATGCGCTAAACGTTTTGTAGCTAGCAATTCTCGGGCCATTCCACTAACACATTGATATGCCTATATTTAAAGCTTTATCTTGGTAGTCAACGTGGTAATTTCTGCGAATATTTGGTAACAACTGATAAAGACAGAGGTATGTCACCAGGCATTCGCCGACAGCACCCCTGTGACGTGCGTCTGAGCGCAGGAATGATTTTGAGCCTGCCGAAGTAATTACGGGCAGTCTATTTTCGATTAGCCAATTGAAGAGTATCAACAAGAGTTCTTGGCATGGTATGGCTTAGTTCATGAATTGGAGCTTTGTTTTGTTTTTGCTCCTGCGATTACACGACCAGCAGCAGTCAGGCGGTACTTTTGATTTCGACTATTGGGTTTGTCAGGTATGGTTCGCTCAATCAAACCTGCCTCCAAAGCAACGGATAGGTAAGCCTTACGAAAGTGCTCATCATCCTTTAGAGACAGTGCAGCCATGAGTTCCACCCGGGACTGCTCACCTTGCACTATTACAAGCAGTCGCCCAACTTCCGGGGTGACTTCCGGGGTAGCCGTTACTGTACTTGGCCATTCTGGCTCAGGTCTCCAAATCACAGCACTGAACTGGTTACCCTGTACGTCGTTATTCAGATCGATTCGTGACCATTCATTTAAGGCTCGCGGGATACCACTGCCCATACCGCGGCATGGCAGGATCTGAGAAGCATGTTCGGTAAGTGTGGGGTTACGGCGATTAGTGCGACCCCGGAAGATATTTGATAGAAAGCTGATCACAGTGACGGCGGATCGCGCCACATCTCAATCCGTTAGATAAATCAACTATCTCAGGCCCGCTGTAGAAACATCAAATGAATGCGCCAGTGGCAGCTGCGACAATGCACCGACGAAAACGATTAACGGCTTTTAAAAAACTGAACTAACACATCGCCGGGCATTGCGGAAATTCGTGAAACAGTTGAGCTGGCAACGGGTTGAGAGGTAACTTGCTTCGATCTACACAGGCTGCTTGAATGTATCCGGGATGTACGTCAGGCGGAAGCTGAGGCAAACTGTTACCGCCAACTGAGTGCGCAGATAGCTCGGTCGGCGTAACTTAAACCAAATGGCCTCTACGAAACCCGGGGCGCTTCAACCTACCTATGAAACATAGTTTATATCTCCCACGTAAACTCGCATGTGATGACGAGACTTACACTGAAGTAGAGCTTCTAGATGCCGCTAGGTACGTAGTTGTTTTGGCTGAACCGGGTGGTGGAAAGACTGAACTCATGAAAAGTCTTGCTCAACATCTGGGTACACGAACCATTACAGCAAGCAAATTCAGCTTCTCGCAAGGTTATGAGAAAAATACTCCGCTAGTCATAGACGCGTTCGATGAATTGGCAACACTGGACTCCTCGAACATCTATAAACTTCTAGGTCAGGCTGTGGCGCTTAATCCAACTAGATTCTACCTGTCTAGTCGGTCGAGTGAGTGGGGCATTGCTGACACTACCGTATTTAAAGACTTCATCGGCCAAGATCCTCTGGTGGTTAGACTATGCGAGTTTGATCCAGCAGAGCAACGGGTGATCTTTGAGCATCATGTACAAGGCGAGGATTTCGTTGCATTTCAGGCGGAAGTTGCTCGATTTGATTTGGAGGCATTGCTCCCCAACCCACAGTTCTTAAAATTGTTTGCCGATGCGTATGTGGAAAGCGGAAGACACTTTATAGACAAAAGATCAATATTCACACAAGCGGTGGAACGACTTGCAAAGGAAACTAACCCCAGTGCGCAGAGAGTCAACCGTCCGATATCAGTTGGTCAAAAGATAGCGTTTTCGTCAGAAATTTTCGCCAAACTGCTGTTGTCAGGCGCTGAAGGTATTTGCACGTCTGAAGCTCATGAGCATCGAACGTATCCATTACTGGCAACACTTTCCTCATGCAGCACAGAGGTTGACATTGTTCTAGCAACCCGACTCTTCAAGCTCGGTGACAGCCCAGATCATCACCGCCCAGTTCACAAGATTGTCTCTGAATACTGCGCCGCCGGCTACCTCATCTCTCGGATTGCAGACCCAGCAGATCCGCTGACTTTGAGCAAATGCCTGTCTATTATGGCTCCGAATTCAACGGTAAGAGATCAGCTCCGTGGACTTCTTGGCTGGATGGCATCACTGGGCAACCGGAGCATTGCCGAGGCATTAATAAATCTCGATCCATATGCGGTGCTTGCAAACGGTGACCCATCACAGCTTGATGACATGTGTAAACGTCTGCTGGCGAGCAAACTTAAAGAAATTGAAATAGAAGACCCTTACTTCCGCAAGGGGGATTTTTGGCGAAAATACAGTGTGGCTGGATTTTTCACAGACGGCGTTGTTGATGAAATTAAACCTCTCCTCGCGAGTGGTGGCAACGGGCAACTGCGGGATCTAATCCTTGAACTTCTCAGAGGATCAGCTGCGATTAAGAAATTAACTCGCGAACTACGCAATCTAAGATTGACTGAGAGCGAATCTGAGAACACTCGGTTTCTGGCAAGCAGATGTTTACTCGACATTGAAGACTACTCCCATATATGTGACTTAGAAATTTTGATTTCCGAGGCCAGCCACACCGCTCTTGAAATTGCCGCCGATGTATTTAAATCCCTTGGCCCTGAAAAATTTAATCAAAACTATCTGGCAAGCTACTTTAGAGCCTGCTCAAAACTTTATCCCAGCCACAAAGATTCGCTCGGTCGGATACTTGGGCAGCGCTACTTTGTAAAGCGCTTTATCGCTGAGTTAGACTTGACTGCCGTTATCTGGCTCTTGGATGAGCTAACCAAAAATTTATCATGCACTTGTGGCAAGGAGGTTTACGAGTGTGATTGTAGAAACGGTATAAGCAAGATTATTGGTTCCATGTTAGACCGCTACTTCGAATTAGCCACTGCTCCGTTTGAACCGGCGCAAGTTTGGAGATGGCTGGGAAATCTCAATTTTCATCATGGCTCAAGTACAGATCTCAGCAAATCAGTGCAAGTGCTTCAAACGGACAGTGAGCTACGCCAAGGAGTTATCGCTCATGTGTTCGGACGGCTTACTGACCGAGATAAGATTTTTGAGACCAAAGTGAGTAAATTCGACTGGCATACGCACGCAGGTTTAAACTTCCGCGGGGACGACTACAGATTCGTTGTAGATCTGGCTTTTGAAACAGACAACCCAAATCTTTGGGCGGTTTTTATGGCTAGGCATCAGTACTACAGGAACAATGGAAATCGCGGCCCAGATCATTTGCGCCAACATATGCGAAAACAAGCATTAGAGAAGCCCGCATTCATGAAGGAGTGGGCTAAATCGAACCGCGCCGCAGCATTGCAATTAGAACGAGACCAGGGAACCTTGGGCGCCAAGCATCGAAGAAGAATGAAGCGACGCCTTATCCGAGATCGAGAGATTCGCTTACAGAATATCAAGTATGTCCAAGACAATCGTGCGCAGATCGAAAGCGGTCGCCATTGGAGTTGCCTTCTGCGATTCGCAGAATTGGTGCTTCATTATCCAGAAAAAATTGAGGAAGAGTTTGGCGATGAAACACTCATTAGAAATGCGCTAAGAAACTGTCTCGATTTCATTTCCCCGGCTGTTCCTGACCTACCCAGCTTGGGAGCAAAGCACTGTGCATCAAAGTATACTCAATCGGAACAGATACTTTACGCAGCATGTTTGGAGATTCTACGTGGTGAAGGCAATCTTGAAAAAGTTGATCTTCATCTGCTTCAAGCGCTCCGAACTGATGTTCATATAAATTACAAGGCAGTTACCCAAGAAGATCGCAATGCACTAGAAAAAGAAGTCAATCGCTTAGTATTTTCCGATACTGCAAGTGCAGAGAATTTTCTTAGGGATTACCTTGAACCACAATTGAAAAACTCTGCGTGTAGTAATCCCAAAGTTTGGTTACTGAGAGAGGATGCGGCTTTCAGAAACGCGCGTGCGACACTGCCGGTTGAATGGCTTAGACAATTTAGCGAGATGTCTTTTGAAGCTCTTGACTCTCTTTTTTCAATCGCTACGCAATTCAGCAATCGCGATGATTTAAAAATGGTCATTGCAGGTCGTTGCTCAGAGATCATGTCACGCTGGCCTGAACTGACTAACGACGCGGACATAGAAAAAAAGCGAACTTTCTGGTTGCTGCGGGCGTGGTACTTCCTGCCTGATATACCAAAAGAATATTGGAACTGGCTAAAAACCGACCCGAACACTTTGCTATTAATTCAAGATCGATCTGGGCAGTCGTACAACAACGATCATGCCAATTGGCCACCACTCACTGCACGCAAAGTAGAAGATGTCTTGGACGCATTCATCGACAAGTGGCCAAAGGTAGAGCTTCCGCATCACTGGGGGACTGGCAGCCCCAAAGAAGAGACCACATACCGATTCTTGATGGAAGTAGTCTGGAAAATCAACGCAGACGACCCTGGTGAGGCTATAAAGGTTCTTGACCGTCTTCTTGCTGATCCTCGTTATGCTGGACTGCACAAAGGTATTAGAAGTATTCGTGCCGACCAAACTAGAAAGAAGGCTCTGCGGAATTTTAGTCCGCCTACACCGCAAGAAATCGTGTCCTTACTCGACCAGAACATATTGGTCAATGTGGAAGGTTTGCGTCAACTTATGATTCAAGAACTCCAGATCTTTCAGAACGCCATTAATGGTGGAGAATTCAACTCCGCAAATCATTTTTATGATCAAGGCGGCCAGCGACTAGGCGAAATACGTTGCACTGAGATTATTGCCGAACGCCTCAATCTGCGTCTTGAACCGCAAGGCATTGCAATAACACCCGAACATCAACTCAAAGACGCGAAGCGGACTGATTTCTCAGCGTCCAAAATGATTGGGGGCAGACGACGATTATTGGTTACAGAAGTTAAAGGGCAGTGGCATCCCGAGTTGTACAAAGCCGCATCCACTCAGCTGCATGATCGCTACGCTATCCATCCCGATGCAGAGCATCAAGGCATCTTCCTAGCAATCTGGTTTGGTGCCGACGAAAAAGTTGCTGGACGTATCGGACATAGTATTACAAGTGCGCAGGAGCTAAGGAGCAGTATAGAGGAAGACCTCCCGATAGACCTCAAAGGGCTAATTGACATCTTCGTTCTAGATGTATCCCGACCAAAGTAAATGCCTTTATTTTTTGGGGAAGGTGCTACCACCTCTCCAACTAACTCCAGCTGAGCATATTTATTTTTACACCCAAACCTCCGCCCCCAACGGCAGCTCATTCAACTCAGCCCTAGCCTCACGCCAACTCGGGTAGTGCTCATTCAGCAGTGCAACAAACCGCTCACTGTGTCGTGGCTCAATCAAGTGCACCATCTCATGAACCAGCACGTACTCAACCAAGTCCTTTGGCTTCTTCACCAACTCGGTATTCAGACGGATATTGCCTGCACCAGCATTACAGCTGCCCCACTTGGTTTTCATACGCCGCAGGTAATAGCCGTTTACATGCACATCCAACTTGCCTTCCCACTTCTGGATTAACGGCGGCAGCAGTTTGTGCAGTAGTTGTTTGTGCCACTCATGGATAACTTCGGCTCGCTTATCTGCATCCGAGCCAGGTCTGACTCGCAGGATGATCTTTCTGTGTTGTAAGGTCACACTGGGTTTTGCATCGACCTCTTGCAGATCCAGTACATAACGACGACCCCAGACCGAGTGACTTTCTCGGGTCACAAACTGGCGAGGTGTCTCCCTTGCTTGTTCACGCAGTTCTCGCTGGCGCTCACGAATCCAGCCAAGTTTTGAGATGGCGTATGCGCGGGCTACGTCGAGTCTGGTGCTGACTGGTGCAACTAACCTCACATCTCCCTCAGGCGGGTGAACAGACAAGTGAACATTGCGAACGGCCTTGCGGTTTACTTGGATAACCATGTCACCCAGTACGATACTTTCTGTCACGGATAACCTTCTTGATTCTTGATCAGCTCAAATACCGCTTTGGTCGCTTCACGATCACGGCTCAGAATCGGGAATAGTGCATTGAGCACCTGGCTTTCACGAGTGCTATCACCGCGCCAGTCAGCTGGTGCTTGTTCACGCATTGCTCTGTCAATATCCAGTGTAATCGCTAATCGTCGCACGTCTTCGGTAGCCTCACCCGGCGCAGACTCACGCATCTCATATTCTGAGCGCACTGGCTTTAGTATGTCAGCCAGGTTGTTGTAGATGACCAGCGCTTCTCTTTTACCCGCCAACTCAGGTGGAACTCCCTCTGAGCCTTGTCCTGCTACCATCTGGTTAACCAAGGACTCAACACGCTGCAGGAACTCCTTGTAGGATACCGCCTCAGTACGCCAGTCGCGGATGATGTCATCCAATAGCAGTGATAACTGCTTGTAGAACCGGGGATCAGTCAACTGGTCCCGGATGATGGTCTTTCTTACGTTATTGATGATCCCTTCAGCCACGGCTTTGTTCGACAGCTTGCCCTTCTCGTTGAGCTTTTTAGCGATTGCGTCGTGTACACCGGTCTCAACGATCAACTGAATCAGAGAGTAGTTATCCACTGAGCCCAACTTTGCAGCCGGATCAGCCTGTATGTAGGTGTTAATGAGGTGCCTCATGTCAGCCTCATACGGTTTGATGTCCAATTCTTCACCGGAGTAATGCTTGATGGCATTACGAAGGTCACTGTAGAACGTAGCATCATCATTTAATGCCACGATCTCACTACTGGAGTAACCAGCTTCCTGCAGGTTCTGCACGATTGCAGCATAAGCACGCAGGAAGGATGCTGTTGCCTTGTAGAACGTCACTCGCAGCTGCTCGGTGCTGGTGAGTTCATCGGCAACAAGACCATTCCCACAGAAGTAATGTATGTACTGTTCGATATCACGAGGCTGAGGTACCGGCTCACACAAATAACTCAGTGCTTCACTGGCTTCATCGAGTTTGATACGGCCTTCTTTAAGCCAGTTCTTCAGTTCAACATTGTTCTGTGCATTGTCACCATCCTCCAAGTCCAGCTCATCAGAGCTGTACACGGCAATTGCATTCTGCACGTCTCCAAACAGATGCTTGAAGTCGACAATGTGACCGTACTCTTTATCGGCACCATCCAACCGGTTAGTGCGACAGATGGCCTGAAACAGATTATGGTCTCGCAGTTCATTGTCCAGATAGATATAGGTACATGAAGGCGCATCGAATCCTGTGAGCAGCTTACTCACCACGATCAGGAGCTTTAAGTTTGCAGGTTCCTCAATGAACCGCCGTTTCATCTCATCTTCGTACTGCTTAACGTTGCTCCAGTCCTTCAGCACATAGTCTTTGTAAGTATCGTATTTGTAGCGCTCATCACTATCGGGCGTCTCACGTGTGATTGCGTTTTGATTGGGCTCGAATGAGGTGATTACTCCGCAGTACCGACCAAATGATGTGTTCTGCAGTAGTCGGAAGTAGTGACACGCATCGTAGATCGACGCCGCAACCAGAATGGCGGTACCACGATGATTGTTGAGTCGTGGTTTCATGCTGAAGTCTTTGATGATGTCAGCAATGATGCGCTGCTTACGCTCAGCAGAACTCATCAGGTCTTCCAGATTTGCCCAGCGCCTGCGCAGCATGGCTTTCTGATAGTTGTTTAAGTTGCGGGTCTTCTGCTCAAACCATTCATCAATGTCTTTCTGGGATGTCAGCCGCTGGGGAATATCCCTGGCTTCGTACTTCAAATCCAGTACCACACCATCAGCAACAGCTTGGGGGAACTTGTAGGTGTGGATGTAGGTACCAAACACTTCGCGAGTGGTTTGTTTATCTTTACGCAGTAGTGGTGTTCCGGTGAAACCAATGAAGATGGCCTCTTCCAGCCACCGCCTCATCTGGCGGTTCATGTTACCGCCTTGGGTTCGATGACATTCGTCTACGAACACGTAGAACCTGCCTTTGATATCAGGAGGAGGACCATCAAAATCTGAAGGATCAAACTTGTGGATCAAGGCGCACAACAGCCGTGGTGTTGTGTCACTGAGTTTACGGACAAAGTCTGCACGCGAGCTTATACGTGGTGAGGCTCCACCCTCAGCGACGACACCCGCATTTCTCATCACCCCAACAATCTGCTTGTCCAGTTCATCACGATCCGTAACGATCAACACACGCGCATGTGGATCATTTTCCAGAAGCCACTTGCCCAGCAGTACCATCAGGATACTTTTACCGCTGCCTTGGGTATGCCAGATTACGCCGCCTTCGTGCTTGGCAATACGCGCCTGCGCGGCTTTGATACCAGCATATTGATGCTGGCGTGGCACCTTCTTCTGACCCGCGTCATAGATCACAAAATTGCGCAGCAGATCCAGCAAACGATCCTTGCGGCACATCTGTGTTAGGGGGCGATCCAATAAAGAACCTGAAACCAGTTCCCCTGTGTTTTGCTCATCCTTCCACTGCACATAAAACTGTTCTGGTGTTCCTGTTGTGCCATAGCGCAACCCTTGTGAATCGCTGCCAGCCAACAGCAACTGCGAGGTACTGAAGAACCCTTGATTGAATGCTGTCTCTTGATTGGTAATAAGCTGGCGCACCCCATCAGCAACTTCCACAGAGCTTCGCTTCAGCTCAATAACAACAATGGCCATGCCGTTTACATACAGGACAATATCCGGCCTGCGCTCGTACCCGCCTTTGAGCGTCACTTCCTCAGCCAGCGCAAAATCGTTGTGATCAATATTGTCCCAGTCAATCAGGTGAACTGTCTCGTGCGCCTGACCAACAGAGACTTGCACCTGCACGCCATAACGCAGCAGCTGATAAGTGCGCATATTGGCTTGGTACAGGGTTATGCCGGTGATATCTGCGGACTGCTCCAGTTTTTGCAGAGCAGCTGAAATATGCGCATCTGAATAGCCACGGCTGCGCAAATTTGAGCGCAGCAGATCTGTCTCAATAGCCCGATTGCCTTCGCGCTTGCTCCATTCCCCGAGGTAACGATAGTTCAAACCATCAGAACGAGTTGGGTTAGTGTACAGATCAACCACCCGGTTCTGGGTCTGGCGCTCGGGACGTGCCATCACATAGTTCATGAATCGGGCCTCTGTTTTTTTATTGTTCCTGCGATTGCACGACCAGCAGCAGTCAGGCGGTACTTTTGATTACGGCTATTTGGTTTGTCAGGTATGGTTCGCTCGATTAAACCAGCCTCCAAAGCAACGGAGAGGTAGGCCTTACGAAAGTGCTCATCATCCTTTAGAGACAGTGCAGCCATGAGTTCAGCCCGTGACTGTTCACCTTGAACAATCACAAGTAGTCGACCAACTTCCGGGGTGACTCCCGGGGTGACTCCCGGGGTGACTTCCGGGGTGACTTCCGGGGTAACTGGTAGGGTCACTGGTGGGGTAACTAGGTCGGTAGCACCCACCCACTCAGCCTCAGGTCTCCAAATCACGGCACTGAACTGATTACCCTGAACATCGTTATTCAGATCAATACGTGACCATTCCTTTAATGCACGAGGAATACCACTGCCCATACCGCGGTATGGCAGGATCTGAGAGGCATGTTCGGTCAGTGTGGGGTTACGCCGATTGGATCTACCTCTTCGGATGTCATCTATGCTGAGACTGTCTGGCAGATGCCCCGGACTGGCAATCTCAATGCGGTCAGCAAAAATCATGATCCGTATCGAGGCACTGGTAAAGTAATCACGGTGAATCAACGCGTTCACCAGTAGCTCTTCCAACACTGTTTCTGGTATCTCCAACTCACCCAAGGTATTGAATCCTCGCCCACCTTGGACATGGTGCAAGTTGCGTTTTACGAAGGCGAATGCCCCTTTAAACTGCTCAGGTAATGTGCCGCTGATATCTTCACTATCCAGATACCGGGTGTCGTGCAGATCCTTGCCAAAGAATGCAACGGCCTTGATTGAAAATGCGGGACGCCATCGCTGCGGGTTACTGCCGAACAACATCAAACCAGCCAGGTGCAATTCGCTGCCATTACTCAATCCAAGGTTCTGCAGCAACTGCTCAGTGGTCAGCCCTGCATACTCAGGGTTTTTCCCGTAGCGGCGGTTAAAGTAATCACGGAACGCTTTCTCATTCAGATCAGCGGTGGATGTACCACTCACAGGCACAACATCGGCATAGACCAATCCAGAACTTTGAAACATGCGTTGCAGTTCTTCGCGTGAGGTCACATGGCGCTTGTCTGAACCCTGTTTCACCCAGATATGTCCGTGGTTATCCATGTAAGGCTTGGAGAGACCATTGGGCACGTCTACCACCATGACTATGCCCTGATCAGTCTGTATGTTTGCAGTAACGGTATGAACCGGTGGGCGCACCTGCTGCGAGGCGACATTACCCAGCAGTTGGTTTATCCGCCGAATTGCAGAGCTATCCAAACCAGAAATGCTGCCATCATCGTTGACGCCAAGAAACAACTGGCCACCACCGCTGTTGGCAAATGCTGTTAGCTCAGCGGCCAAACTGTCACCGTTTTTGACATCGCTCTTGAACTGGTGGCGACTGTCTTCGCCGCAGGCTATTAGCTGTTTCAATTCCGTTTGGTTCATGTGGAAACCAATTCAGATAACCGCTTGTCTAGCATGAAAAGGAAGCTCTCAACCTCAGTCGGAGAACAACGTTTCGTATACTTATAGGAATTCATGACAAAGCCAAGCTCTTCCAATACAACCGACAATGTATCAACTTTCGGTTCGAGCACGTTATAAGTAATGCAGTATTTGCTATCTTTAAAAACCACGAAAAACAGATGACCTTGAGTACCAATTTCCACTCGTATAAGCACACCCGGCTCGTCTTCTGCTGTATTGCTATCTTCATAATAAATTAAATCGAAAGTTTGTATCTCACCTCTACTTCTAGCCGGTAACAAAACTCTCTCTCGAAGATTGAAAGTAAACAGCTCAGCGTGGGCGCCATTCATTTGCGATTTCTTGAGCAAGTAAATGACACCACCATCTGCTCGCCGAATCATTCTTTGTTTGCAGTACTCAATCGCTGACGGTGCAGCAATTAATGCCTCGCGCCAAGGCTCTATGCCCGACGCACCGGCAATCATGATGTTCAGCTGCTCAGAAATATTTGTGGTTAGCGTGAGCCTATCCCAAAGACTTTTCAAAATCCTCCCCTGATTCGAATCAGTTGCAGCAATACGGAGCATCCGCTTCCAACTAACTTGATCAGCTTGAGAGTTAACCAGAAAAGAGTGGTTACGCCCGGCTGACAATAAATAGTCCCCGAAAACTAATAACGCTCGTTCCCAGAGGAAATTGGGTAAGCTACGCAAGCCGCTGCGGTCAAACATCACATCTGCTTTTTGAAAATAATCATTGAAGGCCTGTTTGAAAACTTGAAGATCGGACTCTGCCCAACCGCAGCCACTATTTGCGGCTGGATGCGATGTTGCTCCACAAAACTGCAGCAGAAACCCAATCTGGCCGCGGAAATAGCCATGAGCTTCTGCTAACACAAGCAACGGTCGCCACTCGTTGTCCGCGAGCAACAAGCGAGCTTTCAACTTTTCCTCTGAGACTTGCGCTTGATTAAAACCTCCGATTTCTGTATCCGATTTCGCCAAATGATCTATTATGGAGTTCATCTTTGGTTCCATTTCAGCAATTGCCGATAGGACGCGCTGCAAATCGCTTGGGCGGTTAAACTCCGTATTGACTGACAAGTTGAGGACTACTCGCATCCATTCCTGAAACGCAATCGGATTAACTCCACCCATATGAAACTTCAGGTATTGAGCATAGGCCGCTAGCTGCACGATTTCTTCATAACTCAAAGCAGTAGGGTCTTCTAGAATTTTCTTAAAAATAGCCTTTTCATCAAAATACGTTTCATTAACTAATTGACAGGAAAACTCGCTTTTATTCTCGCACCAAACTTCTAACAGCGTTATTAATGTTTCCGAGAAGTCGCGATCCAGCCAATCACTATTGTGAAAAAAAACAAAACTGTTTCTCTCGAATGGATAACGTAGCTTTGCGACATCATCGACAAATTTTTCACTCTTAGGTGAGCGAGTAATCAAAATAATAGCTCGAAAAAGATTCATTACAGCTTCATCGAACAAATGAGTTTCTGAGTCTCGAAAAACCCAGAATAGATCCGCCCAGCGGGTATCCATACGCCGGGAGAAGAACTCACTCACAGGTACGTTTTGCTCATCCAACAGACGAGTTTCGTTTGCAAACAGCTCCCCTAGCGTTAGTTCATATCGAGCTTTGAAGGTTTCAAACTGAGTTAATGGCTTCCCACGGGCATTCATTTTGATATAGAGATCATCAGATAAACCGAAATTTTTTAAGTCCAACAACTGAAATGTTATTGACGGTTGCTTGCTATCTGTAAGTCGCGCATACATACCGGACTCTGAGCCGAACTTCAAATGTATTGTATCTAGCATAACCAAGATTGACTGTACGGTGGGGTCGAGTCTCCAACTGCGAAAGTACCAAGGCTGATTTTTCAAAAACTCGCTGATTTTCTGGGCCCGCTTTGGAGAGCACTCAGGGTTAAATGTAACTAAAGCATCGAAGAACTCGGTGCTGCTTGGTCGTACTTGATAGCTAAAGCGGGACACTGCTCCATCAGCACATAATTCCTGAAATTCACTAATGCAGTCATCCTGCCAGGCCAAATACCAGTGCATCAAAAATAACGTCGTTAATCGTTGCTGCCCATCAAGTGGTTGGAAGCAGCTTGGAGTCTCACCCTCGACACTCCCATAAATAAAATCTAGATTAATAGGCAGTTCGGCCGAATCAACAGGCAAGCTTAGCGCCCGATGCAGTGCATCGAGAAATTCATCTCGCACGTCTTTTTGATCCAGCCTTCCTTGCGCATAATCACGCTGGATAAGCGGGATACGGATGCGTCCATGACGAGAAAGTAACTCACTGAAATTAAGTTGGTAACCATTGCCGCTCATAAGTCACCTTCTGGAGTCACGGAAAAGAATTTAATGATCGTGGCTACAATTACATCGCCATAAGCGGTGGCATCCAGCTCGCTCCAGAACATTGCATTGTCAACTTGTGGGCTATAGCACTTGAGGAAAACATTGCGAGTGCATAATGGAACAAAAACACCTGACTGGTCGAGCCCCAATAAACGCTTCCGCTTGACCGCGAAAACAGCATTCTTATAACTGCGATTAGTGCCGCGGTCCAAAAGAGTAAGATTGGCTAAGCCGTGCTCCTCCCCTTCATCGGATTCATGAAAATACGATAGAACTCGATCATAAAGTGGCTCAAACACATAATCACCAGCCTGGGCTTGTGTAAGCAGTATAAATTTCTCAATTTCACCTACGATAGTCTGAGCATTTTCTTGACTCCGAAGATACCCCAAACTGTGACCTAACCACTCCACCCTTTCGTTATGGCGACCAGGACGACGTACTGCAATTGATCGCACATGTTCGATATCCCAATCTTCCCGTTTGAAGTTATCGAACTGAAAGCGCAGATTTGAGCGCGGATTCTCAAGTAACGTAGCCAAGTTGAATAGTAACAACAACTTCCTAATTGCCATCCTGTCGCGTATATAGCTCAGATTCTCGCAACGTTCACGAACACTATCCTTAAGGGTTGCGTGATCTAACCCCGATAAATCACCACCTATAGTTAGGTCGAAAGCACGTCGTCGAAGTTCGAAAGTAAAGTCACTCTTGCGATAGTTAGCAGCTGATTTCAGCAACTGAGGAATACTTACGCCTTGTTGAATAAGGAAGCCAACCACGTGAAACAGTTCGCGATCCTCATACCACTCCTCAAGAGCCATAAACGTTTGTTTGACAACAAGCCATTCTCGCTCTGCGGCCCCTGACTTCAAGCGCTCACTAAATACATGGAACACTCCATAGGCGTCTCTCTTAAGCAACTCAGTCAAATCATCTCCAGCTGCAAGCTTAAACAACAAACCGATGCGATTCTGGGAAGGAGCTTGGTCGTTGCTCAGGAAATACCAAAAAGCATCATGCTGAAGCGTCTTTTCAATTTGATCCCATTCGTGTGCAATACGCAGGGCCAATCCTTGACCTATACTTTCTGCAGCCGCAAGACGCAGAAACAAGGCCCTTATTAACTCATCGTTAGTGAGCGGAATCTTGCCCACATTCAAACGAGTAAATGCTGCCACTGGATCATCTTGTTCGACAAGTTCAAACCAGATTACTTTTACATTCCGGCCAGCCTCATCATCGTTTAGAAGATGCTGCAAAAGCTTTAGCTTCTGTGATCCATCTCTACCAGAGAACCAGTCGCCAACGGCCTCATAGGCTTTACAGATATGAAAAAAATCAACGTTCTCTTCGGCACGGGTAAGATCAATCGCAGCAAGGAAAGGCTCGTTTGCCTCGCCACGTGTTTCAAAGGTGATTTCGAAACGCTTCTTTTCCAGCACATCGACCAGTGTCTTCAGATAAGTGAGCAATATATAAATCGTTGTAAGTCGCTGTTGTCCGTCTATTACTTCGATACGGCCATCAACGCGTTGTTTTATCACTAAAGGCTGCAAGCAATAGAAGGCTTCGCGTCTGCCTCCTTCACTGGTCTGAATAAAATCCCATATATCATCAAGTAGATGAGTTACCTGCAACTTCGTCCATCGATATCCGCGCTGATAAGCTGGAATCCAATAACGAGCAGGATTGCCAACATCATCGGTGAGCAGTGAACTGATGGGGCGCAATTCAATTCCAGATTCTTTCATATCAGGCGGGTCCTTCCTGTTAGTAATTCCTGCATCATGGCTTGTTTTAGGTCGCGGGTTTTGTTGCGGCGCTGTTCGAGGACTTCGATTTCAGCACCAATATCGGAGAGAACTTTGACGATTGCAATCTGCTCTTCTAATGGAGGAATAGGAAAAATAAACTTCTTCATATCCGATCCATACAGATGGAACACTGTCGTGCCAGTTACAAGACTCAAAACTTGAGCTGCTTCGCTTCTGATAACATAACTCAGAAAAATCCCATTAACCCGCTCAGGACTTAGTCTGATTACCAATATATCACCGCCCAGTACAACTCTATCTTGCATTACGCAACTCGCCTTTGCTAAACCTCGCGGAGTCACATCTGATGTTGGCATCAAAACGTCATTTGCTATTGAGCGAAAGTGATCTGGTGAATTACGTGTTCTACTTAAAGTTGAATTGATTTCTTCGGAATACTGTGTAAAAAGCTCCCCATAGTGAACACACAATTCTGTTCCATGTGAATCCAGCGCGGTTTTAGGTAGCCCTTTCCCTTTAAGGAAGATAGCTTCCTCCCCCAACTGCCTCACGTCCCACTCCCCCTCAAACCCCGGCAAGCGGGTTTGACCTGTAAGCAGTTGTTGCATGGCAGCTTGTTTGAGGTTGCGCTTTTTGGCGATGAGCCTGTCGAGACAATCCAGCAGGGCATCCATATCACTCAGGGCGGTTGAGATAGCGCGTTGTTCAAAGATAGGTGGAGATGGAAATCTGTAGGCACGAAGTATTCCTAAATTTGTGTGAGGCACCCCTGTCTGAATCGCACTTGCAGTAATCTGCTTCTGTCCGGCGCTGCTCGCGAAATATTGAAGGACAAAGCAAGGGTCTTGACAAGTTCGATTCAGCGAGACCTTCATCTGACTTTGAGAAATCAGGTAGCACTTATACTCAGCGTTTGGCACTATTGAAACTTGCCCAAGAGTGCCGCGTTGCGTGAAGATAAGATCCTCAGGATACGCAAGATTGGCACTCAACGACTTGGCTTTCAATTCAGTGACAAACACGAAGTCACCAGATACAAGTCGCGCAGACATATTCTGTCCTCGAATAACAGGAACACCTGACACGGAATAGTCAGAAGAAACTAGATCTGATCCAAACGGGCCTCCCACAATCGCATTGGCACTGGCCGTAGCAGCATCCCGGACAGATACACAACCCCAATCCTCCGGAATAACACCCACCTCAGTCTGCTTGTACCCAGGAGGAACATCCGGGTCACAAGCCGACACGTCATACTTCACCGATACTTCGGGCACCTCAATCGCTTCGCTTACCCCCATACTGCCCCCATCTTCTTTAGGTGCTCATCCACTCGGTCAGAAAGCTCGGAGACTTCATCCACAAGTTTCGGCAGTGGTACGGCGTAGCGCTCAGCTAGTTCTCGTATGCGCGCCGTCAGAGTCTGTGAAACGCGATCCAGCTCACCCAGCACCGCAGTGGCAAGGGCCGCTAGCCATTTATCATCAACCACAAGCATTTTGATCTCATTCACACTGAGTTTGGCGTAATGGTCGTGTGCCGCTCGGTCAAGAGCAGCATCTGCTGATTTGATTTTGGTTTTCAGATCGCTCTGCTGCTGATCCAGCTTCAACCAATCATTCAGGATTTTGGCTTCAAAGACATAGTCAGCATCGCCCTTGGTCTCCTTCAGACGCTTGTTGATTTCACCCTTGTTGATTTTATCCAGCTCAGCAAATGCACCCTCTTCCCCGCCATGCTCTTCCTCCAGCTCAGTCTGTTGAGCGAGCACAGATTCCAGTTCGGTTTGCAGTTCATCCAGAGCTGTTTGCTGCACGGCAAAGTAACGCGCCACGATGTATGACTTTGGAATCAAATCACAGGTCCAACCTTTATCTTTCAACTCGCCCTTTTTAGAACCAGCTTTAACTTCTTCCAACACTCGCTGAGGTTTGGCAATCCAGCCATCAGCAGCAATCAGGTAGGCATCGTCTTGCATAACCTCAGCCCAGTAATCCATCAGATGCTGGTACATGTCATATGCATCAAGCAGCGGTGCGCTTTTGAATGCACTGAGCAAATTCTCACCTACAGTGGTGATCAGATCTTTGGGTAAACCATCCACGTCAAACGCTTTTAGCAATGGTAGGTTAATCTTCTTCCACTGATCAAAGCTGCCGGTGACGGCTGCTTTGAACTTTTCGAATTCAGGATGGTTGAGGATGGTAGTTTTGACTTCAGTGATTGGCACACGCAGTTGGCTGTAACCGGGACGACCGGCATTCACAAACAGCGCAGATCGCACTGCAGGCATCACATCCCAATACGCACCCAGAGCATTGAGGTCACGATCCGGAATACCACCGCGCAGATGTCCGTCAATGTCCTGGATATCTTCTGGCTCAGTGCTATCGATGTAGCGAGGGAGGTTCAGGTTGTAGTCGTTCTTGGTGTCTGCGATTTCGTCAAACGGCACCATGCGCGCATAACGCGGCACATCCTGCTGTTTGGTAAAGGTGTCAACAATGCGGTGAATGTCCTGCTCACGCAGACGGTTTTTATTGCCATCCTTGATGTAGCCCTTGGAGGCATCAATCATGAAGATGCCTTTCCTGGCTTGAGCGTTTTCTTTGTCTAACACCACAACACAAGCGGGGATGCCGGTGCCGTAGAACAAGTTTGCGGGCAGACCAATAATGCCCTTGATGAAGCCAGAACGAATTAACTGCTTGCGGATCACGCCTTCAGCGTTGCCCCTGAACAACACGCCATGAGGCAGAATCACAGCACCCTTGCCGGTGCTCTTCATAGAGCGGATTACGTGCAACAAGTAAGCGTAGTCACCCTGCTTGGCCGGTGGCACACCCCAACCAAATCGCTGAAATGGATCATTCTCAGGCGTGAGACCTGTACCCCAGCTCTTGTCAGAGAAAGGAGGGTTGGCCACTACAAAGTCGTAGGTACGCAGCTGCTCACGATCTTTGAACTTGGGATTGGCCAGCGTGTCACCCTGCTGGATGTTGGCCGTGGGGAAGTTATGCAGGATCATGTTCATGCGAGCTAGACCTGCTGTTGTCACATCCTTCTCCTGACCTTCTAGGGTGATGTGTTTGCCCGCCTCAGCCGCAACCTTAAGTAACAGTGATCCTGAGCCGCAAGTAGGGTCATAGGCTGTTGTGGCTGCTACTGCAGTCTGCGGTGATATACCAATCACTTGAGCCAGGATACGACTGACCTCAGAAGGGGTATAAAACTGCCCTTTACTCTTGCCGCTTTCGGTAGCGAAGTGGCGCATCAGGTATTCGTAGGCATCTCCCAGAATGTCGTCATGCTCCGCACGATTTTTTGCAAAGTCCAACTCAGGCTTCTGGAAGATGCTGACCAGATTGGTCAGCCGGTCCACCATGGCCTTGCCTTCACCCAGTTTGTTTGGATCATTGAAGTCAGGGAAGTCACTACGAGCCAGGCGCTGATTTGCTTCAATCAGAGGCTGGATGATCTGGGTATTGATCTTGTCCCCGATATCGCTCTTACCCTTGAGCAGAACCATATCCTTAAAACTTGAGCCAGAAGGAATAAGAACAGGAGGGGCAAAGTCGTCAGAGTCAGCATATTTGTCAGAGATGTACTTGATGAACAGCATAAACAGGACATAGTCCTTGTACTGGCTGGCATCCATACCGCCTCGAAGCTCATCACATGATGCCCAGAGGGAGGAGTAGAGTTCGGATTTCTTGATAGCCATGTCGTTATTAGTTCCCTTTAAATCAGCGGTGTAATCAGCCAAGCATCACCTTGAACAGGCTTGTCTTGTCGGATACTACATCAAATAGAAGGCAAGAACGAAGAGCGCAAGTCCGGTCTGTGTCTTTCAGAGACACACCTGAGTCAAGCGTTTGATTTGATTTGCTAATTAATGGTGCGGACGGAGAGACTCGAACTCTCACACCTTGCGGCGCTGGAACCTAAATCCAGTGTGTCTACCAATTCCACCACGTCCGCTTGCTGGCCGCTCCGAACGGGGGGTTGTCCGGAGGGTTGTTATCGAGGCCGCGCATTATAGCCACATGCGCAGCCGTCTGTCAGTTGCCGTTACGGGTTATTTGCGGCTTCTATTTGTTGTTGCAGGCGCAGTACCGTCTGGTTCATCTGCATACGGAAGGTATCAATGGCTTCAACCGCTTCTTCCACGCGGATCAGCCTGTCACTGAGACCGCCTGAAGTGGTTTCAGCAGTGCTGATTTCTGCCCGCAGGTTGGCCAGATCCTGACCCACGCTGCGTAGACTTTGCACTTGTGTGTTCAAGGTTGTTAATTGCGTGGTCAGTTGCTCGGCACCGGTGCGTAACGTGGCCACATCGCGACGTGTGTCCTCAACCAGATTGGTGGTCTGCACGAGGCGGACATTGGTTTCCTCAACCGCGGTCAGGTTTTCTTGTGAGCGGTTCTCAACCACGGCAACACGACCGGTCAGATCAGTGACATTGGTATTGGTGGTATTGCGCGCCGCCCACAGCTTGTCGATTTCAGAGAAGTTGAAGTCAACACGCTCAATGATGTTGCCCATGGTTTCTTCAGCTGAATCACCCACCAGCGCCAAGCGGCCCTCCAGATCAGTAATACGCCGATTGGACTGCTCTAATTGTTGCAATGTCTGGGTATGCAACTCGTAACCGTAATAGGCCGCGCCGCCCAGCGAAATAGTCAGCAGCGCAAGCATGATACGTACCGGCCAGGTACTGACTTTTACCAACTCGGCATAACTGACGGGTTTGACCAAATCAGGCTGTTGTCGCGCCTGTTGGCGAGACGCCACATCGTCCCGGGAAGGAACCATAGAGGGGATATTGTCAAAATCATCGTTATCTCGCATCACTTACACCCTCGGCACAGCCATTTGTCTGGAAATCGCCGCTATTGTAGACGGTTTGCATCACGATGGGCAAAGGCAGAACGCAGCCCATTACCTTGAATCACCGGGAAATGTGGATTATGCTCACAGGCCCATTTTGAGTGTGACCGCCAAGCCCGGCGATCGCCATCATCAGACGTTTCGAGGACTGTATGAAATTAGAACTGCCAGAATTACCCTATGCTGCCAACGCACTGGAACCGCACATGTCAGCGGAAACCTTCAGCTTTCACCATGGCAAACACCACAATGCATACGTGGTTAAAGGCAATGAGCTGCTGGCTGATGCAGGAATCGACGCCGACAACCTGGAAGACCTGGTCAAGGCCAGTGCTAAAGTTGGCGGCCCGTTGTTTAACAATGTGGCGCAGGTGTACAACCACAATTTTTTCTGGAAAAGCATGAAACCTAACGGCGGTGGCGCTCCCACTGGCGCAATCGCTGCCAAAATTGACGAAGACTTTGGCAGTTTCGACAACTTCAAAAAAGAGTTTGTAAACGGTGGTATCGGTCAGTTCGGCAGCGGCTGGGTGTGGCTGGTGCTGGACGGCGGCAAACTTAAAGTTGTGAAAACTCCGAATGCTGAAACGCCACTGACCACTGGCGCAACCCCTGTTCTGGTATGCGATGTATGGGAACATGCGTACTACATTGATTACCAGAACCGTCGCCCTGACTTCCTGGCGAGCTTCCTGAATAATCTGGCCAACTGGGATTTTGCGAACGCCAATATCGCCTGATCAGGCAGGGGACGGTGGGCTTTAGCCTTCCGTCTCCGATTCTTCAAGCTGAGACATGATGCCTGAGTTTGTTGGCGATTTCGGAGCTTGCACAACCGCAGGCCATCAGGTAGTAGAGCTTGGTGACCGCGGCTTCGGTGGTCAGATCTCGCCCGCTGATTGCTCCGGCTCCCGCCAGACTGCTACCCGCCGCATAACGACCAAAACTCACCACCCCATCCAATGGCTGTGACACCACCAGCACCACAATGCCGCGCTCAACCACAGATTTCACCTCATTGAGGAAGTCTGGGCAACGAGAGGGCGCATTTCCAGATCCGTAAGCCTCCAATACGACGGCTCTGGTGACGGTATCCGCGCAGACGGCCCGTAACAGTTGTGCACTGATCCCCGGGTAAAGTCGCAATAAAACGACGGCGTTATCTGGCGGCAGCGCCAACGCTGGCAGCGAGTCAGATTGCTCGTGTACCGTGCGGCGCGCACCTTGAAAGTGAATATCAATACCAATACTGCCCAACGGCGCACAGCGTGGTGAGTCGAAGGCATCATAGGCACTGGCCGACACTTTGGTTACCCGGTTGCCGCGCATGATCTTTGAGCCGAACACCACACACACCTGAGCCATCGCAGCTGGCATGGTAGCGGCCACCTCAATTGCTGATATCAGATTGCTGCGCGCATCACTGCGTGGGAATCCGAATGGCAATTGTGCACCGGTCAGCACCACAGGTTTGCCTTGGCGGCGGATGAAGTAACACAAAGCTGAACTGGTGTAGGCCAGTGTGTCAGTGCCATGCAGCACAACAAAGCCATCGTAGTTGTCATAACGTTGTTCAATATCGGTGGCGATTTTTAACCAAACGGCCGGCGTCATGTCTGAACTATCGATCAGAGGATCGTAACTGAGCGTATGCAGCACCGGCGGATTCTTCTGAAAAGAAGGTCCCATTTCAATCAGCTGTGTTATCTCGGCAGCCAGGTCGGGCGCCGGCGCCAGCCCATGGGCAGTCTGCTTCATGCCAATAGTGCCGCCTGTGTAGATAATCAGTAATCGTTTGGGCATATCACTCCGGTGCTGGATCTCATAAACAATAACAATGCTAAGCCTTGGGCAGACTGATCACAATTTCACCCTCACGGTGCTCTGTCACCATGCCCGCCGGGACCACGGTGCCAGGCAGCATAATAGTCCGAGTGAACTGGCTACTGCCACTGCGGCGGGATGCCAAGCCGTTATTGCTGTCGTTTGCGCTCCAGCTGATTGTCCCGGTAACAGTGAGTCTGTCTTCTTGAACATCGGTGCCAAGTTCAAACGCCTGACCTTCCGGCACAGCAATCACAACTTCAAGCGCACTATCGGTTTCGCGCAGAGAGATATTGGGTTGCTGCAAGCTCAGACCCGGGATACCCGTGACCGAGGGCACTGGCCCGCCAAACACACTGCTCATCATGGCATCCATTTGTTGGCGAATGGCTTCTATTTGCTGAGATGGATCGATTGCGGTGATGGCCGGGTTTGATAAGGTGTGAGGGGCTTGTTTTGATGGTTGAGCTGAATCCAGCAGGGCTTGCAGCGCTGGCCCCGTCGTCTGTGGTGTAAGTGAATCAATTTTTTTATTAAGTTGAAATGTGTACAAACCCAGCGCGATTACCGCGCCCACACTCAAAACAAGCAGTCCCACCAGCAGCTTTTCCTTTTTGGGCTGCGACGGGTTGAGGTCGGAATTATGCATAGTTAGCCTCCTTCGCAATTACCAACGTCAGGTTGTGGGAATTTGAGCTATTTTCTGGGGATTATCCGTAAATTTTCAAGTGTGCCTAAAGCCTGACCGCACACAGCCGATAGCCTTTTTGTTAGTACTTGCAGGAAGGCTCATGAACCCGTCGACCATTATAGGCATGCTGGCCAGCTTGATTTTGTTGGTCAGTGTGCTGTTTTTTACTGCAGAATCGGCCAGCTCCTTTTTTGATCCTGCCAGTCTGACCATTGTGGTGACTGGCACCATCGCGGCAACCTTCATCAGTTATCCTATGAAAGAGGTGCTCAGGGTCATCAAGCTGGTGGCCCTGGTTTTCCGCCGGGAAAATACCTATACCCGCGATGACATCAAAGAACTGGTGCAGATGTCGCGATTATGGTTCCAAGGCAATATCAAAGATGTTGATGACGCGCTGGCACGCACTAAAAATCCGTTTTTGCGCAACGGTATCCAACTGGTTATCGCCAACACCTCTGAACAGGAAATAATCGACACCTTACGCTGGCGGATTGCCCGGGTAAAAGCGCGGGAACGGGCCGAGGCGCAGATCTTTCGCACCATGGCCAGCTACTCGGCAGCCTTTGGCATGATTGGTACGCTGGTTGGCCTGGTTAACATGTTGTTTGTGATGGATGCCGGCAGCCTGGATACCATTGGCCCACAAATGGCGGTTGCCTTGTTAACAACGTTCTACGGCATTCTGCTGGGGAACATCCTTTTTAAGCCGATTGCAGTAAAGCTGGAACGCCGCACTGAAGAACGTCTGATTGCCATGAATATGGTGCTCGAAGGCGTATCCATGATGAGCAAGCGACGCCCGCCCTCCTTCATCGAGGACACCTTGAAGTCGTTTGCGGCGCAGTTTGACGATGAAATACGTGACGGTGGCGCACCACCTGCCGTGCGAAAAAAATGATCACTCACTCGCTTCATCAGGACTTTTAATCCGTGTCCAGCAAATATGATGTAGACCTGATTGGCGACGACGGCCCCGTTGAAGATGGCGAGGGCGAGCCGTGGATGACCAGCTACCTTGACGTTATGACCTTGCTGTTTGCGTTTTTTGTGATGTTGATGTCGATGTCAGAAATTCGTGTGGAAGAAGTGCCAATCATCACTGTGGCACAAGCGCTGGGCTCACCCGCAGGCGCGGAGACCGTCACTATCACACAAAGCGGTACGGGTATTGATGCAGGCCTGACGCCGGGTGGAATCGGCGTTCTGCCAGAGTACAACGCTGTGCTGCCAGGGCAGAGCGGTCAAACACTGGCAGATGCTGCGGATACTGGCAGCACTGAAACCGATGACAATTATGCTGCGCAATTTGGTGAGCTTGAGAACAGCCTGAATTCGCTGGCACTCCAAGGCGTAGACGCGACACCCGGGCGCGAAGGACTGACGTTGCGTATAGCTGACAACCTGTTGTTTGCCAGTGGTCAGGCAGAATTGATGTACGAGGGCATGGTGCTGATCAGCCAATTGACACAAATGCTGGTCGACTTTGAAGGAGAAATCTCGGTTGAAGGCCATACAGACAATATACCGATCAGTACAGCACGCTTCCCGTCCAACTGGGAGCTATCCAGCGCGCGTGCCATTTCGGTACTGAAATTTCTGGAACAAGATGGCATCGCCGCAAACCGCATGCGAGCGATTGGCTATGCGGATACCCGGCCACTGCAGGCCAATGACTCAGTGCAGAGTCGCTCTGCCAATCGACGTGTGGAACTGATTCTGCGCGAGCCTTGATTAACCAGCAGCCTTACAAAACGCTGCCATTTCGTCCAACACGGTAACAGCTTCGGGCAAACGTGGCACAAACAATGGCCAGACATGTGGCTGTCCTCGCCAGATCTGCAACTCAGTCGTAACTCCAGCAACGGCCGCCTTTTCTGCAACTCGAATACCATCATCCCTGAGCACTTCGCTGTCACTGACATAAATCAGCAGCGGCGGAAAGCCCGTGTAATCTGCAAACAAGGGCGAAGCGCGCGGATCCAGAGCATCTGCCCCGGCAAGATACGTGGCGGCAGCGCGTCGAATGGAATCGCCACTGAACATAGCGCAACTTTGACTGTTTGAATCCAGCGACACACCTGTGGTGCTTAAATCCGCATAGGGTGACAACAACATAGCGGCGGCTGGCATTGGCAATCCCGCCTCTTTGATCTGCGCCAGCAAAGACAGGCACAAACCCGCGCCGGCAGAATCACCTGCCAGCACTATGGTGTGAGGATCACGCGTTTCCAATAAATAATGGTAAGCCGCCAAGGCATCATCGGCAGCGGCTGGGAAGGGATGCTCTGGCGCCAGGCGATAGTCCAGTACAAACACACTGGCCCCCGACTGCTTTGCCAATCGGGTAGTGAATGAACGATAGGCCAGTGGCGAACCAAACAGGTAACCACCACCATGGCAATACAGAATTACCTGTGAGGATTTTTCACCGGCCGGAATATTCCACTCACCGCGAATGCCGTCCTGCTCAAAGGCTTTAATCTCCACTTCTGTGGCGACCGGATTACGGCCCATATCCCGATCCAGTGATCGGCGAAAACGCGGCGCGTCAAAATCAGGGCTGAGCAACTTGGGTTTAAAATTGCGACGCAGAAACCAACTGATCAGGTATGAACGAACACTGCGGCGCTTGATGGATTTGCGTGTTAAGTTTGCTGTGTTCGCCATGATGTAACGGTGCCTCAGTTATTTTTGTTTTGTCAGGCGGGCATTCAGACCAGTGCTTTGAGTTTCTCAAGTTGCTCGGTCAGTTGTTGCACAGTCTGACTTCTGATGGTGCCATGCCCCACTTTGCGTCCAAGCTTGAATGCTTTGCCATAATGATGTGGATGGCAATCTGCAATAGCGGCAAGTTGCTCGATTGCAGGCACGGTGCCAATAAAATTAATCATGGCGCTTTCACCAAGTTTTGCTGTTGATCCCAATGGTAAACCGGTGACTGCACGTAAATGATTTTCAAACTGACTGCACTCTGCCCCTTCAATTGTCCAGTGGCCTGAGTTGTGCACACGTGGCGCGATTTCATTGGCACGCAGGCCACCGTCCACTTCAAAAAACTCAAACGCCAGCACACCGACGTAATTCAGATGCTCCAGTACAGACGTCACATAAGCTTCAGCCAAAGACTGCAAGGCATGGTCTGTACTTGGCAGCGACAAGCGCAGAATGCCTTGTTCATGTGTATTGTGCACCAAGGGATAGGCGCGAATCTCGCCATCGCGGGCACGCACTGCAATCAGGGAAACCTCGCCGGTAAAGTGTACAAAGGTTTCCAGAATACAGGGCACTGAACCCAGCTCCGCAAACGCATTGTCAACATCAGCGCTGTTGCGGAGCACTTTCTGGCCCTTGCCGTCATATCCCAATGTGCGGGTTTTGAGCACAGCAGGCAAACCAATGGTCTGCACGGCTGCATCCAGAGCTTGTTGCGAATCAACCGCCGCAAAGGGCGCAACCGGAATCTGCAGTTGTTGAAACAGCGTCTTTTCATTCAAACGATCACGCGCAATTCGCAGCGCTTCCGCGCACGGGAATACCGGGACGTATTGGGACAAAAACGCGACGGTTTCGGCGGGCACATTTTCAAATTCAAAGGTCACCAGATCGACCTGATCAGCCAACTGGCGCAAATGTTCATGATCGTTGTAGTCAGCGCAGATGTGCGCGCCCAGCGCGGCCGCACAGGCATCCACCGCTGGATCCAGAAAGATGAACTGCATGCCCAGCGGAGTGCCCGCCAACGCCAACATACGCCCGAGCTGACCGCCGCCAATCACACCTATTTTCATGGTTGTCGCGGATCCGGATTGTCCAGCACAGTGGCTGTCTGTTGGGCGCGGAAGGCAATCACGGCCTGCTGAATTGCCGGGTACTTGTTGCCAAGAATCGATCCTGCCAGCAGAGCTGCATTGACTGCCCCCGCACGGCCAATTGCCAGCGTTGCGACGGCAATACCGGCCGGCATCTGCACGATGGACAGCAAAGAATCGACACCAGACAACATCGAAGATTGTACGGGCACACCCAGCACCGGCAAATGCGTTTTGGCCGCACACATGCCCGGCAGATGCGCGGCACCACCGGCCCCCGCAATAATGACTTCAATGCCGCGACCAGCAGCGTTCTCAGCGTAGCTGAACAACAGATCCGGGGTGCGATGGGCAGAAACAACCTGAACTTCGTGCGGGATACCGAGCTTCTCCAGCATCTCGATGGTGTGACACATGGTCGCCCAATCGGACTTTGAGCCCATGATGACACCGACCAGCGCCGGCTTCCCTGAATTGTTTTGGGTCATTTCTCATGCCTCTTGGCCGGAGCGGAAAAAGTCGCGAGTATACCGGAAAACCATCAATTTCAGAACTTTTCAGAATTTCTCGGGCCGGAGTACTTCCACAGACGACAAAAAACAGATCATGGCGTAATCGGCGTAATACTGCTGCTGCACGTGCTGGCTCAGTTTTTCTGCCAGAGCACGGCTGCAAACAACCTCGATACGCACATTGCCGTCGTTATCCCAACCAGCATTGCGCACACCGCGACTGCCGCGCCCACGGGCATCGGACACGGTCCAGCCGGGTGCGCCAAGCCGCTGTAAGTCATCAAGCAAGCGCGCTTCCAGAACAGCCTCACAAATCACGGTCAGCAAACATTTTTCATGACTGGCATGTGCTTGTGCGTTGCTCATAACGGTGGTGCCTCGCTTATAAATTGGGCAATTTGCAGATACAGAGGAATACCAATCAGAATATTAAACGGGAAAGTGATACCCAGCGAGGCGCCCAGTGATAAGGACGGATTGGCTTGTGGCAGCGCCAATCGCATCGCCGCCGGCACCGCGATATAGGAGGCGCTGGCACCCAAGGTGGCGAGCATGGCGGTGCCGCCCACCGACAATCCCATCAGGGTGGCAACCCCCAAGCCTGTCGCGGCGCCTATCCAGGGCATGATCAGCGCAAAACTGACCAGCCGAATTCCAACCCGTTTGAGTGCACCCATCTGTTTTGACGCAATCAGGCCCATTTCGAGCAGAAACAGCGCCAGCACAGGCGCGAACATGCTGGTGTAGAGCGGTTCAAGCGGTGCGACGGCTTCTTTGCCTGCCAGCACCCCGATGATCAAGCCACCCAGCAGCAACATGATGCTTTTGCCCAGAAATATCTCGCGTCCCAGCGCCCGCCAGGGGGTACCTCGGCTGATTCCGCGGGCCAGCACAATACCTACCAGAATTGCAGGCACTTCGAGAATGGCCACAAACAGCGGCATGTAACTCTCAAAAAACACACCTTGAGACGTCAGGTAGGCCACCACCACCGCAAAGGTACCGGCGCTGACTGAGCCGTAGTGCGCGGCAATATTGGCGGAGTCAATCCGGCTGAAGCGCAGCCCGCGCAGCAGTGGGAATGCAATCAGCGGGAGCACGATGCCCATCAACAGCACCAGGCCCATCTGTCCGACCAAGGCCGGGCTGGCTTGCTCAGCCAGCTCCACGCCACCATGCAGCCCGATCGCCAGCAATAAAATGATCGATAGCGTTTCATACAAGGCGGGAGGCAATTTCAGCTCACTGCGCAACAAGCCTGCGGTCAGCCCAAACACAAAAAACAGTACTACCGGATCCCAACCCATGATGCCTCCAAAAGCGTCGCGACAGCTTACCCAAATGGTCGGGGTCTGATCAATTTAAATCGAGTTCATACCTGAACCTCACGTCTACGTTTGATGGTGAGCAGGGATCATCGGGAATCTGCTGCCGCACAGGACCGGCCGCATCCTCTGCGTCATCGCCCGGCGCTGCGGAACTCGCCTTCGCGCGCTACGCGCGCTCAGAGCTCAAACAGTCCTCGCGCATGATCGGGCGTTGACGCAGAGGATAAGCGCGACCTGATTGGTCCTGCGCGGCAGCAGCCCCCCGATGCTCTCAATGACCTGTGCAAGCGCGGCACAAACATCTTCAGGGCGCGAATGATGCAGCTGAAATCTGGCACAAGTGGCCGCGCCGGGCAGCGGTGTACTCCACAGACCAATCAGGCCGCGCTTATCATCTGAGTTGCAGCCCGAAATTGCGCGAGGACTGTCTGAGCTCCGAACGCGAAGCGTGAGAGCGAGTTCCGCAGCGCCGGGCGATGACGCAGAGGATGAGGCCGGTCTGGGGGGTACACCGCTGCCCGGCGCGGCCACGACCCAAAACGCGGCTCCGTCCGGAGGCCTGCGGCAGGGCGATCTGCGTCGAAGAACAATCAGAGGCGCAGCCTCGTTCTGAGACCCAGTCGCCCTGTCGCAGGCCGGGGGACTACAGCACAAAAAAAAGGGACACAGGTCACCCTGCATCCCTTTTGTTTATTGACTGGAGCCAGAGTTGATCATTTTTTGATCCCTCCGTCCCCATTCAGGCAGACATTACATCATGCCGCCCATGCCACCCATACCACCCATGCCACCCATATCTGGGCCGCCAGACTGCTTGTCTTCAACAATCTCAGTCACCATGCACTCAGTTGTGATCATCAGACCAGCCACTGAACCGGCAGCCTGCAACGCGCTACGGGTCACTTTTGCCGGGTCGATAATACCGGCTTCAACCATGTCTACGTACTCGCCAGTCGCAGCGTTGTAACCAACGTTGCCCTTGGCGGCTTTGACTTTGTCCAGTACAACAGACGGCTCGTCACCCGCGTTTTTCACGATCTGACGCAGCGGTGCAGTCACAGCACGCAGCAACAGCGCGATACCCACGTTCTGGTCTTCGTTGTCGCCTTTCAGAGTGCCTTCGATAGCCTGCAGTGCACGCACCAGCGCCACGCCACCACCAGGAACCACGCCTTCTTCAACCGCAGCACGGGTTGAATGCAGTGCGTCTTCCACACGGGCCTTCTTCTCTTTCATTTCCATCTCGGTGCCGGCACCGACTTTGATCACAGCAACACCGCCTGCCAGTTTGGCCACACGCTCTTGCAGCTTCTCTTTGTCATAATCAGAAGAAGTATCTTCGATCTGACGACGGATCTGGCCAACACGTGTCTCAATTGCCTTGGGGTCACCAGCACCATCAATGATGGTGGTGTTTTCCTTAGACAGAACCACACTCTTGGCGTGACCGAGGTGAGACAGATCAGCCTGTTCCATGCTCAGACCGACTTCTTCAGAAATCACAGTACCACCGGTCAGGATGGCGATGTCTTCCAGCATGGCTTTACGACGGTCACCAAAACCTGGCGCCTTGGCAGCAGCCACTTTCACGATGCCGCGCATGTTGTTGACGATCAATGTCGCCAGCGCTTCGCCTTCTACGTCTTCCGCGATGACCAGCAGTGGACGGCCTGATTTGGCAACGCCTTCCAGCAGTGGCAGCATTTCACGGATGTTGGAGATCTTTTTATCAACCAGCAGGATGAACGGGTTTTCAAGTTCCGCGCTCATGTTGTCCTGATTGTTGATGAAGTAAGGAGACAGGTAACCGCGGTCAAACTGCATACCTTCAACCACTTGCAGTTCGTTGTCGAAGCCAGAGCCTTCTTCAACAGTGATCACGCCTTCTTTGCCCACTTTTTCCATGGCATCAGCGATGATCTGACCGACATCACTATCAGAGTTGGCGGAGATGGTACCAACCTGTGCAATCGACTTGGAATCGGTGCAAGGGGTAGAAATTTTGCCGATTTCTGCCACCAGCGCTTTGACGGCTTTGTCGATACCGCGCTTGAGATCCATCGGGTTCATGCCAGCGGCAACTGATTTCATGCCTTCGTTCAGGATTGCCTGAGCCAGCACAGTTGCAGTGGTTGTACCGTCACCGGCCACGTCAGAGGTCTGGGAAGCAACTTCCTTAACCATCTGTGCGCCCATGTTTTCGAACTTGTCTTTCAACTCGATTTCTTTGGCTACGGATACGCCGTCTTTGGTCACTGTAGGAGCACCAAATGACTTGTCCAGTACCACGTTACGGCCTTTTGGGCCCAAAGTAACTTTTACGGCGTCAGCCAGGATATTTACACCGGTCAGCAGTTTCTGACGGGCGGCATCACCAAATTTTACGTCTTTAGCCATGTTCTCTCTTCCTTATACTTCAAATTATGAATATGTCGCTGGCCCGGCAATAAAGGGGGCAGGACTGGTGAGCAAGTCTTACTTCTCGATCACACCGTAAATTTCGTTTTCGCTCAGAATCAGCAACTCTTCGTCGCCGATCTTAACGGTGTTGCTGGCATATTTGCCGAACACAACTGTGTCGCCCACTTTCAGGTCAACCGGGCGTTTTTCGCCGTTTTCCATGATTTTACCGGGTCCTACAGCAAGTACTTCGCCTTGTGCAGGCTTTTCAGCCGCAGAACCAGGCAGCACAATACCACCGGCTGTTTTGGTCTCTTCTTCCTTGCGACGAACAACAACACGGTCTTGCAATGGTCGAATTTTCATTATTCGCACTCTCCTTACTGACTTTACAAACGTCGATGATTAACAAAAGCCGGTGGGCATAAACCCGCCCGACAAAGCTGCTAAGTACTTGAGATGATACTTGTGTCCGTTAGATGGGGCTGGTGGTGCAGATTTCAATGGCTGGCAAAAAAAAATTTTGGATTATGGAAGTCGTTCATCATCCCGAGGCCGGTCACGGTCAACCACCTCGCCATCAATCACACTGCCGCTTTTGTCGTCTGCAGGACGACCGAATCCTGAAAAACCGTCACTCCTCGAGGAACTGTAAAACCCACCCATAAACATGCCGTTGCCTTTGGCGAGTACCCGCGTTGCAAGTCGACCACGAATTGCCGGCGTCAGCAGCGCAAATCCAATACAGTCTGTCAACAAACCCGGGGTGATCAGCAACGCACCGGCAAAGGTTAACAACAAGGCTTCGACAATTTCCTGACCCGGCATCTGCCCTGAACGTAGACGTTGATCTGCACGGCGCAATGTTGTCAAACCTTGACGCCTTAAAACAGTGATACCCGTAAACGCAGTCAAAATGACAAGCAGCAAGGTCGCTAAACCACCAATCACATCCGCCACCGCAAACAACAGATAGAGTTCAGCGATCGGAATAACCAAAAACATCAACATGGAAAAACGCATAAGATTCAGCTTCCTGATACTCGCTCGAGCTCACTCTGCCGCGCAGCTACCCGAAACGCCAGAGCGATGGCGAGTAACCCTATGGCGACCGAATAAAGAAAAAAAGTTGTATAACCCGCGCCCAACGCCGCCGGGGAAACACCAGCCAGTTGTGCGCCGTTCGTCAACGTCCCTGCCGGCAAGTCAGCAAACATGGGCATGAGCACTGACAATGGCCCGCCTGCATCGGCCGAGCGGGCGGCGGACTCGACTACTCTGCCGCTTTGTGAGGCCACCAGCTTACCCAGCAAGGCATACAACGATGAGAACAAGGCATATTGTGTGGCTGTAAAACCCGCCGACGTTAGCGACGACATATAGGCAATCAGGGCCGTGCCAGCAAAGCCGGTGGCCAGGTTATCAATGGTGATCGCCGCATACAGTGATGGCACATCTGCGCCTCGTGTTGCGAGCCAGATAAACACCAGATTGGAAAACGGACTGGCAAACACGCCAAACAACATGGTTTTAATCACGCCAAAGCGCGCAACACAATACCCACCCAGCGCTACGCCCACTACCAGCGCCAACACACCAAATATTTTCCTGACCTCTGCGATCTGTACAAGACTGAAACCAAGATCCACATAAAACGGCCCCATCAGATTCAGCACAAAATCTGACAAACGATACACACAGATCAGTGCCAGAATCAGGCCGCCCAGCTGCGCACCAAACCGACCAAAGAAGTTGGCCAGCGGCTCACCATAGGCGCGTTTTAAGTGGATGCCCGGCCGGGTTGGTCGCCCTGGTACTGGCAGGCAGGCAAGCGCCAGCAATCCCAGGCCCGCCAATACACCTGCCACTTGCAGATAAATGCCTGTGGGGCTACTGCGCCAGACACTGACCAGTTGGTCGCCCGCCTCTGCACTGCCGCCCATTAACAGCAACACTTCCTGCAGCATCACGGCATTGCCGGTCAGTCCGGACCCCATCAGCAGTGCAGCCAGCAAAATGATCATCAGGCGCACCAGCCACTCCAGGCATTCGGCGACGGGCTTGCTTGGCAGATCAGCCACCAGGCTCACAAACGGGCGCACACTGACTTCTCTGGGTGCAAGCAAGGCACCGAGCATGCCAATGCTCATCAGCCCGGCCATCACCGCATAAGAAAAATTCCAGCTGAAGGCTTGTGCCAGAAACAGTGGCACCGCGCCCGCTACAATCATCGCAATGCGATAACCCCATTGGTAGGCCGCAGCCATGGCACCCGAGCGACTTTCGTCAACCGCTTCGATACGCCAGGCATCAATCACAATATCCTGCGTAGCGCCGGCAAAACCCACAAACGCCGCCAGCAGGGCAACACGCAACAGGCTCAAGTCAGGATTTGAACCAGCAATCATCCAGAGGCCAAACATGATGATCAACTGCATCAGCAGCATCCACGAGCGACGCCTGCCGAGTAAACGATCCAGCAGCGGCAGCCTGACCCGGTCAATCACCGGCGCCCAGATGAATTTCAGGGCGTAACTGAGTGTTGCCAGGGCAAAAACGGATATGGATTGCAGCGATACCCCGGACTGACGCAACCAGACCGACAAGGTATCAAAGATCAGCAGAAACGGCAGTCCAGCGGCGAACCCAAGCAGAAGCATGACCAGCACACGACGCTCGCCGTATACCGCCAGCGCTCGCCAGCCAGTGATGACTTTAATCTCAGGACTGCCAGAGCTTGGCATGAGCCGACTTAATCCCGAAAGTTATTGTATTGCAGGGGAATCTCAAGATTGGCCTCGCGCAGCATCGCGATGACTTCCTGAAGATCATCGCGCTTTTTGCCGGTGACGCGCAGCTTCTCTCCCTGAATCGCGGTTTGCACCTTCATCTTTTTGTCTTTGATCAGTTTGACCAGTTTACGCGCCATGTCGGCTTCAATACCTTGCTGAATGGTGACCTTCTGGCTGGCCTTTTTGCCTGACAGAACAATGTCGTCCTCTTTCATGGTTTTGATATCAACACTGCGCTTGACCAGTTTATTTTTCAGAATATCCATCATCTGCTCAAGCTGAAAGTCAGACTCGGCAGTGAGTGTGATCTGAGCCTCTTCCAGCTCAAACGTGGCATCGACACCTTTAAAATCAAAGCGGGTTCCGACTTCGCGTGTTGCCTGATCGACGGCATTGCGCACTTCGGGCAGATCCACTTCAGAAACAATATCAAACGATGGCATGGGGGTACCTCAATACTGGAAACAAGTCTTTTAGTGGCGCCTATAGTACCATCATGCCCGAAAAACACACGATGGGAGTTTCAGGTGTGAATGGTAGTCAATACCGTCCCTTATCAAGCAACTGGTATGTGCTGGGCGCAGGAGCCATGGGTTGTTTGTGGGCTGCTGCATTACAAACAACTCAGAATTCTCTGGCTGCGCCAGTGCTGTTGCTGCGTGATCGCGCGTCACTGCTGAGCTATCCGGGATCCATCTCAATCGAGCGCACCAGCGGCGAGGTCACGCAGTTCGACATGCCGGCGCTGGCTTGCAACGCCTTACCCGCGGACATGCCGCCCATTCAGAACCTGTTACTGACCTGCAAGGCTCAGGATACCGAGGCAGCACTGGCGCAGATTGCCCCGTATCTGACAGACACCAGCAGAATTGTGTTGCTTCAAAACGGGATCCGGGTTCAGCAGAACCTGACCGAGCGCAGACCACCAGGCACAGTGTTCTGTCTGAGCACCAGCCACGGTGCCTGGATCAAAAGTCCGTTTCATGTAGTACACGCCGGGCAAGGAAACACCTGGCTGGGCAGGCTCTCACACGTCGATGCTGGCGTACCCCAAGACGCGCTGAAACAATTGCTGAAAGAACTGCCGGTCAGTGCCATGCACATCCAGATTGATCAGGACATGTCCGCCCGACTCTGGCTGAAGTTTGCCGTTAACTGCGCCATCAATGCTATGACGGTGTTTTACAATTGCCAGAACGGTGCGCTGCTCAGCAATCCAATCGCAAGACAGCATCTTGAAAAGCTCTGTATCGAGATCAGCACACTATTGACGGCGCTGCCTGAATGTCCCGCGTTACCGGATCTTTGGCAACATGTGCAACAGGTAGCCACAGCGACCCAATATAACTACTCGTCTACCCTGCAAGATATACAACATGGTAAACCCACCGAAATAGCGCATTTGAATGGCTGGTTGTGTGAACTTGCCGCCCGTCACCAACTACCCTGCCCACTCAACAGCGCCCTGCTGAACCATGTCAGACAGCGGCAATCCAGCGCTTTTTGACTGTGTTAGAATCCGGTCACGATCACCATTGGATTACATGCGCAGTGAATGGCCCCTCGCTAAAAGAACAAACCAGTCGCAGTGCGCGCTATGACGTGCTGTTATTTGGGTTATTGATTACGCTGGTGATGATTGGTTTTATCCTGTCCTTGACCAGTGGCAGTGTGAGCATACCCGTCAGTGAGGTCTGGAACCTCCTGTTCAATGCCGACGCCGCGTCAGCATCCAGCTCACAGGCCCGGATCGTTCAGGAACTTCGATTGCCCAGGGCGCTGGCTGCGTTTGCCACCGGCGCCATGCTGGCATTGTCGGGCGTGATGATGCAGGTGTTGCTTCGCAATCCGCTGGCAGATCCTTATATTCTCGGCATTTCTGGTGGTGCCGCTGTGGGCGCGCTCGGGGTGATCATGCTGGGCCTGGCCAGCATCTGGATGCCTTACGCTGCGTTTACTGGCGCCCTGTTGTCGGTATTACTGGTATTTGGACTTGCCGGACGCCGGCAAGGCTGGTCGGCCACCCGCTTATTGTTGACCGGTGTGGTGATTTCCGCCGGCTGGGGCGCGTTGATCAATCTTATGCTGAGTACCAGCAGCAATCAGACTGTACACAGTATGTTGTTCTGGCTGATGGGCGATCTCAGTCAAAGCCGCGGACAACTCTGGCACTTTGTGCTGATACTGGTGGTCTTGGTGTTGATGATGGCGCAGGCCAGGCCTTTGAATGCCATGGCACGAGGCGATTTGCAGGCAGCGGCGCTGGGTGTGAATGTGCGGCGATTGCGGCTGTCCCTGTATTTGTGCGCATCACTACTCACAGCCAGCGCCGTCACACTGGCCGGCAGCATCGGTTTTGTTGGACTCATTATTCCTCACATGCTGCGTCTGTCCGGGGCACGCGATCACCGCAAGTTGTTGCCCGGTGCCGCGCTGTTGGGCGGCAGCTTCCTGATGATGGCTGACAGTCTGGCGCGTACGGTCATTGCGCCACAACAATTGCCGGTCGGCGTGTTGACAGCGATGCTCGGTGTCCCTGCGTTCCTGTTGATACTCTATCGCAGCCGCATGCCGGCCAACGCCTCGGGCAACCGGGAGCTGCCATGAATCCGGGCATGGCAGCAGCGCTGTTTCAAATTCAACAAGTGTCTGTGACGATGGCCGGCAAACCCTTGTGTAATGACCTTGATCTGACACTTCGCGCGGGAGAACGGCTGGCTATTCTTGGGCCAAATGGCAGCGGTAAAACCAGTCTTCTTCACACGCTCATGGGCCTGCAAAAACCTCGCACTGGCCAGATCAGTATCAACGCTCAGAACATTGCCGCGCTCAGTGCTGCGACACTGGCTAAGCAAGTCGGCCTGCTTTTTCAATCTGCCCAGGATGAAATGCCCGCCACCGTGCTGGAAACCATTTTGTTGGGCAGGCTGCCGCATCAGCACAGCTGGAGTGCAATGTCAGAGCTCGATTGGAAACAAGTTGAGTGTGCGGTGACCAACATGGAGTTGAGCGAGTTTCTCAATCGGGATGTTTGCGAACTGTCTGGAGGAGAGCGTCAGAGGGTAGCCATTGCTGCGTTGCTCGCGCAATCACCGCAAGTGTTCCTGCTGGACGAGCCCAGCAATCATCTGGACATCTCTTTTCAGATAAAGGCCATGCAGGTTTTAAGTGAGATAGTTCTATCTGAACAACGCGCGTTGATCATGGCGACCCATGACATCAATCTAGCTGCCCGTTTTTGTGACCGTATTCTGCTTTTGATGGGCAATGGTCGCTACTGCGAAGGACGAACCTGTGAGGTCCTGACCGAGTCGCTGTTAAGCGCTGCGTTCTGCTTTGACATACAGAAAATCAGTCATCAAGGTCACGACTTCTTTTTCCCGGCCGGGTTTTCGTCACAAGCCAATCGCACATAAAAATCACAAGGTATGTGCGACTGCGATTTGATTAAAGCGCAGCTGTGGTTTACTCTCTGACCCGACATCAATAACAGCAATTATTGTCAAATCAAACTATTACAAAACTTTACAACTGTAACATCTCTTTACAGCTGGTAAAAAAAGGAAGATAAAATGAAAAAGAAATGCCTCAGTGCGCTGTTTTCTGTATTAACAGTAGTGGGTCTGGCCTCTGCTCCTGCGATGGCGCAGGATGATGTTCGTCTTAATCGCAGCATCGAGACGCTTGCCAAGGGAGAACCCGTTTTTGGTTTGTTTACCGGTAATTTCTCACTGGCAAATGCCCGCGCGCTGGCACGCTCAAACCTTGACTACATACTGATTGATATGGAGCACACGGCATTTGATATGGAAACCTTGCAGGAATTCCTGCTGGGTATGACCGACAAGCAGGTTGTTGCCAGCCAGGGTCATGCACAAATGCGCACAACACCCATCGTGCGTCTGCCAGCCAATGGCAGAAACGATCCGGAATGGATGGTTAAACAGATTCTGGACATCGGCGCATTTGGCATCATGTTCCCGTACGTAGAAACAGCTGAAGAAGCGCGACGTGCTGTGGCTGCGATGCGTTACCCACAACCACGTGGTTCTGAGATTATGGAACCTGCTGGCACACGGGGCTCATCACCCGCAGTGGCTTCCTGGTACTGGGGCGTGTCCGATTACGGTCAACGTGCTGACACCTGGCCACTGAATCCACGTGGCGAACTGATTTCCTTCCTGCAGATTGAATCAGCCAAAGGCGTTGAAAATGCTGAAGCCATTATCACCACCCCAGGCGTCAGCGCAGTGTTTGTGGGTCCAGCTGACTTGTCCATGAGCATGGGCTTGCCAGGCAACCACCCGGAGGTTCAGGCCGCCATCGCCAGCGTTGTTGAGCTGTGCAAAAAGCATAATGTTCCCTGCGGCATCACCACTGGCGCCAATGACATCACCGCACGTCTGGACCAGGGTTTCCTGATGCCAACCGTTGGATATTGGGGCGATGCCGGTATTTCTGGCAGCACTGAAGCCAACCTGCGTACTGCGCGTGAACACGCGGGTCGTACAGACTGATATTGTGTACTGCACCGGCCCAAACCGGTGCAGGCAACAATCGAGAATAAAAAAAGAGGAGCCCGTGACCGGACTCCTCTTTTTTTATTTATCAGTTTTTCATTTATCAGTTTTTGAGGTAGCTCATAGACGCGCAGTTTTTGCACGGCTGTTTTGCCCGGCTGTTTTGCCCGGCTGTTTTGCCCGACTTAGGCGCAAAGAGACCGCTGCGCAGTCTCTCAGCCTTACAGCAATAACAGCCTGATATCTGACAGCACTTCTGCCAATCGCGTAGCAAAATTACCGGCATCAACCCCGTTAACCGCTCGATGGTCGTAACACAATGAGAACGGCAACATCTGACGCGGTACAAACTGGTTATTGATATAAACCGGTTTGATCTGGGTTTTGGATACACCCAGAATAGCGACTTCAGGTGCGTTCACAATCGGCGTGAAACCTGTACCACCAATCGCGCCAAGGCTGGAAATCGTAAAACACGCACCTTGCATGTCTTCTTTGCTCAATCGACGGTTCTTGGCTTTTTCAGTCAACTCAGCCAGCTCAGCTGACAGCTGCCAGATACTCTTTTTGTCCACATCTCGCAGCACCGGCACCATCAATCCTGCATCGGTGGCTACGGCAACGCCTATGTGAATATATTTCTTCTGGATCAGGTGCTCGCCCGATGAATGCAAGGACACATTAAACTGCTTGTACTCCTGTAACACCTTGGCACACGCTTTGAGCAGGAAGGGCATGGGTGTCAACCGCAATCCGCGCTTATCTGCATCTTTGCGCTGGGCTGCACGGAATTCTTCCAACTCTGTCACATCTGCTTCGTTAAATTGCGCCACAGCCGGCACATTCAACCAGTTACGATGCATATTCAGGGCTGTCACTTTATGCAGCTTGGTCATTGCTACGGTTTCGATGTCACCAAACTGGCTGAAATCAATATCCGGAACGGCCGGTATTCCTGCCCCACCCGTGACCTGCGTGGCCGGTGCCTGCATACGTGCTTTCACAAAATTATGCAGATCTTCCTTCTGAATACGCCCTTTGGACCCATTGCCGGGAACCAGCGACAAATCTACGCCGAGCTCGCGCGCCAACTTACGCACAGCCGGGCCTGCGTAAACCTTACCGTCGGTAGGAGCAGATGCCTGTTCAGCAGCAACTTCCTGTTTGACTGCAGGCGCAGGCGCTGACGCAGCGGCCGCAACCGGTGCAGGCGCTGACGTTTTTGATTCAGCAGGCGCCGCCGCAGCCTTTTGCGGAGCAACACTTGCAGTGACTTCCAGTTCAAGAACCGGCGAACCCTTGGATACTTTATCGCCCACTTTAATCTTGAGTGCGGTGATGCGGCCTGACAGTGGTGACGGAACATCCATCGCCGCTTTATCAGACTCAAGCGTGACCAGTGTGTCTTCCTTGGCGATTTCGTCACCCACTTTGACATGCACTTCGATCACTTCGACATCATTGTCACCACCAATATCGGGGACACTGACCAGCTCGATACGTTTTTCCGCAGCAGCGGGAGCCGACACCGGCGCATCTGCTTTTTCAGCCTTTACGGCTGGCTCTGCTTTGGCGGGTTCTGCTGCTTTGGCTGGCTCAGGAGCCGCCGCTGCACCTTCGATTTCCATCTCTATAAACTGATCGCCGGCATTTACCTGATCGCCGACTTTGACGAGGATTTTTTTCACCACACCCGATTTAGGCGCAGGAATTTCCATCGCGGCTTTGTCGCTTTCGAGCACAAGCAGGGAATCATTTTCCTGCACGCTCTGACCTTCCTTGATCAGGATTTCGATGACTTCCACATCTTTGGTTTCCCCAAGGTCGGGGATTTTTATAATTTCTACAGGCACCTTGAATGCTCCTGAACTGATTTTTTACCAGGTCTTAAACGGTTGTCGGATTGGCTTTGTCAGGATCAATACCCAGGTCCTTGATGGCCTTGCTCAGCTGCTCGGCACTGAACACGCCTTTAGCAGCCAGCTCGGTCAGTGTTGCCAGCACCACGTAATTTCTATCCACCTCAAAGAAACGACGCAGATTCTGGCGGGTATCACTGCGACCGAAACCATCAGTGCCCAGTACGCGGTAACTGGCAGGCACAAACTCACGCACCTGATCCGCGTAAATTCGCATATAGTCAGTTGCAGCGATGATTGGGCCTTTCTGCGCCTCGAGACATTTAGTGACATAAGGCACTTTGGCTTTTTTGCCGGGGTGCAACATATTCCAGCGAGATAGATCCAACGCTTCACGTCGCAGCTCGTTAAAGCTGGTTACGCTCCACACATCACACGGCACTTTGTACTTGTCACGCAGAATGATGGCAGCTTCACGGACTTCACGCAGAATAGTGCCGCTTCCAAGCAACCGCACACGCTCTTCAGTGACAGGCTTGTCCACTTTGTATTCTTTGGCGTTGCCGTCTTCCAGCAGATACATACCTTTCAGAATGCCTTTTTCAACACCGGCCGGCATTTCCGGGTGGGTGTAGTTTTCATTCATCGTGGTGATGTAGTAATAGACCGATTCTTTTTCGCCGTACATTCGGCGCAGACCTTCATGGATAATCACTGCCAGCTCGTAGCTGTAAGTGGGATCGTAGGTCACACAATTCGGAATTGTTGATGCCAGCAGATGACTGTGGCCGTCCTGGTGTTGCAGGCCTTCACCGTTTAATGTCGTGCGGCCGGCTGTGGCACCAATCAGAAATCCACGTGCGCGCGAATCACCGGCTGCCCACGCGAGGTCTCCAATACGCTGGAAGCCGAACATAGAGTAATAAATGTAGAACGGGATCAACGGATAATTGTTAACACTGTAGGAGGTGGCGGCCGCCAGCCATGACGAGAATGCGCCTGCTTCACTGATACCTTCTTCCAGCATCTGACCGGTTTTATCTTCCCGGTAATACATAACTTGATTGGAGTCAGCCGGATCATAAAGCTGGCCTACAGACGAATAAATGCCCATCTGACGGAACATGCCTTCCATACCAAAGGTGCGCGCTTCATCCGGCACAATGGGCACAATACGCTGGCCAATTTCCTTGTCTTTGCACAGTACGTTCAACAAACGCACAAAGGCCATGGTAGTTGAGATTTCACGTTCACCCGTGCTCTTGAGCTGAGCGTCAAATGCGCTCAGATCAGGAATCGGCAGAGAATAACTTTGTGCACGACGCTGCGGTACAACACCACCAAGTGCATCACGCATTTTGCGCATATAACGCAGCTCAAGACTGTCTTCCGCCGGGCGGTAATAGGGCAGCTCGGGCAGCTTGTCGTCTTGTATCGGAATGTTGAAACGGTCGCGGAAACGTTTTAGCGCTTCGATATCGAGCTTCTTGGTCTGGTGCGCTGCGTTCTGTGCTTCTGCACCCGCACCAAAGGCGTAACCTTTGACGGTTTTAGCCAGAATCACAGTCGGGCGACCTTTGGTGTTCATCGCTTCTTTGTAAGCGGCATACACTTTAAACGGATCATGACCACCACGGTTGAGCGCCATGATGTCATTGTCAGACAAATGCTCAACCATCTTCAGCAACTCCGGGCTCTTGCCGAAGAAGTGCTCACGGGTATAAGCGCCGCCGCGGCCCCAGTAATTCTGGTATTCGCCGTCACAGACTTCGTCCATGCGCGCCTGCAGTAAACCATCTTTGTCATTCTGCAGCAGTGCGTCCCAGTGGCGGCCCCAGACCACCTTGATCACGTTCCAGCCGGCACCACGGAAAATGCCTTCCAGTTCCTGAATGATTTTGCCGTTGCCACGTACAGGGCCATCGAGACGCTGGAGGTTGCAGTTGATAACAAAAATCAGATTATCGAGTTTTTCACGGCCGGCTTTGCCGATGGCGCCCGTTGATTCCGGCTCATCCATCTCACCATCACCTAGGAATGCCCAGACTTTGCGGTCGCCTTGGTCCAGCAAACCGCGAGATGACAGATACTTCATCACGTGCGCCTGATAGATCGCCTGCAATGGGCCCAGGCCCATGGAGACCGTCGGGAACTGCCAGTAATCCGGCATCAACCATGGGTGCGGATATGAGGACAAGCCATCGCCGTTAGTTTCCTGGCGAAACTTGTCCAGCAACTCTTCACTGATGCGACCTTCCAGGAATGAGCGTGCGTAGATACCTGGCGAGCTATGACCCTGAAAATAAATCAGGTCGCCGCCGTGGTTTTCGGTGGGCCCGCGGAAAAAATAGTTGAACGCCACATCGTACAGTGTTGCCGACGAGGAAAACGTCGAAATATGTCCACCCAGATCGGAATTATCGAGGTTGGCACGCATCACTGTAACCAGCGCGTTCCAGCGGATGATGCCGCGGATCTGGCGCTCCATGAACATATCACCTGGCATACGATCTTCGTCCTGCGGTGAGATCGTATTGCGGTAAGGGGTTGTCACGGCGGCATATGGCAACTGCTGAGTGGTGCGCAAGGCCTTGTCGGACAGGCGACTGAGCAGGAATTGGGCGCGTTCGGCGCCTTCGTGCTCAATGACGGCGCTAAGGGCTTCCAGCCATTCTTCGGTTTCTGAGGGATTAAGGTCTACCGGTTTTTCTGTCATAAGCTCTATTCTTTATCTGAAAATTCAGGTGGTTGTGATTATCTTTTAACAAGTCATGACTGCTTGTGACACGATTTCACGGCCAGACACATCTTGTAATTAAATTACAGGTTGATGCAAATACTATCTCCAAAAGCGGCTTTCTTCAAGCCGGGCCTGACAAATATGTAGTTAGACTACAAGAATTATCAAAGCCAGAACGACTACCCAGACTACATGGGTTCGCATCAGCAATCCACGCAACTCCCGTAGTTCCGCGGAAGCACGCGCAGCAAAATCAATATCTTTGCCAACCCTTTCCGATGTCAGCATCGCAGCAGCCGCACTTTCTTTTAACAAGTCCAGGCCAGTGTCAGGATCAAGCTGATCAAAGATACGGGACTTGATGACCTTGAAGGTAGCAACAAAATCACCGGCCAGCGCAAATGCCAAGGCCACCATCCGCACTGGCACCCACTCCAATATGGCCAGCAGTCGCTCAGCAACCGCATCGGATCGTCCGGTTTTTAACAATCCTCCGGTGGCGATCAATTGTTGCAGCAGCAGATAAAACAGTGCACCCAGCGGGCCAAACAAAATGTACCAGAACAATACAGCAAAGATGCGGCGGAAGCTGGTCACCAATACAAACTGGCTGAAACTGGCATGCATACGTGCGTAATCATCAAATGATTCGTTAAACACACTGGGCGCAACCTGTTCAGTATGCAGATAGGCGGCCTCATAATTGCCGCGATCCCAGCGCTGCAGATACTCTTCAATCAAAACATCGATATTCACGCGCGGCAGGCAATACATCAGCAGCAAAAAGTGCAAACCCAATGTCAGTAGCCCCATCAAACGGCCTTCCGCAATGAGCAATAACAAAGCCACTGGAAGCAAGGGTATCAACAGAAACAAAATCGGCAGGGTCAACGGCCATTGTCGCAAGCCATCAGGAAGTCTGTATTGTTGTGCCAACAGGATTTGTTGCCAATGCTCAAACCAATTGTCGACCGGGAGCAAACGCTCCTTTCGCCAATAGTGATTCAGCAACAGACAACTGAGCACCACAAAAAAAGTCATATCAACGCCTTTCGGTAACGATGCCAGTCAAAACAGGGGCCAGGATCGGTCTTGCGTTGTGGCGCAATGTCGCTGTGACCTACGATCCTGTCAGCGGAGATAGCAGGATAGCAGCCTCGCAGAAACTCCGTAAGCTCTGAGAGTGCTTTGTATTGCTCTTCTGTGAAGGGTTTGTCATCACACCCCTCCAATTCAATGCCAATCGAGAAATCATTACAATTTTCTTCGCCAGCAAAGCAGGACTGTCCAGCGTGCCATGCCTTACGGTTAAATGGCACAAATTGCGTGATAGCCCCATCACGAGCGATCAGGATATGGGCTGAGACACGCAAGTGAGCGATACCCGCAAAATAGCTATGCGCCGTGGCATCCAACTGATTGGTAAACAAATGATCTATCCAGCCACCTCCAAACTCACCTGGCGGCAAACTGATATTGTGTATTACCAACATATCAACGGGGCGACCCACTGGTCGCTCACTGCAGTTGGGGGACTCCACTCTGCGTACCCCTTGCATCCAATGATCACTACTCAAGCCAATATCCTCTGGTTTTCTATTGAGGTGTTCTATTGCCTCAACAGTGGTTTGGCCTGAGTATATCACCAAGCCCGAGATAGGTTATATTGCGCCCTCTCAGCCAAACCATCGGATTTTTTATGCCTACGGATTCCATTGCAATTCCTGACGATATCACCGTAACGGTGCAGCGCGCACTGCAGGAAGATATTGGCTCAGGAGACATCACCGCACGCCTGATTGGAGAGCAAACGCAGGCATATGCCAGTATCATTTCTCGCGAGAATGCAGTGCTTTGTGGCACGCCATGGGCTGCGGAGGTTTTGCGCCAGGTAGACCGCGCCATCAAGGTTGAATGGCTGGCGGAGGAAGGGTCTGATCTCGAGCCAAATCAAGCTATCGCCCGCTTTCGAGGGCCGGCACGCGCACTATTGAGTGCCGAGCGCTGTATGCTGAATTTTCTGCAGACTCTTTCTGCAACTGCGACCGTCAGCCGTACCTACGCCAAAAAGGTCGCGCATACTGATGTCAGGTTACTGGACACCCGCAAGACCCTGCCAGGATTACGGACTGCACAAAAATATGCCGTACGTGTGGGCGGGTGTTTTAATCATCGCATGGGTCTGTTTGATGCTTTCCTCATCAAGGAAAACCATATCAGCGCATGCGGCTCTATCGGGCAGGCAATCGCAACCGCGCGCCAGATTGCGCCGGGTAAACCTGTCGAGGTGGAAGTTGAGACGTTTGCAGAACTTGATCAGGCCTTATCCGCCCAAGCGGACATCATCATGCTGGACAATTTTAGCCTGAAAGATTTGAAGGAGGCTGTGCTCATCGCACGGGCATACCCAGGCGCGAACTGTCGTCTGGAAGCGTCGGGCGGGATCAATGATCAAACCATGGTGGCCGTTGCTGAAACGGGTGTTGACTACATCTCCATGGGCACATTAACCAAAGACGTTAAAGCGATCGACCTGTCCATGCGGTTCGAGCGCTTCAACGCCTGAGGTAATGCCTGTCAGACCCTCAGATCAATTGCCCGGCGGGACAACAGAGATATCAGCCATACTGCCATTGCCGTAATTCAATTCAGTATCGCCTGCCGGGTATCCTACCAGAGACAAAATATGAGCAAAAACAATCTCGTATTCGCTATCCATCATTGAGCCGGGGGTATCTGCTGGCATATTGACCAGAATCTCTTCGAACATATACTGCAAGGGTTGATTGTTTCGGTTAGTAAACGCAGTTTTGTAAAAATCAGCATTGTGGCAAGCACCGCAGCGACGCTCATACAGCTCTTTGCCCGCAGCAGCCTGCTCGACCGTATAGACACCATCTTTGACTGTTGTTGACTGTGCACTGGCATAACCACCGACCAATACAGCTGCTGAAACCGCCAAAACTGCTACAACTGTGTTTTTTACTGCTTTCATCTTTGTTTACTCCGGTACGACTGGTACGTTCTCGAGTGATCTCTTGCGGCTGTGTCCGATTAGTTGGGTCAGCAGAATCAGCTTAATATCAATGTGCTGAATGCCAGCTTAACAATCTTAGCCAGTGATTGAAGTGGCGCTAATGTACCAAATTAACGCCCCTGCGCAAACCCGCTTGCCCAGAACGCCCTCAACATAAACCGCTGGCAAGGCATCCCGAATCAGCATCAGTACTCCACAGCAGGGTGCCGCTGCTGACGACCCCTCTCAGTATGTAGTTATCATTCTCTGTAATACCGGCATGCAAACCTGTTGGTGTGACAGTTACCAGAAAGTCGTCCTCGTCCATACTGACATCAACACTTTCAACCTGAGCAGAGACCGACCATCCATCTTGCGAGGCAATTGACGTGCAAGCTTCGGGTCCACGTGTTTGCACACAAATATCTACACTTGCTCTGGCAGGTGCTGCCGCAGACATCAGTTCTGCGTAAGTAGCACGCGCGGCATACCCTTGGTACGACGGCAGCGCTACGGCAGCCAAGATGCCAATAATGGCAACCACCATCATCAGTTCGATCAAAGTAAAACCACTATTGTTGCGTTGACTCATCTTTGCACCTCCTTGTGCATGTTGACTGGCTCACTTGAACTGTCCGTCAGGGACAGTTCGCCCAGATGGTATAGCAGAGCCTGTTACAGGCTGCTATAAAACTGTGAAGGAGGGGCAAACAATGCTGGCAAATCGATTACCTGACATGTTGATTGAACACGGTCTTATAACGCCGCCTATGATGGAAAGTACACTCGCCCTGGCGACTCGGGAACAGCTCCCGCTCATCAGTTTGTTGATCAGACAAGGCAACATAGACACCTTAAAACTGGCGCAACTGATTGCGCGTGCGTTTTCATGTCCCCTGTTTGATATCACATGCCTGAACAATGCTGCCCTGCCGGAATTCAAGCCATGGATGCGATTATGCCGGGCATTGCCCATAGCCTGGAAGGGTCAGGTCGTTCACCTTGCGATCTCGGATCCTGCATGTCTGGCCACCCTGAGTGAGCAAGGGCTTTTTGCCAAGCAGCACATACAACCGGTCATTGTTGATGGCGTAAAACTGGATCACATTCTTAATCAATTGGATGGGCAGTCTATTGAGCCGCACAGCTATCTGGCAGCTGATTCATCGACGCAGGAATTGACTGTTTTGATGAATGATCCTGTCGAAGAAGATCCTGCACAAATCTCTGATATCAATGAAACGGCCAACGAGGCCCCGGTTGTGCGATTTGTAAACCAACTGTTGCTGGATGCAGTCAGGCTACGGGCGTCAGATATTCATATTGAACCTTACGAATCGTCCTGTCGCATCCGATTTCGTATCGACGGCATTTTGCGAGAAAATTCCAGAACGGCAGCACGGCTGGCAGCTCGACTGGGTGCGCGGCTGAAAGTAATGGCGTCGCTGGATATCAACGAGAGACGACGCCCGCAGGATGGGCGGATACGCCTGAAGTTAACTGACAAGCGCTTTATTGATCTACGAATCAGCACCTTGCCCACGCTGTGGGGCGAAAAAATTGTGTTACGGGTGCTGGACTCGACTGGCGTCATGATGCCCTTAAGTGCGCTTGGATTCAGCCAGACACAATTACAACTCTACCGCAAAGCGCTCAGTAGTCGGCAGGGCATGATACTGGTAACAGGTCCTACCGGAAGCGGTAAAACCGTGACTCTTTATAGTGGTCTTGGGCATTTGAATGCCATCGAGCGCAACATTTCCACCGCAGAAGACCCTGTTGAAATCAATCTTGAAGGCGTCAACCAGGTTGCTGTAAACCGTCGCAGTGGGCTGGACTTTGCAACGGCACTCCGTGCCTTTTTGCGTCAGGACCCGGATGTGGTGATGCTTGGAGAAATTCGGGATCAGGAAACTGCAGACATTGCTGTCAAAGCGGCCCAGACCGGACATTTGGTGTTATCAACACTTCATACAAACAGTGCGGCAGACACCATAAATCGACTGCTGAACATGGGAATTGAAGCTTATAACCTCGCCAGTGCGTTGACCTTGATCATAAGCCAGCGCCTGGCGCGGAGGCTCTGTATCAATTGCCGTGAATGGGTAGTGTCGAGCACATTGGTATCGGATGATCTGCTGACCGACAAATTACCCGAAAAAATCTGTATTGCCAAAGGCTGCAGTCAATGTCACGAAGGCTACCGTGGCCGTGTAGCATTTGTCGAATTATTGCCAGTTTGCGCAAATGTCGCTGAAAAAATATCTACCGGGGCGGATGTGCGTGAGATTACATCGGCTGCCCGACGTGCGGGCTCATCCGACTTGTTCGAGAGCGCACTAACAGCGCTGGCAGCTGGAGAGACCAGTCTGGATGAAGTCAGGCGGGTATTGTTATGACCGGCGTCTCAAGCAGAAATTATTCATGGACAGGCAAAGACCTCAGCGGACAGGCTCAGCAAGGGATCAGCAGCGCCAACAGTCCTGAGTTGCTGCGCAGAGAGCTCTACGTCAAAGGCATTCTGGTCACTCACTGCAAAGTATCAAAAGTGCCCGCTCAAAAAATAAAACCGCTGCGCTTGCAACCCGGCATGCTGACCCTTTTTCTCCGACAAAGCGCCGCGATGTTACAAGCCGGCCTGCCCTTGGTGCAGGCGCTGGAGATCAGCATCGATTGCATGCCAACCTCCCGATTCAAAGACGAAATATCTTATATAAAGCAGCAGGTTGCACAGGGCAGCCTGCTTGGCGAAGCGATCAGTCGCAGTGCGCTTGGCAAACAGAGTCTATTGGTCAATATGATCAAAGCCGCAGAACAGTCTGGCACGCTTGATATCACCATGCAGTCACTGGCAGATGATCACCAAAAAGCAGAACGGCTGCGTGCCCGTGTCAAAAAAGCCTTGTTCTACCCGCTGATGGTGCTGCTGGTTGCCTTGCTGGTCACCACCTTGCTGCTGGTCAAAGTTGTGCCACAGTTTGAAAACACTTTTGCTGAGCTGGGCGCAGAACTTCCAGGCCTGACATTAACCGTGATGGCGCTCTCCGATTTGGCGATTGTTTACGCGCCCGTTGCCGGAGTGGTTTTGGTCGTGGCAATCCTGGTGCTTCGCACGCTGATTTCAAACAACAACTCACTACAGTTGCTCGTCGACAAAATGATTCTGGTACTGCCAGTGTGCGGGTCAATTGTCCAGAACGCTTGTCTGTGCCGCTTCAGCCAGACACTGTCAGGCAGTCTGCGCGCCGGGCTGCCCCTGATGCAAGCGCTGGAGTCGACTGCTGCCGCAACCGGTAACCGCGTATTCGAGTCTGCATGTATCACAATCAGACACCTCATCAACGAGGGACAACCCCTCAGTTATGCGGTTCGCAAGAACAACCTTTTTCCGGTTATGATTGCGCAACTTGTCTATGCAGGTGAACAATCCGGTACGCTTGATCAGATGCTACAGACTTGCGCCGACCGTTACGAGCAACGTGTTGACCAGGCAGTGGATACTCTGAGCAGCATGATTGAGCCGCTGGTCATGATTGTGCTTGGAACAATTGTCGCCGTATTGATGCTTGCCATGTATCTACCTGTTTTTCGGCTGGGAGCCGTTTTATGACCCTTTTGGATTTACTTTCTGCATCTGCGACCCTCACGGTGATACTGGCTACAGTGCTGGGGCTTCTTGTTGGCAGCTTTCTTAATGTGGTCATTTACAGATTGCCACTGATGCTACAACGCGAATGGCACGCCCAATGCTGTGAATATCTGCAGATTGAGCCCAAAAAAGCGGTGGCTCAGGCTCCAGTTCCTGAACACAAAGTATTTAACCTGATGAAACCGGACTCGCATTGTCCGGTATGCAAAAAACCTGTTCGCCCCTGGCAGAACATTCCGGTGCTCAGTTACCTCATGCTGCGCGGAAAATGCAGCCAGTGCAAAACCCGCATCCATTGGCGGTATCCAGTTGTTGAACTGGTAACCGCCGCGCTTTCTGCACTGGTCGCCTGGCATTTTGGGGCGACCTGGAGTTGTGTGGCTGCGCTGATTTTCACATGGAGCCTGATCAGTGCCACCGCTATCGATATCGATCATCAACTCTTACCTGACAACATCACGCTGCCGTTACTGTGGCTGGGTTTATTGTTGGCGGCCACGCCGTATGGTGTTGGCGTCTCCGTCGGTGACGCGGTTATTGGAGCCTGTGCGGGTTACCTGAGCCTGTGGAGTGTTTACCAGATATTCAAACTGCTGACTGGCCGTGAAGGCATGGGCTACGGTGACTTTAAACTATTGGCTGCAATTGGCGCCTGGCTTGGGTGGCAGCAGTTGCTGAGCGTGGTAATTCTGTCTTCAATGGCGGGTGCTGTGCTGGGTATAGGCATGGCCATTTTTGCCGGTCGCGATAAAAATGTTCCCATGTCGTTTGGTCCCTATCTCGCGATTGCCGGTTTCATCGCCTTGATCTGGGGCGATGTCATCACGGACTGGTATCTGAATCTGGCGGTGGGTGTGTGATGGCAGCAGTACCGGGAAAAGTCGCTGTGGTGGGTATTACCGGTGGAATTGGTAGTGGCAAAACTGCCGCGACAGATCGGTTTGCCAGTCATGGTATCGATATTGTTGATGCGGATCTGATGTCGCGTGAGGTGGTCAAACCTGGCATGCCTGCGCTAGTGGCAATCGCGACACGCTTTGGGGCTGATCGCATCTTGCTCGAAGATGGCAGCCTGAATCGGCGGGAACTGCGTCACATCATTTTTAACGATGCTGAGCATAAGTCCTGGCTGGAAGCGTTGTTACACCCGTTGATCCGGCAAGAAATAATGAACCGGCTGCAGGCCTGTAAACCGCCCTATTGCCTGCTGTCATCGCCTTTGTTACTAGAGACTGATCAACAAAAAATGTGTGACCGCATACTGTTGATTGATGCGCCCGAGCAACTCCAGCTTGATCGCACTCAACGGCGCGATAACACCAGTGCGGATGCTGTCAAAGCCATCATGGCGAGTCAACTGACACGAGAACAACGTCAATCCATGGCTGATGACATCATCACCAATGACTCCGATCTTCTGTCTCTTCACGCGGCCGTGGACAAACAACACATGCTATATCTGGAACACTATTCATGAGCGAACGCGTATTGCGGGTTAACTGCCCCTACTGTAAAGAAATTGTTGAATGGGGTGAACAAAGCCCCTGGCGACCCTTTTGCAGCGAGCGCTGCAAACTCATTGACTTTGGTGAGTGGGCAAACGAAAGACACAGTATTCCCGGAGAGCCGGTAGATCCTGAACAACTGGAAAACATGCCCAATCGCTCCGATGAAAACGACTGATCAGCCAGCACGCAAACGTGTTCACGTTGCTGTGGGTGTCATTTATGGCACAGATGGCAGAATTCTGATCGCACAACGATCTGCTGAGCAGCATCTGGGCGGACTCTGGGAATTCCCCGGCGGCAAAGTGGAAACCGGCGAGACGGTTAATGATGCATTGGTACGGGAACTGCACGAAGAACTGGGCATCACCGCACTGAGCCAGTCGGCGCTGTGCAGCATTCAACATGACTACCACGACAAATCAGTGCTGTTGGATGTCTGGAATGTCAATACGTTTGCTGGCACAGCACAAGGCAAAGAAGGTCAACCCTTGCGCTGGTTGTTTCCGCATGAGTTGAGACATCAGGATTTTCCTGAAGCCAACCGTGCAATCATCCGGGCGATTATGTTGCCGGACTTTTTTGCCATACTGAACATCGATTCAAGCATCGATAAAAGCAGCGACTACCTGCAGGGTTTACCAGACGCTTGCCTGTTGCGGCTTCGCAACGCGGCTCCTGCCACCGCAAATCTGTCACAACACCACCACTATATCAGCAGCCTTAAAGACTGGTTTTTAGCAAACACTTCTCTGCAAACACGCCTGATTCTGGACATCTCGTCCAGCGATGAGCTCGATCCGTTATTATTGGAGAGGCTCAGTGGGGTGCATGCAAATCGCCATGTGCTGAAGACATTGCAGTCTCGTCCGGTGGCAGATCATTTGCTATTTGGGGCTTCCTGCCACAACGCGGAGGAGTTGGCCTTGGCGCAGGCACTGGGCGCGGACTACGCACTGCTGTCTCCTGTATCGGAAACCAGCAGTCATGTGGGTCAGACCGGTATGGGGTGGGATAGGTTCAGGCAGTTGTCCCAATCAACTAGCCTCCCGGTCTACGCCATGGGAGGGTTAAATAAAGCTGACCTGCCAACGGCGCGCCAGTACGGTGCACGCGGTATAGCCGGCATCAGCCTGTTCAAAAAGTGAAACAAACGCGTCAGCTGCGATATGACGCGTTGATCCGCACGTACTCTTCAGATAAATCTGCCGTCCAAACCAGTTCGCGCACCTCGCCTCTTGCGAGTTCAACGTGCAGGGTAATGTCCTGTTGGTTCATCACTGCCTGGCCCAGCGCCTCGTGATAACCGGGCGCAAGACCGCCTTGTTTCACAATCGCCACATCATCCAGATAGATATCAATGCGGGAAACATCCAGATTTTCTACACCAGCACGGCCGATAGCGGCCAGTATACGACCCCAGTTTGGATCTGATGCCGACAGTGCGGTTTTCACCAGCGGGGATTCAGCAATCGCATAGGCAACCTGCAGACACTCTTTGCTGCTGGCGCCCCCTCGCACATCCACGGTCACGAACTTTTTAGCGCCTTCTGCATCACGAATAATCAGTTTTGCCAGCTCCAGTATCAATTCATGCAGTGCGCTACTGAACTTCGCAAACAACTCGCTATCGGCTTCAGACACCTGCACACCGCTGCAACCGGTCGCGCTTAAAATGCAGCAGTCATTGGTTGAGGTATCACCATCCACTGTAATCCGGTTAAACGACTGCTCAACTGCCGAGCGCAATAAAGAATCCAGCAAGTCCTGATCGAGCGCGGCATCCGTGGCCACAAACGCCAGCATGGTGGCCATGTTGGGTTTGATCATACCGGCACCTTTGGTGATACCAGTGATAGTGACCTTTTTACCAGCGTGTTCAACAACACGACTCACCGCCTTGGGGCGAGTATCGGTGGTCATGATACCTTTGGCGGCGAGCAGCCAGTTGTCGACGACCAGCGCATCCAAGGCCTTAGGCACTGCAGCCACAATGCGCTCCGCTGGCAAGCGCTCGCCAATCACACCGGTCGAGAACGGCAAAACCTGCTGGACATCGACACCCGCCGCATCCGCAACCGCCTGGCAACAGGTTTGTGCATCGGTCATGCCCTGCGGCCCAGTGCCTGCGTTTGCATTTCCGGTATTTACGAGCAGATAGCGCGCTGCACCAACACTGTCATTCAGGTGCTGACGGGCAATGAGCACGGGCGCGGCACAAAAAGCATTCTGCGTGAACATGCCGCTGGAGCGAGTGCCCGGCGCCAACTCAAATAACACCACATCAAGCCGATTCTGATACCGCACACCAGCACTCACAGCAGCGATTTTTACACCGTCGACCGGCAGTATCTGGCCAAGCTCATTTGTTCCCGTCGCCATAATAATTACTCTGACCCTGCTCTCTGAATTACTTTTCTAAAGCCCCTGATCTGATGTGACTCAGCTCAGACGACCATGACATTGTTTGTATTTTTTACCTGAACCGCAGGGACAAGGCTCGTTGCGTCCCAGCTTGGGCTCTTCTCGCACAAAAGGAGTGCGCTGATCATCAGATTCTGCGCCCTGGGATTCTTCAGCAGCCGCTTGATCCATGGCAGATGCCTGGTCATGCTGCAGCTGGATTTTTTCCTTGGCACGTTCCGCTTGGCGCGCACGTTCAATGGCGTCGATCTCGTCCGGTGAGCGCACCTGAACGTGACTCAGGAAGCGAATCACATCATGCTGCAATCGTGATAACAAACCCTGAAACAAGGCAAACGCTTCACGCTTGTATTCCTGTTTCGGGTTTTTGCCGGCATATCCGCGCAGGAAAATGCCCTGCCGCAAATGATCCATGGCCTGCAAATGTTCTTTCCACAAGGTATCCAGTATCTGCAATACAATCTGCTTTTCCAGCAAATGCATCTTCTCACCAACCAGCTCACGCTTGATGCGATAAGCATCGGTCAGCGCATCACGGATTTTCTGACGCAAGGTCTCTTCATAGAGTTTCTGATCTTCTTCCAGCCAGGTTTTTACCGGCAAATGCACTGCAAACTCGGCGCCGATCGCAGCTTCCAGACCGGGAATATCCCACTGCTCAAAAATGCTTTGCGGCGGAATATGGCTGCTGACAACTTCATCAATAACGTCGTTACGCATGCCATCCAGCAAAGTGGATAGATCATCGCTGGCCATGATCTGATTGCGCTGCTTGTACACAATGGTACGCTGATCATTGGCAACGTTGTCGTATTCCAGCAATTGTTTACGGATGTCAAAGTTGCGCCCCTCAACTTTGCGTTGCGCCTTTTCGATAGACTTGGAAACCATACCGTGTTCAATGGCTTCCCCACGCTCCATGCCCAGCGCCTGCATAAAATTTTTCACGCGTTCTGATGCAAAAATACGCATCAGATTGTCCTCAAGAGACAGGTAAAAGCGTGAATAACCGGGATCACCCTGACGACCAGAGCGGCCACGCAGCTGATTGTCTATACGTCTGGATTCATGGCGTTCGGTACCGATGATATGTAATCCACCCGCCGCCAGCACTTGCTCATGACGGCTCTGCCACTGTGTCTTGGCGGCTTCAACCTGTTCAGGCGAGGGATTGTTCATGCTCTGCACTTCAGTTTCCCAACTTCCTCCCAGCTTGATGTCAGTGCCTCGACCCGCCATGTTGGTCGCGATGGTCACCACACCGGGCCGGCCGGCCTGCGCAATGATATAGGCCTCTTTTTCATGGAACTTAGCGTTCAGAACCTCGTGAGAAATCTTTTCCTTGTTCAGAAACTTTGACAACATCTCAGAGGTTTCAATCGATGCGGTACCGACCAGCACTGGCGCACCCTTGGAACTGAATTCCTTGATGTCACGTACGATGGCTTCGAATTTTTCTTCAATAGACAAGAACACGAGGTCGTTCATATCAATACGCTGCATAGGCATATTGGGGGGAATGACCACCACATCAAGATCATATATTTGTTTAAATTCAAAAGCTTCAGTGTCTGCCGTCCCTGTCATGCCTGAGAGCTTGCCATACAGCCTGAAATAATTCTGGAAGGTTGTGGAAGCCAGAGTCTGACTCTCACTCTGAATCTCAACCCCCTCTTTGGCTTCGATCGCCTGATGCAAACCTTCAGACAGACGACGCCCTTCCATCGTACGACCGGTATGCTCATCAATCAGTACAATCTTATTGTCTTTAACAATGTATTCCACATCTTTGTGGAACAAATAGTGTGCTTTCAGCGCCGAGTGGATGTGATGCAACAGGCCCAGGTTGGCAGCAGCATAAAGACTTTCACCCTGCTTAAGCAGTCCGTGCTGAGTTAACAGTTCTTCAAGGTACTCGTGGCCCGCCTCTGTCAGTTCAACCTGACGCGTTTTTTCATCAACAGAAAAATGACCGGTCTCAACACGCTCGTCACGCTCCAGCATCATGCCGCTTTTTTCTGGAGCAGCTTCACCTTTCTCAAGTCGATTGATCAAGGCATTAATCGCGAGGTACTGTTTGGAACTGTCTTCCGCCGCGCCAGAGATAATTAAAGGCGTTCGTGCTTCGTCAATCAGGATCGAGTCAACTTCATCCACAATCGCGAAGTTGAGCTTGCGCTGCATCTTGTCTTCTATACGAAACGCCATGTTGTCGCGCAAGTAGTCGAAACCAAACTCGTTGTTGGTACCATAAGTAATTGATGCGTCATAAGCCGCCTTTTTCTCATGCGCCATTTGACCAGCGACAATCACGCCAACGGTCAGACCCAGGAACTCATAGAGCGGGCGCATCCAGTTTGCATCGCGGCGGGCAAGATAATCATTGACCGTCACAACATGCACGCCGTTGCCAGCAAGACCATTCAGGTAAGCAGGCAGTGTCGCAACCAGCGTTTTACCTTCACCAGTTTTCATTTCGGCGATATCGCCATAATGCAGGACCATGCCACCAATCATCTGCACATCAAAATGGCGCATGCCCATGATGCGCTTGCTTGCTTCGCGCACAACAGCAAAGGCTTCTGGCAGCATCGCATCCAGCGTTTCGCCTTTTTCCACGCGCACACGGAATTCATCCGTTTTGGCGCGCAACTGTTCATCGGAAAGCGCTTCCAATATCGATTCAAAGCTGTTTATCTGCTTGACAGTTTTTTGCAACTTTTTGAGTTTGCGCGAGTTGCTGCTGCCAAAAATGGCACTAAAAATATTAAGATTCATGATTACCCACTACGTAAGATACTGATCTATCAGGTTTGATTGTGAAGTCTAAAAGACAAAATAATCAGAGGGGTATCAATGCAGTGTGCGATGCACATAACTGGCTGGATCAATAATCCGGCCGTGCTGAAATGCGGCAACAGCGTCCGCTGGCAGTGCTGGAAGCAGACTTGATTGATAAGCAAGCAACACTTGCCGATCATTAAGATGAATTGAGGCGGGTTCAGACAAACCTTGATTGACGGCGTCAAACAAGGCGTCAGCTGAAAGTGGCGTTGCTTCTACAGAGGCAAAGTCTTGCCCAGCATACGCATCCGTCTGATCTCCACGGATAAACTCATCGGACGCAAGCGCAGACTCCTGGGAGACCAGCGAACTTGAGCCTGCATCCGCAAATGCCAGTTCGTAACCCAGATAACCCAGTGCTACGGGTGCGCCCATCAGACAGAGCGACAGAAAGCCTTTCATCCAACCGCGAATCACGATGGTGCGGGTGTGTCCGTAACGCTGGTTAACCAGAATCAGTTTCATTCTTCAGGCAGCCAGTACCGGTTTAACGTAAGAAATGGGTACTTGAGAATCCGAGTCAAAGGTGACCATTTCCCAGGCATCCCTGGTTTTCTCAAGTGTTCTTAACAAGGCATTGTTCAAGGCATGTCCAGACTTATAACCTTTGAACTCTCCAATCAGACTGTAGCCTGTCAGGTACAAATCGCCGATTGAATCCAGTATTTTGTGTTTGACGAATTCATCTTCATATCGCAAACCATCTTCATTCAGCACCTTGTAGTCACCTACAGCAATGGCGTTATCCATGCTGGCCCCCAGTGCCAGATTCCGATTTCTGAGCTCTTCAAACTCATGCATAAACCCGAAGGTCCTGGCGCGACTGACTTCTTTTACAAACGATGTGCTGGAGAAATCGATAGTTGCTGATTTGGTATAACGTCTGTAAACCGGGTGATCGTAAAGCAGGGTGTAACTGACTTTAAATCCGTCGTAAGGCTCCAGACTGACAGTTTTGTCGCCTTCCACCAAACGAATGGGCTTCAATATTCTGATGAACTGCTTAGGTGCATCCTGTTCTTCGATGCCCGCTGATTGGATCAGGAACACAAAAGGACCCGCGCTGCCATCCATGATAGGCACTTCTGGGGCGCTGACTTCTATATAGGCATTGTCGATGCCAAGACCTGATAAAGCCGACATCAAATGCTCAATAGTCGACACCTTGACGTCACCCTTGACCAGCGTTGTCGACAGAGTGGTCTCACCCACTAGATGGGCTTTGGCTGGTAACTCCGGGCGGGACTCGATATCCGTTCTGATAAAAACAATACCATTGTTAACCGGCGCAGGACGTAAGGTCAGATACACCTTTTGACCTGTGTGCAGGCCAACACCAGTGGCTCGGATCACATTCTTGAGTGTTCGCTGCTTTAACATAGAGGATGCTGGTTCCAGGAAATTGAGTCTGAGAAGGGAGTTCAGCCTTTTCATGGGCGTGGATGATAACAAATATCAACTGAGAACCCAAACACTGAATGGATGCATACATCCCGCCAAATGCCACCAAAAAACCTCCTGAAGACACCGACCTGTGCTCGATGTCTTCAGGATTCTTGCAACAGGCGCTCTGGGTCAGCGCGCTGTATCAATCAGCCTGACGGCGCAAAAATGCCGGTATATCCAGATAATCCATGTTGGTATCTGAACCGACCGCTTTGCCAAAACCATTACCTTGCGGCATGGTATGCGACATTTGTGGTCGTGGACGAGCAACTGCCGGTGCCGGCGCATAACCGCGTGGCTCCTGACGAACCGGGGCCGGCGACGGCGCTGCTACTGCTCGAATGTTTTCCATCACCTTAGGTGGACGCGCTTCCTGTGCACGAATCTCGCCCAGTCCGGTTGCCACAACAGTCACACGAATCTCATCGCCCATCGATGGGTCGATAACCGTACCCACAACAACGGTTGCATCATCCGATGCAAAATCAGCGATGGCATCGCCCACTTCGGTGAATTCACCCAGAGACAGACTTTCACCAGCAGTGATGTTGACCAGAATGCCGCGTGCACCATGCAAATTAACATCTTCCAGCAAGGGGCTGCGGATGGCTGCTTCAGCAGCCTCACGCGCACGATCAGGACCCGTCGCGTAACCAGTGCCCATCATTGCCATACCCATCTCGGACATGACCGTGCGAACGTCTGCAAAATCCACGTTGATCATGCCTGGACGAATGATCAGATCTGCAATGCCTTGCACGGCGCCCAGCAGCACATCGTTGGCGGCCTTGAAAGCTTCCAGCAAGGATGCCTGTTTGCCCAGTACGGACAACAATTTTTCATTGGGGATGGTAATCAAGGAGTCAACATGGCGCGACAATTCAGCAATGCCCTGCTCCGCAATCATCGAGCGCTTTTTGCCCTCAAACGGAAAGGGTTTTGTTACCACGGCAACGGTCAGAATGCCAAGCTCACGTGCAACCTCGGCAAAAATTGGGGCACCGCCCGTGCCGGTACCACCGCCCATACCGGCGGTAATAAATACCATATCGGCCCCGCGCAGAATTTCCGCGATCTCTTCGCGATCTTCCAACGCTGCCTGACGACCCACTTCAGGGTTGGCACCGGCGCCCAGGCCCTTGGTCACAGTACTGCCCATTTGCAGCAGCGTTTTAGCTTGAACGTTTGTCAGAGCCTGAGCGTCAGTATTGGCACATACAAACTCAACCCCCTCCACGTGATTGCTGATCATGTGGCGCACTGCATTACCACCACCGCCACCTACACCAACCACTTTGATTACAGCGCTTTGCGGAATACTATCCAGAAGTTCGAACATATGGCCCCCTCATGTTGCACAGGTTTTTTTAAGTAAATTTTTCAAGCAGTTTCAAAAATTATTCTTGATCCAGTTTTTAATCCGTTTGATCAAAGTGAGTTGTGAGTCCTTAACCGGCACCGGATTATGACTACGCACCTGATGTTGTTGCTGCTTGACACCGTAAAGCAGCAAACCAACACCCGTTGAATAAATCGGGTTACGAACAATGTCCGCCAATCCCTTTACGCCTTGCGGCACACCAATTCTGACCGGCATGTGGAATATCTCTTCAGCCAGTTCAATAACACCTTCCATTTTGCTGGTACCACCCGTCAGCACAATGCCGGCGGCCATCAGATTTTCGTACCCACTGCGCTGCAGCTCTGCCTTCACCAGCGTAAACAATTCGTCGTAGCGCGGCTCAACAACTTCCGCAAGCGCCTGTCGCGAAAGTTCGCGAGCGGGTCTTTCTCCAACACCTGGCACCTTGATCATATCACCCGGACTGGCAAGCTGTGTCAGTGCGCAGGCGTACTTTATTTTAATTTCATCTGCATTATCAGTTGGTGTCCGTAAAGCCATCGCAATATCATTGGTTACCTGATCACCGGCAATCGGAATGACCGCTGTGTGACGTATGGCCCCTTCTGTAAAGATTGCTATATCAGTAGTACCACCACCGATATCGACCATACAGACACCCAGCTCCTTTTCATCATCAGTCAGCACCGCGTAGCTGGACGCAAGCTGCTCAAGAATGATCTCTTCAACCTGCAGACCACAGCGCTTGATGCATTTTTCAATATTCTGGACCGCGTTGATGGCACAGGTCACCAGATGCACTTTGGCCTCGAGTCTGACGCCCGACATACCCAGCGGTTCTTTTACACCCTCCTGGGAATCTATAATGTATTCCTGTGGCAGGATATGCAGCACGCGTTGATCCGCTGGTATGGCAACTGCCTGGGCTGCATCGATAACACGATCAATATCGGCGCGGGTAACTTCACGATCACGAATCGCAACAATCCCATGGGAATTCATGCTACGGATATGGCTTCCGGCAATACCCGCATATACCGAATGGATGCGGCAGCCTGCCATTAACTCCGCTTCTTCAACCGCGCGCTGTATCGACTCCACAGTGGACTCAATGTTTACCACCGTGCCTTTTTTTAATCCGCGTGAACGATGACTGCCAATGCCGACAATATTCAGACTGCCATCCGCTTTGAGTTCACCTACAATCGCAACGACCTTGGACGTACCGATGTCCAGACCAACGATCATATTGCTGTTATCTGCAGCACTCATAATTAACCCTGCTCTCACCGACTTGCGACGGCGTCAACCGCGTCGGATTTGTTACTGACTGAAATGCCGTTGCTATAACGAAGATCTATCGTTTCAGCATTGGCCAACTGTTCTGCAAGTCCACCCTCTACGAGGCGAACAAATCTTGTAATACGCTCATCCATATCTTCTCTGCCGATACGAAGTACGGGGCCATCAATAATTTCACCGTTCCAACTGCCACGTGCATCCACACTTACCAAGCGTAATTTCATGTCGATGCCGGACAGTAGCTCATTAAAGTGCTCATACATCGCCAGCACCATGGCCTCGCTGCCGTCTGGACCGCTCAACGCGGGTAATTCGAGTTCCGGCCCGCGCATAGTCGGGGTAAAAACTTTGCCATCTTCATTGAGCAATGCAGTCTGCCCCCACTGGGCAATCGGGCGGTGCTCATCAATCATGATGACTAATCCATCCGGCCAGACTCTGCGCACCATGGCGCGAGCCACCCATGGATTGAGTTCAAGCTCCTCGCGCAGATCCTGTACATCAACTCCAAGAAAGCCAGATTCTGTGTATCGCGCGAGTACCATCCTGACCTCTTGCTCCGTTACACGATGTAAGGGGGATTCCAGGCGAACGGTATTGATTGGCTTGTTTATTACCGGCCGATCAAAATCAGGG
>JAUYSM010000073.1 GCA_030696315.1 Pseudohongiella sp. | reverse complement strand
AATAGGTTTTGGTTCAGAACTGACACCGGAGTACGGTGGCGGCTACTTGCTTGATCGCCTGGATAACATCAGCGAGCAACTGGGGTTTGCAGCTTACACCGAAGGTCAACGTGGCACGCAGGATGTATTTTTTATCACCGCCGCCCTGATGTTTGGTACAGCCGGACTGCCACATGTGATTATCCGGTTCTTTACAGTGCCCAGCGTTCGCGCGGCGCGCACCTCTGCCGCTTACGCGCTGGTCTTTATTGGCCTGCTATACACAACTGCTCCTGCTGTTGCAGCTTTTGCCAAAACCAATCTGATGAACACGGTTAACAACGCGGTGTATGAGGAATTGCCGGAGTGGTTCTTCACCTGGGAAAACACTCGACTGCTCACTTTTGAAGATCGCAATGGCGACGGCAGAGTTCAGTATCTTGGTGATCCTGCCCTGAACGAACTGACTGTCAACCGCGACATCATGGTATTGGCCAATCCGGAAATCGCCGGACTGCCTGACTGGGTTGTTGCACTGGTGGCCGCGGGAGCACTGGCCGCCGCACTGTCAACCGCTGCAGGCCTGTTGCTGGTGATTTCCACCGCGGTCTCACACGACCTGCTCAAGCGCAGTCTGATGCCGCAGATTACCGAAAAACAGGAACTACGTTATGCGCGTATTGCCATTTTTGTTGCGATTCTGATTGCGGGCTACTTTGGCATCAATCCGCCCGGGTTTGTGGCAGAAGTGGTCGCGTTTGCGTTTGGTTTGGCAGCAGCCTCGTTTTTCCCTGCCATCGTGCTGGGGATTTTCTACAAACGCATGAACAGACAAGGCGCGATTGCCGGCATGATTGCGGGTTTCAGCTTCACCGCGCTCTACATCATTTACTTCAAGTTTATTGCCCCGGAGCTGAGCACACCGTCCAATTGGTTGTTTGGGATTTCGCCTGAAGGCATAGGCACCATGGGCACCTTGATCAACACCGCGGTGGCTCTCACCATTTGCCGGTTTACGCCTGCGCCGCCACGCGACATCCAGCAAATGGTTGAAGAGATCCGGCTGCCCGGACATTAATCATCGGATACCTGAATGACTGGGGCTGGCGCTTTGTTTTTAGACAGGGCGTCAACTTCACCCACCAGACGTGCGGCCAGTTGATGATATGCCTGCGCTGCCGGGCTCTCTGGCTGGGCAATCGAGATGGGCAAGCCTGAATCGGCATGCTGCCGAATAGACAAGTCCAAGGGCAATGAGCCAATTACCTGAACGTGGTAATCCTGCGCGAGTTTCTCACCACCCCCTGCGCCAAATATGGCTTCGGCATGCCCACAGTTGGAACACACGTGCACGGCCATGTTTTCCACAACTCCCAACAATGGCACATTGACTTTGCGGAACATCTCAATGCCTTTGCGGGCATCCAGCAGGGCAATATCTTGCGGGGTTGTGACAATAACAGCGCCGGTCAGTGGTAGGGCCTGCGTCAAGCTTAGTTGAATATCGCCGGTGCCCGGCGGCATATCAATGATCAGATAATCCAGATCGGACCACAGCGTAAATTTCAGCAACTGATTAAACGCACCTACAATCATGGGTGCCCGCCAGGCCATTGCGGTATTGGCGTCGACCAGATAACCGATGGAATTGCTGGCCAAGCCATGCGCCATCACTGGTTTCATATACTGTTTGTCAACAATCTCCGGCCTTGTCCCAGCGGCAACCCCTAGCATCATAGGCTGGCTGGGGCCATATATATCCGCATCCAGCAAGCCAGTTTTGTAACCCTGCTGCGACAGTGCAACGGCAATATTCAGTGCGGTTGTTGATTTTCCAACCCCACCTTTGCCAGACGCAATACAGATCACATGTTTGATGCCAGATAAGTTGTCCACAGTAATGCTCCCGAAAAATTGACGCTGCATTATGCGCATTCAGAGCGTGCCTGCATACACTGGTGATTGCGCAATCAGGCACGATTTGACACAGTTCAACACCATGTTCAGACTTGATCTATTGATGGAAACGGTGTTCTATTGCTGCTGTTGTTTTTGCATTAACCTGGTCAGATTTTATGATAGCGAAAAATTTTGTTGCAACACCTGAGGCCCGCCACCCCGGATCCCGATTCCGGGTGTCGGTGGCTCGGCGTTTTTGTGTTGCAGCATCGCTGTGTTTTGCGGGTGTTGCTGCCGCGGGCTCTGTCTACGCGCAATCAATTGATCCACTGGCGGCCGCACAGGAAGGTTTTGATCATCCCGTAAAATATGCAATCTATTCTCCAGCCTGGCACCTCAGCACCAATGCTGGTTTACGCGTAGTCGCCCAAAATCAGAGTGATTCTCCAATAGAGCTGCGCAGTATTTTGTTCAGAGATGAGATTGGAAACGTTGGTGACTCTGAGCTAAAGCTGAATATGCTGATTGCGTCAGGCAAGTGGGCTGAGTTGCAATTACCCTTTCAGGATATTCTGGCTGGCAATGAATGCGTCAAACGCACCATGGCTGATGACTGGAAACTGGTAGAGATTTCAAACTACACACTCAACCCTTCCGTGCGCGGCCTGATCATCGAAGATACGCGCTCATTCAGAATCTATCAATGTGTGCGCTCAGTCAGAACAACCTGGGTGAATCCTGAAAACAACAATGAACAAGTCGATAACCAGTGGCTGATGTATCACTTCGAGCGATTGCCACTGGAATAAAACGACTAGTTGCCGAGCGCCTGCGCCTCTCTCACCAGTGCGTTCTTGCGCGCTTCCAGTTCCGAAATCAACGCCTTTTGTAATGGTTCGACCGTATTGCCTTGGGAATCAACATTCTCATACTTGAGCTGCTCACTGGCCAGCATCTGCAAAAGCTCTTCTGCCGCGGTTATTGCCTGAGCCAACCGGGCATTGGCTTGCTCGCGACGTCGAGCAGTTTCCTCCGTGGCTGCCAACTGTCGCTCAAGGGCAGCAAGACGCTCGCTCTGCTCTCGCTGCAAGCGCGCCACTTCCGTCTGCTGCTGCTGACGCTGCAACTCCGCAGCTTGCCTTGCTCGCTGCTCGGCTTCTCGCTCTGCTGCTTCGCGCGCTACCGCCAATGCTTCACTTTCAAGGCGCAAACGCTCCAGCTCTTCGCGCAGCGCCTGCTCGTTGCGTTCCGCTTCAAGGCGTGCCAACTCAGCCAGCTCGGCGCGTTCAGCAAGTTCTGCAGCCTGGGCGGCTGCCTCTTGCTGTGCAAGCAAGGCTTCCTGCTCCGCCCGTTGGCTGGCACAAGCGGAAAGCGCCAGCAAAGAGACCAGTGAAAGCACTTTGAGTGCGTTCTGTGCATTGATGGTCATGGTATTCCTTTGGTGACTTAAGACTGGTGACTGATGACTGAACAGTGCGTACTTTATAATGACTTGCGGGTCTGTGACCAGCATAAGACCATTAAGGCGGCATTGATTATCCTGATTTCACGCGCCACCGACACTGACCGTTGCCAGCCGTATAACGTATAATCAGGCGGATACGTATCAACGAGATGTCACAATCGACTAAATGACCATGACCAGGCGCCAGCGCAGATTTCTGATTTTGTGCAGCCCACTGCTGTTTCTGGCGGTGATATGCCTGTGCCTGGCGCTTTTGTTATTGAGCTGGCGACCCGTCGTAACGCACCCAGGCCCGCTGGCGGAGGAGGACTTTCGACGTGTTGAACAACTGATTGTGGATAACAGTCCGGCACGATTTCGGCAACAGGGCGAGCGGCAGCTGAGTCTGGATGATGAGCAGTTGAACTTACTGACGGCCTTTGCTTTGTCTAACGTACCACCCTTACAGCAGTTTGCCGTTTTGTTCGACATTGAGGATGACCAAGCAGTCGCACAAATGAGCATCCCCCAGTCATTTGGCCCATTCACCATCTATCTCAATCTTAATGCCCGCTTTGCGCAGGACCAGGGACGTGCTCGCCTGATTGAATTACGAGCCGGTCGATTACCGGTGCCGCGCAACATTCTGCGTACAGCGGAGCACTTGGCCGGGTACCGGCTCGAAACCGCCAGCACTGCCAGTCAGGAACTGGCCGCCGTTCGCCACAGTGTACTTACCTACCAACTGGGTGAAGACAAGCTGCATTTGACACTTGCCTGGCAACCCAGTGTGTTGTCGCAGCTCAGATCTCAGGCACAGCAGATTTTTGTGTCTGAACAAGATCAGCAACGGATTCTTGCCTACCATCAATTGATCGCAGACATTGCTTCTGAAGCGCGGGAAGTGCGCCGGCAAGTGCCGCTGCAAAGTTTTATACCACCATTGTTTGAGTTGGCTTATCAACGCTCATTGCTAACAGACGCTGATGCCATTGCCGAAAACCGGGCACTGCTGCAAACCCTGTCGTTTTTTGTCAACGATCTGCCCGTTACGCAACTGATTGGTGAACAAATGGGCGATGACACCACAAACGCTGGATTGCCGACAGTACCTTCCATGGTCGTGATGCTGCATCAACGTAACGATCTGGCCCTGCATTTTGTGAGTGCATCCGCGATTGCGGCCTCGGCGGGTGTGACGCTCGCGGAGGTGCTCTCAAACAGCAAAGAAGTTTATGATGCGCGCTACGGTACAGGTTTCAGTTTCAGCGACCTGACCGCAAACGCTGCAGGTGTCGCATTGGGAGAATTTGCAACCTCCAGCCAGGAAAATGCGCTACAAATCCAGCAATTATTGATGAAAACTGAGCTGGAAACTGGCTATATGCCGGTTCCACGGACCGATACCGATGGTCTTGATGAAGCTGCTTTTATTGAAAAATTTGGTGCGCGTGACAGCCCGGCATTTTTGCAACGCCTGCAGGAGATCAACGACGCGGTCATGGCATTGCAGCTGTATAACACCGAACCCAAAACAGACAGTTTGACAACGGAATAGGCATGAGCAAATCAGACAAAAACGGATTTACCACTGGCAATCTGCATAGTGACAGACGTGACAAACCCGAGCACGGTGTGCTTCACAAGGCCATCCATACCTCGGTCGCTTACAGTTACGAGGATGCGCGCGATCTGGCCAAAGTCTTTCAAGGCAAAATGCCCGGATACAATTACGGGCGCCAGCAGAACCCGACTGTCAATGCGCTGCAAAGCCGCATTACCCGCATGGAACAAGGTTTGACCAGTACCGCGTTTGCGACAGGCATGGCGGCCATTGGATCCACAATGTTTGCCCTGTTGCGGGCCGGCGATCATGTGATTTCCAGCGCCTTCCTGTTCGGAAACACTAATAGCCTGTTTAACACTTTCAGGAACTTTGGCATTGAAGTCAGTTTTGTTGACACCACATCAGTGGAAAATGTACGTGCAGCACTTCAGGACAATACCCGACTGGTATTTACCGAAACAATTGCAAATCCGGTCACACAGGTAGCTGATCTGGACGCCATTGGTGTTCTTTGCCAGCAGCGAAGTCTGATTTATGTGGTAGATAACACCATGACTTCACCCTGGTTGTTCAGACCCAAAACAGTCAATGCCACGTTTGTGGTGAACTCGTTGACCAAGTACATTGGTGGTCATGGCAATGCGCTCGGTGGCATGTTGACGGACACCGGACTCTATGACTGGACACAGTTTCCGAATATTCTTGAGCTCTACAAGCAAGGTGACCCGGCACTATGGGGAACTACGCAAGTGCGGAAAAAAGGCTTGCGTGACTTTGGTGCAACGCTGGGACCTGAAGCAGCCCATCATCTGGCGGTAGGCTCTGAAACCTTGCCTATGCGTATGGATCGGGCCAGCGACAACGCCCAAAAACTGGCAGAGTTTTGTGAGGCACACCACAACATCAAGCGCGTGTTTTTTCCAGGCTTGAGTAGTCATCCTCAGCATGAACGTGCCAAGCGTCTATTCAAAAAACCAGGTGCGATCATGAGTATTGAACTGGCAGATGGCGTGGATTGTTTTGATTTTCTGAATAAATTGAGTTGTGTTGTCACCTCCAGCAATCTCGGAGACACGCGCACCCTGGCTATTCCGGTTGCACATACCATTTTCTACGAAATGGGCGCGGAACGTCGGGCATCCATGGGTATTGGTGACAATCTGATCCGTTTGTCAGTGGGCATCGAGGATATCGACGATCTGCTTGCCGATTTTGCCTATGCATTGGCTTAAACAGGGCTTTTGCCATCTACAGGATTAGTTTGACATGAAGACACTCTGTCACCTCGACGATATCGAGGAAGGTCGTGCCAAAGGGTTTGAATTACATGGCAAGCAGTTGTTTGTTGTGAAAAAAGACAACCAGCTCCACCTTTATTACAACTACTGTCCGCACCTTGGCACCCCATTGGAATGGCTGGAAGATCAGTTTCTCGATTCTGATGGCACCTTTATCCAATGCGCCACGCACGGCGCATTATTTGTGATCGAAAGTGGTCAGTGTATACAGGGGCCCTGCCGCGGCAAGTCCTTGCGAGCCATTCCATTTGTGATGGGAAACGGCTTTCTGATGGTGGAAGACGCCGACATAACAAGGCTTGGCCGTATCTGACAGTCTGCTACGCCAATGCCTGGGCCAGTCGCTCCATCGCCTGCTGCAGGCGTGGTAAAGCACTTGTATAGGCAAATCTGACATAACGTTGCGCCTGATGCTCACCAAAGTCGCTGCCAGGCGTGACGGCAATGCCATGATTTTCAAGCAGTTGATGGCAAAAATCTTCACAATCATCACTGAACCGACTGATATCAGCGTAGCAGTAAAAAGCACCTTGCGGTTGCCATGGCAACTCAAACCCGAGTGAGGTCAATGACATTGACAGGTAATCACGTCGTTGTCGAAACGCATTCCGACGCTGCTCAAGTATGTCGATCACATCCGGATCAAAAGCGCGTAAAGCAGCCAGTTGCGACACGGTTGGCGCTGAGATAAACAGATTCTGAGCCAGTATATTGGCGGTTTTGACCAGATACTCGGGCACCACTATCCAGCCCAGACGCCAACCTGTCATCCCGAAGTACTTGGAAAAACTGTTGATCACAATGGTATTTCCACCCAGGCTGAGCGCGCTGGGCAAGTCACCCATCGGCCGGCTGAGCGCAGCTGGCACACTAAAATCGAGACCTTGGTAAATCTCATCAACCATCAGATGCACCTGACGGCTGTCAGCCCACTGCGCCAGTGCCTGCAAGTGAGTGTGCGTAATCACCGCCCCAGTGGGATTGGCGGGGGATGCCAGCCATAAACCTTTAACGGACTCATCAAACGCTGCGTCCAGCTGCCCAACTGACGGTGCCGCCGCGCCAGGCACATCCGGCGGTATCAGCCGCGCCTGGGCTCCCGCCAAATGGACATAGTTTCGATTGCAAGGGTAGGCTGGATCGGGCATCAATACGGTATCACCCGGATTGAGTAGCAGATTAGACAGCAAAACCAGGGCTCCGCTGGCACCAGGTGTCACCAGAATTCTGCTGGGATTAAGGTTCACACCGTGATGTTGTTGGTAAAACCCGGCGATGCGCTCACGTAACTCGGGTAAACCTGCTGCCGGTGTATACGCGGTATTGCCGGCTTTTAGTGCGGCCATACCGGCTTCAACGATTGGCTGAGCGGTTGTGAAGTCAGGTTCCCCGACCTCCAGATGAATGATGTCGCGGCCGCTCGCCTGCAACTGTCGGGCGCGTTCAAGCACATTCATCACACGAAAGGGATTAACAAGCAGGGTTCGGTCAGCAGGGGTCAGTCTGAAATCTGTCATAGTCATGCGGTAAGGTAGGTGGATTTGCTACCAGCGCTGTATAAACGCGTGGCTTTGAAGTGAGATGGCCGACCATAACATTTTTTCTGGTCTGGGCGGTAATAATCTGGTAGCTTACCGCGCTTGCCAAAATCCGTGACCTTGTAACGGTCAGTTGGCAAGTGCGCAGGATCGCGCTACTGTTAAGCGTCTAATAGGGTATGAGGCCTTGTTAACCATGTCCAAAAATCAATCTGCAGCAGATACATCGACCGTATTAAAGACTTTTACGCCTTACATACCCAAAAAAGGCGAAGAGTATATGAGCGACGAACAGAGAGACCACTTCAAGACTATTTTGCGCGATTGGCGTAATCAGCTCATGGAAGAGGTTGACCGTACTGTGCATCATTTGCAGGACGATGCTGCCAACTATCCTGATCCAGCAGACAGAGCTACTCAGGAAGAAGAATTCAGCCTTGAATTGCGAACGCGCGATCGCGAGCGCAAGCTGATCAAAAAAATTGACTCTACAATCGAGAAAATCGTTCAGAACGATTACGGTTATTGTGAGTCATGTGGCATTGAAATCGGCATTCGCCGTCTCGAAGCTCGCCCTACGGCAGACAAGTGCATTGACTGCAAAACACTGGATGAAATCCGCGAAAAACAGTGGGGCGCGTAAGCCGCCTGCTGATAACACCTTGCGACCTCTGGACCCCGGCACCGCAGCAACTGCAGCGCCGGGCATGATGGTTCCGCTGCCCTCAACATCTGCTTACATCGGTCGTTTTGCTCCCTCCCCCACTGGTGCATTGCATTTTGGCTCTCTGCTAGCGGCTCTTGCGTCATTTCTGGATGCGCGCGCCAATCAAGGCAGCTGGCTGCTGCGCATGGAAGACCTTGACCCAAGCCGCGAACCTGTCGGCGCTGCTAAACAGATTCTGGATACCCTTGAGTCCTTTGGCCTGCTCTGGGATGGCCCGGTGGTTTACCAGAGTTCACGACTGGCTGAGTACCAAAACACGCTGTCTTTGCTGGCACAAAAAGGCTTGACCTATGAGTGTGACTGCTCTCGACAACGTACGCGCGCCAATAACGGCATTTATGATAACCAGTGCCGATACCGGACAAATCCGCCACCGGCAGACTTTGCCATTCGACTGCAGCTACCAGACATCAGTCTGTGTTTTGATGATCGTATCCAGGGGCATTATCAGCAACACCTGCCATCACAGTGTGGTGACGTGGTTCTGCGCAGACGTGACGGCCTGATTGCGTATCAGTTGGCCGTGGTCGTTGACGATGCCTGGCAGGGGGTCACAGACATCGTACGTGGCTTTGATCTGATCGATTCAACCCCCAGACAGATTGCGTTGCAGCAATTGCTGCAACTACCCACACCACGTTATGCGCATATCCCGGTGGCGTGTAATAGCGACGGACAGAAACTCAGCAAGCAACACTTTGCCAAAGCGCTGGAACCCCAAAACACTGCTTTTTATCTGCGCGAAGCACTGGGTTTTCTGGGCCAAGACATGTCAGGCATCAGCCGCCAGGAGTCAACTCCCAGCCTGTTGCAGCGTGCGATTGAACGCTGGGATATACAGCGCGTGCCCAAGTTGGCTAATATCCCGGTCGGACAACAACTTGGCTAGGCAATGAACCTATGTACATCCCACCACCCACTCTGATTTTTCTGGTGTTCAGCTACCTGCTGTTCCTGCTCAGCGTGGAATGGGCCATGCAACCACATGGGGCATGGTATCGCCCGTTGCTGATCTGCTTCCTTGTCATTGGCCTTGCTGCCTGGTCCTTCCGGGAACAAAATTCCGATGAACTTTGAACTGAGTACCCTGTTTGCACTGGGTGTTGGATACCTGGTTATTCTGTTTGGGATCGCTTACATCACCGAACGAGGATGGATACCCGAACGGGTAGTGCGCCATCCAATCGTGTACGTACTGTCCTTGGGCGTGTTTGCCAGCGTCTGGTCCTATTACGCATCCACGGGTAACGCATTTCGCGATGGTTTCGGTTATCTGGCCCCCTTCATCGGCATCTCGCTGGCGTTTTTGTTGTCGCCCTTATTGCTTCGCCCCATCCTGAACCTGACCAAAACCTATCAACTCAGCTCGCTGGCTGATCTGTTGTCATTCCGATATCGCAGCCCCTGGGCCGGCACACTGACCACACTGGTCATGCTACTGGTTGTTATGCCCTTGTTATCCCTGCAAATTGAAGCGGTGGCTACCACCGTCAGTCTGCTGTCGCCAGATGCCTCCCAGACAACCCTGGCCATCACGTTTTGTCTGCTGATCACCTTGTTTGCGATTTTTTTTGGTACAGGCAAAGGCTCAGGGCGTGAGCGCCACGAAGGCCTGGTCATGACCATCGCCTTCGAATCACTGGTCAAATTGCTTGCGTTGTTGGCGGTTGGTTTTTTTGCAGTGTACAAGGGCTTTGGCAGTTTTGATCTCATGGAGCAATGGGTCAGGGAACAACCCGAATTACTGCGTCGCATCAAAGAACCCGCAGCGCCAGGCACATTCCAGATCATGGTCCTGGTATTTTTTAGTGCCGCCGTTGCGACACCCCAAATGTTTTATATGACCTTTCATGAAAACAATCACCCCCGGGCCTTGAGTGTTGCCAGCTGGGGTTTGCCCTTGTATTTCCTGTTGCTGAGTTTGCCGGTGCTGCCCATTTTGTGGGCGGGATTGCGCTCTGGTGCGCTGACACCGATGGAATACTATCCGGTGACATTGGGCTCACATTACGACTCTGAACTGTTCACTTTGATTGGATTTATTGGCGGCATGTCTGCAGCCAGTGGATTGATCATTGTGATCACACTCGCGCTGTCCACCATGTGTTTGAACCATTTGATTTTGCCCGTCTGGCAGCCAAGTGCACGTCAGGATATCTATCGCTGGTTGTTGTGGAAGCGCCGCGCCCTGATTGCAGCATTGATCTGGGGCGGATTCCTGTTTTATTACATCCCGGACAACCAGCAAAGCATACGCGCAGTCAGTAACACCGGCCTGATTGGAAGTCTGCAGTTTTTGCCGGCTATTGTTGCCTTGTTGTATTGGCCTAAAGGCAATAAAAAAGGTTTTATGGCTGGGTTGGCAGCGGGCACCGCCATCTGGTTTATCTTTTTGGTGTTGCCGGTTGCCTCAGGTACCAACTTTTTCACCTTGGGCAACATGAATACGCGTGAAATTGTCGCGCTGTCTCTGGTGTGCAATATTGCGTTGTTTATGCTGGTGTCCTTGCTGACACGCAGCTCAACCGAAGAAAGAATCTCTGCTGACATCTGCTCGGTCGATAACCTCAGACGCCAACGGCGTGCAGGCCTGACGGCGAGCTCGCCACAAGAGTTTATTGCCCAGCTCACCAAACCACTGGGCGAACGCACTGCCACACGCGAGGTCATGCAGGCCTTGCGTGATTTGAATATGGACAAGCAGGAAAGTCGGCCGCAGGCCTTGCGCCAGCTGCGCAGTCGCTTGGAAGCCAACCTCTCTGGTTTATTAGGTCCTGCCATTGCACACGATTTGATTGACCGCTTTCTGCCCTTCACGTCAACCAGCGAAAGTGTATCGGCTGACGTGACGGCGATTGAGAGTCGCATTGAAGCGTATCGCAGCAATTTGTCGGGGATGGCTGCCGATCTGGACAACCTGCGTCGGTATCACCGCCAGATTTTGATGGATCTGCCCTTGGGTGTTTGCTCACTTGGGCCGGATGAACAGATCATCATGTGGAACCATGCCATGGAAAAACTGACCGGCATCACCACAGAAGAAGCCGTTGGCATGCACCTGAGCGAGATCGGCAGTGCCTGGTATAAACTGCTGAATAAGTTTTTACATGGTGAAACCGCACACCAGCACAAGCTGACCATCAATGTGAACGGCGGCAAGCGCTATATCAGCCTGCACAAGGCTGTCATTGAAAAATCCACCACCCGCCGTATTGAGCAGGATGGCATCATTATTCTGCTGGAAGACCTGACCGAAACCGAATTACTCGAAGAAGAGCTCGCTCATAGCGAACGCCTGGCGTCGATTGGTCGACTGGCGGCGGGTGTCGCTCACGAAATCGGCAACCCCATTACCGGCATTGCCTGCCTTGCTCAAAACATACGCGATGAAACCAGCAACGATGAGTTACGCAGCATGGCTCGCCAGATCATTGAGCAGACAGATCGTACCTCACGGATTGTGCAGTCGCTGGTGAACTTTGCGCACAGCGGTAGCCATAATAAAGCCGACCAGCGCCATGAAATTGTGCAGGTTGCCACCTGTATTGAAGAAGCGATCGCGCTGATCTCACTCAATAAAAAAGGAAAACACATGCACTTTGATGTGCACTGCGAGACAAATGCCCGCATACTCGGAGACTCACAACAATTACTGCAGGTTTTGGTAAATCTGATCAATAATGCCCGGGACGCCAGCCCGGCAGAAAGCACCATAAGCATTGATTGCGAAAGGATTGCCGCCTCTATTCAAATCAGTGTGTCTGATGAAGGCAGCGGCATTCCGGAAGCCATTCGGGACAGGGTATTTGAACCGTTTTTTACCACCAAGGAACCTGGTGAAGGCACTGGACTGGGATTGGCACTGGTATACAGCCTGGTTGAAAACCTTGGCGGACATATTGATATAATGAATGCCACAGCAAAGCGGAATAACCCAGGCGCACGCGTTGTATTGAGTTTTCCCTGTTATGATGAATCATTAAACAAAAGCTGAGCCAGCCTCCTCAGACTGTTCTCAAACAAACAGCTAATCGAGTAATTGAATGACTGCACATTACAAAGTTCTGGTTGTAGAGGATGAACCGGTCATCCGCACCGCCTTGCGTCGCCTGCTTGAGCGCCATGGATATATCGTCAGCGAAGCCGGTTCGGTAAAAGAAGGTGTCGCCTTACTGGCAGAGAACAGCTTCAATATTGTCATCAGCGACCTCAGACTGCCTGGCGCGCCGGGCACCGATCTGATCAAAGCCACTCGCACGCCGGTGCTGATCATGACCAGTTACTCCAGTTTGCGCTCAGCCATCGATTCGATGAAGCTCGGCGCGGTGGACTACATACCTAAACCCTTTGAACACGAAGAGATGCTGCAGACCGTTGAGCGCATCATCAAGGATAACGCTGGCAAAAACGTAGCGCCCAAATCAGTCGAACCTCCACCGGAGCCACCAGTGCCCGGCATGATTGGCAGCTGCCCACAAATGATGGAGCTGTTTCGACGCATACGCAAAGTGGCGCAAACCAGCTCAACCGTGCTGATCAATGGTGAATCCGGCACCGGCAAAGAACTGGTTGCCCGCGCCATACACCAATTGAGTGATCGCAAAGACTCCGAGATGATATCGGTCAACTGCGCCGCCATCCCGGAAAACCTGATTGAATCCGAATTGTTTGGCCACGAAAAAGGCGCCTTCACCGGCGCTACCGCCAATCGCACCGGACTGGTAGAAGCCGCTAATGGCAGCACGCTGTTTCTGGACGAAATCGGCGAACTACCCCTGGATGCACAGGCCAGGCTGCTGCGTGTGCTACAGGAAAGTGAAATTCGTAAAGTTGGCTCTGTGCAATCACGAAAAGTTGATGTCAGATTGGTGGTCGCAACCCACCGTGACCTGAAACAGCTGGTGATTGACGGCGACTTCAGGGAAGACCTCTATTACCGCATTAACGTCATGGCGCTGCTGCTACCGCCCTTAAAAGAGCGCGGCAACGATATTCTGGAGCTGGCCGACGCCATTCTTGAACGCACTTGCAAACGCCTGAAATCACCTTTGCTGTTTTTTACTAACGATGCCACGCAGGCTATTGCAACCTATCCCTGGCCAGGCAACGTGCGTGAGCTCGAGAATGCCATCGAACGTGCCGTTGTACTGGCAGAGTCTGAGGAAATTGGCGCTGAACTGCTGGCCATTGATCTGACCGGTAACAAACGCACGATCAGGCCACTCACCGAACGCTCTATGATGGACCATCATGGCGCTGACGAGTCTGACGCCGCTGAAGAACTGTCCCTTGAAGACTATTTCCAGAAATTTGTGCTCGAACACCAGGATCAGATGAACGAGACCCAGCTCGCTAAAAAGCTGGGCATCAGCCGCAAATGCCTGTGGGAGCGCCGCCAGCGATTTGGCCTGCCCCGCAAAAAGAAACACGCCTGAAACTGTTACCGATACCCATCTACCCATTCAATCAGAGACTTTTGGTAACACTTGCTTCCCAAACACTGTTTTCAAGCAAACACAAAAAACACTAACTCTTTGTTTTTAATAGATTTCACCAAGCTGGCACGCTTAATGCTTTATATGCGATACAACAATAAAAAGAAACAATAAAAATAACGACGCATAACAACAAAAATCGCATCAAAAATTGGTGCACAAAAACAATAAAAATAATCAGATCGGGCGAGCAGTAGAAAGTGCAATTTGCATGAGGGCTGTTAGTACTGACTTAGAAACTGGCGCACTTGACTTGAGTGCCTACCAAGAAGAACAAAAAGAAACAATAATAACAATAATACATACCTTCCTTGCGGGGGGGTCAAGTCACCCCCCAGAGCATTTCCCCTGCACACATCTCACACTTCAGTGTATTATTGCCGCCTTTGTCGCCGACAGTGTCTGCGTAGACAACAAGCTATTGCCGGAGTATCCAACAAAGCTTGTACCCATCAACGGTAGTGACCTTGAGCTTGACACCCGATGATTAAGAAGCTGGTTAACATCCTTTTTGGCAGATCCGGCCAAACCGGCACCGGTGTGACACAAAAACCTGAATCAAAAAAGGCCGAGCAACGCCAGCCGCAGCCAGCCGCTGAGGCAAATCGTCGGTCACGTCGCGGCGCTGACAAGGCAGGTGCTGACAAAGCCGGTGCTGACAAGTCCGGCGCCGAAAAGAACAGCGCTCACAAGTCCAGCGCTGAAAAGACCAGAGAATCCGCACGCGGCAGGTCTGGCGAGCACAGCTCAGCACAATCCCGGCATGAATTGCCCGCTGCACTTCGAAAGCTGGACCTGCGTAATGTGCGTGTTGTTGCCCGGGAAGATCACGCCATTTCAAGACGGGATATTTCACCAAACGCACTCAAAGTGCTTTACCGCTTGAACGAAGCTGGATTTCAGGCATTCCTGGTCGGCGGTGGCGTGCGCGACCTGTTACTGGGCGGCCATCCAAAAGATTTTGATATCTCGACCGATGCCACCCCGGAAGATGTCCGGGAAGTGTTTCGCAACTCCCGGATCATAGGCCGGCGCTTCAAAATAGCGCATGTCCGTTTTGGTCAGGAAATCATTGAAGTCACCACCTTTCGCGCCCATCACGAAATTGAAACCGAAGTCGAGGAAGGTGAATCCCGCCGCCACATCCGTGACCTGGACTCCGCACATTCAAGTACCGGCATGATCTTGCGTGACAATGTCTATGGCAGCATCAACGACGATGCCGTGCGCCGCGACTTTACGGTCAACGCGCTGTATTACACCGCCAACGGCTTCTGGCTGCTGGACTTTGTGGATGGCCTGAGTGACATCGAGAACAGATTGATCCGCATGATCGGTGACCCGGAAACCCGTTACAAAGAGGACCCCGTGCGTATTTTGCGTGCCATCCGATTGGCCGCCAAACTCGACTTCAAGATTCACAAAGATACCGAAGCACCCATTGCCCGCCTGGCAACGCTGCTGGAGTCCATCTCCCCTGCCCGCCTGTTTGACGAAACCGTCAAATTGTTTACCGGAGGCCAGGCCGAAGCAACGTTTGAGCTGTTGCGACGCTACAAAGTGGCAGACTACCTGTTTAAACCCACGCTGCGCTGCCTTGGTGACAAAAACTCCACGGACAGCCGACTTGTGCAGCTTGCATTGCAAAACACCGACAAACGTCTGGCAGACGGCAAATCCGTCACACCAGCGTTTTTGTATGCAGCATTGTTATGGCCCGCCATGCAGGCAACCTTGCGCGAACAGTTCCCTGATCGCCTTGCCCCGCTGTCTGTGATGCAAGATGCGGCCACGGATACCATACTCGAGCAGCTGCGATTTACTGCCATTCCCAAACGCTTCACCGCGGTCATGCGTGAGATCTGGGAATTGCAGTGGCGCATGCAACCCCAAAGCCGAAAACTGGTCGAAAGTGTCATTGCCCATCCCCGTTTCAGGGCTGCGTATGATTTTCTGTTGTTACGGGAAGAGTCTGGCGAACAGCTGGATGATGCGGGTGACTGGTGGACTCGTTTCCAAGTGGCCGACCGCTCTGAACAAGAGGTCATGATTGAAGCGCTGAGTAATGTTAAAGCGCCACGCAAGCGGCGGCGCAAACCCAAGACATCCTCTGCAACAAGAGTGGAGCAGGTGAGTGAATAAGCCATTGCCTCGCTACATCGCTGTGGAAGGCCCGATTGGCGTCGGCAAAACCAGCCTGGCCAAGCGACTGGCACAAACGTTTAACTACGATATTGTGCTTGAGAAACCTGAGGAAAATCCTTTTCTGGAGCGGTTTTATCGCAACCCCAGACAGTACGCCCTGTCTACCCAACTGTTCTTTTTGTTCCAGCGCGCGCAGCAGCTGCAGGATCTGAAGCAGGACGATCTGTTTGAACCCGTGCGGGTGGCAGATTTCCTGATCGACAAAGATCGCCTGTTTGCCCAACAGAATCTCGACCCTGATGAATTTGTCCTGTATGAAAATGTCTATCGCCATCTGACCTTGCATGCGCCGGTGCCTGATCTGGTGATTTATCTGCAAGCGCCAACACACGTATTGCTCACCCGTATACAAAAGCGTGGCATTCCCGCAGAACAGGCAATCGAGGCTGACTATCTGGACAGGTTAAACACCGCCTACACCTCGTTTTTTCACTATTACGACCAGTCGCCGCTGTTGATTGTGAACAGCACCGATATCGATCTTGTTGGCCGCGATGAACACTATCAGCAACTGGTCGACCGCATTCTGCAGGCACCCCAAGGTGTACATTACTTCAATCCCAGTCCGGCCTTGCTGTGATCTCTGGCAAGGGCTAAGCTCTGCCCCTGCCGTCACGGTAACAGGTCGCGGACAAGCAAGGCTGACTGAATCAGCGTTTGCAGCCCGGAGGAAATCGTCATGAGTCTACAATCAGCACAACAACACATCACTTTGAACACGCTCAACAAAATACGCGCCAACGGGCAGAAGTTTTCCTGCCTGACCGCCTACGATGCGTGCTTCTCCGGATTGCTGAATGAGGCCGGCATTGAGGTTATCCTGGTGGGCGACTCCTTGGGCATGGTGCTGCAAGGCCATGACAGCACCTTGCCGGTGACCATGGCAGATATGGTTTATCACGTACAGTGTGTCAAACGCAGCAACAAGCGTTCTTTTTTGATGGCTGACATGCCCTTTATGAGTTATTCGTCGGACACCGAAACGCTGGAAAATGCCGCGGCGCTAATGCGTGCAGGTGCGGAGATGGTCAAGCTTGAAGGCGGCGCCTGGCTGGAGAGTTCAACCCGTCTGCTGGCAGAGCGCGGCATACCGGTGTGTGTTCACATGGGTCTGACCCCGCAGTCCATCAATCGCATCGGTGGTTATCTGGTGCAGGGGCGCGATCCATTACAAGCTGAAAGCATGGTGAAAGAAGCCCTGTTGCTGCAAGAGGCCGGCGCCAGCATTTTACTGCTGGAGTGTGTGCCGACTGCGCTGGCCAAACGTATAACCGATGCATTGGACATCCCGGTGATTGGTATCGGTGCCGGCCCGCACACAACCGGTCAGGTGCTGGTGTTACACGATCTGCTGGGTATTTCGCCCATCAAACCCAAGTTTGTTAAAAACTTTTTGCCTGAGTCTGACAATGGCATTGCAGGCGCCATCAAGGCCTATGCCGATGCCGTCAAGTCTGGTCAGTTCCCCGCGCCAGAGCATTGTTTTGATTAAAACCCGGGTGATCAAGCAACGGAAACACTCATGAAAATTTGCCATCAGGCCAGTGAACTGCGCCAACTTTTAAGAGAATACCGACGTGCCGGCAAGTCTATAGCGCTGGTGCCGACCATGGGCAATCTGCACCGTGGCCATGTGCGCCTGGTCGAACGGGCCGTAGAGCTTGCCGATATTGTTGTCAGCACCATCTTTGTGAACCCGATGCAGTTTGGCCGCCATGAAGATCTCGACAAGTATCCACGCACCCCGGATGCCGATATCGACAAACTCACCGCAGCGGGCTGCAGCGTATTGTTTACGCCCTCGGTCAAAGAGATGTACCCGCTGGGACTGGACGAACACACGATTGTGTCGGTACCCGCCATCTCTGAGCGTCACTGTGGCGCCAGCAGACCCGGTCACTTTGATGGTGTCGCCACGGTAGTCAGCAAACTGTTTAATCTGGTGCAACCCGATCATGCGGTGTTTGGACTGAAGGATTACCAGCAATTTAAAGTCATCAGCAAAATGAACGCAGACCTGTGTTTTGGCATACAGTTGACGGGTGTCGCCACCGAACGCGACGCTAATGGCCTGGCATTGAGCTCACGTAACGGTTACCTCAGCGTTGAAGAAAAACAAACAGCGCTGAGCATTATTCAGACTTTGCGCGAGACCGCGGGGCTATTGCAAAAAGGTCAGCAGGATTTTCCAGCGCTGGAGAGAAATGCCAAGGCTGTGCTTGAATCCAGAGCCATACGCCCCGACTATTTTACTGTCTGCAACGCAGACACCCTGGCACCTGCAAGTACTGAGGACAAAAACCTGGTGATTCTGGCAGCCGCCTACGTTGGCAACACCCGCCTGATTGATAACATCGAGGTCACGCTGTAAATCCTGAGGTATCGCGCGTCCGCTGAAGGGGCGTGCGCTTATGGGGCATCAACAAAAAAGGAGCACAACATGTCGCACGAAAAAATTTATCCAGCCAGTGGTTTTACAAGCAAACACACGCTGATTGATCAGGCTGGTTACAAGCGCATGTATGAACACTCTGTCACCGATCCCGAGTCCTTCTGGGGTGAACAGGCCAGTCAATATCTGGACTTCTTTTCACCCTACAGCACAGTATTTGAAGGCGATTTCAGCAAAGGCTCAGTGACCTGGTTTAAAGACGCCAAACTCAATGTCAGCTGGAACTGCATCGACCGTCACTTGCCACAACGTGCACAACAAACCGCGTTTATCTGGGAAGGTGATGATCCTGCTGACAGCAAGCACATTACCTACGCTGAGGTGCATGAGGCAGTATGCCGACTCGCCAACGTCCTCAAACTACGAGGCGTCAAAAAAGGCGACCGTGTGTGCATTTATATGCCCATGATTCCGGAAGCAGCCTATGCCATGCTGGCCTGTGCCCGCATTGGCGCGATTCACTCTGTGGTGTTTGGCGGGTTCTCGCCCGACGCTATCCGTGATCGCATCCAGGATTCCGACTGCCAGACCGTCATCACCGCAGATCAGGGCGTACGGGGCGGCAAACTGATCCCCTTAAAAGCCAATGTGGACAAAGCACTGGCACAATGCCCGAATGTGCACAGCGTGATCGTAGTCAAACATACAGGCAATCACATTGAGTGGCTCAGCGGCCGCGATGTCTGGTACCACGAACAGACCGCCAATGTCAGTGCGGTGTGTGAACCCGAGATCATGGATGCTGAAGACCCGTTGTTTATTCTGTACACCTCAGGCTCTACCGGCAAACCTAAAGGTGTATTGCACACCAGCGCGGGTTATCTGCTACAGGCAGCCATGACTCACCGCTACGTGTTTGACTACCGCGAAGGCGAAGTGTACTGGTGCACCGCCGACGTCGGCTGGGTCACCGGTCACAGCTATATTGTGTATGGCCCACTGTGCAATGGCGCCACCTCACTCATATTCGAAGGTGTGCCTACCTACCCGGATGCCTCGCGCTTCTGGCAGGTGATCGACAAACACAAGGTCAATATTTTTTATACCGCGCCCACTGCACTCAGAGCGCTGATGAGTCTGGGTGATGATCTGGTCAATACCAGCTCACGCGCCTCTGTGCGTCTGCTGGGTTCGGTGGGTGAACCCATCAACCCGGAAGCCTGGGAATGGTATTACCGCGTGGTGGGTGAAAACCGCAGACCGATTGTGGATACCTGGTGGCAAACTGAAACTGGCTCAACCATGATCAGCCCGCTGGCCGGTGTAACTGACTTAAAACCCGGTTCGGCCTCCTTACCGTTTTTTGGGGTCAAACCTGCTCTGCTGGACTCTCATGGCAAAGTCATTGAAGGTGCCGGCAAAGGCAATCTGGTGATTACCGGCAGCTGGCCAGCACAGATCCGCACCGTATTTGGGGATCATCAACGCTGCGTGGACACCTATTTCAAAGCGTATCCCGGTTACTACTTTACCGGCGACAGCGCACGACGGGACGAGGATGGTTATTACTGGATTATTGGCCGCGTCGACGACGTGATCAACGTTTCCGGCCACCGACTGGGTACCGCTGAGCTGGAAAGCGCACTGGTTTTGCACCCCAAGGTGGCAGAAGCTGCCGTTGTCGGTTATCCACATGACATCAAAGGCAATGCGGTTTATGCCTATGTCACGCTGATGAGCGGCATTGCTGAATCTGAAGAGCTGCGCAAGGAATTGATCAAGTTTGTGGCCGATGAAATCGGGGCATTCGCCAAACCTGAAATCATCCAGTTTGCACCCGGCTTACCCAAAACCCGCTCAGGTAAAATCATGCGCCGTATTCTGCGCAAAATAGCCGCCAATGAAATTGAACACCTGGGGGATACTACCACCCTGGCTGACCCTTCGGTGGTGGAACAGTTAATCAACAATCGGGTCAATCGTTAACGAGGTCACTATGCAAGAGATAGTCATTGTTGCGGCAGGACGCAGCGCCATCGGTACGTTTCAGGGCGAGCTGTCCGGTGTCCCCGCCACAGAATTGGGCAGTCAGATTATCAAGGCATTGATTACAAACGCTGGCATAGATCCCGCGCAGGTTGATGAAGTCATCATGGGCCACGTACTGACCGCCGGTTGCGGTCAGAACACTGCTCGCCAGGCCAGCATCAAGGCCGGACTGGGCGTTTCAACACCCGCCATGACCATCAATAAAGTCTGTGGCTCCGGTCTGAAAGCGGTGCATCTGGCTGCGCAAGCGATTGTGGCTGGCGACGCAGAGATGATTGTGGCCGGTGGCATGGAGAATATGAGTCTGTCTGCACACGTGCTGCCCAACTCCCGTTCCGGGCAGAAAATGGGCAATTGGCAAGCAATCGACACTATGATTAACGACGGGCTGTGGGATGCCTTCAACAATTACCACATGGGCATCACCGCCGAAAATCTGGTGGACAAATACCAGATCAGCCGCGAGGAGCAGGACGTATTTGCACTCAATTCGCAGCAAAAAGCGCTGGCAGCGATAGAGTCCGGGCGCTTCAGCAGCGAAATAATCCCCATCAATATCCCCCAGAAAAAGGGTGCGGTGACGCTGTTTGACAAAGATCAGGGACCTCGTGCCGGCACCACATTGGAAGGACTGGCAAGACTGTCAGCAGCGTTTAAGCCGGGCGGCAGTGTCACTGCCGGCAATGCCTCTGGCCTGAATGACGGCGCAGCCGCGGTGATTGTGTGCAGCAGAAAACGCGCCGACGCGCTGGGCCTCAAGCCCTTGGTAAGCATCAAAGCCTGGGCCAATGCTGGTGTTGATCCCGCCATCATGGGCATAGGCCCGGTATCTGCCACCCAACGTGTGCTGGCCAAGGCCGGCTGGACACTGGACGAGGTGGATTTGATCGAAGCCAATGAAGCCTTTGCCGCCCAGTCATTGGCCGTCGCCAAAGAACTGCAGTGGGATATGAACAAGGTCAACGTCAACGGTGGCGCCATTGCCTTGGGCCACCCGATCGGTGCCTCGGGTTGCCGTGTGCTGGTCACCCTGATTCACGAGATGATTCGCCGTGATGTACACAAAGGCATAGCGACCTTGTGTATTGGTGGCGGACAAGGCGTGGCTATCGCAGTGGAGCGCTAAGCATTAGCGCATTTTCTTTTTAACGTATTGAGGTTTCTATGACGCAGTCCATGTACACCAACTCTGTACCCGTTTTTATCCATGTACTTAAAAATCTGTCAGCTATTCTGAGCAAGGCTGAGGCCTCGGCTACCAGCAGAAATATTGACCCGTCGGTGCTGGTCAATGGCCGGCTGGCACCAGATATGTTCCCGCTTTCACGCCAGATCCAGATTGCCAGCGACATGGTCAAAGGCGGTGGCGCCCGATTGGCGAGCGTCGACAATCCCAAATTCGATGATACCGAGAGCACGTTCGAAGAACTGCAGGCACGCCTTGCCAAAACCATCGCGTTTCTTGAAACGCTGACACCCGCTCAGATCGACGGCTCTGAGGAGAAGCACATCAAAATTCAGGCCGGGTCTAGTGAGTTTGAATTTAAAGGCTTGCAGTATCTGAACCACTGGGTATTCCCCAATCTGTACTTCCATGTGGCTACTGCCTACAACATTTTGCGACACAACGGCGTGCCGCTGGGTAAACGCGACTTCCTGTCGGGTGGCAGCAGCTTATAGGTTAAAACTATTCAGCCAGCAATATATCGGCGACCGCCTGATGCTGGCTGAGATACACCTTGCCGGTAATGTCATGCAGAAAGTGGCTACGCTTCAACGCGTCCATCACCAGACCTTTGACTTCCGACAAATGCAGCTTGATACCCAGCTCTCCCAGTCGGTTGTTTATAGCCTCCAGTGACTCCAGCGCACTCAGGTCAATTTCATTGACCGCGCTGCACATCAGAATGACGTGCTTGAGTGCGGGTCGCTCGGCAATTTCTTTGTAAATCAGATCCTCAAGAAATCGCGTATTGGCAAAATACAGGCTTTCATCCACGCGCAGGGAAAGAATATGTGCGTGTGTGATCACCTGATGTCGCAGCACATTACGAAAATGCTCGGTACCCGGCACTTCACCCACAATCGCCACATGTGGGCGCGAGCTTTTGTACAGGTGCACCAGAATGGATACCAATACCCCGGCAGCCACACCGGCTTCCACACCTACCGCCAGCGTCACCACAATGGTGCTGAACACCGCCAGAAAATCTGCGTGTGAGTAGCCCCAGGCCTTTTTAACGATACTGAAATCCACCAGTGACCACACCGCAACAATGATCGTGGCGGCCAAAGTAGCGCGCGGCAACCAGGCCAGCAGCGGCATCAGGAAAAATGTGGCAGCGGCCATCAACAAGGCTGCCAGTAAGCCAGCTGCAGGTGTCGCAGCGCCGGCATCAAAATTGACCACTGAGCGCGAGAAACCGCCAGCTACCGGAAAACCACCAGCCAGCGATGCGGCGATATTCGAGCTGCCAAGCCCGATCAATTCCTGATCCGGATCGATACGTTCACGCTTTTTAGCCGCCAATCCTTGCGCAACCGACACCGACTCCACAAACCCCAGGATAGCAATCAGGATCGCCGGTCCTGCCAGTGCTTGCCACAAGGGCATTGAAAACTCAGGCAATGACAAACCCGGCAATCCGGCGGGCACGTTGCCGACCAGCGCCAGACCTTTACTTCCAAGATCCAATCCCCAGGCCGCAGCCCCGCTGCCAACAACCGCCACAATGGGACTCAAGCGCGCCGACATCGTCGCAGCACGTGCTGACAAGCCAGCTTTCTGCAACAAGGGCGCCAATGCTTTACGCGACCAGAACAGATAAATAAGCGTGACCAGCCCAACGATTACCGTTGGCCAGTTGGGGTCAGGCACCGCCGCGATCAAGGCGATCAACAGCGAGTGCAGCAACTCTGGCAGATTGTGACCGCCCGCACTGATGCCGAGTAAGGCGGGAACCTGCCCCAGCGCAATCAGGATGCCTGACGCGGTAATAAAACCTGCAATGACCGGATGTGATAAAAAATTGGCAACAAAACCGAGGCGCAAGACGCCCATCAACAACAGGAACAGGCCCGACATCATGGCCAGAATCATGGCCGCAGAAACTATTTGTGAGGGGTCACTCAGCTCAAGACGGCTGATGGCAGCGGCGGTCATCAAAGAAATCACAGCAACGGGCCCGACTGACAGCGCGCGACTGGTGCCAAACAAGGTGTATGCCACCAAGGGCAAAATACTGGCATACAGGCCCATCTCAGGTGGCAGGCCAGCCAACATCGCGTAGGCCAACGACTGCGGCACCAGCATGACCATCACGATCACGGCCGCCAGAAAGTCGTCCGCAAACTGGCGCCCCTTGTACTGCGCTCCCCACTCCAGTATGGGCAACCAGCGTTTTAACCCTTTGGCAGCCAAACTATTCTCCTGCTGACATCACTCTTGCTGACTTAACCAGTTGGCAACACCACTCAGATCATAACCGGCGGCCGTTCCCGCCGAGACGATCGCTTCCGGTGCCATGCCTTTCACACCTGACGCCAACCCCCACAGCTGTATGGAACGTGTGCCGCTGCGGCAGAACGCCAGAATGGGTTTGGGCAGTTCATCCAGCGCGGCGCTCATGGACGCAATGTCTTCCATGGTCAGCTGGCCCGATACCACCGGGATGTAACTGAATTTGATGTCGTGCTCTTCTGCTACCGCTTCAATTTCATAACGCGGTGGCTGGCCATAGCTTTCGCCATCGGGGCGATTGCAGATAATGGATTTGAAGCCAGCTGCGGCGAGTGTGTCTACATCGTCGGCAGTGATTTGTTCAGCGACTGCGAAGTCGTCGGTTACCCATTTTGCTTGTGTCATTAAAATGCTCTCTTGGTTAGGGGGACTGGCACCGTCCCCTTGTTTGGCACCGGGGACTGGCACCGGGGACTGGCACCGGGGACGGAGCCATGGCTCCGTCCCCTTTCTTCAGTGGCTTCGTTCCCGGTTTTTGGCCGGATACCTTTTCTCGTGGCATTGGGGACGGAGCTATAGCTCCGTCCCGTTGTTTGTCGTCACTTTGTAGTGGGCGTCACCATCCACTCTCGTCCTTTGAGCATACCGTTCCAGTACATCCAGGGCAGGAAATCTTTTTTCAGTATCCAGGCGGCACGGGTGGGTTGCGTGCCGTTGATGATCCAGTCGGGAAAACTGGGCAGCAGCTTGCCACCAAAACCAAACTCGGCCAACACAATTTTGCCGCGCTCTACGGTGAGCGGGCAGGAACCGTAACCGTCGTAACGCGCGACGCCCTGCATCACACCCATATCGGACAGCATGTTCACGGCAACAATTGGCGCCTGTTTGCGCGCCGCAGCCATGGTTTTGGCATTGGGCGCATTCATGACATCGCCGAGCGACCAGATGTTAGCGTACTTCTTGTGACGCAAAGTCTCCTGATCCACATCAACCCAGCCGGCTGCATCGGCCAAAGGACTGCTGCGCACGAAATCAGGCGCTTGCTGCGGCGGGCAAACGTGAATCATATCAAACGGCGTTTCCACGGTTTCCTTGCTGCCATCAGCACTGGTCTTTACAAACCAGGCGGTTTTGCTGTCACCATCAATTTTCACCAGGTTGTGGGTGAAGTTCAGTTTGATCTGGTACTTTTTCACGTATTCCATCAGCGCAGGCACATAGTCGGCCACACCAAACAGCACCGCACCCGCGTTGTACATTTCCACATTGATCTTGTTACCCAGCAAACCTTGTTTGAACCAATGGTCTGACGACAGGTACATGGCCTTTTGTGGCGCACCCGCGCACTTGATCGGCATCGGCGGCTGTGTAAACACGGCCTTGCCTGATTTTAGACCCTGCACCAGTTTCCAGGTGTATGGCGCCAGATCAAAACGATAGTTGGAGGTGACTCCGTTTTTGCCCAGCGCTTCGGTCAGCCCTTCTACTCCAGCCCAGTTCAGTTTCAGGCCGGGTGCAACAATCAAGCGGTCGTAGCCGATCCGGCTGCCATCATCGAGCTCGACCTGGTTATTCTCCGGATCAAATCCGGCCACTGCCGACTTGATCCAGTGGGTGCCTTTGGGAATCAGCGGCGCCATCGACCGCTCCGTTGCTGCCACATCAAACGCACCACCACCCACCAGCGTCCAGCCCGGTTGGTAATAATTTTTCTCCGCCTTGTCGATCAGCGCTATCTGCAGATCCGGTTTGCGTTTAAGCAAACTCGCGGCCACGGAAATACCACCCGCGCCGGCGCCAACGATCACGATGCTGAAATGTCTGCTTTCGCTCATGAGTAATACTCCTGTTTGCTGACTTTATGAGGGCTACTGTGCCACTTGCAAGGGGAAGGTGCAATCATACGGGTGTGACGGATTGTCGCGGGAATAGCCATTCTGGCAATTGTTTTGGCAGCGCCTGTGAAACTATAGTCTACTAACTTACTTGTAAATTAGTAGACTTTACATAAACCCCAGCTCTATACTAATTTCTACTAATCCAACACCAATTTAGTAGAAAATGCGACTACCCCAACATCCGCCTTCATTTTCAGACATCATGAGAATACTGACGCCGGACAGTTTGGCGCAGCTTATGCCTCACATGTCTCCATTACCCGGTGGCAAGTACCTGCATTGGGACGAACTGAGGCGCCGGCCAGCGCCGGACAGCCTGACACACGCGGAGTGGTGGGCAGCAGTTTCCTTCTCTCGCGTTTCTCTGCTGCAGTCTTTGCCTCTGCTGGATAAAGCAGGAAAGCCTTTTGTATTTGCCACACCTACACCGGTTACCATCAGTCTGCATCACATCGACCGCGATGCAGCTGGCCAGATTCGCGGGGCCGGAGATGCACTGCAAACCGACTCGCACCGCTTTCTGATCAGCTCACTCATCGAGGAAGCCATTACATCTAGCCAACTGGAAGGTGCAGCCACCACACGCAAAGTGGCTGCTGCCATGCTGCGTAGCGGGCGCAAACCGCGCGATCTGAGCGAACGGATGATCTTTAACAACTACCGGGCCATGGAACACCTGCGCTCATTGCGACAGGAAAAGCTAACACCTGAGAACGTTCTGACGCTGCACCGGATGTTGTCGGAAGACACGCTGGATGACCCAAGTGATGTTGGCTGTTATCGCCGCAAAGACGATGTTCAGGTGGTTGATGTGAGGGATAACACCGCTTTGCATGTGCCCCCGAGTCACGCCGAATTACCTGAACGCATGCAAAGATTGTGCGATTTTGCCAACGCTGACGAAAGTGTTGAACCGTTTATTCACCCCGTCATACGCGCCATTTTGCTGCACTTTATGATTGGTTACGACCATCCTTTTGCTGATGGTAATGGCCGCACAGCCAGAGCACTGTTCTACTGGTCAATGGCACGGAGCGGTTACTGGCTAATGGAATACACCTCAATCAGCCACATATTACGCAAGGCCCCGGTGAAATACATGCGCGCCTACCTCCACACGGAAACGGACAGGAACGATACGACTTACTTTCTGCTGCACCAGTTACACACTATTCGCCAAGCGATTGCCGCGCTACATGAGTATGTCGACCGCAAGGTACGTGAACAGCGGCAAACGCAGAAAATGCTTGCTACCTCAACAGCGCTGCGTGGACGTTTTAACCACCGGCAGATCGCGCTCTTGAATCATGCCCTGCGTAATGCAGGCGAGGCCTACCGGGTAGACGCACATCAGCGCTCACATGCCGTGGTCTACCAGACGGCACGAAATGATTTACTTTCACTCGAAGCGCTGGGTTTGCTGGAGAAAACCAGACAAGGTAACGCCTTTGTGTTTTATGCCTCTAAAGATCTCAAAGAGCGCTTGAGCGGGTTGGCATGACGTGACGGCATCAGTTTATAACCACCATTGCTTTGACAGATTGGCACTCATACTCACCATCTGAAAATGTTATAAGCTCCTGAGATTCATTGTTGGCACCATGGTCACAGCATTCACACGGAGAACTGCACATTGATCTACCCGCAACCCCTGCGTCAAGGCAGTCGGATCGCGATTACGGCGTTTTCTGCCGGCATTGCCGAGACCCACAAAAAGCGTTTCTCTGAGATAGTGCGGACGCTTGAAAACCGTGGTTATGAGGTCATTATTGGCAACTGCCTGAATAACTCGCCTAAACACGTCAGCGCATCCAAAGAAGCGCGCGCCACAGAATTGATGACGTTTTTGCTGGATGACAATATCGATGCAGTTGCCCCACCATGGGGTGGTGAACTAGCGATAGAGCTTTTACCTCTGCTGGATTTTGATCAGCTTGCACGGGCAAAACCTAAATGGCTATTTGGATTTTCTGATGTCAGCACACTTGCTGTTTCAATTCATTCAATGATCGGATGGGCGACTGTACATTGTTCAAATCTGATGGATTTGATCGATACCAACGTTGACCCATTGCTTGTAAACACCTTGAATTATCTGGACACGCCCATGGGTGGAAGCTTTACCCAGGCAAGCTCGGAAAAGCACACAATGCGTTGGCCACAAATCGAGATCGATCCACTTGCCTATGTTGTTGGCGAACACAATACGACATGGAAGTGGCTGCAAAAATCAGCCCATGACACTACCCTGTCGGGCAGATTGATTGGTGGGTGCTGGGATACGCTCATTCACTTATTTGGCACACCTCATCTGGAGCTGTCCAAACTCCGTTCAACCCACAATGATGGCTTGCTGCTGTATCTTGAGAATGTGGAGATGAGTCCCTGCGAACTGGTACGAGCCATACACAGCATGCAATTTCGTGGGGTATTCACCCAGATCAATGCGCTGATTTTAGGCAGAAATTTCAGACCAGATTCAGACAACACACATGATTTGACTTATATGGATGTATTGAATGAGCATTTGAGCAATAAGAATATCCCAGTGCTGTACGACGTGGATATTGGTCATGCTCCTCCCAACCTTACCCTGATTAATGGCTGTTATGCTGAAATCAGCGTTATTGATGGGGTCGGAAAAATCCGACAATGGCTTAAGTAAAAACGACCAAGACAAAAAACACGATAAACAATCAACAACGAGGCCCCCATGTCCGCAAACGCAAGTTTCTTACAAATGTTCTCCACCATCAACGCATCCGGCGAGTTGCGCTTGGAGCTGATCGAAAAACCTATACCAACACCTGGCCCGGATCAGGTCTTGGTCAAAATTGAAGCAACACCCATCAATCCATCGGATCAGGGCGTGATGTTTGGTCGCGCTGATATCAGCGCTGCACAGACGATAGGATCAGGTAACAGCACAGTGTTAAGCGCCCCGGTTCCGCAACAAGCCATGCCTGCCATGAAAGCCCGTGTAGGCCAGGCTTTAGCGGTAGGTAACGAAGGTGCCGGCACAGTGGTGGCAACGGGCAGTTCCGAGCTGGCAAAAAGTTTGTCCGGAAAAATTGTCGCTGTGATGGGTGGCAGCATGTATGCACAATACCGCTGTGTGGATGCGGCTGCGTGTCTGCCCCTTTTGGAAGGACACACGGCCAAAGATGGCGCCTCCTGTTTTGTGAATCCGCTGACCGCGCTGTCGATGATTGAGACCATGAAGATGGAAGGTCATACCGCGCTGGTGCATACCGCCGCAGCTTCCAATCTTGGGCAAATGCTGGTGCGAATATGCAAAGACGATGGTGTTGAGTTGGTGAACGTGGTGCGCAAACCAGAGCAAGCCGCTATGTTGCGTGACATGGGCGCCAAGTATGTCGTGGATAGCAGCTCAGCCGATTTTATGGCGGAGCTGACGGATGCCATTCACGCCACTGGCGCAACACTGGCCTTTGATGCCACTGGCGGTGGCACACTGGCGTCTGACATTCTGACCTGTATGGAAGCCGCAGCTGCACGCACCCCGGGCGCCTACAGCATCTATGGTTCCGTCAAACACAAGCAGGTGTATCTTTACGGCAACCTTGATGTGTCTGCCACCAAGTTGCAACGCGCTTACGGTATGGCGTGGGGCGTCGGCGGCTGGTTGCTGCCCAACTTCCTCGCCAAAGCCGGCATGGAAGTCGCTGTGCGTTTGCGCGCACGCGTGGCACGGGAACTGACCACTACTTTTGCCAGCCATTACACCAACGAACTGTCGCTGGTCGAAGCACTTGATGCGGAAACGGTGCGTCAGTATTACGCCAAGCACACCGGTGAAAAGTTTTTGATTTGCCCGCAAAAGTAATTGCCTTGCTTCACGGGAACTGGCTGCCGACCAGGGCAGCCAGTGACGATAGATTCTGATATCCAGGAGATATCATCATGATCGGCTTTCGGCTTTTGCTTGTTGTTATCTTTACTGTCCTGACCGTCTACACCTTGGTGGTCATCACCAACCATGGCATCAATCTGTTACCGGTATTTTTTGGTGACATGGCACAAATGGCATGGCCAGGGCAGTTTAACCTGGACTTTATGTGCTTCCTGGCACTGTCAGCGCTGTGGGTGGCATGGCGGCATCAGTTCTCTGGTGCAGGATTAGCCCTTGGTGTGCTGGCATTTTTTGGCGGCGCTGTTTTTCTGAGTGTTTATTTGTTTATCCACAGCTTCAAAGTTAACAACAATCTTGTGGCCTTGCTGCTTGGGCCCAGCCGCGTTAACAATCAATAAATCAAGAAAAACTATCAAGAAGGAGACACATTCATGCCAGGCCCCGCACAAACAGGCGCTGTGATTTATGCCAAGAATCTGCGCGCGATGACTGATTTTTATGGTGAACTTCTCAGCGGGTCAGTCATACATGAAAGTAATGAATTTACAGTACTGCAACTCGGCGATTTTCAATTGGTTATTCATGCCATGCCGCCTCATATCGCCAGCATGGTTGAGATTTCAACACCGCCGGAACTCAGAGAAGACACTGCAATCAAGTTGTTCTTCACGGTGTCCAGTTTTGAGTGGGCGACTGAGGTAGTGAACCGCTTGGGCGGCATCATGCAGAGCCAACGCTGGCACGGCACAGGCTTTACGGCTGGCAATGCCGCTGATTGTGAAGGCAATGTGCTGCAACTCAGGGTGTTTAAAGATTGAGTAACTCACGCGCTCAGAATCCGTTTACAGAAATTACCTGTCGTGAGCACGCCATCACACAGGCGGATATCAAATCGCACGGTTGGAAACCCGCACTGGCGGCCAGCCAACAGCGGCAGGATGCAATTGCCAAGCTGATTGTATCAAGCGTCTCGGGCGGCATCGCGTGCCAGGCCGGCTGTTGGTACTGCTGCTATTTCAAAGTGGACGTGCATGCCGAGGAAGTGTTCCGGATTGTTGATTATGTGCGGGCAAAATTCAGCCCGGCGCGGGTGGCGAGACTTCAGGAAGAGCTTGCTGCCAATACAACAACCCTGCAGGCACTTTCAACACAAGGACAGCTCACCGCCAATCTTAAGTGCGCTTTTCTGGATAATGGCCAGTGCTCTATTTACGAGGTGCGTCCTGCGCGCTGCAAAACCTTTCATGCCAAAGATGTTGAGGGTTGCAAGAAGTCATACGAAGACCCGAACGACCTGAGCATTCCAAGCTCCTTTATTCCGGAACTGTCACATGCTGGCGAGGCGCACCTTAAAGGCTTCCGGCAGGCGCTGGCTGATGCTGGCTACGACACCAACGCTTATGAATTGAACGCCGCGATGGCCTTGGCACTGGCAGACTCAACTCCTAAACGGCGCTTTGAGAAGCACAAAAAGGCGTTTGTGGGGCTGACCAGCAATAAGTGAATCATACGCGCCACGTTTACATGTTTGCTGCAGGGAGTGATTCCTTTCACATTAAAATCATTGTCAACCATCGAATCAGGCACCATCGGGAAAGTCGAAACGGCTAGAATGCGAGTTTCGACACCACAACAGCAGGCAGAATAAATAATCGTGAAATCATGGACTCGAGCTTTAACCTCCCTCGTCACCTCCACTACCGCTGTGCTGGCAGCATTGATGCTGTTAGCCGCTCCGCTGCATGCCCAGGTTTTCCCGCGCGGCAATGGAATTGCCTTTACTGGCAAAACTCAGTTTGATTTATATGTGCAGGTGGGTGACTGGAAAGATATGCCACAAGTGTTTGATAGCTTCCGCTTGGCAACCCTGCAACATTTTGAACAGATGCTGCTGAACGAAGGCATTAGACGGCGCCCCGCCAACCGCAACTATCTGGTGTGTGCAGTGCAGGCGACTCGCGCGGGCAACGAGATTGCCTATACCACATCAGTGGAATACTGGGAGCTGGAGAACACCAAAGTTAATTCACTGCTTTGGCAACACAGTAGCATCAACACCATTGCCAGCACCCGCTTTGATGAGCAACTCGTGGCCGGGGAATGTGCAACGCGGTTTCTTGCTGAGTGGTCGCGCTGGAATCCAATCAGTACCGATTGAACTGGCGAGTGGCGATTGTAGCGTTTGACAACCAGAACATCTTCACCGCGACGCATCCAGCAACACGCGCAGCTTGCGCAGCAGCGGCAACACGGCTTCAGCGTCGTCCCTCTTGAACTCGGGGATCATGGCAATCACATCGGGCATGATGTTGCTGATGGCGCTGTTACGGAGCGCCCGTCCGGCATCAGTGAGCCAGATCAGTTTGCCGCGACCGTCCTGTGGATTGGGTTCCATACGGATCAACCCACGTTTTTCCAGTCCGGCCAGTGTGTGCGACATGCTGGTTTTGGGGACTTGAAAGGCGCGCGCCATCTCCAGAGGGGTGCGGCCATCGCCCAGTCTGACCAGATGGTTTAACGCGCCAAAATGGTGTTGTGTCAGACCATCATTCAGGCGCGATTCCAATTTGGCGCGACTGAGCTGAGAAATAATGCCAATCTCATTCAGTACGTCGAACATCAACTGTGCATTATTGATCTCGGGTAACTCAGGTGATGCTGATTTTTTCATCCAATCTCCAGCGCGGGGTCGGTGCAACGGCTGCAGCATACCCCAAACGCCCGAGCATCTGCACCGTTTCCCCTGACTGCGCCAACAACACATGCGCTTGACGGTAATGTGTCTGCATTTCCGCATATTCCTGCAGGCACTGACTGACCGGATGCAGCGCCATGCCGTGTTGTGTGGTCAACAGATTCAGCCGCAACCACGCCTGACCGGCCGCAATCTGATCTTCGCGGCTGTTGCCGGCTGTCGTTAAGCAAACAAAGGCCGGTGTCGCCGCAAACATCGTTTTATACATATCCAACCCGGTCTGATAGGCAATCGTACCAGGCGTTTGTAACCCAGCTTTGGATAACAAACCCAGTGCCAGCATGCCCTCCAGCGGCATACCGCCAATATCAATGCCATCCGGCGTCGCATTGATGGCAGCCTTACCCATACGCATTACATCAATACTTTCCTGCAGCTTGGAGGGTGTTAAGTACTCCACCTGGTAGGCATCCCAGATCAGCGCCCGCAACACTTCAACTTGCCCGGGTTCACGCGTCCCGGAAAATCTCACCCGATCAATCGACGGGTTCAGCGCAGCGATGTGTATATCGTCAACCTGTTGCCCCATATCAAACGGCTCTTTGGTCGAACGGCGCTGCAGAATAGAGTTAAACAACGGGTCTGCTACCAAACCCGCCTGGGTAAAACGCACGCTGGCAACGGGTCGTGACGCTATCAATGCCTGTTCTGAGCCTTGGGGAAACAGCGTGATATCCAACTGATAGCCCTGCACAGATGCCGCGATGCGCATGAGCTCAAGGAAACAGCCAAGCCCTATGGTCAACTGCCGGTCATTAGGATCTGTCTCCGGCAAGCGACGATCTGGATCTGCCAGCAACATCACCACATCGGGCTGCGACAGATCAACAAGCCAAGGCTGCAGGTTATGTGGGTTAGGGGCGAGTATTGCGTAGGACAATGCAAAACGACGGGGCTCCTGGTATTGACCTGCTTCTTCCCAGGGCGCCAGTGCTTGATGCGGTGTTCTGGTCAGTGAAAAGGCCGTCACACCTGATCCGGCAGCAACGATAAATCCGCCGCCAAGCATGGCAATAAACTTTCTGCGGGGCATGGGTTGAGCGTGGGTATTCATGAATGACGACCTCGGCAAATGAGTCCAATCATCATATAGTGCGATATCGAACTATACAAGTACGATGTCGCACTACATTTCAAGCTCATCAAGGCTCAACCAAACCTGCCCGAATCGCTATGATCGCCAACTCAGCGCTGTTGGACGCGTTGAGTTTCTGTTTGATATTGTACAAATGCGTGCCTATGGTACGCGGGCTTAAGGACATGACATCTGCAATTTCCTGCACAGACTTGCCCTTGGCCAGCGCAATAAACACCTTGAACTCTTTTTCACTGAGGGCATCAACCGGGTTTTTTGAGCCAGAAACTTGCTCAACCGCCATGGCCTGCGCAATCAACGGTTCCAGATACAACTGACCTTTGTGCACCGCGCGAATGGCCTCCATCAGCACTTCCGCCGCACTGCGTTTGGTCAGATAACCCGATGCACCGGCCTTGAGCACACGGCGGGCATACATGACATCTTCATGCGCCGACAGCACCAGGATTTTCTGCTGTGGTTTTTTGGCCAGCACCCGATCGATCGCTTCAAGGCCCCCTATGCCCGGCATGGAGATGTCCATCACCAGTACGTCCGGCGCCAGCGCCTGAAACAGCCGAACCGCTTCCTCGCCGCTCTGCGCCTCACCCACCACCGCAATGTCGGGAGAACCCTGAAGTAGCAATTTGAAGCCCATGCGTACCACCGCATGATCATCAACCAGCATCACTTTGATACGGCCAGTGCTCATAACTTATCCAGGCCAACAGGCAGGCTAGCCACTATCAATGTGCCGCTATCTGGACGCGAATCATATTGCACATCGCCGCCAAACGCCTGCACCCGTTCTTTAATTCCCAGCATGCCGAAGCGCTGTCCTTCGGTGTAAGCAGCGCCCAAACCTTTGCCATCATCACTGATGCGTATGTGTAAACATGCGGGCGCATCATGCAAAAGTGACAGGGCCACTGTTACCTGCGTCGCCTCAGCATGTTTGACAACATTGGTCAGACTTTCCTGCACAACACGATAAACCGTGATATTCACTTTTTCGTCGAATTGGTCCAGGCCCTCACCCAACATCAGGTCAACCTTTAACCGTGGATGTTGACGCTGATATTGCGCAACAAGGTCGCTAATGGCATCGGACAGACCCAGATTGTCGAGCGCACTGGGTCTCAACTGCCGAATCATGGAATGCACGACATCGTAAATGTGTGAAGCTACCTCAACGATGGTCTCCGCGTTCTGTCGGGTCTCATCGTGTTTGTTGTCATAACGATTGGCAATTGCAGTCCCGATGGTTTTTATGGCCGTGACACATTGCCCGAGCTCATCGTGCAGCTCTCTGGCGATCGACTTGCGTTCTTCTTCCAGTTTCTCGTGGATCAACTGTGTGAGTTTACGATTCTGTTCCAATTCCCGTTCAGTGGTAAGCGCGGTTTCCAATGAGCCCGCCATGCTGTTAAAGGTATGAGCTATCACATTAAACTCCGGCAGATCATAACTTTTCAGCCGCACGCTATACGTGCCTTTTTCCATGTCAGACATGGCCACAACAATGTCTTTTAAGGGTTGCAGTGTGCGGCCGAGCACCCGAAACACCGCGATATTTAACAGTAACAGGAAAACCACGATAAACAGCGCAAAGCGAACAAACTCGTCCCAGGCATCAAGCACTGAGCGTGAAGAGTCAGGCGTAATCAGTATCGAGCCTCCTATCAGTGACAGCCGCACCTGTGCAATGTCGGGCGCAACCAGTATGGTGAACCACCGAGGTGCCCAACGTCCCTGTTTATACTCTGACGGTGGTGACTCATATATCAGGATATTGTTCCTGTCATACAAACGGACTTCGTTAGCACGCACCCGACCTACACTGCGCAGGTATTGTGTCAGATTTGCCAAGGGGTCCGGGGCGTCTGCCGTGTAAACCGGTGACAACAAAATGGACTCCAACAACTGAATCGTGACACGGGTACCCGCCTCAATTTCCTGACCAATGGATTTGCGTTTGTAATCGATCAGGACGTAGGTCATGACCACAATACACAGGATGCCAATCAGTGAGATGGCAAGATTGACTCTGAAGCGAAGACTCACTGTACTGCTCCGGCCAGCTTGGTTGTCAGTCTGTCACGTAGTGCGTCGACTTCTTCCCGTAATGCCCATGCCATACTGCCCGACAAGGCGCTGTGGCCGCCATTTTCAACCATGCGCAAGCGTGCTCGCGGCAGGCGTTGGCTTAGTCGCCAGGCAGTAATCGGAGGACACACCAGATCAAAGCGGCCTTGCACAATTGTCACCGGCTGATAAATGTTGTGAGCCGCCTCCAACAATGGGCTTTGGGCCAGAAAACACTTATGTTTCAGAAAATGCAATTGCACACGGGCGCTGTCCAAGATGGCAGAGATTGACGGCGCGGACGTCGTTGTTGGCGATGTTGGCGTTGTCGGCGAAGTAGACGACATTTGTTCCTGCAATCCCGACCCGATTCTCATGATTTGCATCTCGTACTCTGCCCAGCGCCTTGCCGCTTCCCCCGCATAACGATCATCAAGGTCCTGCACCGCCTGATAGTATTCATCAACAATGTCCGAATCCCGGCCACTGACAAGTTGCGTCCATGCTTCCGGCGCAAATCCTGACAGCCCGTGTGTAAACCAGTTCAGCTCTTCAGCTGTGCCAAGAAAAACCCCTCTTAAAATCAATTCATCCAGCCATTGTGGATAACGCAGCGCATAGGCCAGCGCCAATGTGCTGCCCCAGGAGCCACCTAACAAACTGATGTTGCCAGTAATTTCCTGTGCATTACGAATCGCGTTAATGTCCTCGACCAGCACAGCGGTGTCGTTTTCCCGCGTCTCACCTACCGGAACAGATCTGCCACAGCCGCGCTGGTCAAATAACACGATGTCAAAAAAATCCGGATCAAAATAACGCCGGTGCACTGCCCGACTCTGGCTGCCTGGCCCACCATGCAAAAAGAAAATCGGGTAGCCGCCCTTTTTACCACTTCGCTCTACATACAGAGAATGACGTGGCGATACCGGCACCATCCCGGTAAAAAAAGGCTCAATGTCCGGATATAAACTGTTGATGGGTAACTCCCCCACTTTAAATTCTGGCTGGCAGGCACCGAGCCTGTTTACATGGGTCAGCCCGCTTTGCCAATACCACGCAATACAATCTCATGAAAATCATGAACTACTTTTGCTGAAAATCCGGCAGCCTTCCCGCGTTTGACCATGACAGTATCGCTACGTCATACGCAACTTGCTGCAATTAACACGCGTTAATTCAGCCAGCCTGCCAAGATGGCCCCGACAGCACAAGAAATTGTTTTGCTCTGCCGGGTTAACTCACCGTTACCGAGGAGATGACAATAATGTGGATCAAGCCTGCTTACACTGAAATGCGTTTTGGTTTTGAAGTCACTATGTACGTTGCCAACCGTTAATCGGGCGGCATTTGCATGGCGAGGAAGGGAGTCGCCCAACACTGGGGCTCCTTTCTTCACTTATCTGGCAATGGGGTTTTGACTCCTGCATTTCTGTTGAGGCCACATGATGAGAGTACGCGTATTGGGCTCCGCTGCCGGGGGTGGTTTTCCGCAATGGAACTGTAATTGCCCTAACTGCGATGGTGTGCGCAAGGGCAGTATCGTGGCAAGCCCGAGAACACAATCATCGATTGCCATCAGCAGCGACAACATCAATTGGCTGCTGTTTAATGCCTCACCCGACATCCTGACCCAGTTTCAACGTTTCCCCGAGTTGCAACCTGCACGCGCCATCCGCGACACCGCTGTGCGGGGCATCGTGCTGATGGATGCGCAGATTGACCATACTACTGGCCTGTTTATGTTGCGGGAGGGCAAAACGCCCCTCAACATCTACTGCACAGACATGGTTCACGAAGATCTGACCCAGGGCAATCCGATTTTTAACATCCTGAAACACTTCTGCGGCGTGTCATGGCACCAGGTGCCCACTGCGGCCGGACACAGTTTTCAGGTAGAGGGTATTGCAGACATTGACATCACTGCAGTGCCCCTTAGTAGCAAAGCGCCTCCTTACTCGCCACACCGGCATGACCCACACGAAGGCGATAACATCGGTATTCAGCTCGAGGACAGGCGCAGCGGCAAAAAACTGTTCTACGCGCCGGGGCTCGCCGCCATTGAGCCTCACGTGCTGCCGTTTATGCAGAATGCCGACTGTCTGATGGTTGATGGGACCTGTTGGAGCAATGATGAAATGCGCAAACTGGGCATCAGCCAGACTTTGTCATTGGAAATGGGTCATCTGCCGCAATCTGGCGCGGGCGGCATGATAGAGACCCTGAGACCACTCAACGCAACTCGCAAAATTCTGATTCACATTAACAACACCAATCCGATACTGCGTGAGAACTCCAGCGAACGAAAAATCCTCAATCAGGAAAACATCGAAGTTGCCTTTGATGGCATGGACTTTACCCTATGATGACCAGCACGCTGACACCCTGGACAATTGAACAATTTGAAGCGCAATTGCGCGCAAAAGAATCGCGATATCACATCTTTCATCCCTTCCATATCGCCATGAACAGCGGTCAGTGCACAAAGGAACAGGTTCAGGGCTGGGTGCTTAATCGCTTTTATTACCAGATAATGATTCCGATCAAAGATGGTGCTGTCCTGTCGAACATGCCAGATAAAGAACACCGACGACTGTGGATTCAGCGCATCATCGATCATGATGGACTGGAAGGTGATGAGGGTGGCATTGAAGCATGGCTTGCGCTGGCTGAAGCGGTGGGCCTGACTCGGGATGACGTGTTGTCGTTGAAACGCGTATCACCCGGCGTGCGTTTTGCGGTGGATGCTTACGTGAACTTTGCCCGCACAGCACCCTGGCAAGAAGCCGTGTGCTCATCGTTAACCGAATTATTTGCACCCACCATTCACCAGAAACGCTTGGACAGCTGGCCAGAGCATTACCCGTGGATTGATGCACGCGGTTACTACTATTTTCGTAAACGTCTGTCCGAAGCCCGTCGCGATGTCGAGCACGGCTTGCGAGTGACACTGGAACATTTCAAAACACGATTGGAACAAGAACGTGCGCTGGACATCCTGCAGTTCAAGCTGAATGTGTTGTGGGCGATGCTCGACTCGATTCAGGTCAGTTACGGTATTGGGGAAACCCGACAGGGCGCTATCTCGAGGATGGCGCCATGAGTATGGTCCACCCACAGCCGCTGCGTCTGGCCAGACAGTACAAACTGCAATGGGAGACTACACAAAATGCCTATGTGCTTTTGTACCCCGAGGGGCTGATAAAACTGACGGGAAGTGCCGGCGAAATTCTCAAGCGCATCGATGGCAAAAGCAGTGCATCCGATATTATCAACGCGCTCGAAGCCAGCTATCCGGGCGTAGATCTTAAACAGGACGTGATCGATTTTCTCGAGCACGCCTATAACAAAGGCTGGATCACCCGTGACTGACTCTACTCACAGCGCTCAACCCCGCCCACTCTGGGTCAATGCCGAGATCACGTACAGATGCCCTCTGCACTGTGTGTTTTGTTATAACCCGCTGAACTACGCAAGCACGTTTGACAAAGAATTATCCACTGAGGAGTGGGTAAGAGTGCTGCGCGAAGCACGTGAACTGGGTGCTGTGCAACTTGGTTTATCAGGGGGCGAGCCCTTGCTGCGTGATGATCTGGAAGAGATCATCGCTGAAGCCAGTAAGATGGGTTATTACACTAATCTGTTGACATCCGGCATTGGACTGACAGAAAAACGTATTGCCGCTTTTAAGACAAACGGGCTCGATCAGATACAACTGTCCTTTCAAGACTCCAGCAAAGAGCTCAACGATTTCCTGTCCAGCACTAAAACCTTTGACCTGAAACTCAAGGTAGCAAAACTGATCAAGCAGTATGATTACCCCATGGTGCTTAATGTTGTGCTACATCGCCTCAACATTGACCACATCGAACAGATTTTGCAGATGGCTGAAAGCATGCAGGCAGATCATGTCGAATTGGCCAACAGTCAGTATTACGCATGGGCATTCAAAAACCGCGAGTATCTGATGCCAAGCCGTGAACAGCTGGAGCGCGCCGAGATCATTTGCAATCAGTTTCGTGAACGCTTGGGCAACAAAATGAAACTCTATTTTGTGGTGCCTGATTATTACTCGGATCGCCCGAAAGCCTGCATGAATGGATGGGGCTCCGTGTTTCTGAACATCGCGCCTGATGGCATGGCGCTGCCCTGCCATGAAGCCCGCATGTTACCGGGGCTGGAATTCCCCAATGTGCGCGATCACGACGTTCGCAGCATCTGGTTTGACTCACACGCCTTTAATGCCTACCGCGGCAACAGCTGGATGCCAGAGCCTTGCCGAAGCTGTGATGAAAAAGAAAAGGATTTTGGTGGCTGCCGCTGTCAGGCATTTATGCTGACCGGGGATGCTGCCAACACGGATCCGGTGTGCAGCAAATCCCCTCATCACACACTAATCACCGATCAGGTGGCGCTGGCGCAACGGCTGAATCTGCGTGAAGACGAGGTAAAACCGCTGATTGTGTTCAGGGATGACAAAAATTCGCGCCTGTTGTCACCTCAACAGCCTTCACCGGGCATAGTCTGAATCGCAGCAATCACCACAGTGGCAGACTGATGATGACTTCACATCCTTGTCCTTGCTGACGATTCTGCAATATAAGCGAACCATCATGTGCTTCAATCACTTGCTGGCAAAACACCAGACCAATACCAGAGCCACCCGGCTTGGTGGAGTAATACGGGGTAAACAAATTTTCAGGATTCTGGATTCCCATCCCTTGGTCAGAAATGCGAATCATCAGCCGGGTCTCTTCCTGTCTCCAACGCAGTACTATTTCATCTTGTTTCCCGCTCGCTTCCATGGCGTTTTTGATCAGGTTGATCAAGACCTGCTCAAATTGCGAACTATCAAGCGCAACGGTACACGGTTCTCCATCCAATACCAGGCAGGCCTCAGGGAACAATTTACTGAGCGACCGCATCAATAACTGGATATCACATGGTTTCTTTTCAGGTTCAGGCAAGCGCGCAATCGTGTGGTAGTTCTGTACAAAATTTGCCAGTGAATCGGCTCGCCGGCCGATGACAGTGAGACCTTCCATCAACTCCTGCTTTAACTGAATATCCCTTTCCCGTTTTTCAATTTGAGCCATCAGTGTGTTGCTGAATGATTTTAATGGCGACAGCGAATTATTGATCTCATGGCTTAGAACGCGCACCAGGTTACGCCAGGCCCGCCTCTCTTCCACGCGAAGTATTGATGAAATATTGGTTATAAAAAGTAGAAAGTGGGTATCACCTTCAACAATAAATTGCTCAAGATGCAGGCGATAGCGTCCGGTTCCCTGCGAAAGACGCAAGTGTTTGACACTTGTTTCACCAACGCTCATCGTTGCGCAGGCTTCAATCAACACAGCTGGAAGCTGCGGTGCATCAGACGGTTCCAGATCGGACGGTGCAAGTTGCAACAACCTGCGCGCAGCCGGGTTGGTCAATCGAATGTGGTGCGTTTGGTCCCAGGCAACAATAGCAACATCAATCTGATCCACAACTTTTTGCACCAGCAGCTGGCTTTCTTCAGACTCGAGGCGTTGGCGTTGCAATGTGTCTGCCAGCTCATTGATCGTCGCAATCAACTCACCAAAGGCTCCGCTTCCAGGCTTGCGAGCGCCTCGAAACGAATAGTCGCCACTCACGATGGCAGCCAATAAATTATGCAGGCTGCGGAATTGGAACTGAGTCTGTCGCCAAATAGTTGACACGCAGTAGACAACGAGAAACAACAGGAACACGCTGACAAGACCAAGGAGATAAACGGAAACACCAAAAAAAGCCAAGGCAGCAATCAGTAGTAGTGATGGAACCAGGCAGGCTGCAAGGGCAAACAATGCAAGCCGATTTTCCAACTGAACAGATTTATCAGCTTGCCAGCCGCCCGCCTGATGCTTTTGAGTATTGTTGCGCGGAGTCTGTACGTCGTGTCTGTTCACAATACTTCCCTGTCAGGGCGATTATTCTGTCGGCAATGTTTGTCTGTGAACACCTTTTTGTATGCAGTCTGAAAGACTTGCATAAAGCTTACTTCAAATTGTGCTTTTTAAGGTATCGGTAGAATGCGCTCTTTGATAAACCCAGCGTACTTGCCACATGCAGATTATCATTTGGGTATTCCTGTATACGCTGCTCAATCACTTGTTTTTCTATCTGTTCCAAAGTGGCGTGTTGGCATGATGTCACCGCGGAGGCGGCTGAAGTCATTGGATGCGTTGCCAGACCCAGGCACTGCGGTTCAATCACGTCTGTCGCCAGCAAAGTTGCCCTCTCCAGTGCATTAGTCAATTCCCGCACATTGCCTGGCCACGAATAACTCTGTAATGCTGCACACGCTGCAGCCGACATTTGCAGTGTTTTTTTATTGTATTTGCGTGCCATTTTACCTAAAACATATTCAGCCAGCGGAATGATATCTTCCTGCCTGTGCCGCAAAGGTGGCACCTCTATTTCTATTGTATTGATGCGATATAACAAGTCTTTGCGAAATGCTCCGGAGGCAACAGCATGGTCCAGATCACTGTTGGTTGCGCAGATAATGCGGCAATCAGATACCTGAGTGCGCGATGACCCTACTTTTTCGAATTGTTTTTCCTCCAGTACCCGAAGCAGTTTCATCTGCTGTGACAACGGCGTATTGGCGATTTCATCCAGAAACAATGTGCCGCCTTCAGCCAGTTCGAATCGCCCGAGGCGATTATCACGGGCATCTGTAAACGCACCCTTTACATGCCCGAACATTTCACTTTCAAACAAGGATTCAGTGATGCCACCCATGTTCACCTTGATCAACGATGCATCTCGGCGCTGTGATTGCGCATGGATAAAGTCCACCAGATAGCTTTTCCCGGTACCATTCTCACCGGTGAGCAGAATACAGGCGTCGGTGGCAGCGACCTGTTCAAGTCGTTCAACCACCGACTGCATTGCAGCGGAATGGGATACCAATACCTGGCCGCCTGGCGTTATCTCGCTTCTTAGTAGCTTGTTTTCTTCAGTGAGCCTGCTGGCTTGCCGCACGGCCTGAGTCAAGTGCACCTGATTGGCTACAATCGTCAATAGCCGCTCATTCTCCCAGGGTTTCTGCACAAAATCCCGTGCACCGGCCTGCATAGCTTTAACGGCGGTCTCGATGCTTCCCCAAGCTGTCATGGCAACAATCGCCAATGACGCATCCAGCTTATTCATCTGTGCGATTAACGCCAGGCCTTCCTGACCTGAGGTGGTATCCTTGCTGTAGTTCAGGTCCAACAACACAACAGCAAAATTTTTCCGCTTCAACGCACTCAGCACCTCATTAGGCGAGGCGGCGGTTGTCACCTCATATCCTTCTGTCTGCAACAGATAACGCAAGGCGGACATAACGTCGGGGTCATCGTCAGCAATGAGCAGCGATTCTTTCATGACAATCAATATTATCCTGGTTTTTTGCCGCCATGCGGCAGCTCACTCGTTATATCACGTTACTGATAACGCAGCAGCTCACTGGGCTCCTTACGCAACAGTGATTTGATGGGCACATGAATGGCACACAGCACTGCGACCAGGAATACCAAAAGGCCAATAAAACTCGTCAACAGGCCCGGCATGATGTAGTTCGCACCAGCTGTGCTTGCGATAATATAGGAAAGTGGCGCACAGATAAGAAACGCAATAAAAATCCCCAATAGTGTCTGCCTGGCGCCGTGCAGCATAAAGCTGCGACTGATCCGGCTGTCCGACGCCCCCAAAGCGCGCCGGGTACCAATTTCCTGTGTGCGAAGAACAATTGAATTTTTGGTGAGGCCGAACACACCAGCAATAGACACCAAAAAAGCAAATACACCGATCGCTGAAAATACACCTATCGTCGCCAGAATGACAAAACTAGTCATCTGCCGGTCTTGCACCCAGCTTCTAATGCTGAATTCCACCCCTGAATTCAGGCCCAGCACTGTGTCACCCAGAATTTTGGCGGCCGCGCGATCTGACGATTGGCTTCTGATAATGGCAGTGATATCCAGCGAGTCCATTTGCCCGAGGGGTAGATACACCATGTCGAACTCTTGCTTGTACATGTCGTCGCCATCGATAGGAGAATCACTGACCATACCAACCACAACAAATGCACGACGTTGACCGCGCTGATCAGACATGCCAACACGCAGGTTCTGACCGATTGGTGATTGGTCGGGCCACAACTTTTGTGCCAGCGCCCGACTGACGACTGCAACGGGAGCGCTGTTCTGATTATCTCGTTCATCAAGCAGACGACCTTCTAACAAACGGGCACCAAGAATTCCGACATCGCCCGATATGATCTGAATGGGCGCCGTTGGCATATCCTGCTCAGTCAGGTACGTTACTCCCTCTACCTCAACTGTCTGACTACCGGACATGCCAGCTATCAATACCTCACTGACGTCCGGATGCTGCTCCAGGCGACTTTCAAGGGCTTGAAAAAATTGCAGTCGCTCCGCTGCATTGGCATACAGATCCCGGGTTTCAATTTCCGAACTGAAAATGCCATCCGGGTTGACCAGTCTGAACGTATTGCCCATTGACCACATTACCGTGCCAAACATAATGAAGACATAGAGCACGATAGAGATCAGCGTGACTGCAACCACCACCAGCGAGCGACTGAAGCGGCCAGTGCTGAGGCCCAGCGCACCTCTTGTGCCATCCTGCATGACTGAGTTGAAATTGCCGTTGATCAGCCTCCATGACGGCAATGCGCTGGTAATCAACACAGTTAACACGGCAAATAACAACGCCATTGCCAAAGTAAAACCTTCCACCTGAAATACCATCCAGAATTCCAGCCCCTCTTCTCCCAACACAGTTGTCAGAAAAATATTTAACACCTCGAGCCACAGCCCGGTCATCATCACGGCCAGCAGTGTTCCCAATATCGCAATAACGATGCTCTCGCCCATGGTTTGGATCAGCAGGCGTTTCCTTGGGGCACCCAGCGCCACGCGTATCGAAATGTCCTTCAGTCGTTCATTGGTACGAGCCAGTAGTAATGTGCCGATATTGATGCATGCCAACACAAAAAGCATAAATGCCAGAATAACCATGACACCAAAAAAAATCTGATTGCCCGTGTTGTAAAAAATTCTCATTGGCAAACTGGTGACAAAACCCGCGCTGACGGTGCTTATCATACGTTCGGTCTGGGTGTAGCTGTCATCATCAACAAACGGATATTGTTGACGCATCCTGAACATCAGGTTGGAAATTTCCTGGTTGGCTTCAGCGGTTGATACGCCGGCTTTCCGATATGCGAATGGCGTGATCATCGTCATATCATTAACAATTGGGTTCAACAGATTTGCTTTTGCGGGCACCCAGATGTCACTCCAGCGTGGGAACGTAAAACCCGGGGGCATGATTCCAACAACAAGCGTGGGCTCTCCACCCAGCGCAATATAGCTGCCTACAATTTCCGGCTCCCCTTCGAAGGCCAACTGCCAGAAATCGTGAGCAAGCACGGCAACAGGCTCCGCCTGCGGGTGTTGGTCTGCTTCCTGCAAAATTCTGCCGAGCAAGGCGCCATTACCTGCCAAACCCAGCATGTTCCATTCTGTCTGCGCAACCATGGCTTGATAGAACACCTCATCCGATTGCACCCAGACCTGGTACTTCATGTTGTAAATGCCGATATTTTCCAGCGAATTGATATCTTCTCTGATAGCCGCGAACTCAAAAGCCTTGAACGCCGTGCAGGTGCCGGATCTGCTCTGACCGCAGATCTCCACAATACGATCTCCGTGAGGCAAATCGACGGGTTTCAATGCCATGGTGTAAAGGAACGAAAGCGTAAACAGGCTTATCCCGAGCCCTCCGGCCAGTACCACTATCGCCAACAGAGCGAAACCTGGCGCTTTCGCCAACTGCCTTAAGGTATATCTGAGATCGGACTTGGAAAGTATCACGACATTGCCCCCTGAATTAGAGTGTGATCGCTTGACTGGCAAGCGTATTCGCCGCGATGAACTGATCCAGAACAATCTGCCCATCAAACAATTCCACATAACGATCAGCACGCTTTGCTGACTTTGGGTCGTGTGTCACCATACAAATTGTGGTGCCTTCCTCGTGCAATTTTTCCAGCAAGCGCATCACAGACTCAGCATTTTTTGAGTCCAGATTGCCGCAGGGTTCATCCGCCAGAATCATCGATGGCTTGCCACCAATTGCACGCGCAACCGCAACACGTTGCTGCTGACCACCGGAGAGCTGAGACGGGAAGTGATTTTTGCGCGAACTCATGTCAACGGTTTCCAAGGACTGCAGCACGATGTCCTTGATCTGTTTGTCAGTGAGATCTGTCCGGTAAGTCAGCGGCAGTTCAATGTTTTCATACACAGTCAGATCACTGATGAGATTAAATGATTGAAATACAAAACCAATCTCTTTGTTTCGCAGTCGTGCCCGCTCGTCGCGATCCAGACTCGATACATCATGACCAGCGAGAAAATACTGCCCGGAACTTGCTACATCCAGCAGCCCAATGATCGACAGCAGTGTCGACTTTCCGCAACCTGATGCGCCCGCGATTGAAACGAATTCACCTTTTTTAATTTTCAAGTTGATATTGCGCAGGGCATGGGTTTCCAACGTGTCGATAGAATAGATCTTGCTGACGCCTTTCAGTTCGATGAGATTGGTTTCTGACATGATGTGTTCCTATCGGATTAATATGCGTTCGTGGGTATTAAAGCTGTCCGGATCCGACACAATAATGCGATCGCCGACACCCAGCCCCTCAAGGACTTCTATAACATTGGTTGATGCCGCGCCGTAGCGCACAGTGACCTGCTCAGCAATGTCGCCCGCGGCATTGAGTCTGTAAACTGTCGACTGACTGTTGGGGCGCGCGAATACCGGGCGGCGCACCGATAAAGTATCAGGGATGGAGGTGATGTTGATGTTCGCTTCGATATTGAGCTCCGGGCGCACTTCCTGAGGCAGAGGCCCTTCAAGTTCAATTTCTACCAGCACAGAACCATCAACTACAGCGGGGTCGATACGCGACACCTTGCCATGAATTTTGCTGGTTCGTGTGTCTACAGTCGCAGGCATACCAATAATAATATCGTTTACTTGCAATTCCTGTATCTGCACGTCGGCGACTAATTGGTCAGGCCGCGCGATACGGGTGATGTTTTGATCAGGCCCAACCTGCTGTCCGAGCTGCAGTGTCATTTCCTGCACGATCCCGCCAACACTGGCCACGACTGACAGATTGGTGACCAGATCACGAATTTTCTGTAGCTCGTTCTCAGTTTGCAACAATCGCGCCTGTTCAGCCTCACGATTAGCTTGCATGGATTGTTCAATCTGGGTCACACGCCGCTGCTGCAGATCCCAGCGCTGCCTGAATTTTTGCACAGACAGTTGTGTGCGCTCGTAGTCGAGCCTTGAAATAACTTGCAAACCCTGTGACAACAATTCGGTTTTGGCATCCAGATCCATCTTCGCCGTCTGGTAGTCGATCTCAGCACTTGCTGCCTCAGCCTGTAAATCCAGCAATCCGGTTTCACGAGCTACTTCGCTGGCACGCATGTCCGCTCGCTGTGCAGAAAATTCCAGATCAGCGTCCCGCAAGTCTTGCAAAAGTTGCGGATTGACCAACTCGACCAGCACGTCACCCGCGTTAACAGGATCGCCCGGCTTGGCAAGTATGCGACTAACCCGACCCTGCGTTTCGGCACCTATCCAAACCACGTCGCGAGAGCTGAGCTGCCCATAACCGCGAACGGACACCAACAATTCACCGGCTGTTACTGTGTCAATCAGAATAGACTCTTCTGCGACCAGATAAGAAACATTGCGGTATTTTCCACCCATGAGTAACGCAGCACCGAGCGCTGCTGCCAGCAATGGCGCATACCAGAAGCGACGCCACAGAGGGGTTTTTATTGGGGTTTTGATAATGTCCATACGGTTGCAGGAACAAGTTTCGTGCCAATTATTTAACTCACCGTTTTATATGAATATTTCTAATCCCAGCAGCTTTGGAGGCAGCAGCTTTCCCGATTTTGGCACTTGGTTTTGTCACCATTTTCCCAATTCCGGGAATATCGGGCATCACTGACACTAGTGAAATTGAGGCGAAACTCAAGTAAGGTTGAAACAACCTTTTTGTGCCGGTCAAACAATAATCCAGAACAGGACGATGCATCATGAAAGTTCGCTCGCTGCATGCCACCGCATTATTTGTCCTTGCATACCTTCCTTGTCACTTGACATCAGCTCAGGATGAACCCAGCGATTACATTCAGGCGATTCAGGGCATACAAACTCAATCCAGTGAGCGGCTTGGTGACTTCACCATTGACGAGCTGCTGCAAGAACTCGATGTACCGGGTGTCAGCATCGCAGTCATCAAGGATTTTAGAATTCACTGGGCAAAAGCGTATGGAATAGCAGATAAACACACTGGCAAACCTGTTGATATCAACACCAAGTTTCAGGCAGCGTCCATCAGTAAAGCAGTAAATGCTATGGCGTTGTTAAATGCTGCCGAGGACGGCTTGATTGATATTGATACCAATATCAATCACTACCTGAGCAGCTGGGAAATACCACATAGCGAGTACACACAAAACTCTGTGGTGACAGCAAAGATGTTAGCCAGTCACATATCGGGCCTTGGAGACGGTTTGGGTTTTCCCGGCTACGAACCTGATGATCAGATTCCAACGCTGGTTCAGATTCTGGATGGAGAAGAGCCTGCTAAAACACGCGCAGTCCGTATGGCCAGACCACCCGGATCGGCTTACCACTATTCCGGTGGCGGTAGCACAATTCTGCAACTTGCATTGATCGACATTTACAAGCTGCCGTACGATGTAATTCTCATGCAAAACGTGCTTGAACCGTTGGGCATGACAAACAGCACTTTTGCGCAACCGCTCTCTGCCGAACTGGATATCAATGCTGCGCGTGCACATACGCAATCGGGCATAGTAGAGCGCCATAAATGGAACGTATATCCAGAGTTGGCAGCGGCGGGTTTATGGACAACGCCCACTGATCTGGCAATATTTTTAATTGAATCGCAACTTTCTCTTCGCGGAGAGTCAAATATAGTGCTGACAGCAACATCCACTGAGCAGATGATGAGCCCTGTTGGTGTCGGCCCACATGCGGTTGGATATACCATCACCAAACACGGTGAAGGCTGGTATTTTGGTCATGGCGGTTCGAACCATGGTTTCCGCGCTAACATGGCCGCCCATAAAACCAAAGGTTATGGATATGTGGTGATGACAAATTCGTCGCAGGGATCATTGCTGATCAGCGAGTTGGGGCGCAGAATCCAAGCGGCCTATTCGTGGGATTCACTTGATCAGCCGGTGCGACGGTAAGTAGTACGGACAATACATCAGACGACCAGGTAACTGGCTGCAAGTATGTAAAAACAACGACTGCAACACGGATTTAAATCAATAAAAGGACTCGCACCATGAATAAAAACAATGCGTACTTTCTGGCGACTCTCGTATGCCTCACGTTGACCACCCCGGCCCATACACAACCCTCTGGCACCCCCATCACCATCGGCGAGCAACTGACTATTGAGTCTACTGTGCTGGATGAACAACGCAGCGTTATTGTTGGGCTGCCCGACAGTTATCAATTGGGGGATGAACACTACCCCGTACTTTATGTACTGGATGGTTCTGACCACTTCCACTACACCACCGGCCTTACACGCTTTCTGGCGACAAACGAATTTATACCGGAAATGATTGTCATCGCTGTCAACAATACGGACCGCACACGGGACATGACACCTCCCTCAGAAGAATCCGGTGAACAGCAAAACTACCCAAACCATGGTGGCGCAGAAAATTTCCAGCGTTTTTTTGCTGAAGACCTGATGCCTTGGGTTGAGGAGAACTACCGCACACATCCTTACAATGTACTGATTGGTCATTCTCTGGGCGGGCTGTTTGCTGTCCACACCTTGATCTCTCGCCCGGAATTGTTCAATGCCTACATAGCCATCAGCCCCAGCATGTGGTGGGACGATCAGGGTCTGGTCGATCAGGCCGAAGAATTTTTTTCGTCAACCGCACAACTACCAGTCAGTCTGTATATGACGGTTGGCAATGAAGGTGGTCCGCTGCTGGGTGGCACTCGCAAATTGTCGGGAGTGCTGGACGCAGCCACTCCGCAGGATTTTCTGTGGCAGTTTGACCACATGCCGCTGGAAACACATGGTACCGTGCCGCATCGCAGCACGTATCAGGGACTGGAGTTTGTGTTTGCCAATTGGGCACTACGTAATCCCTACGACGTCTACTCGCAATACGGCCTGGAGGCAGTCAAGCAGTTTCATGCCTTTGGCGACCAGCGTTACGGGACACGCAGAGGCATTCCTGTCACGACGCAGGGTTCTCTGCTGGGCAATATGATACGCGACGGAGATCTTGCCTCAGCGACAACTCTGCTGACGCAACCGGCGGAGACAGATACTACGCCATCAGGCTTTTACAGCTTCCTCGCGGACGCACTGCGTGCAAGTGGCGATCAGGAGCAGTCGACACACTTTTACCTGCTCGCTTTACAGAAAAATCCCGGCAATATGATGGCCCGCGCCGCGCTGGATGAATCAGACGTAGACTACTCAACTTTAATTCCACAAGTTCAGGTAGCTGCCAACGTACTGCAAAGCTATGAGGGCATGTACAGCTCCACACTCGCGGGTGTTATCAAAGTGTCAGTCGAAGATGGCCAGTTGTATCGCGAGTTGAACAGCACCCGTTTTAAACTTCACCCGCTGAGTGATACCGAGTTTTATCTGCAGGAGGATGATGTACGTTACAACTTCCGAATCACAGATTCAGGTGAGATCAGCGGCATTCATATCCGGTTGGGTAATATCCAGTTTATAGCTGAGCGGCAGTAAGCGGCTCAGATCTCTAAAAATAGATAAGTAAACACGCCTGACGCTTGGAGGCATTTGACGCTCATGACACACCGCATCTTTTCCATGGCCTTTGCAAAGGTCTACCCGATGTACGTGCAGAAAGCGGAACGCAAAGGCCGCACTAAAGAGGACGTTGACACCATCATCTGTTGGCTGACCGGTTACGACCAGGCCGGCCTGCAACAACAATTGGAGCTGGCCACGGACTTCACCACGTTTTTTGCACAAGCGCCGGCGATGAATCCCAACTGTACGCTGATCACCGGCAAGGTGTGTGGTGTTCAGGTCGATGCAATTGAAGACCCGTTGATGCAAAAAATCCGTTGGCTGGACAAGCTTGTGGATGAACTGGCCAAAGGCAAAACAATGGCAAAGATTCTGCGCACATGATTGCCGCAATACACCGTTGGCAAGTCAGTAACGGGTATAACTGATGGCTGCTCCGGATGCGCTTGATCTGCATCAGTTTCAAACTCCGGCGGTGCGTCACCTGGCCTGGTTATGCCGTGCTCCCCAGCTGATACAACACGCGAGTGTCTTCGAGCCCGCAAGATATCTGCCCGAGAACTATCTCGCTATCCTTCAGGCTTGGGACACACACCCTACGAACCGCCCTGATGCCCTCAATTCGCCCCCCCACTACCGGCTTGGCTATTATGTCGAGTCGTTATACGCCTGCCTCATCACCGATTTGTCAGGCTGGACGATATTGGCCAGAAATTTTCCGATTCGTGTGGGCGGCACAACGCTGGGCGAACTCGATTTTTTGGTACGCAATCCGCACAATAATGTCGTTGAGCATCACGAAATCGCCATCAAGTTTTATCTGGGTTATCCAGGCAGCGCGGACCAATCACCTGGCTGGTATGGCCCCAACCCGCGCGACCGCCTCGACATCAAAACTGCCCGTATGCTCGGACTACAGCGCCAGCGCGGTCTGCTACCACAGAGCCTGGACTTGTTGGCGCAACATGGCCTTGAGGCACCAGCTGTAAGTCGCGTGTTTATGCCGGGTTATTTGTTTTATCCGCGAATTCAGGAACATGGGATGGCAACACCCGCCAGCTGCCCGGCACGTCATCTGCAAGGTCAGTGGTTATCTCTGGACAAGATACACGACATCGACACCAGCGCATGGGTACCACTGATAAAACCGCATTGGCTGGGACCATGGATTCAAACGAGCACACCGGATAGATACGTGCTCACCCAGGCTTTATCGGAAATTGAACACACACAGACACCCAGACTATTTGCGGAATTGCAGCAAGATCGCATCAACGGTATGTGGAAAGAAGTAGATCGCATATTTGTTGTTCCGCCAGACTGGCCCCGCCATTAAAATTTCAGACTGGACTCACGGACGCTGGACGTTTAATCTCTCTACAGGTTTTGTTTACAAGGAGGCTGAACATGACACCACGCAACATAAAACTGTTGTGGATTGCACCCGTACTGGCAGCGTGCGCTGTACAGGTGCCACCCGAACGCGACAGCATTCCGCGGCAATTGGCGGAAGACCTGGCGGGGGGGCATATCTACATCGATCTCCCGGATGGATTTCCCAACATTGCTCTGCCCGAAACCATAACGACTGAAGGCAGTCTTGACCGGGGTGTGGCAATGACGCTGATCCTTAAATCCGAACTATCCACGCAGATCATGGAAGAAATTGTCCGCACGGCAATGACAGCGTCAAATTGGACCACTCTGGAATCTCGCCAATCACAACAACGTGGCGGCTTTGTCGGGAATACCTCACCTTTTCAAGCACGCATTTCAAGCAATCAATTTTGTCACGACCAGTACGGCATGATGTCTATCGGCTCACGAAATCGACAAGGCGTTTACAATCGCCTTGCGCTGGATTGGAACTATAGTACCAATATGTCGGGGTTGACTTGTAACCAGCAGAATGAACAACGTCAGGGAGTGATGATCAATTCTAATCCCATGGCTGGACTCGGTGAGCAGATGCCTGTTCTGGAACTACCCGCAGAAGATCGAGGCGTGCGATTCAGACCTCCCTTTGGTAGCCGCATGTCCAGTTCATCCAACATCATGACAACACAATCCCCTCTGCATGTGGACTGGAGCATGGCCGAGATTAATCTCTGGTTTGCCAATCAACTGATTGAGCAGGGCTGGAAGCAGGACGCATCATGGGAAGGTGAACTTACCGCAGGCAGCACCTGGCTCAAACGCAACGATGACGAGACCGAGCTTGATGGTTTGCTGGACATGACACGCATTGAGGAAGATAACGTCCATCTTCGCTTTCGTCTTTCTTACAGAAACCAATAAATTTGAAACCGGCTGGATACCATGGAGATACACATGACACGGAAACTGCCACTGGCAACACTGTTTTTTCTGAGCGCATTTGCGCACGCTGATACTGAATTTGTAGACTCCATTCCGCTTGATCTGGCAAAAGCCCTGCTGAGTATTGGCAATACCCTGCCGGTTGGCATCTACAGTGATGTGATGGGAAGTTTCCCTGAGTTTGAAATCCCGGCCAGCGTCAAGGTACTAGGCAGTCTGGATCAGAGCGTGATGCAGCGGCTTGTGCTGCAATCAGACATGGCCGCGGAAGAAACCAGACAAGTACTGCTCGCAACACTGGCGGTCGAAGGCTGGCAGGAACTGCAACGCCCGGATTCAGCCATGGTTCAACCCAGAGGTTTTGTTCCTGCAGGCAGCGCCTCACCTCAAGCCATACCTTCGAACCTCTGCCATGACGATCACGGCATTATGATGATCAGCATTGCGACCGGCGCCGATCACACGGTCGCCAGCCTGATCAAGAACAACACGATGGCGCGCGGCACAGCAGACTGTGCCCAACAGAACAGCCAAGGCCTTCAAAATCCCGGTATGCGCGCCATCATGATTGGCGGTGTAGCAGAGCACATGCCGACCTTGCGACTGCCAACGCCAACGGGCAGCCCTCTCGGCCAGCCGAGGCAAGCATTTATGTCTGGGTCCAGAAGTTCCGGCTCTTCCAACGATTTTGAAACCCAAAGCCAGGTAGCCATCGATTGGGACATTGCCAGACTCTATGCGTTTTTAACTGAACAACTTGATGAGCAGGGCTGGACTCAGGATTCTGCATGGACTGGCAATATCGCAGCAGGAGGAAATTGGACTAAAAGCACCGCTGAAAATCTCGATCTCATCGCCATTCTCAGCATAGTGGAAACAACGGATGAAAACTTCGAATTAAAATTGCGGGTTTTATCACGCGGCGAACAGCGCCCACTGCGATGACATCGAGTCCAAAACAGTGGGTGCTTTTTTACAGAATCACTAATCCGCAATCGCAGCCGCGCCTGCCAAAGACACCTGTTCATCCTCAATGCCCCGGGCACCGCTTGAGGTTATCGCGCCTATGCGCTCACCATTCAACACGACCGGGACACCGCCAGCAAAGGTGACCCCCCCTTCCACCTCAGCAATTTCGCCCGCCTGCAACCTGCGACCATATTCCCCTGAGGCTAAACCGGTTGCCGTCACTACCCGCGCTTTGCTCAAGGCGATGTCATAGGTACGTGCCGAGGCACCATCCATGCGGTGAATCATTACCGGAACACCCGCTGCGTCAGCAATGACGATAGTAAGATTCCAGTTATTGGCCCGAGACTCGGCCAACGCCGCCGCCATTGCCCGCTCAGCCATTTCGTAGGTCAGCGCAGGAGCGTCCTGCGCAGAAGTAACACCTGAAAGTCCCAGGCTGCACATCAGTGCGATTCCCGACAGAAGTTTCTTTACCATTTTTATTTCTCCTTGTGCCATCGTGGCCTTGTATTTAATGGCACTATGCCATTATAAGTTTTTGGTATCAATTCTCTTGTGTCGAAGAAGAAAGCGGTGCCTCACACACTACCCAGTGAAAACGGAAGCAGCAACATGCCTGACGATGCAATCATTTCTATACGCCAGCTGAGCAAAGTGTACCCGTCGGGGTTTGCGGCACTGGATGACATCAACCTGACGATCAAACGTGGCGAGATTTTTGCCCTGTTAGGCCCCAACGGTGCCGGTAAAACTACTTTGATCAGCATCCTGTGCGGCTTGGTAAACCCTGGTCCGGGTGAACTCAAGGTGGATGGCCTGGATGTGATCAAAAACTACCGTGAAGTTCGTAAAAAAATAGGTCTGGTGCCGCAGGAAATCTCGATCAGCATGTTCGAAACTGTGTGGGCGACCGTCAATCTGACCCGCGGCCTGTATGGCAAAAAGCCCGATGACGTGTACCTGGAAAAGCTGTTGCGTAGTCTTTCTCTGTGGGACAAAAAAGACAACAAACTCATGACCTTGTCCGGCGGCATGAAGCGCCGGGTGTTGATTGCCAAAGCATTATCTCACCAACCGCAGATTCTGTTTCTGGACGAACCCACCGCCGGCGTCGATGTCGAACTGCGCCGCGACATGTGGCAGATGATCCGGGCACTCAAACAAGACGGCGTGACCATTATTCTGACCACCCACTACATCGAGGAAGCCGAAGACATGGCCGACCGCGTGGGTGTTATCAACAAAGGCCGTATTGTGCTGGTGGAAGAAAAAGCCGAATTGATGAAAAAGCTGGGCAAACGTGAACTGGTCATGGAACTGCCCTCACCGCTGACTGCGTTGCCCTCAGCCATTCAAATTGATGGTCTGGTGCTCAGCAACAACGGCAATAAACTCACTTACACCTATGACACGCGCAGCGATTACGGCGAAATTGGCAGAGTCATCCGCACCTTGTATGACCATGGCATTGAGTTTCGCGACCTGCAGACCTCACAAAGCTCACTGGAAGATATTTTTGTCAGCCTGGTGTCAGACAACGATACAAACGCCGACGCATCAAAAGGAGAAGCCCAATGAATGTACAGGCGATCAAGGCAATTTATCAATTTGAAATACACCGCACGCTGCGCACCTGGAAACAGAGCATCGTTTCTCCGGTGTTATCAACCTCGCTTTATTTTATTGTTTTCGGCTCAGCCATTGGTTCACGCATGATGGACATTGATGGCGTCAGTTATGCCGCTTTTATTGTGCCCGGTCTCATTCTGCTCACCATTCTGGTGGAAAGCATCAACAACGCGGCGTTTGGTATTTATATGCCACGGTTCACTGGCACCATCTATGAGATTCTGGCGGCACCCATTTCGGCCTTTGAAATTGTGATTGCGTATGTGGGCGCAGCCGCCACCAAATCCGTGGTGCTGGGTTTGATTATTTTGCTGACAGCGCGCTTTTTTGTGGATTTTTCCATTGTGTATCCCGTGTGGATGCTGGCTTTTCTGGTGCTGATTTCAGTGACCTTCTGCCTGTTCGGTTTTATTCTGGGGGTATGGGCGGACGGCTTTGAGCGTTTACAGATTGTGCCAATGATGGTGGTGATGCCCTTAACATTTCTGGGTGGCAGTTTCTACTCTATCAGCATGCTGCCCGGTATCTGGCAGACCGTCGCCTTGTTTAACCCGGTGGTCTACCTGGTGAATGGTTTCCGATGGAGTTTTTATGGGGTATCCGATGTCAACGCAGCCTTCAGCCTGAGTATGATTTTTCTGTTTATGGTGGTGTGCCTGGCGGTGATCTGGTGGATATTCAAGACCGGTTACAAAATCAAGGTGTAAGCACTGTGGAATCCTTATCCGTACTGGACATGTTCAAGATCGGTATTGGCCCAAGCAGTTCACACACGCTGGGCCCGTGGAATGCAGCAACACGCTTTCTTGAAACCCTGGGTTCCAGCCACATCACTGAGGGCAATCCAATAACAAGCGTGCAGATAAAACTGTATGGATCACTCGCTAAAACCGGCAAGGGTCACGGTACCGACATCGCACTGATGCTGGGCCTTGTGGGTGAAGATCCTGTCAGTTTTGATGTCGACAATATTCGCCCACGCATTCGCAGCATTCGTGATCTGAAGAGGCTGACACTTGGTACGGGTCAGTGCATCAGCTTTGATCCGGCACGCGATATTCTGTTTCTGACACAAGAGATGTTGCCATTTCATTCCAATGGACTGGCGTTCTGCGCCACGTTTAATGATGGCAGTGCACGCACTGAAATTTATTACTCTGTGGGTGGCGGTTTTGTGGTGCAGGAGGATCAACTCCAACACAACAGCACACCTGCCGTGACACTCCCCTACCCAATTGAATCTGCTCTCGACCTGTCACGTTGGTGTAAACAAACCGGTCTGCCCATTTCCGGTGTAGTCGCAGAAAACGAAAAAGCCTGGCGGGCGGACCATGACACACGTGCCGCCGTGTTGAACATCTGGCACGTGATGCGCCAATGTATGTACAGCGGTTGCCATAGCGACGGCATGCTGCCTGGTGGTTTGAATGTCATGCGGCGCGCATCTCAGTTCAATAAGCGACTGCTCAAAACAAGCAGCTACAATGACTACCCCGCATGGATACAGGCTATCCGTACTCAGGGTACAGGATTTGCCTATACACTGGATTGGGTCAGTTGTTTTGCGCTGGCGGTGAACGAACAGAACGCGGCATTCGGCAGAGTGGTTACTGCGCCCACAAACGGTGCAGCCGGCGTCATTCCTGCCGTGCTGCAATATCTGTTGGTGTTTCGTGAGGGGCTGACTGAGCAGCAAACGGACAACGATCTGATTCTGCGGTTTTTATACACCGCATCCGAAATCGGCTGCATTTTCAAAAAACGCGCAACAATCTCAGCCGCCATGGGTGGCTGCCAGGCTGAAATTGGCGTGTCCTCAGCAATGGCCGCGGCCGGCCTGACTGAGTGCCTGGGTGGCAGCGCAGAACAATGCATGATGGCGGCAGAAATCGCGATGGAACATCATCTCGGCATGACCTGCGACCCGATTGGCGGACTGGTGCAAGTACCGTGCATTGAGCGCAACACCATGGGCGCCATCAAGGCCATCACCGCCTCGCAACTGGCGCTGCACAGCGATCCCGCCAGTGCCAAAGTATCATTGGACGTGGTGATCAAAACCATGTGGGACACCGCACTGGATATGAACAGCCGCTATAAGGAAACTTCCGATGGCGGGCTGGCGATTAACATTCCGGTCAGTGTGAGTGAGTGCTGAGCAGTAGTCAGGGCCAACACCGATTACAAGCCTTTACAAGTATGGAGTATCTAAGCACCTGGTTAAATTGTAGACTGGTTTGACAACTGCATAGAATAACCAGAGCACTTAGCTTGATGTCACGTGATTTAATCTCCTACGAAACTACGCCCGCCAATCAAGACTTCGTAATATTCCCATGGAATGAAAACTTTGCGACCGGGATCGCGCTTATTGATGAGCAACACAAAACCCTGGTCGCCATTCTGAATAAGCTGGCCAATCATTTTGTGTCAGAGTCTTCTACCCCGGACAATCTGAAAAGCGTGATTCAGGAGCTTTCTGATTATGCGGACTTCCACTTCAAGGCCGAAGAGGAAATCTGGCACAAGCACTTTTCCGGCACCAGTTTTTTGGCAGTGCATGAGCATGCCCATCACGAGTTTTTTGAAAAAATAAAGTCGATTCAAACCACCAGTGGCTGTGTTGAGGACTTTGCCGATGAACTGTTTGGCTATTTAACGCGCTGGCTGGCGTTTCACATTCTGGACAATGACAAGCGCATGGCGCTCGCCTCACTCAGCATGGATCAAGGCACCGACATGGATGGCGCCTTTGCGGCAGCCAATCAGGAAATGACCGGTGCACTGGCAAATCTGATCAGAGCGGTCCTGGACATGTACGGTGAACTCAGCGCCAGCACCATCGAGCTGATGAAACAAAAAATTGCCCGACAACGTCTGGAACAGGCATTGCGTGATACCGCTGAACAATTGGCAGCGCAACAACTGGCCGCCAGTGAAGAGCGCTACCACATTTTGATCAATGCCATCCCGGATGCCATTGTGTTAGCTGAGGTTCCTTCCGGCAACATTGTGGATGCCAACCGAGCGGCGGAAGTACTGACGGGGCATTCCTTGGCGCATTTATGCACCATGAAGGTGCTCGATTTGCACCCGCCCGTCACGCGGGAGTTCCATCTCCAAAAACTGACTGAACTTGGCGCATCAAACAGCCCTTGGGATCGTTTCGAAACCATTGTAAATACTGCGTCAGGGCAGATGATTGATGTCGAAATCAGCATCCATGGCCCGTTAATCATGATGGGCCAAACTTGTGCCGTTGGCGTTTTCAGAGATATTACTGAGCGAAAAAAATACAGCCTGCAACTGGAGCATGTGGCTTTCTTCGACGACTTGACCGGTTTGCTGAATCGAAATGGCATCAAACGCCTTCTGGATCTGCAACTTAAAAAATCTTTTGAAAACATGTTAATCGTCCATTTGGACATCGATGACTTCTCTAGCATCAATATCGATTACGGCGCCGAGTTTGGTGACAAGCTGCTCAGGGCATTTGCAAATGAAGCAAACAATAAGTTGCCAGCAGGCGCTTATATGGGACGTCTGGGCGGCGATGAGTTTTTGCTGTTTATCGAAAAAGCGCCCGCGTTTAATACTCTGGATCAGTTCCTGGCCGAGTCGCTTTCCGTGATGCAAGGTCCCTTGTCCGTCGACAACATCGAAATTCGTTTTTCACTGAGTGCTGGGGTCAAGTATCGGTCTAATGATGAAGGCAGCAGCTCCGAGGCTTTGCTTCGCCAGGCAGCACATGCCCTTTATCTCGCCAAAATCAGAGGCAAATCGCAGTTTCACATTCTTGATCAGAGCCAGGAAAATGCCGAACGTAAACGGCATACCTTGCTCAAAGAAATAGAACGCGGGTTGGCGCACAATGAGTTTGAGTTGTTTTATCAAGCAAAGATAAACATGTTGAGTGGCGAGGTTGTGGGTGCTGAAGCCCTCATCCGATGGCAGCACCCCGGCAATGGCTTGCTGACACCGGGCGCCTTTATGCCGGCCACAGAAAATCATGCCATTTCATTACTCATTGATAACTGGGTAATCTTGAAGGCAGCCGAACAATTACATACTTGGCGCAAACAATGGCCTGCATTAAAAATCAGTGTCAACATCAGTGCGCTCAGCCTGCAGGATCCCGGTTTCCCAAAGCGCCTGATGGCCATTCTTCAACGCTCTGCAAACGCAGGCGCAGAGGGCTTTGAGATTGAAGTGCTGGAAAGCAGCGCACTCGGCGACATCAACACAGCCATCAGCAATCTTGAGCAAATCAGACGTTCCGGTATAAAAGTCGCCATTGATGACTTCGGCACTGGATACTCGTCTTTGTCGTATCTGAAACGCCTGCCAATTGATTACTTGAAAATTGATCAAAGTTTTGTGCGCGATATGATTGACAGCAAAGACGACATTGCCATCATCCAGAGCTTTATCAATATCAGTAAGGTATTTGAATTGGATACTATCGCTGAGGGAGTTGAAACAACGGAACAACGCAACATGCTGCTGGACATGGGCTGCCAATATGCACAGGGTTATTTGATATCCAGACCTTTGCCTGTAGCAGCATTTGAACATTGGATGGACAAAAAACAAACTTTGTAAACCAGGATTTTGAATTACTGGTTACAATCAATTCCCCCCCTATTTTTACCCCCTTCAGCTCACCCTGAACATTTGTGGTATTCGCTAAGAACATGCTAGCCTCAGCGCTAGGTCAGGTAGGTTCAATCTTCGGACATCTCCGTTCGATCATAAGAAGCCCTCTCCCAAAAGGGTTGCACCATCATGGTGCTGAAAAATAAAAAAGCGAAGGACCTTGACCGTGTCTGACCAGAAAACACCTCTTGATCAAATTCCCGATAGCATCCGTTCCGAAGCTGCCGTCACCTTCCGCGATCTTGCCAGCACGCTTTACACCGTCTCCAGCGCAGCACAATTAGGCAAAAAGTCGCTCAAACCTCTGCAACTTTACGCCAAGACCGGAGACTCACTGGTCAAAAAAATCAAAGATCTTGACCAGAAAGTGCAGGCGCTTGAGAAAGCCGCCAACTACCTCGATGGCAAACCATTTGTTGGCACCATCGCCAAAGTTATCAAGCCCATCGCAGGTGCGCTGGCATTCTGGTCCGCCCGCACCAAGGCGGAGCTGTTAAATCTTTCTGAAACACAGCGCAAGATCGGTGCGTTCATCGAGCCAATTGCTGACACCTTGGGCAAAATCGAGAAGTATGGCCTGTACGCTGGGGTTGCTGCGGACACCTTCTCCCGCAAACTCGCTGTGGCTGGCCAACAACTGGCTGACGCCAAGCAGCTGTTTAGTAGCGACATCCCGTTTTTAGGCAGTGATTCAAATGCCAAGCAAAAGGTATTACTCAGAATTGCCGAGGCACAGGCTGATGCAGCCGAAGTTGCGTTGGAGGTGTCACAACTGACCGCGATGCTGGATGGCATCGTGGATGCAGGCAAGGGAATAACCAACTTTGTTGAAAACCCTGTTTTCCAGATTATCGAAGAATTTGCAAATGCGATCATAGCCGTAAGCAACGCGCTGTCTCCGGTGTTTACCCCCATCCAGAAAATTTACAACGCGCTGGAACCTGTACTGGATGCCCTCGACTCGATTTTTGGCTGGCTTCTCAAACCGCTGGAATGGGCACTGGACGCAGTCATTAAAGCCACGGGCATCAACAAGTTAATTGAAGCGGTGGCAAACGAAATACTCAAGATTCTCCCAGACACCAGTTTCCTGAACGGCATCATTGCTGAACTGGAACGTGTTTTCCTGTCCGACATGAAAAAGTTCTACGAACAGAAAATTGAAGCGCCTTTTAACGCTGTTAAAGCCAAACTCGACGATGTCAATTTTCCCAATCAGTTTGCGATAGCGACCGAAGGCGACGACACCCTGATGGGGGCGCTTAACGCCAGTGGCGCGCTGACCCTCGATGGGCTCGGAGGCGATGATATTCTGCTGGGTTCAGCTTTTGGCGATATCCTGCGCGGCGGCGCTGGCATGGACATCCTGATTGGTGGTGGCGGCAATGACCTGTTGGATGGGGGAGCAAACCCGCCAGACCAGCCTGACCTTGCGATTTATACCGGCTCAATCAATGACTACGGCATTGTCAGCATTCTCAAAGACGGCTTTGCAACCGGCACCTGGTTTGTGACGGATTTACGCGATGACACCTCAATTGAAGGCCTCAGCGATCGCATCAATCTGGGCACTGATGAGCTCCGCGGCATTGAAGTGTTGGTGTTCGATGACACGGTGCTCGACCTGAGAAAAATCGATACCTACATTCAGACACGCAGCGTAGCCGGCGGTCGAACAGAAGTCACTCCCACCTTTTCTACCCTCGAGTTCGGCGGCAAGACCGTGTTTACCGCAGATGGTGGAGTAGATCTGATCTTTGGTGCGCTCGGCCTGGATATTCTGGATACCGGCGCCGGCAACGACCAACTCAGCAGTGGCAGTAACGATCCCCTGACAGTGACAAGCCGCGGTGCGGCGGGCGACATACTGCGCGGTGGCTTGGGTAATGACATCTATATTCCCGGCCCGCGCAGTGGTGATATGGACATCATCGACGACATCGGCGGCAATGACACCGTTGATTACAATCTCAGCGAATATGCACTGAATGTATTCCTCGGCAAAACTGCCAAAGAACTGCTGTATCGGCCCACCTCTATCACCATCCATGCCGACTCCAAAGGCAGGGTCGTGCCAGGACTGAGCTTCGTTGTGGGTCAGATCAATGGTATCGAGAACGTCATCGGTACAAAATTCGGTGATGTGCTGATCGGCTCAGACGGCATAAACAAAATCAGTGGTGGGGCGGGGAACGATCAGATCCGAGGTCTTGACGGTGATGACATCCTGCTCGGTGGCGACGGCAACGATCTGCTGATTGGTGATGGTGGCAACGACTACATCGAAGGCGGCTCTGGTTTTAACACCTACGTGGCGGGTCTGGGTGACGATTACATTATTGACCTGTCCAGCGATTATTCGCAGATCTTCTATGCAACCTCGGCCATCACCGATCACTACTCAATCACCATAGACTTTATCGATTTTGCAACAACGGGTGATCACGCCTTTACGGTTGACAGCATGCCCGGCGGCATCGTGATTTTCCCGTCCGATGTCCCGCATAAACAACAAGTCTCCAAATACAAAACCAGTATAGAGAAAGGTGACCGCTTTGGTGTCGACAACCTTGAAGGCGTCGAAAATATTGTTGCCACCAAGGGCCGCGACATTATCTACACAGCGGCGGGTATTAGTCAGACCATTTACGCCAACGACGGAGATGATGATCTTTACACCCAAGGCTCAACCAAAAACCTAATCTTTGGTGGACCAGGTAACGATCTGTTTGTCAGCAGCCCAGACGCAACCGATACCTTCTTCGGTGGCGAAGGTGACGACGTGGTGCGTATCTGGGGCGACAACAATGTCGACGGAGATCTGTTTTACGGCGATGACAACCGACAAGCACCGCTCACGGGCATCGACACGCTGGACTTCAGTCAAAGCAATTATTCCTGGCATATTTACCTGAACCCGGTTTCAGCCGGTGTGTTGACTGGAAAAGCACCGTTAACTGCACTTTATGATGACGACCCGCGCTTTACACAACCCACACTGGGCGTGAACGGCGTGGTGAAAAAAGTACCCGGTGTACAGATAGCCGGTGTAGCGAATCCCGAGGTGAATTTTGAGTTGCGCGTGGCAGATGCCAACACCTCAAACCCGGGCGGCAGAGCAACAAGCATAGGCGAATTTGAACGCATCATCGGCTCTCAACACCGGGACCTGATCACCGGTGGCAGCCCGGATGGTGCCATCAGCATTGATGGCCAGGGCGGAGACGACGTGCTGTTTGCCTCGCAACTTTTTGCCTCACTGGTTGAAGGCGGCGATGGTAATGATGTGTTGGGCACCTTTAACCACACCCTTGGCAATGAAACCCCCAAGAGCCTGTTCAACCCGGCGCTGATTGCCGTGCTAAATGGGGGCAAAGGCGACGATACCTTTGTGGGCGGCGATTTCAGGGAACAGATTGATGGTGGTGAGGGTATCAACCTGTTGACCTATGAGGTCAGTACCTCCGGCGTGACTGTTGACCTGACCACTAAAACGCTGGACCGCGGTTATGCCACTGGTGATATTTTGATTGGTGGCATCGTCAATGCCATTGGTTCCCAGTTTGACGACATTATTACCGGCGATGAGCAGGATAATGAACTTGTTGGTTGGGATGGCAATGACATCATTCACGGCATGGATGGCAGTGATCAACTGTTTGGCAATGACGGTGATGACCAATTGTTTGGTGGCAGTGGCAATGATGTCCTGCACGGCGGCAATGGTGCAGATTTATTGGATGGTGGTGATGGTAACGACACTGCCAGCTGGAGCCTCTATCAGGTTCACCCCAAGGCGGGTATAAACAGGTTGACCAATGACACCACGGGAGTGATTGCCGACCTGAAAACCGGTAAGGCGGGACTCGACACCCTGGTCAGCATCGAAAATCTGATTGGCGGTGTGGGCGACGATCAACTGTTCGGCGACGACAATGACAACTTTCTCGGTGGTGGTGCCGGCAACGACTTGCTGGACGGTCGCGGCGGCAACGATGTGTTGGTCGGTGGGCGTGGTGACGACATACTGCGTGGCGGTGATGGCGACGATTACTTGAGCGGCGGCGCTGGCAACAACCAACTCGACGGAGGCGCAGGCACAGACAGCATTGATTATTCGTCGCTCACCTATGGCGTCACCGTGGTGATGGCCGGCGCAGGCTCGCGCGCTGCACTCACCAGCGGCGAGGTTACCAGCCTCACGCCGGTTGATGCCTATGTCTGGACTGACTCACTCAAGTCTGTTCCCGGGCCAACCGGACTGCCGGGCGATATGATCCAAACCGGCACCAAGGAAACACGTTTCACCTATCAGATTCGTGATCAAGGTACCGACGACCCCAGTGACGACGTTCGCATACAAGAAGATCCAATCACGCCTGAACGCATCTGGAAATTGAACCCTTTGTTTGCGGAAACGCCTGATGATTTAAAGGAAGTTCGTTTTCTGCCGGATGAGGGTCTGTTACCAGAGCAGGAAGTCTCAGTTATCCAGCAGTACGTTAGCTCGCGCGATCAGTTTACCAATATCGAACGCATCATTGGCGGCAAAGGCAACGACAATTTTGTAGGTAACGCTGAAGATACTTTCTTTTTTGGTGGCGCAGGCGCAGACACCATCGATGGCGGAGCAGGCATTGATACTGCCGGATACCAGCACTCACCGACCGGTGTCACCATTGACCTGACCAAACTCGTTTTTAAAGGTGGCGACGCTGAGGGTGATTCCTTAAAAAACATTGAAAACATCATCGGTTCAGCGTTTGCGGATACCCTGGTTGGCGACAATAACAACAACCGACTGACACCCGGCGCAGGTAACGACAATGTAAGCGGTGGCGGTGGCACTGACACCGTTGTGTTTGAATTCGCCAGCACAGGCGTCTATTACCAACTGCTGGCCGGCAAGTTGCGTGTTATCGCGGCTGATGGCCCAACTGTGCTGTCGATAGACACAATATCTGATGATATTGAGTTCCTGGAATTTACCGACAAAACATTGAGCTTTGCTGACGCGGTCAAATTTGTGGTACGTGGCACCGAGAGCAACAATCTGCTTACCGGTACGATCATTGCTGACTTCATTGAGGGGCTGGGCGGCGACGATATTATCAACGGGCTTGACGGTGATGACATTCTGGACGGTGGTACCGGCAATGACTTGCTCAATGGCGGGGCTGGTAACGATCGCCTGATCGGCGGCACGGGTCTGGATCAGTTCGCAGGCGGCCTCGGTGATGATACCTATGTCGTGGACAACTCCAATGAAATTATCATTGAGGCGCTGAACGAAGGCAATGACACCGTCGAAACGTCAGTCAATTTCACGTTGCCCGCCCATGTAGAAAATGCATTGGTGATCGAAGGCAAATCCGTTTCGGTGACCGGCAACAGCCTCAATAATGTGCTTAGAGGCGGCATCGGTAATCAAACCTTGCTGGGGCTTGCTGGCAACGACACCCTCGATGGCGGCGAAGGCGCCGATATCATGGTTGGCGGCGCTGGCGATGACATTTATTTTGTTGATAACTTTGGTGATGTGGTTGGGCCTGAAACAGCGGATGGCGGAACGGACACCGTCATCACCCGCATCAGCATGAAGGTACCAGAGAATATAGAAAACCTTGTTGTTGACGGTGACGTCAGCATCACCCTCACCGGTGACTATCGCAACAACCGCTTCTTTGATGGCAGTAACAGTATTCTCAATGCCACTGATGCGCTGCAAGGCAAAGGCAACAGCACGTTTGACGGTGGCGCGGGTCAGGACAGTCTGACGCTGAGTTATGCGTTTGCCGACTCAAGCTTTGCACTGGATGTTAATGGGTTTCTGAACATCACTAACGGCAGTCAGACGGACAAAGCACGCTCGATTGAAAGTTTTGTATTTACCGACAAAACCGTCACTTATGACGAACTGTTTGAAACACTGTTCCCGAAGGAGGACGTTCAGCTGTTTGCTGGCAACCGCTTCGATACAAAACACCCTATCGATATGAGCCCGGAGGGCGGTGGCAAACAGTTCCTGTTCATGTCACAGCGCAGCGCGGGTGAAAACGATGGCAACCGCTATTATTTCAACACTGAGTTCCAAACCAACGGCAAAGGATTTTTTGAAGGCAGCGGACTGTTAAATCCGCAAACGGGTACGGTGTCACGACTTGCGGTTGATTTCTCCGGTGGCAATACCACGCAGATGTCGGTCAGTGGTTTCAGCAAGCCCATGCTCACCATGATTACAGCCAACTGGTTGTTTTACCAGAATGCGATTTTTGGTGGCGATGACCGCATCACCGGCTCATACCATTCAGACAAGCTGTATGGTTATCGCGGTGACGATATTATTTTTGGTGGCCTGGGTGATAAAGAAAACTACAACGTAGAAGGCTCAGCCCCCAGTCCGAGACCCTCAACTATTCGTGACCCCGGAAAAACCGCCACCAACCCTGCGTTTTTTGTGTTTGATGGTGACGACTATATAGACGGTGGTGAAGGCAACGATATTCTGGATGGTGGCACAGGTGCGGATACCCTGATCGGTGGCCCGGGGGACGACATACTGTACGGCGGCGCCGGCAACTATGCAGATCGGCTGGATGGGGGTGAGGGCAACGATACGCTGACCGGCGGTGCGGGCGCTGATGTGGTCGTTCTCAGTCTCGGCATGGGCCATGACGTTATGACCGACTGGGAAGTCGGTGTGGACGTACTGGACACATCGAGCCTGGGTATCAATGGCGCGTCGTTACTGACTTACGCGATTGCCGGCCTCAATACTGTCATCAGCTTGCCGGATGGCTCAACACTGACCTTAAAAAATGTCCAGTTGCCGGGTATTGCAAGCAATGTTGTTGATCTGTCGAAGAATACCTTCAACGGCAAGACCTTTGATATCGGCTCTCTCGCCAATCATGTTGCGCTTAATGGAATTGGTGATATCAATAAAGATGGTCGGGGCGATTTTGCCATCGGCAATTTATCGATAGCATCCTCAGGGTCACTGCCCGGCATCTTCACTCTAAACACCACTGTGTATCTGGGAGATCCGACGTCTCCCGGATCCAAAAGTTTCAAATTACTGTCCAAATTAGATGATACCAGTCTGGCCATCAGTACAGCCGGGGATTTTAACAAGGACGGTATCGATGACCTGATTATTGGTGGCAATCAACAATCCTATATCCTGTTTGGAAAAACCACGGCGTTTGATCCGATTATCAACCTCGATAATCTGGATGGGAAAAATGGATTCCAGATTAACGTTGCTGGTGGTTATTTAGAAACCTATGTTGCCGGCGGTTTTGATTTTAATGGCGATGGTTTTGATGATGTGGTGATTGGTGCCCCGCTGGATAGCAATTTAGGCGGTGCTGCCTATGTGGTATTCGGGTCAGCGGGCCCGTTTAATGCCAAGCTGGACATTGCGACGCTCAATGGCAGCAATGGTATGCGCATTAACGGCTTTGGTAGTTTCACTTTGGCCGGTGAAAGTGTCAGCAATGCCGGTGACGTTAATGGAGACGGCATCGACGACCTGATTATTGGGGCACCGTATCTGGAGGTGTCAGATCCTGCGGGCATCGGTTCCAACGACCTGATTGGTGGTGCCTTTATTGTGTATGGCAGCAAAGCGCCCTTACCTGCAGCCCTTGATTTAATGACCATGGCAGCAACACAAGGCACCAAAATTACCGGTGTTTATGCTTCTGGACAGGACCGCACCGGCGGCCTGGTTGCTGGCGGTGGCGATGTGAACGGTGATGGCTATGACGACGTCATTATTGGTGTGATGCGACCTACATCCCCCACCATCCCGGATCAGCCTGCCCGCGCCTATCTGGTGTATGGCAGTGCCGGTGGGCTGGGCGAGATGCTGCGACTGGAGGATCTCAACGGCAACAACGGTAGCGCGTTTAAACTGGATTTCCCGGGGCCAAACCACTATGCATTGGGTGAAGGTTCTGTGGCTATTGTTGACGACCTCAACAACGATCGACTCGCGGATATTGTGATTGGCGCACGCACAACTACGGTTTTTTCACCGGAAGGCAAACCAACTCAGGTCAACAACGGCAAAGTGTTTGTGGTATACGGCAACAAACAAAGTCTGGGCGCCTCCGTCAATCTCGACAATATCTCCTCACGTGAAGGCTTTATTGTGATTTCGCCTGATGGCAGCGGGTTTGGTGGCGAAGTAGCTTCTGCCGGCGACATTAATGGTGATGGTGGTGCCGACCTGCTGCTGGGCAGGACCGACGCTCCCAGCGTCGTGTTGTTTGGATCGCCCCGCACAGACAAACCGCTCAGTGGCACGGCGTTGGTGGCGGGCCCGGCCATTGTTGGCAAAACACTCTCCATCGACACCAGCGCACTGAATGATGCCGATGGTCTGAGTACATTTGCCTATCAATGGCTACGCAAAGGATTGCCAATTGCGGGCGCATCAGCTGCCACCTATGTTGTTAAAAGCGATGATGCAGGCTCTGAGATCAGCGCGCGATTAACCATCACCGATGGTTTGGGCAAGGTCAGCACCCTTACCAGTAACACCAGTAATGCGGTGCAAATTGACTATGCAACAGTGGCTCCCGTCTTTGATCCCAATGAGATTCTGATTGGCACAAACGGTAAAGACGTGTTCACCGGCGGCACCGGCAACGACAGGATCGATGGCAAAGCCGGCATTGATGTTGCCAAATATCAGGGACTCAAATCGAGTTTCCAGATCACCCGAAACGGTACTGAACTCACCGTCAAAGACCTGCTGGGCAACGAAGGCACTGACACATTAGTCAGCGTGGAACGCCTGGTGTTTGGCGATAAGGCACTGGCATTTGATATTGATGGCAACGCCGGACTGGTTGCCAAACTGTTGGTTACCCTGTTAGGCAGAGATAACTGGCAGATTCCGGAATACGTGTCGATTGGCCTTGATCTGCTGGAGAATGCCGGCTACACATATGAGCAACTGATGAAGATGGCGCTTGATGCCGTGCTGGGCCCTAACCCCAGCAACGAAACCTTGGTGAAACTGGTGTATACCAATGTGGTCGGTGTGGTACCACCGCAAGCAGACCTGGAGTTTTATCTCGGTCAGATTGCAAATGGCACCTCAACGCAGGTGTCTTTAGCAATCGATACAGCCCTGCATCCTCTGAACCAGAGCTATATTCAACTGATAGGCCTGGCAGATAAAGGTGTTGAGTTTGTGTTTGGTTAACACGGTCTGAACTGCGGGCACCTGATGAGTGGTGCCCGTACGGAACTTAAAATAAACGATTGATGAATTTATTCGATTTTGATATCAATTCATCGTTGTTAATATTTCTCAGTTCAGCACAGGTAATAACCATGACATCAGGCAACTTTACGAAATCACGCTTCACGACCTTCTCATTACTGCCTGCCTGTCTTGTCTCCTTACCCGTCTTGCTCCACTCACACATTGCAGCCAGCCAAACCGGCGCAGCACCGCAGCGCTCAGCTTATACAGCAGGCCCGGTCAGTTTTTTGCACTTCAGTATGCCCACTGATATGGCGCCGGATATCTTCCGCTATTTCGAAGATGTGAATGGCGATGGATTCACTGACATCGTTGCTACCGTGTTTTCACCCATCAGTGCACCGCGTAAAGGCGGACGCCCCGGCATCATTCTGTTAAACAACGGCAACAACACCTTCACACCGGCAACCGGAGACAAGCCCAACTCGGAATGGGTGCGGGAAATACTGGTTGAAGATTTTAATGGTGATGGAATTGCTGACATGTTTCTGGCTGATCATGGCTGGGACGCGCCGCCGTTCCCGGGCTTCCAGAATCAACTGTTGTTGGGCACTGGCAGTGGTTTCAGGGACGCGACCAACCTGCTGCCAACGCTGCATGACTTTACACACAACGCGGCAGCGGGCGACATTGATGGTGATGGGCGCATTGATATTCTGGTAACCAACAATGCGCTGGGCGATGCTGCCAAACAAAACTATTTTTTGATGAACAAGGGCGCCGCTGGTTTTGAAATGGACAGAACCCGCATGCCTGCATCGCTATTAAGTCTGACAACCCCAACAACCTGGGCCGTACAGATAAAAGATCTGGATGGTGACAAATTTCCTGATCTGATCGTTGGACGTGTTGAAAATACCGGAACTATCCCTAGCCGGGTGTATTGGAACCCTGGTAATGGAGACTTTTCAAAGGCTCAGGTAACGCTACTGCCGGACATGTCCCGTTTTGTGGCTAACGGTGAGTATGCCGTGATCGAAGCAACTACCTTTGATGTAAACAATGATGGCGCCCTGGATATTCAGTTCACCGCCTACGATCGCAATTTCAGGGGTCTGGCAATGCAGTTTCTGTACAGCGAAGGTCGCGGCACTCGTCGATTTGTGGACCGCACAGACAGCTGTCTGAGTGGCCCGACCCAGGATACCAACCCGGTTCGCGACACACCCTACTTCTTGCGCCTGCATGATATCAACCGGGATGGGCATCCCGAGGTGGTTGCTGTTGATAATCGCGATCCCTCTGCCAATTCCACCTTGTTTTTTGAGAGTGCCGGCAATGGAAAACTGCGCGCTGTTTCCCGTGCACAATTGAGCAGTAATCCCGAAGTTGTCGATCGACTGAGGTGGGCAAACTCTGCGCTGTCAGGCCGCAATCAGTTCGGTTTTGCCGAGGTATTTGTGTACAACAACAACGGCGTCAACACACTGGCCATGAATTACGTCCCCATCAGCTCGAACAATCTGCCAGCAGTTGCCAACCGGTTTGACCTGTGCAGCAATCGATTAACGTCTAACGTAGCAGCTGGTGAATTTGGCAATATCGAGCTTGGTTTTAATTTGCTTCAAATGGAACCATCAGTGCGCATACAGGCAATCGAGTCAACGTTGAAACCATTACCTGTTTTGCCTGAAAAAGCATCTACTTTCAACTCTGCGACCGGGATATTCCGCATCCCGGAACTTCACATTGAGGACAATGTTGAGTACCGGGGCCTGCAGTTTTTATTGATTGATGGCACAAACCTTGTTTTTGAACTGGTTGGTTCGGAGTAATTACTCCAAACCCCCGCGGCTTGTTACTCCGCATACAACAAACTGTAACCATATTCCTGCGCCCGGGTGACCGTTACTACGCCCGCCGGCACCATACGGGCGTTGGGGATCAGACTTGATGACAATTCAGCAAACGCTTCGTCAGCCGTTACCCCGGTTGACGAGGCAATCGCCATGGCGAAGCGTCGGGTGGCTCTGCCGCAAATGGCAAACTGCACCCCGCGCGCCACTGATGACGCGATACTATTCCCGCCGTTAGAGGGCCCCGCTGTGTTCATGGGATTCTGTGTTGGTGCCGGGTTAGCTGCGCGGTCAAACATAGCGCCGTATTTTTGCCAGATGGCATCATTAAATCCATACGTTGTAGACAAGTGCCGGAAACACACAATCATGGCGTAGTCAGAAGCGCTCCCCTCGTATGACTCCTCATGAGCGCTGAGAATGTTATTGGCGTACCACAAGGCACTGGCGCCGCCCACGGGCGATGATGAGTCGACAATCACCCGGTGACTGCCAGGCAGCTCATCCAGCCACAGATCCTGGCCATGTCTGGCCGGTTGAAACCCTGTGTCCATGGGCGTTGGCTGCGCCGACACCTGACTGGCACTGACCGCCAGGCCAGCAACGGCAGCGACACCCAGATTGCTCAAAAGGGCGCGGCGCCCGACTGTTTGCTGATCATCATCTTTCATCGTTGTTCTCCTGCTGTGTTTACTGAATGAGTGTACTAAAAACTATAACGCAACCAGATCAATTTCACTGCTCGCACCCAGCTTCTTTAAGAAGTGACCTTGTTTATCATTGATCAATAGCGTCAACCTGGCGCCATGCGCCGCCATGTGCTTCGATTCCCGAATAAAAAAATCAACAGCAGACTGGTCGATATGGGTGGTGAATTGCAGATCGACGGTCATATTTTTACCGAAGTGACTGTGAAAACGTTCGGTAAGATGCGCAAGCGATGCATAAAACAAGGCGCCTTTGACTTTAAGAAGCATACCCGAGTCCGTTGGTTCAACCGTCAACTCCAGCTGACTGATGCGTAACATAAACACACTGACCGACAGGAACACCGCGACCACAACACCTGTGGCCAGCCCAAAAAACATGATGCTGATAAACGTGGCCAGATAAATCACCAACTCCGCGCGCACCTTGGCGTAGTGTTTGATATCGCGCCACTTGATCATGTCCGCGCCCACAATAAACAGCGTGCCGGCCATGGCGGCCATCGGCATATAGGTGAGTATTGGCCCAAGAAAGGTGATCAGTATCAGCACAAAACCTGCGGAGGTGATACCGGAAAACGGCGTGGTCGCACCAAGACTCTGGTTGGCCTTGGTTCGGTTAAAGCTGCCTGCGCCAGCAAAACTGGAGAAAAACGGTGCCAACAGATTAGCCAGCCCCTGGGCATACACTTCTTTATCCAGATTGATGTCCTGATCAGTCTCCATCTTGAGCTCGCGAACAATCACCAGCGACTGTGCCAGCCCAATAAATGCAATGGTAATCGCATAGGGGATCAGCTTGGTGCTGATCATCAGATATTCCATGTTGATGGTGGGTATGCTGAACGGCAACCATTCCAGCGGCATACGGCCCAGATATTCAAGCTCAGTGATCGGCTGCGGCCAGATAAACGCTACCAGCAAACCACTGAGATAACCTGCCGTCACCGCAATAATAATAAAATAACGTGGTGAAAACCGACGTCCTATATAGCCGCCAGCGATTGTGCACAGACCAATAAACAGGCTGTACGGATTTACCAGATCGCGGGCGTCACTGACAATCACATATATTTTTTCGTAAAAGAACGTAGTCTTGAACGTCGACAAATCCAGAATGCTGTCCAGTGACGACATGATAATTAAAAAGCCGGCGCCAGCAGAAATGCCCGAAATGGCCGCGGGTGACAGGTACTGAAAAATTCGTGCCCCGCGCGTCAGCCAGAACAATAATTGAATGGCGCCCACCATCAAACACAACAGAAACACAAAATCGACATACACCGGACTGCCGCGACCGGCCAGTGGCAACACCGCTGTCCCGATCAGAATTGCGACAGCAGTATTCGGGCCGCTCATCATCGATGAGGTGCCAAACACACTGCAAAACAGCGTCACAAAAATCGCGCAATACAAACCATATTCTGGCTGCAGGCCAGCCAGATATGCAAAGGTGATGCCTTGTGGAATAACCAGTATGGCGCCTACAAATCCCGCAAATATCTCCGTACGCCAGTTGCCCAGATGATTTTTCCAGGCAAACGAAGGAGTCGCTTCTGTGAGATATTTACGGATCAATTTATCAGGTGTTCCAACAGTTTGAGGAATTTGCTGTCTCTGGGGTCAGAAGGGCGTATCTGCAAATTCAGGTAGGCTGACACGTCCAGTGCTTGCTGGTGGCTCAGCGATTTACCATTGCCCAGCGGCATGTTTGCCCAGATGAAACCAGCAGCTTCACGAATATCATTCATGCCGGCACCTTTGTTGTAGGAGTTTAAACCCCACACCGGCGGCATGCCGGCAACGCCCTCCCCTTGTGTGCCATGACAACTGGCACACTGCGCAAGATATACCGCCCGGCCATTGGCAGGATTGGGGTCATAACCGGTATCCGGTAACGTGGGCACACCCCGTCCTTCGGGTTCTGCACCCATGATCTGCCCCTGCGACAGGTAGCTCACATACGCCGAAATCGCCAGCACTTCTGGCGCATCTTCCGGCGGCATGATGCCATCCATGCTGTACAGAAAACATTCACGAATTCGCAAACCAATGCCATTACGTTTACCATTTTTAGCGCGCCATTTTGGGTACATACCAGCAACGTTCAGCGGCAAGGCTTCCTTTTGGGTACCCGCTTGTAAGTGGCAGTTGCTGCAGTTAAGGGCATTGCCCACATAACGACTGGCGTTTTTCTGAGTATCGATGATTATTTCGTAGCCATACACCACGTTGGAATAGTAGTCGTCCAGAAATGGCTCTTCCAGCAATTGTTGAATGCTTGGCTGTCCGTTCTGGGCCAATGCCTTCGATGGTGCGATCAACACAGCTGCGACCAACACAAGAGCGGTTGCCACCAGTGGTATTGTCAAAAGTACTGAAGTAATCACCCGAGGTATCAAGTTCATGGCCCGCATCACTGTTTTAAGCGTCAAGCCTTATTGTAAGCACGTTTGGGCAACAAAGGGCACACTATTGCAAGTGGTTTTGTGACAACAGTTTACTGGTCAACTTTTTATTGAAGGACTATATTTACAAGCGCGTAGCAGATTGAACTCTGTCACCCCACGCCACATAACAATAAAGAGGAAAACTCATGGATATCTCAAGTCTGAATCTGATTGCCATTTTTGTAGCTGCTTTATCCTGTTTTATGCTCGGCGGTCTTTGGTATTCCGGCCTGCTATTTGGCAAAGTCTGGATGCATGAAAGTGGTATCACCGAAGAACGCGCCAAACAGCAGAATATCCCCAGAACCTTTGGTCTGGCATTCCTTGCCAGTCTGGTCATCGCGTTTAATCTGGCCATGTTTCTGGGCAGCAGCAGCACGCTGCAAAGCGGGTTATTTTATGGTTTTCTGGCAGGATTTGGCTGGGTAGCCATGTCATTTGCCATTAATGATCTGTTTGAACAACGTTCGTTCAAGCTGTTTGCCATCAACGCCTCTTACCACACACTGGCATTTACCATCATGGGTGGCATCATTGGTGTCTGGCATTAATTTGCTTTTTTGAGCAGCCCGATCTCTGCCAGGCGCTGCAACAGGTAGTCATTGGCAGTGATGGCATCTGGATACTGGTTTGGCCTGTCTTCGCTGATACAGGTAGGCAGTGTTTTGATCAAAAAATCGGGATTGGGGTGCAAAAAAAACGGGATGGAATAACGCGCTTGCCCGGATGCGAAGCCAACAGGATTGACCACGCGGTGGGTTGTTGAAGGCAGCACATGATTGCTGAGGCGTTGCAGCATGTCGCCAATATTGACCAGGATTTCGCTCCGTTGTGTGGTCACTGGCAACCACGAACCATCACGACGCAAAATCTCAAGGCCTGCTTCATGCGAGCCGACCAGCAGCGTGATCAGATTGATATCTTCATGTTGACCGGCGCGGATAGAGCCTGATCCCGTGTTAGTGACGGGCGGATAGTGGATAGGCCGTAATATCGAATTTCCATACTGGATTTTGTCCGCAAAATAATCGCGCGGCATACCCAAAAACAGCGCCAGCGCTTCAAGCACCCGGCTGCCCAGCATTAGTAATTCTGTGTAGAGGGTATAGGTGGCACGTTCAAAGTCCGGCACCTCGCTTGGCCAGATATTCGGGTATAAACACGGATGCGGTGCAGGATTGCCAGTCTCGAGTCCGACATGCCAGAACTCTTTCAAATCGGGATGCTGGCTGTCTTTGGCTTTTTCGATACCAAAACCCGTGTAACCTCGGGCTCCGCCCAGACCCGCGCCATGATATTTTTGTTTGACCTCATGAGGTAAGGCAAAAAACGCTTTGATCGCCGCGTAACAATCCTCAACCGTTTTGCTGCTGATGCCATGACCGCGAATGCCGCAAAATCCAAACTCGGTATACGCGCGCCCAAGCTCAGCCACAAATGCATCCGTGTCTGTATCCAGACGACCAATATCAAGATCAGGAACGTGCGCTGACATGGTGACTGACCTCAAATCAAGGAGAAAAAGAACCCTGCAATTGCAGCGCTCATCAAATTAGCCAGCGTCGCCGCCAGCAAGGCCTTCATACCAAGCTCGGCGATATCTCCGCGACGCTCCGGAGCCATGCCACCCAGACCGCCCAGCAAGATGGCGACCGATGAAAAGTTGGCAAAACCGCATAGCGCAATGGTGACAATAATTTGTGTCTGCGCACTGAGCTGCTCTTTGACGGTGACATAGTCGAGATAGGCCACAAATTCGTTAATCACCAACTTTTGACCAATAAAGCTGCCCGCCAGTCGCGCCTCATCCCAGGAAACCCCCAGCAGAAACGCCAGTGGCTGGAACAGGTAACCAAAAATCAATTGCAGGGTAAGCCCTTCGATACCAATCAGGCCGCCAATGCCACCAATAATGCCGTTCACCAACGCAATCAATCCCACAAAGGCCAGCACCATCGCGCCGACGTTCAGGGCCAGTTGCATACCGCTGGACGCGCCGGCAGCGGCGGCATCAATCACATTGGTATGTGGCTGCGCATTCACAATTTCCGTCAGATCATTTTTAGCGGTTTCCGTTTCTGGCAACAGCATTTTTGCCATCAGAAAACCGCCGGGGGCGGCCATAAAACTGGCGGCAATCAGGTACTTCAACTCAACACCCAGCCCCGCATAACCAGCGAGCACCGACCCCGCAATGGAGGATAATCCGCCCACCATCACAGCAAACAGCTCTGAGCGGGTCATGGTCGGAATAAATGGTCTGACAACCAGCGGCGCTTCAGTTTGGCCCACAAAAATATTGGCTGCCGCTGACATGGACTCAGGACGACTGGTGCCTAACAGTTTTTGCAAACCACCACCAATCACGCGGATAACCCAGGTCATGATACCCAGATGATAAAGCACTGCGATCAGCGACGAGAAAAACACAATGACGGTCAGTACGTGCACCGCAAAGATAAACCCCTGCGAAAAATTGCCAATCTCACCAAACACAAACACGATACCATCGTTCGCAAAACTGATTACCTTGGATACAACCTGAGTGATCTGATACAGCACCTGTTGCCCAAACGGCAGGTAGATGACAAATGCACCCAGAAACACCTGTAACGCAAACGCAATACTCACTGTACGCCAGTTTATACGCCGTTTATTGCTGGAGGCAGCAAATGCCACCAGCAACAGAAATGCCATGCCGACAAGACCCATCATAAAGTGCAACCGATAAACTATCTGGCCATTAACTGGCGAATGTTGGCTTTGATCACATCAATTGCAATCTGGTTTTGACCGCCTCGGGTCACCACCAGATCGGCATATTGCCGCGACGGTTCAATAAATTCGAAATACGCAGGTCTCACCGTGGTTTCATACTGCTCAACAACTGAATGCAGGCTGCGTCCACGATCTTCAATATCACGCTTGATACGTCGCAACAGACAGATATCGAGCGGGGTATCCATAAAAACACTGATATCAAAGTTCTCGCGCAGACGCTTATCCGTGAGCAGCAAAATCCCTTCAACCAGCACAACTCTGGCGCCAGACACCCGGATAGTTTTTTCCTGACGGGTGTGCTGTTTATAACTGTACTGTGGCATATCAATCGCGCCACCCTGCCTCAATGTATGTAAATGCGAGGCCAGCAAAGAGTGTTCAAACGCAGAGGGGTGATCATAGTTGGTCAGTACCCGCTGACTGAAAGGCAGATGACTTTGATCGCGGTAATAGGCGTCTTCCGAAACAATGGCAATACGGTCACCACCCAGCTCTGCCACCAGTTCGTGATAGACGGTGGAAGCAAACAGGCTCTTTCCTGAGGCTGAAGCGCCAGCAATGGCAATGATGGTTGTTGCGATTTCAGACTGGTTTGGCAAACGTGGCACCTTCTGTTCTGGTTAAACGCGAGATTATCACCAATTTAGTGTTTTGAGAGCACTACCTATCGATGACTTTTTAATGCCGGCCAACCACATCACGCGCCAACTCGATGATGCGTCGGCGCATCCAGGCATGGCCACCATCATGTTGCAACAAAGGACTCCATGCCATTTGCAGCTCAATCGGAATAATCATGAATGGCGGCTTGCGCACACAGAGCCTGGGGTCATCAGCAAACAGCTTTGCCATTTGTGACGGCAAGGTCGCCACCAGGTCTGGCTGCGCGGCCAAATAGGCTGCCACTTGATAATGACGGGTAAACACCCGGATATGACGCTGCAACCCAAGTTCCGCCAGCGCTTCATCGACCCATCCCATGCGCTGACCGTCACGCTGGCTCATTCCCCGGCCAATACCAATACCGGTTTTGCTGACCCAGATGTGCGCTGAAGCCAGATATCCATCCAGATCAAACTGATGGCTGAGCGGATTATTGGCGCTCAACAGGCAGGAGAAGCTGTCGTGCCACAAGCTGGCCTGATAAAACGCCTGCGGCAGTCGATCAAAACGGTTGATGGCCATGTCGACTTTACCTTGCTCCAGATCATGGAAACTGACATCGCTGGGTGTCAGCACATCCAGACATATCTGTGGTGCCTCCACACGCAATGCCGCCACCAAGGGCGCTAGCAGTGTTGTTTCGGCATAGTCGCTGGCCATGATGCGAAAAGTGCGCTGGCTTTTTTCAGGTTCAAATTCTGATGTTGGCATCACCGTCTGTTCAATCGCCGACAGAATCTGTCTGACCATCGGCTGGAGTTCAGCGGCTCTTTCGGTGGGGGTCATGCCCGCGCTGGTGCGCACCAGTAAAGGATCATGAAACAACTCGCGCAGGCGGCGCAGGCCATTGCTGAGCGCCGGCTGGGTGATGCCAAGTTGCTCTGCAGCACGTGTGACATTTTTTTCCCGCAGCAATACGTCCAGATACACCAGCAAATTGAGATCAATGCGGGAAAGATTCATAAAGAAAATGGTTCTGCATCAGCGATAGATTGCGCTGATTATGCCCCTGTTTACTGCACAGGGGCTAGCAGGCGATGCCATTTTTACCTGTTAAAGCCCGGCAGTCATCAGGCTGCACGAGCGCCCAGATCACGCAAGTTGTGCACGCGGGCACCCTGAGGAGTCAAATCCGAATCAATGGATTGCCTGATGGCCGTCCAGAAGATCAGCTGCAAATTTCCCCGGCGATCTTCAGTTAAGGCTGAGCAGTTTTCTACCCAGTCGCCATCGTTGCAATACAGCGTACCGCCGACGGTGGTGACTTCCGGGTGGTGAATGTGTCCACACACAATGCCATCCAGACCGCGTTCGCGTGCATAGGCACAGCCAATTTCACGATAACGCGTAATGGCCTCGGCAGCGCCCCTGACATGACTTTTCAGAAAACCGGCCAATGACCAGTAGTCATATCCGCGCCAGACGCGATAGCGGTTGTACCATCGATTCACAAACATCAACGCCCGATAGGCTTTATCACCAATCCATGCATGCAGAGGACCAAAACACACTTCCTGATCAAACTGATCGCCGTGCATCAGCAACAATTTTTTGCCATTGGCCAGTGTGTGAATGTACTCGCGATGAATTTCGATGGAACCCAACGCCATACCATCGTAACGCTGGGCAGGTTCGTCATGATTACCCGGCAGATAAATCACCCGGGTGCCGGCCGCGGGCATTTGCATAAACCGATGCAGGAGTTTGTTGTGAGATTCAGGCCAGCAAAACTGACGGCTCATGGCCCACATATCGATGATGTCCCCGATCAGGTACAAGGTATCGATGCGACTGTGATCCAGAAAATCCAGCAGAAAATCTGCTTTGCAATCCGCGTCCCCGAGATGAATATCTGACAGGAAAACTGTTCGGTAGTGCGTTATGTTTGCCATCAAGATGCTCCAGAGTCTCATTTGATGGAATTGCAGTGTACGCAGCCTCGATGACAGTGGGATTAAGGATTAAAGACACTTCCATGACAAATAAGGCTTTTTTGCAGTTTCGGGATAAAAAAAAGCCCGACCATGGGCCGGGCCAAACCGTCTAACTCGTCATACCTTGCTCACCAAAAACCAGACTGGCTCCCTTACCAGTCACGCCTTACTGCCTGTCTTGAGCTTAATACGATGCCTGTGTAAAAGTGGTTCAGTGTAACCACTTGGTTGTAGTTCAGCCTTGAATACCAGATCACAGGCTGCCTGAAATGCCACGCTGTTTTCAAAATCTGGCGACATGGCGTGATAGTGCGGGTCGCCGGCATTTTGCTGATCAACAATGACCGCCATGCGTCGCAAGGTCTGCTGTACTTGCTCAATGCTGCAGATCCCATGATGCAACCAATTACCAATATGTTGACTCGAGATACGCAAGGTGGCGCGATCTTCCATCAGTCCGGTGCCTGCAATATCGGGCACCTTTGAACAGCCAATGCCTTGATCAATCCAGCGCACCACGTAACCCAGCAAGCCTTGGCTATTGTTATCCAACTCTTGTTGAATCTGTTCCGGACTCCAGCAACCCGGCGGCGCAAGAGGTAAGGTCAGCAAATCATCCAATGGCAGCATCTCTTGTTGTGCCAGTCGGCGTTGCACACAGGCAACATCGACTCGGTGGTAATGCATGGCATGTAAGGTCGCGGCCGTTGGCGAGGGCACCCAGGCACAACTGGCGCCTGCACAAAGCTGTGCAATTTTTTCTTTCATCATGGCGCCCATTTCATCTGGCATCGCCCACATGCCTTTGCCAATTTGTGCGCGTCCCGACAAACCACATGCCAGCCCGATGGCCACATTGCGGTTCTCGTAGGCTTTGATCCAAGGGCTGGACTTCATGTCCGCTTTGCGCACAAAAGCACCAGCCAGCATGCTGGTATGAATCTCATCCCCGGTACGATCCAGAAAACCAGTATTGATAAAAATCAGTCGTTCGCGGGCTTCATAAATACTGGCTTTGAGATTAACGGAGGTTCTGCGTTCTTCGTCCATGATGCCAATTTTGAGGGTGTTGACTGGCAACCCCAGAACGCGCTCGACGCCAGCAAATACCTGGCAGGTAAACGCGACCTCGGCAGGGCCATGCATTTTGGGTTTGACAATGTAGATGCTGCCAGTCCTTGAATTGCGCAGACTCATTTGCGACGGTGCGTTGGGTTTGCGGAGGTCATGCAAGGCGGCCGCGCTGGTCATCAGGGCATCCAGAATGCCTTCCGGGATTTGCTGCCCGTGCTCATCCAGCACCGCATTGATAGACATCAGGTGACCCACATTGCGCACCAGCATCAAACTGCGACCCGGTAACAGCACTTGTTTTCCATCCGGCGATACAAACTCGCGGTCTGCAGCCAGCGCCCGGGTGTGTATGCCACCGCCCTTGGCAAACGTGTCTGTCAGGTCACCCTTCATCAAACCCAGCCAGTTCCGGTAAACCAGTACTTTGTCCTCTGCATCCACTGCAGCGACCGAATCCTCACAGTCCTGGATGGTGGTCAACGCGGCCTCCATCACAATATCGCGCACACCTGCTTTGTCTTGTTGACCAATCGGGTGGCTGCCATCTATGCAGATTTCAACATGCAGGCCACGATGTTTTAGCAAAATACTGCGGGGGCTGCCGGGATTGCCGGTATAACCTGCAAACTGTTCGGGGTTGCTGAGATTTACGATACCGCCACGCTCCAATGCCACCTGAAGTTGGCCATCACTCACACGGTATGCCTTGGTTTTGTTGTGCGATGCTCCATTGCCCAAGGGGAAAAACTCATCCAGAAAGCGACGGCCAAACTGTATGACTTTTTGACCACGTCGTTTGTCATACCCCGCTTTGCGCGGCTGTACATGGTCATCAACAATCACATCGCCGCCATACAAGGCATCGTACAGACTGCCCCAACGTGCATTGGCGGCATTCAATGCATACCGGGCATTCATTACCGGCACCACCAGCTGAGGGCCCGCCAGCAGAGCAATCTCGTCATCCACTTGCTGGGTGGTAATGGAAAAATCTGCCGGTTCCGGCAGTAGATATCCAATATCTTCGAGGAACGCACGGTATGCCCCAGCATCCAATTCTTGCCTGGCATGCTGTGTATGCCATTGATCAATCTGTTGCTGCAGGTTTGCTCGTTGTTGTAATAATTCGTGGTTGACTGCTGCAAAATCTGCCACCAGTTGCTCAAGGCCTGCCCAGAAATCCGCAGCCAGAACACCACTGCCGGGCAATAACTCCTGCTCCACAAATTGATACAGCACACTGGCGACCTGGAGTTTACCAAGCTGCTGGTACTGCGTTTGTGTGTGCGGTGTGTTCATGTTTCCTCCTGGAAAAATTGATGGCTGACCAAATTCAAATATCCGGCTGGCAGGCATGGTATGAATCCAAATCAAATTCCTCAAATTTATATTTTCTATTCAAACCATTCACAATAAAAATACCAAGCTCAAACCCATATATTTATTTAAAAAATATCAAAGATAAAAACAATAAATTTCAGAAATCAAAACCCGCCCGTTAGTCTGGCCCCCGCTGACAACTGCTGTTAGCTGATTTTCCACAGTATCGTATTACCAAATATCGTCGAAAAAGGAACCAGACTATGAGCCAGGCCCAACGCAACAAGGACATTGCCGACATCACACACGACTGGGCGCACAACCCGCGCTGGCAGGGTGTGACCCGCCCTTACAGCGCGGAAGATGTCGTGAGATTGCGCGGATCCATCAAACGCGACAATACCCTGGCTCGCCTGGGTGCTGACAAACTCTGGCATCTGATCAACAACGGTGGCCGTCCCGCCTTCCGTCCCGACAAAGATTTTGTCAACGCCATGGGCGCTCTGACGGGTGGTCAAGCCGTTCAACAGGTAAAGGCCGGCGTGCAGGCCATTTACTTGTCCGGATGGCAGGTTGCTGCCGACAATAACACCTCGGAAACCATGTACCCTGATCAATCGCTTTATGCGGTTGATTCGGTGCCAGCCGTGGTGAGACGCATCAACAATGCCTTTGAGCGCGCGGATCAGATTCAATGGAAAAAAGGGCTCAACCCCGGCGACGACGCTTATATCGATTATTTTGCGCCGATTGTGGCCGACGCGGAAGCAGGGTTTGGAGGCGTCCTTAATGCCTATGAACTGATGAAAAACATGATTCGTAACGGCGCCGCCGGAGTCCATTTTGAAGACCAGCTGGCATCGGTCAAAAAATGTGGCCACATGGGTGGTAAGGTGCTGGTACCCACCCAGGAAGCCATACAAAAACTGGTGTCGGCGCGACTTGCTGCTGATGTCGAAGGGGTTGCCACCATTGTGCTTGCACGCACGGATGCCAACGCCGCCGACTTGATTACTTCGGACTGTGACCCCTACGACAAACCATTTGTGATCGGTGATCGCACACCTGAAGGTTTTTACCGCACGCGCCCTGGCATCCAACAGGCTATTGCCCGCGGTCTGGCCTATGCCCCGTATGCGGATTTGTTGTGGTGCGAAACGGCGACACCGTCTCTGCAAGAGGCAAAAGTGTTTGCTGAGGCGATTAAAAAGCAATTCCCGGATCAGTTGTTATCCTACAACTGTTCACCGTCCTTTAACTGGAAGAAAAATCTGGATGATGCCACCATTGCCAGGTTCCAGCGTGAACTCAGCGCCATGGGCTACAAGTTCCAGTTCATCACTCTGGCGGGTATTCACAATATGTGGAACGGCATGTTTAATCTCGCCTACGACTATGCCCGACGAGACATGTCCGCTTATGTGGAACTGCAGGAGAAGGAGTTTTCCGATGCCGCCAAAGGTTATACCTTTGTGTCGCACCAGCAGGAAGTTGGCACCGGGTATTTTGACGATGTCACCACGGTGATTCAGGGTGGAAAATCGTCGGTCACGGCATTGACTGGCTCCACCGAGGAACAGCAGTTTCATTGATCAGGATTGACATGCAAAGAACCGCGCGCCGGCTCGCCAAAGCGATTCTGAATGGATTCGACGCTTTTTTTGCCGAGTACAAAAACATCACCTATGGCGCGCAAGGCCGCTTCGAGCGCGCTGACTGGCATGGCGTACAACGCGCCATGCGTCAGCGTCTGAGTCTGTATAAACAGAAAGTGATCAATGTAGCTGACAGTGCCGGCGAAATTACCGGGCCGGCGCTTGCCGATCGTGCACTGTGGGCACAGGCAAAACTCGAATATTCACAGCTCATTCAAGGGCATCGCAATTTTGAGATCACTCAGACATTTTTTAATTCTGTGTATTGTTTTGTGTTTTCCCATGAGCAGATTCGGGATCCACATGCCTTTGTGATGCAGCCAGCCGTGCAAATCGTAGCTTTGCCGGAAGACGATGTTCTGGTGCACATACCCTTGTGCGGCGATCTCAACAAAACCATTGAACGGGTGCTGGATAGCGGCGGATTTACCATCCCGTTTGAAGACAAACAACGCGATATCGGTTTTATCAAACACGTGATTGAGACGGTGTTTTCCCCAAAGCTGGCAAGGTGTTCCAGCACAGCCCACGTTGAACTGCTGGAAAGCCTTTTTTTCCGCAATAAGGCCGCCTATCTGGTGGGTCGTGTCGTCTGTGCAGAACTGAGTTTGCCCTTTGTTCTGCCGGTTTTGCACAACGAACAAGGCGCTATTTTTGTCGATACTGTGTTACACGATGCGGATGACATCAGCATCCTGTTCAGCTTTTCGCGCAGCTATTTTATGGTTGATGCGTCTACCCCCTCGGCATACATATCGTTCTTGAAAACGATCATGCCGCAGAAAGAAATTTTTGAGCTGTACAGCGCAATCGGTTTCCCCAAACACAGCAAGACGGAGTACTACCGGCGCGCAGTGCAGATGACGCTGGCCAGCGATGATAAATATGAGTTGGCTGCTGGCACCAAAGGCATGGTCATGCTGGTGTTTACCCGCAACAATTTTGACTATGTCTATAAGCTGATCAAAGAACGGTTTACTCCACCTAAAGACACAACGCGTCAAAAAGTGCGTGACTGTTATGCGTTGGTGAAGCGCTGGGAACGTGGTGGGCGCATGGCAGATACACAAGAGTTTAATAATCTGGCCTTTGATCGCAGGCGATTCTCGGATGCATTGATGGATGAACTCAGGCGTGAAGTGCCATCGTTGCTGGAGGAACGTGGTAACACGCTGATCATCAAGCACTGCTATGTCGAGCGCAAGATGACACCGTTGAACCTGTATGTGCAGGATTGTTCACCTGAGCAATTGCGCAGCGTGATGGATGAGTACGGTACTGCCATCAAACAACTGGCGGCTGGTAACTTATTTCCCGGCGATATGCTGTTAAAAAACTTTGGGGTCACACGTCACG
>JAUYSM010000071.1 GCA_030696315.1 Pseudohongiella sp. | reverse complement strand
TGCTTTACGTAGCCACCACGCTCTGCCAACAAGCCAACTATTTGGCGATCGAGCCTGTCTATATTTTCACGGACTTCTTCCAGTGAATTGCAAATTACTACCTTGTTCAAATTACTCTCCTTAGCTGACGAGCATAACGCCCGTATTCACGCGCCAGCGCAGCTGGCAGCGTGGAATTGATTGTTATGCAGCTGTAAGTTCAACTTTCTGCACTCTATCCAATTTGAGGCTTTTGCCCAGATGCCAAAGATCATAGGCATCCTGCATAGCAAGCCAGCTTTCCGGGCTGCGCCCGAGCGCCTTTGAAAGACGAAGAGCCATCTCTGGGCTTACACCGCTTTGCAGCTTCAGTATTCTGTTCAAAGTAGATGGCGAAACATCCAGCTTCTCAGCTAGATATCTGCAGCTTATGCCGAATGGCTCCATATAAGTTGCATAGATAAATTCACCGGGGTGCGGCGGGTTGTACATAGCCATTAGTGGTAGTCCTCATAGTCAAGCAGATACACATGACCATCACGAAACTCAAAGGTTAACCGCCAGTTGCCACTAACCGATATAGCCCAGATGCCTTTTCGGTCGCCTTTGAGTGGATGTAATTTGTATCCAGGAATGTCGAGATCTGAGACTTCCATTGCACTATCCATGGCGGCGAGTTGCATTCGCAGTCGGCTGGCATGTTTGCTCTGGATGCCACGAGTACTACCTGTCTCGTAGCACAGCTTCAATCCTTTGTGCTTGAATTTCTTGATCATGGACTACAGTGTAGCGCGTTGCGCAACACTGTCAAGCTGCATAACGCTTCAAACACCGGCCGAGCGCAGCGAGGTCCGAGTGCTTTGATTTGTTATGTCATCTTTCACTATCATGTACTCAGAATGCGCTTATTCTTGATAGGTTGGTTTACCATCTAGGCGGCCCAAGTCACTAAGCCCAGGCTGCTCCAGCCATTCAATAAAATCTTCTGCAGAAACTGACCCAAGTAGCACACGCAAAACGCCCTCAATAAAAACGGTGTGTTCAATCAATGTAATATCATGCGCTCCAGCCACTTTCTTTTTACATGTTTCATCGAAATGCGGCTTGCCAAGGGTTATGCGCCTATAAGCTGGATCAAAGTCCGCGGACTTTTGGAGAACAGCCCAAGCTTCCTCTTTTCCAATCAGAGGATTTTTTTTCTGAGTCGTTTTGCATTCAATAAGAAGTGTCTTGTTACCTAGCTCGAGCATTAAATCTGGTACGTTTTGGCGCTTACCGTCATCAACTTCGGTGACTATCCAAGAAGCTTCTTCTTTTAGCAGTTTCAATATGGCTTCTTCGTACTCTGTATCAAAGCTCGTACTACAATTTTCCACGAGTTGATCCACACCTACAGTCTGCGCCACTCGAGCATGGGCATTGGCTAGCCTATCTTCAGATACCCCAGATACAGATTCAACGGCTTCGATCAGTGCTTCTGCACGTATTGGGTTACGGAGAATGGATGCCAGTTTATCCGCTCCACTTAACAGCACATCTTTTAGAGTAGTTATTCCCTGTGCTACTAGGGCCATGGCGCGTTGTCTCCCTACACCTGGGACCTGATATTTTTGAGAGACTCGAAGTACATCTAAAGCTTCGGCCGGAGCTCCCCATCGAACCATACGAGTCAGCATCCCCAACTGGTTGGTTACATTTTGTGAGCAACAAAATTCTGGTACACATGACAATTTTTGAAGTCCATCCAACACCCAAGCCACATCATTTGAAAGACGATGAATCTGCCCAGACGATACTTTAGTCCTGAATGCAATTTTTCTTTCCTGCTCCCCTTGGGAAAAAAGAAATACTGCATGGGCACATTGAGCAGCGCGAACATTAGATGTGTTTAGAGCAGTCAGTAACTCCTGCCCGCGCAAAAAAGAAACAGATTCATATTCTTCAGGCTGAAATGTTAAATAGCGCGTTGGCTTTTCGCCACTAAACTCATCGCACATCACAACCGCATGAATTAACCCAGGCACAACTTGCTCAAATGATCCCTCAAGACGCTCTCTATGAGTGGTCAATAGATTAGAAAACTGCAGCGCAGTAGATGGCAATAATCCTGTTGTCGCCGTTACCGCACCAAAAGGTGTTACCGTTAACTCAGCTCCCTCAGCCACAATGAATTTATATTCAAGCAACCATTTAATTGATTCATTGGTCTTTGCTTCCAATATTTCGAGCTTAACTGGGTTTTTATCCAGCGTCTGATACCAGTATAGTGTATTTTTAAAGAATTCAATAATAGAGTCATAGCAGGCAGCAAGCCCGGCAGAAATAATCGCAAGAACCGTCTTCCTTAAGCCCACTGAAAAATAGCGAGACTCAAGCTTATCGTTCTCGGGAAGAACAAGCTGGTTGGCATGTTGAAGTTCAACTTGATTCCTCGGAATTATTATAGAAAATCCCTCTGTGTGCATGCCTAATCGGCCAGCTCTTCCAGACATATTTCTGTAGTCCCACCTGGCGATCCGGCTACCGGTTCTATCTCCCCATTGATATGTTAATTTCCAGAATACGATTGACCGAAAAGGGAAATTTACACCTGCTGCAAGGGTTGAAGTAGCAAAACAAACATCAATGTCACCTTCTCGAATTCCTCGCTCGATTACTTGCCTTTCTTGCGGAGAAAGATCAGCAGTATGAAATGTCACATGCCTTTCTGCATGTTCTCTAAGACTATTAGAAGATTCTGTAGGCTCTGAAAAAAGCTCTAGCTGATTAGATAAAGCAATCCCACGGTTTTGTTTAGGACGATTTCTCGAAAAGGATTCGGCTAGCTGAGTAGCCTCTCGACGCGATTCAGTAAATACAAGAACTGGCCCACGGCCTAGTGATAATAATTTTGAAACAACTTCCTCAACGCTAGAGGGAGCCTTGCTATCAATATCAACAATTTCGCCTTGTTCTTGCCCAAATGTAATTCTATAGACCTGCCCATTGAACCAAATTTCTTGATGCAGCGGAATATCGCGGTGACTGCTTGAAACTAGTGTGCATCGCATCCAGCCAGCCAAATCTTCTGCATTCTCAACCGTTGCAGTAAGCGCAATAAATTGTCCCATTCCTCGCTGCCGCAACGCTGAACACAACGTTTCGATCTCTGGCCCTCGCCCGTCTTCACGAAGAATTTGGAGTTCATCTGCAATAACCAATGCATCGTTTGATCTGAGCTGGCCAGCCAACAGCAGGCCTAACGCTTTTTCGTAAGTCGCAACTGTAAACTGAGCATCAATATCTCCCTCTTCCCGATCACCAGTACTTAATCCAATTGAAGCTAACGGAGTTGGAGCTTCCTCACCAAAACGCTGACAGAAATCTAGATACTTTTGGTCGGCGAGAGCCTTATGGGAAACAAGGTAAATAATCCGCTTGCCATTTCGAAGTCTAGAAAGAGCCGCAAGCTCACCTACTAATGTCTTCCCCGAAGAAGTAGGTGCACTAATAACCATGCTTTGCCCAAGCATTACACCTGCTCGTATCGCGCGTTGCTGAATGTCAGTAAGTTGATGAATGTTCCAACCAGATAATGCTTCCTTGATAAATTCATCAATACCGTCTGCAACTACATCTTGTATTTTCATGCTGTTCCTTGTCTATCGCATGTGGCAGAGGCTAATCTGACATAACATTTGTATCCTGTGCCCGCACAGAATTCAGGTTTCCCCACACGATATCCCAATTGAGCATTTTCTCAAGCGCCATTAGTAACTGGCTGTATCCCTGAAATATTTGGGAATGTTGCCGATACTGCACGCTGATCAATGTGCAGCCGCCAATCTGGAAAATCGATCACGCATAGGTATTACCCAACAGCATCAGATCAGTAGCTTTAAAAGGCAATTAGCCATTTGGGCAGGTTGCTTAGCTTCGGCAGGATGAAGAGCTCGTCAACCACCGGTGCGGAATAATCCAAACAGCCTTGTTGGCTGTTTGTCCCCTGCGGGCTTCGCGCTGGCGCGCTCGTTGTAAATTGCTGGCGCAATTTATCGAACCACATCGGTGGTTCTCATCCGTCCCCAGTTCACCATAAAAAAAGCCCCGCTGACGCGAGGCTTTTATGTATGGTGCCCAGGGGCGGAATCGAACCACCGACACGAGGATTTTCAATCCTCTGCTCTACCAACTGAGCTACCTGGGCATTTTTTTGTGTGTTCGGGCGGTTGGCCCGGCGACAAGGCGCGTATTAAAACCGTTGCCGCGCTCCGAGTCAAGCCTGTGAATTAAACTTTAGTGGAAGTTAATTGTGGCTTGGGTGGCTCAGGAATCAGTCTCGGGTGGGACGTAGCCGCTGGCGGTCTCGAAGTCTTGGTTGGTGAGAAAGCGGTCCATTTGTTCGGTCAGATATCGGCGGTCGTCGGCTGAGGCCATGCTGAGATGTTTTTCGTTTATGAGCATAACTTGTTGTTTCTGCCAGTCTTGCCAGGCTTGGGCGGAGATGTTTTCGTAGATAAAACGACCTTTTTCGCCGGGGTAGGGTGGAGTGGGTAGACCGGGCAGTTCTTGTTGGAGCTTTTTACAGAAAACGGTGCGGGTCATAGTTTGCTCTTCAAAAAGGGGGGTGCTGATCAGAAATTATTGTGCATCTTGTGAAGATACTGCCAGTTGTTGCAAGAGTTTTTTTACCGGTGCGGCGAGGCCTACGTTAACGGATTGGTCCAGGGGGTACCAGCATAGACCTGTTTGCAGGTCGGCTATCCCGTGATGGTTCAGTGTGGCGGGCACTGGGGTAATGTCCATGTGAAAGTGGCTGAAGGTGTGGCGGGTGATGGGCCAGGCGTGTTGGAGTGTGGCGTGTTTTGAGTTGGCCCAGGTTTGCAGGGCGTCTAGTGCTGTGAATTCGGGCAGGCTCCAGAGGCCGCCCCAGATGCCGTTGGCGGGGCGCTGTTCCAGCAGCACCTGTTGGTCATTGTTTTGCAGCAACAACATATAAACCGGTCTGGTTGGCAGGGTTTTGCGGGGTTTGCTGACAGGTAGTTTGTTCACAAGGTTGAGTGCGAGCGCCTGGCAGGAGGTGCTGAGTGGGCACTTTGCGCAGTTGGGTTTGCTGCGGGTGCACAGGGTTGCGCCCAGATCCATCATGGCTTGGGTGTATTGGGCAAACTGCTGCGATGGTGTTGATTGTTCGGCGAGTTCCCACAGTGTTTTTTGAGTCTGGTTGTCGCCGGACCAGCGTTGGATGGCGTAGTAGCGGCATAACACGCGTTTGACGTTGCCATCCAGAATCACGCCGCGTTGCCCCATGCTCAACGAGAGGATGGCGCCTGCTGTTGATCGGCCGATGCCGGGCAGGTTCTCCAGCTGGTCCTGCGATGGCGGGAATTCTCCACCATGTTCAGAACACACCAGCTGGGCGGTTTTGTGCAGATTGCGAGCCCTTGCGTAGTAGCCAAGGCCGGTCCACAGGTGCAGCACGTCATCAATGGGTGCTGCGGCCAATGTCTGCAAAAAGGGGAAGCGCTGCATAAACCGTTGGTAGTAGGGGATAACGGTGCCGACCTGGGTTTGTTGCAGCATGATTTCTGACACCCACACCCGGTAGGGTGTGGTGTCGTGTTGCCAGGGTAAGTCATGGCGTCCGTGCTCATGAAACCATGCCAGCACCTTGGCCGGGTCAAGCGGGGTAACGGCCGTGTCTGTCATGGTGTTGGTAGTAGATTTCGCAAACGGTCACGTACACGATCTACCTGCTCACCGATCACATCGGTCGCACGTCGTTCGATCTCACCTCGTGCTATTTGTGCAAAGACCTCGCGTACGCGCTGCAGGTCTGGGCTGCAATACCTGACCGGTGAGTCGGTGAATGCAGCGTCGCAGCGAATGGGCCAGGCAACATTCTGGTAGTTTTCATTCACGCGGATGGATTGCGGTGCAGGTTCTCCCAACACGGTGAAGGCGAGTTGGTAGTCAAAGCTGCCTTCCTGAAGATTGATGCCACCGGTGCCGGCAATGTCAAAGTTATCCAGGCGCATGGCGAATTCCTGGCCGCTGTTTATGCCGTTGGAGAAATTCAGCACGGCTTCGGTGTTGTTGATTTGCACCACATCGGGCCAGGCCGAGGCCATGTCGCCGCTGGGGCTGAGCACGGAAATTGCCGAGAACACCTGTTTCAACATGGCGATGTTGACCGAACTTTCGCTGAGCTGAACCCGGCTGCTGCCCGTGATGCTGTCCATCAGCGCATTGACGCTGTTGCCACTCATGACATGGGTGGTGTTCAGATCAAAGCGGCCGGTAAAAAAGTTCAGGCGTGGCATGTCGGCGCTTAAGGTGGCGGCGTTGATGTTGGAAAGTTCGCTGGTCATCGCCAGTTGTGCAGGTGAGTTTCTGGCGTTCAGTCTGACGGTCATGTCCAGGTCGCCCCCATAAAACCCTACGGACTGGGTGTCGAGGTTTAACTGGCCGTTTTCCAGCACCAGCCCAAACTGTAAGGGCGAAAACTGCAGGCCAGCAAGCGTCAGTGAGTTGATGCTGTGCGCTCCTCTGACGTTCATACTTCGCAACAAATCCATGGGCAGCTCGATATCCGGTGCGGGCTCGGCCGGGTCCTCTTCAGTGACTTCGGGGGCTGGGGGTAACCATGCATCCAGATCAAGTGCGGCACTGCTCAATTCGTATCCGATTCGCAAGGGGCGGTTGGTTTGTGCGTAGTTGATGTCGCCTTCCAGTGAAACACGGTCTTCTTGCGCGCCACCGAGGCCCAGCTCAAGGGTTTCAAGTCTCAAGCCGCTGGCGTCGCCGTTTGCCATCAACTGATGAATGGTGAGTTGTTGCTGATTGGGTGGGGGCAGGGCGCTTTCATCACTGCTGACAAAGTTGGCCAGCAAGTGCGGCAAGGGAAAGGTGTTGCTGCGTAGATTGACGTTCCAGCTTGGGTCGGTGAGGAAGTTGGTAACTGCCAAATTGCCACTCAAGCTTAATGGGCTGAGGTCAAGTTTCAGTGCGTCTAAGGCCAGGGTGGCGGCGTTGTAGTCCACTTTGGCCGTGGTCTCCATTGCCAGGGACAGATTGCCGTTACCTGCGTAGTCAACCAGTTCCATCAAAAGCGATAAGGCAAAAGGGCGGTTCTCAAGATTGGTGTCGCTGCTGACCAGGTTGATGTTTTGCACGGTCATGTTTGTGCCGTTTTGCAGATTCTGGACAGACAGGCTGGCGTTGCTGATCCGGATTTGCCTGATATTGACAGCAATAGGCAACTCGGCACTGCCAGGCTCGACGACCACGGCGGCATTATCTGAGCCTGCGGCCGGCCAGTTGCTTTGGCCCTGGCTGTCGACAATCCAGTTGATATGCAGATTTTCTGCCAGAAATTCTTCAATGTTCAATTCGCTGCGAAACAGGCCGGCAGGATCAACGCGCAAGGAAATGGTCGAAAATGACGCCAGTTCCTGTGGGCTGTCGGGGTTACGAAGGCGCACATCCTGAATGCTCAGGCCAAACACCGGGCGGAACGTCCAGCCCATGTCGCCCGCAATCTGCAGCTGCAGCCCTGATTGCTGTGCTACTGTGTTTTCCAAGGCGCTGCGGTAACGATTTGGATCAATGACGGTGAGCAGAACAACCACTAATCCCACCGCAAGTACAACGATGCCGGCAACGGCAATAATCAGAATTTTTAATAACTTGCTCATGGCATTACCTCACTGGCGCAGACTGCTGAAAAGTGTAACGGATTGAGCGAGTCAATGCACCGCCGACGCGACATGCTGGCCGATAAGCGCAATGCAGGCGTATAATGCCGCCGCGCTGCCGTCTTCCAGCAACAACTATCAGGATACTATCAATGACTGATCAGCCATTAAATCGTCAGGCTACCGTAGAGCGTAATACCAAAGAAACGCAGATTCGTGTCAGCGTTAACCTTGATGGCTCCGGCATGTTCAAGTGCCAGACGGGTGTGCCTTTTCTTGATCACATGCTGGATCAGGTGGCTCGCCATGGTTTGATCGACATGGATATTCATGCAGTAGGTGATCTTGAGATTGATGCTCACCACACGGTGGAAGATCTGGGTATCACGCTGGGCCAGGCGTTTAACAAAGCGCTGGATCGCAAAGGTATCCGTCGTTACGGGCATGCCTATGTGCCACTTGATGAGGCCTTGTCGCGTGTGGTCATCGATTTCTCTGGCCGGCCTGGTCTTGAGTATCACGTGCCGTATACGCGTGGCTCGGTGGGCGGCTTTGATGTAGATCTGTTTTATGAGTTTTTTCAAGGGTTTGTAAATCACGCCTTGATTACCCTGCACATAGACAATCTGCGTGGTCACAATACGCACCACCAGGCTGAAACCGTATTCAAAGCGTTTGGCCGGGCTTTGCGGATGGCGATGGAAATCGACCCGCGCAGTGCCAACGTTATCCCGTCCACCAAGGGCAGTCTCTGAGATAAAGATGTGTGGCAGCATGATTGTCAAAATCAGTTGCCGCACAGGATCAAGCAATCATGAATAGAGTTGCAGTTATTGATTACGGGATGGGTAATTTACATTCCGTGTCAAAAGCGCTTGAAAGTCTGGGCAGTGACGTTCAGGTGGATATCACCAGTGATGCCAGCCGCATTCTGAGCGCCGATCGCATTGTATTCCCCGGTGTGGGTGCTATTCGCGACTGTATGGCCGAAATTCTCAGACTGGGCATTGATCACATCGTGCGAGACGCTGTTGCCTCAGGCAAACCGGTGCTTGCGATCTGTGTGGGGATGCAGGCCTTGATGCAATCCAGTGATGAAAATGGATATGTACCTTGCCTGGGCTTGTTGCCGGGCAGCGTCAGACGTTTTGGCGGCTCTGGTACCTTGCTTGATACCGATGGCAATCGCCTGAAGGTGCCGCATATGGGTTGGAATAACGTGCGTCAGACCCAGGCGCACCCCTTGTGGCAAGGCATTGATGACAACAGTCGTTTCTACTTTGTGCACAGTTATTTTGTTGAGCCCACCGATAAAAACCAACTGGCCGGCGAGACTGAGTACGGTCATGCCTTTGCTGCGGCCTTAAGCAAAGATTCGCTGTTTGCTGTCCAGTTTCACCCGGAAAAAAGTCAGCATTGTGGTCTGCAATTGTTGAGAAATTTTCTGGCCTGGAATGGTCAGTGCCATCAATAGAAACTGCTATAAAGGAACAACAATGCTGGTAATTCCTGCAATTGATCTGAAAGACGGCCAGTGTGTGCGCTTGCGCCAGGGCCGTATGGAAGACTCGACGGTATTCTCTGATGATCCGGTCAAAACCGCAGGCCACTGGCGTGCACATGGCGCTCGTCGTTTGCATCTGGTTGATCTGAATGGCGCCTTTGTGGGCGAGCCTGTTAATGGCGCGATTGTGGAAGCGATTGCCAAGGCGTATCCGGATCTGCCTTTGCAGATTGGTGGGGGCATTCGTGACTTAAAAACCATTGAGTACTATCTGAATGTGGGTGTCAGTTACGTCATCATTGGTACTCAGGCCGTGCGCCATCCGCCGTTTGTGGCGGAAGCCTGCAAGGCCTTTCCCGGTCGGATAATTGTGGGGCTCGATGCCAAAGATGGCTGGGTGGCTACAGATGGCTGGGCTGAAGTGTCCACTGTCAATGTGGTTGATCTGGCCCGTCAGTTTGCTAACGATGGTGTGGAAGCGATCATTTACACCGATATCGCGCGCGACGGCATGATGCAGGGCGTCAACGTGGAAGCCACCTTGCGACTGGCACGTGCGTCCAGCATTCCGGTAATTGCATCCGGTGGTGTCAGTCGGATGGCTGATATCGAAGAGTTGCTGAAAGTGGCGCACACAGACACCGGCGCGGGCATTATGGGTGCAATTACCGGGCGCGCCATCTACGAAGGCGCTCTGGATCTTGCAGCGGCACAACGCTACTGTGATGAAAACCGCCGCGACCAACAACCTGGCGACCAACAACGCAGCGACCAACAGTAATCAGTTACGGGGCAGCTTATGGCACTGGCAAAACGTATTATCCCCTGTCTTGATTGCGACAAAGGTCGCGTGGTCAAGGGTGTCAAATTTCTGGATATTCGCGACGCGGGTGACCCGGTTGAAATCGCCCGGCGTTACAGCGATGCGGGCGCAGATGAAATTACCTTTCTGGATATCACGGCGTCCCATGAAGGCCGCGAGACCACGGTAAAAACTGTGGAAGCGATTGCTTCACAGGTGTTTATTCCGCTGACCGTGGGCGGGGGTATCCGGACTTTGGAAGATATCCGCACCATGCTCAATGCAGGTGCCGACAAAGTATCCATCAATACCGCCGCAGTGACCAATCCGGAATTTGTGCGGCAAGCCGCTGAAAAATTTGGATCGCAGTGTATTGTGGTTGCGGTGGACGCCAAAAAAGTCAGTGCCGAAGGTGAGCCTGATCGTTGGGAAATCTTCACGCATGGTGGCCGCAAGCCCACCGGTCTGGATGCCATAGAATGGGCAAAAAGAATGGTGAGTTACGGCGCAGGCGAGATACTGTTGACCAGTATGGACAGGGATGGCACTAAAATCGGATTTGACCTGGCACTTAACCGTGCCATCAGTGATGCCGTTGACGTGCCGGTGATTGCATCAGGTGGCGTAGGCAATCTGCAACATCTGGTGGATGGTGTGCTGGAGGGCGGTGCGGATGCCGTGCTGGCCGCCAGCATTTTTCACTTTGGTGAGTACAGCATCCCGGAGGCCAAGCAGTACATGGCCGACCGTGGCATTACCATGCGGCTGTAGTTTCCAGCGTGTCGGCCTTGGCCCGCATGACCTGCGCCAACATCACAGATACGGGCACTACTTCAATGTGCTGCTCTGCCAGCAGCGGTAGCGCGGATTCCAGATAGGCTAGTGTTTCGGGGTAGGGATGCCCGATCGCAACGGCATAACCCTGCTGCTTGGCGAGTGCCACAGCGCGCTTGAATTCAATATCAATGGCGTCCGCCGTCTGGGTATTGTCCAGAAACACATGTCGGCGCAGCGCTGGCACAAAAAACTGTTCAGCTGTTGTTGCTGCCACGCTGTCACGAGTTGTCATGCTGTCAACAAAATAAAGATCGCGGGTTTTGAGTTCCTGCATGACCCATTGCATGGGCTGCGCCGCGGCGGTCAATTCGCTGCCGGTATGATTGTTAACACCTTTTATATACGGGATGTCGGCAAGTGCCGCTCTGAATACCGTGAGAAACTCGTCCTCACTTTGATCCAGCGTGAGCCCGCCCTGTCCCAGATCCATGCCGGAAAGATTGCTCATGGGTGCGTGTAACATCAGTTCCCGACCGGCGCGATGTGCGGCTTCGGCCAGCATTTTGCCATGAGGTGTATGCGGGATGACCGCAAAAGTAATCTGCGCTGGCAACTGTATGGCACGCATACCGGCATCGGCGTTGTAACCAATGTCATCCAGAATGACGACCAGTTTTGCCAAAGGCTGTTCAGGTTCTAAAGGCTGTTCTGGCTCCAAAGGCTGTTCAGGTGCCAAGGCAGGTTCAGGTGCCAAGGTCACATTTGGGATCGGCGTGGGCAACACATCTGACGGCAAAACATCTGAAGCAGCAATGGAAACCTGCTCTACGACAGGTGTTTGCGCTTCAAGCACTTTAGCGGGTGGCGGCGATGCGGCTGGGTTACCGGCACTGAGCAGGACAATCAGCCCGGCAAGCAAACCGAGGCCCAGCAGCAATTGCACATTGCCGGGCGTACGGATAAAGGTTTGCCAGAGGCTCTGCTTTTTGGAACGGGTCTTTCTCACAGTGTTGTTACTACCCTCACGGTGTTGTTAATACCCGTTGTCTGCCGCTTTCCATGATGTTCCAGCCTTTGAGCAGATTAAGCGCTTCGTTTAACTGATAGTCGCTGACCACTACCTGCTCGGCAGAGGTAATTGTGTTAACGGTCGGTGCCGCCCCGTCTTCGTCTCTGCTCACTTCATTGATGCCGGGTAAGTGACCCTCAAGATCACGTTCAGAGTAAACGCCCCGGCGATTAGTGACACGTGTCACCAGTGCCTCGTCCACCAGAATATCGGGTTCGATGCCAAACGCCTGAATGGAACGGCCTTCCGGCGTAAAGTAAAGTGAGGTAGTGAGCTTGATGGCGCGGTCGTTATTAAGAGGCAACACAGTTTGTACTGAACCTTTGCCAAAGCTGCGGGTGCCCATGATGACTGCGCGGCCATGATCCTGTAAGGCCCCTGCAACAATTTCTGCCGCCGATGCAGACCCGGTGTTGATCAGCACTACCATGGCGACGCCTTCGCTCGGATCTTCCGGCGTAGCAAAGAAGTTGCTGTCTGAGTCAGCAAACCGACCATCGGTGTAAACAATCTGTCCTTCGGTTAAGAACGCGTCTGCCACTTCAACAGATGCCTGCAAAACGCCGCCCGGGTTGTTGCGTAAATCGAGCACCAGACCCTTTAACGGTGTATGCGCAGCTTTGATTTCAGCGAGTGCTTTGAGTGTCTCCTCACCGGTATTCATGCGGAACTGTGCAATGCGCAGATAAGCATAACCCGGCTCAAGTTCGCGATGACGCACGCTGCTGGCAGTGATGATCTCGCGCGTCAGCATCAGGTCAATGGGTTCTGGTTCATTTTCGCGCATCAGCGTGATGCTGACGGTGCTGCCCGGTTCTCCGCGCAGTTGTTCGACGGCGTCGTTCACCAGCATATCGCGGACCGGGCGGCCGTTGATTTCTACAATCAAATCGCCGGGCATGACACCGGCGCGCGCAGCGGGGGAGTCATCAATGGGGGTAATGACTTTGATGTATCCGTCTTCCTCACCCACTTCGATACCAAGCCCGCCAAAACCGCCTTCGGTGTTTTCCTGCAACACATCGTAGTCGTCAGCACTCAGGTAAGCTGAGTGCGGGTCCAGACCTGCCAGCATGCCGCGGATGGCGTGATTGATCAGTGTTTTGTCGTCGATTTCCTGAACATAGGCGTTGCGAATGGCTTCAAGGGCTTCAGCAAACAATCGGACTTCTTCAATGGGCAAGGGGCGTGCTGTCGGGGTTTCCTGAGCAGCTGCAATGCCTGGCAGCAAGGTCATGCAGCTTGCCAACACGGCGCTTTTCAGAGTGCCGGTAGCCAACTTGCCAATCATCAGCGCAGGCTTGCCTGGCAATTTTTTCAAGGTCTTCATGATTGTCTGCTTTGATCTCAATTGGGTGGAATCCATTGGTGCTGCCGCATTCTAGGCGCTTCCCGGGCAAAGCGACAACAGTTGCTGGTAACAAGCTGTGTCAGTCTGGTTTTATTAACCAGTCGACCGGATTCAGCGTGTCGCTGTTGCGACGGACTTCGAAATAAACACCCGGTTCCCCGGTGCCGCCGTCCTCACCAGACAAGGCCAGGGCTTCGCCACGATTCACCCAGTCTCCGCTTTGTTTGAGCAATTGCTGGTTGTGCGAATACAGACTGATGTAGGCATTGCCGTGATCAACAATAATGAGATTGCCGGAGCCCCTCAGCCAGTCAGAAAATATGACCCGACCGGGATGCACTGCGCGCACGGGTGAGCCGGTGTCTGCCGCAATAATGATTCCCTGCCGACGCAGTTGTCCTCCGCCGTACGTATCGCCATACCGTGCTAACAGACGACCGGTGAATGGCCACGGCATATTGCCGCGCGAGTCAGCGAAGGGCATCAGTTCATCGGGTGAAGGAATGTCCAGCATGACATTGCTGATTTCATCAATCAGTGTTTGCAGTTCGTCGCGGTCTTCAGTGAGTCTTTGCAACTCGTCGCCTCGTGTTGCCATCTGTGCTGTCAGCGATGCAATCAGCGCTGTGCGCGCCTGTTGTTGTGACTCGAGGGATTGTTGTTGCGCCTGCAGGCTGACGTTGACGGAACTCAGTTGGTCGGCGCTGAGTGTCAGTGCTGCGCGGTTGCTGGCCAGTTCCGCCAGCGTATTGCGCCAGCGCGTGATGTGAGCCAGCCGCTGTTGATGAAACGCCTCAAAATAGACCAGCATTCGCCGCGCAATCGCGGGGTCCTGTTGGTTCAACAGTAATTTGAGTTGGCTGTCTGACCCTGACATGTAACTGGCGCGCAGCGTGCTGGCGATTTGTGCGCGCTGCTGTTCACTGTCTGCCAGCAACACATCCTGCTCAGCCGTCAAACGTGCAAGCTCGGTTTCCAGTTCGGTCAGTTGATGTTGATTGGCCTGCATCTGCTGGCGCAGGGTGTTGAGCTGCTGGTTTGATTCCAGCAGGGCTTGTTCTTCGGTTGAACGTTGTGCGCGGCTGGACTGCAGCCATTGCTCTATGCGGGCAATGGCTTCGTTGACGGCCTGCAATTGTTGCTCAGGGGCTTCTGCAAGCGCTGCTTCGGCCTGAACTGCATCGGCGTCAGGTGCTTGCGCTGCAAAAGCTGCCTCGTGACTCAACAGGAGCATCAGCAGCAAAAACACCGCAATCGCAGTGAATTGAGCTGTGCCGGGCACTTTTGTGCTCATGAAGACATCAAAACATGTCCGGTCATTTCGGCCGGCACATCCATACCCATCAGGGTCAGCAGCGTGGGTGCGATGTCTGACAGGCTACCCTGCGCTGTGAAATGCCAGCTGCCGCTTCCGACATACACCAATGGCACCGGGCCGCTGGTGTGAGACGTCAGCGCCTGCCCTGTGCTTGGATCCATCATTTGTTCAACGTTGCCGTGGTCTGCCGTGATCAGGCATTGCCCGTCGACATCGCGTATGGCTTTGACCAGGCGCGTCAGGCATTGATCCAGTGCTTCAACGGCCTTGACGGCTGCTTCAAAATTGCCGGTATGCCCCACCATATCGCCATTGGCATAGTTGCAGATGATCGCGTCGTACTGACCTGAGCGTATCGCCTGCTCCAGTTTATCCGTCACTTCAAAGGCGCTCATTTCCGGTTTGAGATCGTAAGTGGCCACCGACGGGGAGGGAATCAGTATGCGGTCTTCACCAGGGAATGCCTCTTCGCGCCCGCCGCTGAAAAAGAACGTTACGTGGGCATACTTTTCGGTTTCAGCAATGCGCAGCTGCGTGCATTGTTTGCTGGCCAGATATTCACCCAGGCCGTTATTCAGAGTCTGTGGGCCGTATGCAACCTGAACAAACGCATTCAGGTCATTGGAGTATTCCGTCAGCGTCACAAAACTCTGCAGAGCAGGTTTTGCTTTACGGACAAAGCCGTCGAATGCCGGATTCACAAAGGCATTGGTGAGCTGGCGCGCGCGATCGGCGCGGAAGTTCATAAATACCACGCAGTCCCCGTCGTTTAAGGTAACCGTTTCGTCTCCCGGCGCAGCCACACGCGTGGCCTGCACAAATTCATCGTCTTCGCCGCGCGCATAGGCGTTGTTGAGTGCTTCTTCTACGGAAGCCGCCTGCCAGGGCGCTTCACCGAGCGTGATCAGGTCATAAGCTGTCTGCATACGATCCCAGCGCTTGTCACGGTCCATGGCAAAGTAGCGCCCGATCACCGATACAACCCGGCCTAGTCCCGCTTGTCGCAGCGCGCCATCGGTCAGTTGCAGCGATGGCATTGCGCTGCGCGGAGGCATGTCACGACCGTCCAGAAACGCGTGCAGATAGACTTTTTTGACACCTTGTTGCTGCGCCAACCGGATCATCGCCAGGATATGTTGCTCGTGACTGTGAATACCGCCCGGTGATAACAATCCGAATAAATGCAAAGCCTTGCCTGATGCGGTGACTTTCTGCGCCACGTCTGTCAGCACCGGATTGTGGAAAAAACCGCCGTCAGCAATCTCTTTATCAATCATGGTCAGGCTCTGGTACACCACGCGCCCGGCGCCCAGATTCATGTGGCCTACTTCGGAGTTGCCCATTTGCCCCTCTGGCAAACCCACATCCATGCCTGATGTGGAGATCAGGGTGTGTGGACACTCCTTCCAAAGTGTATCCCAGGTGGGGGTGTGCGCCGCCGCGATGGCATTGGAGTCGGTGTTTTCACGGTAGCCCCAGCCATCCAGAATCAGTAACAAAGCGGTGCGTTTAGGAGTGGTTGTGGTCATGGTGAGAGTTTCCCTGTTATCTGTGACAAGCGCAGATTCATCAAAAACCGGTATTATCCATGTTAATAAGGAGGCTCACCAGTGGCGGGTAGCTTGTGTGTACCCAAGCTCGGTGCAGGCGTGTATACTTCGCGACTTGTTTGCGGGTCGAGTATCCGGTATCAGGTAAACACATTTAATCAGAGGCTGGCTGGGGGCTAGAGTTTAAAATGGCGCAGTTTATTGAATTTATTGGCAATAACTGGATGCTGGCAACGCTCTGGCTGGTCTTGTTTTCGGCATTTATGGTGTTTCTAACCAAAACCGGACCCAAAGCGGTCAGCACTCAGCAAGCGGTTATGCTGATAAACCGAAAAGATGGTGTGGTGTTGGATATCCGTGATAAAAAGGAATTTGAAGCGGGCCACATCGTAGATGCGATTCATATGCCATCCAGCAAACTCAGTGGTCACTTGACGGAATTGGATAAATATAAATCCCGTCCAGTGATTGTTGTATGCAAAATGGGCCAGCAGTCCGGAGAAACCTGCAAAACTCTGACGAGCGCGGGTTTCACGGATGTCGTGCGCTTGACTGGCGGCATGGCAGAGTGGCGTGGACAGAATCTGCCGGTTATTCAGGGGTAATCCTGAATTCGGTCGTTAAAAATAAATTTTATTAATCAACTCAGAATGTAAGAGAGACGGTTAGATCATGGCAGAGAACGAAAACAACCAGAATGGTGCTGCACCTGCAGCGCAACCCCAGGGTCCGATGTTTGCGCTGCAACGCATTTATCTGAAGGACTGCTCATTTGAGTCCCCTAAAAGCCCGGACGTGTTCCGTGGTCAGTGGGCGCCAAAAATTTCCTTCAACCTGAATACCAGCAACCAGAAACTGGCTGACGGCGTGTACGAAGTGATTCTGCGCATGACCATTGAAGCCAAGCAGGAAGAAACGGTCGCATTTCTGGTAGAAGTTCAACAGGCTGGCATTTTCACCTGTGACGGCTTTAATGAAGCTGATCTCGAGCGAGTGCTGGCAACCGTTTGCCCGAATATCCTGTTCCCGTACGCACGTGAAACGATTGATGCCTTGGTTGTTCGTGGCAGCTTCCCGGCAGTTATGCTGGCGCCTGTCAATTTTGATGCGGTGTATGCGCAGTCCAAAGCTCAGCAAGCCGGTCAGCCGACTGCCTGAGTTTGACATTGTTTACGACAGGCCGCTAAAACCGGTCTGTCGTAACGCCTCGTACAGTGCAATCGCCACTGTATTTGACAGATTAAGACTTCTGCTTGTCGCTTGCATGGGCAGCCGCAGCTTTTGTTCTTTTGGCAGTGCAGCCAATAACTCTTTTGGCAGTCCTCGGGTTTCTGGCCCAAAAACCAGTGTATCTCCGGCTTTAAAGTGTGCTTCGTAACACGACGTCTCGGCTTTGGTGGTGAACGCAAACAGCCGCTGTATGTCCGTCTGACGCAAAAACGTTTCCCAGTCTGGCCAGCGAAAGACCTGGCTCATTTCGTGATAGTCGAGCCCTGCACGCTTCACGCGTTTTTCGTCAATATCAAAACCCAGTGGTTCAATTAAATGCAGCGTGCTACCGGTGTTGGCGACCAGTCGTATGACATTACCCGTGTTCGGGGGGATTTCAGGTTGGAAAAGTACGATATTAAACAAAGAGATCGGTTCTGTTTGTGACGGATTGGATTGTAAAGGTTTGTTAATTTAGACCCCAAATATACCCCTGAAGTCGGGCTTTTGCTATAGAATCTGGCTACTTAAGCTATATAATTCAAGCGTTTTTAGAATCCTTTGGGGAAAGACCGCGTGCTGGAATTGTTTGGACGGAAAAAGCGGGTAGAAGGCCTGGTCGGTTTGTCCGTCAATGATTCCCGTATTTCGATGGCGCATATCGTCAGGCGACGTGACGAATTGACGCTGGAGCACTGCGCGCGAGTTACGCTCTCAGACGCGGCCCCCTTGCGAGAATCGCTGGCGCGCATGGTGGAAGAGCAGGGCTTGGCCAACGCTGCCTGCAGTTGTGTGCTCTCGCCGCGGGATTACAACGTGTATCTGGTAGAAGCGCCGCAGGTTGAACCTGATGAAATCAGCTCTGCGGTACGCTGGAAGGTCAAAGACCTGCTTGATATGCCCATTGAAGATGCCGTGATTGATGTATTCCCTGTGCCCGAAGAGGCATTTAAGGGGCGTAACAAAATGCTGTATGCGGTAGTTGCATCGAAACCGAAAATTGAAACCTTGATTGCAACGGTTGCGCGCGCCAATTTGCAATTGCACTCAATTGATATACCAGAAATGGCGATGCGCAACCTGTCGTCGCATTTTCTCGATGACAGTAACGGTCTGGCATTTATTTCGTTGAAGCAGAGTGGCAGCACATTAAATTTGACCCGAAACGGTCAGTTGTATCTGACGCGGCGCATTAACACGCCGGTTGGGCCTAATGCCATGGCGTTAAGTGACTGGGAGATGGTGCGCGACAGGCTGGCACTGGAGATTCAGCGATCACTGGATTATTTTGAAAGTCAGATGGGGCAACCGCCGGTCGCACAGATCATGATCGCACCCCGCGAATCGGACACCGCTTTTATGATGAATGCTTTGGCAGATGCACTAGGCGCACCGGTAGGGATGCTGGATTTTATGCACGAACTGCCGTCGCCGGAATCCATCACGCCGGAGATGAAAGGCGCGGCCCTGATGTCCATTGGTGCCGCGATGAGAATTGATTCGGAAGGCGCTTCATGATGATGCTCAACGGTGTACAACAGGTCAATTTGTATCTGCCCGAGCTGCGCCCGCGTCGTGATTTGGTCACCGCCGCAAGGCTGGTGCAAGTCACCGCTGTTATCGTGCTTGTTATGCTGCTGACCAGCCTGATTAACGTGTGGATTCGTGCCAGTTTAAGAAGTGATGTTGCTGAGCTACAGGCGATGGTGGTTGCCCAGGTAAACCGTACCGACACAGTAGAGCGTGAAGTGGCTGGGCGTGCCACCGATCAGGCATTGATTCGAGAGATGAATACCCGTGAATTGCGTCTTGCGCAGTCGCGAGAGCTTTACGAATTTATGAGCAATACCAGTCTGGGTAACTTGACCGGGTACTCCTCACACCTGAAAGACTTATCCCGGGCATCATTCCCGGGGCTGTGGTTGACAGAATTTACCATCAGCGGTGACGCCAGTTTTGTGTCCTTGAAAGGCAATGCGCAGCTGCCGGCCATGTTGCCCGATTACGTCAGTCGCCTGGCGATGGGTGAAAGTGATATTCGAAATCAGCGTTTCAGTCGTTTGCTGTCTACACGCTCTACAACGTCTGAAGAAGAAATGTATGAGTTTGTGCTGGAGACCAGCCAATGAGCCCGATGTATCAGCTGCGCGAGTATGGAGAAAAGTTTAACAGCCGCTCCGCTGCCGAAAAAATGTTGATTGCAACGCTGCTGTTTGTGGGGCTTATCTGGTCGTACACCTCATTTTTTCTGGCGCCTATTCAGGCTGAGTCTGCCAACTTCAGGCAGCAGCTGTCTCAGGCGCAGATGCAGCTAGACGCCTTACTGGCGAGAGAGCAACTGGCGATTACCAGCAGTGCCGAGGATCCCAATCAGGCAGTCAGACTCAGAATAGAGCGCGCCATCGCTGATCAGGCTGCATTGCAAGGTGATATCGAAGAGCTGGCTGGTAATCTGGTGACGCCGCAGTCGATGACGCGTATGTTGACCTCGATACTTGAAAGCCAGACCGGGCTGCAACTGGTCAGAGTAGAAAATCGCGCGCCGCAGGCCATGCGCTCGTCCGGAGAGCCGGTTGCCGCCAATCCGGACGTGTTGGTGGATGTGGCCAGCACATCGGGTGAGCAGCAGGTGTACAAGCACAGTCTGATGGTGGAACTGGAAGGTGACTACCTGAGTCTGATCGCTTATTTACGCCGAATTGAGAGTTTTCCTGAGCGATTTTTCTGGGACCAGTTAAGTTTTGTACAGACCACATGGCCCAATGCGCGGATTACGATTGAAATGCACACGCTCAGCACTGAAGAGGGTTTTGTAGGTGTATAAGTCCCTGCAATCAGTTTTGCGTAGCGTCGCGTTGCTGTCGGGTTTGCTGCCCGGGCTGGTGAGCGCGCAGACCATTCAGATTGATGGCGAGTTTTTCCGTGACCCGACTCAGCCGCCTGGAGCTACTCAATCAGCTGCCTTGATTGATGTGACAAGTTCTGAAGAGGTTGTGGCGGCAGAGGTAACACTGAACAACCTGAGTTTACAGTTTGTGCGCAGTGGCGGTATTAATCCGATAGCGGTAATAAACAGCCAGCCACTCACGATTGGGGAAAATATCGATGGGGCAACCATCAAAGAAATCAAGCCCGGCACGGTTGTGCTGGATATTCAGGGAATGGAGTATGAGCTTGCGATTTTTAAACGTCCCGTTCGGCAAGCAATAGAATAGGTATAAGTGAACAGACAGAAAGCTGTGTTTGAAGCGGCTTAAATGAATTGATAAACAAAGCGGTGTACTGATGACGTTAGTGTGTAAAACATCAAGCAAACCTGGTGGCGCAAAGCTGTATTTGCGCAGCGCCTCGTTAACAGTTTTATCGCTGTTGATGTTGGCTTGCTCTTCAGTGGGCCCCGGCGCCGATATGGACACCGAAGTGCTCACAGATATCCAGGATCTTCTTCTGGATGCTGATCTTTCTTACGATCCACCGGTTGCTGTGGAGCCGCCAGATGTCACTTTGCAGGCGCTGATGCCGGGATTGTCGTTGAGTGATGATTTGCTGGCACCCGTTGTTGAGCGTTTTAATGTAATGGCCGATGCGGAGAACGCGCGGGACTTTTTTAACAATCTGGTGGCCGGTACTGACTATGGTGTGATCGTCAGCACGGAAGTTGAAGGCCAGATCAGCATCAACCTGCCAAATGTCACCATAGATGAGGTGATGAATACCGTTGCGGAAATCTATGACTACCAGATTACCCGTCGTGGCAACATCTATGAAGTAAAGCCTCAGGGCATGATCACTCGCATTTTTACCATTGATTATTTGAATGTGAGTCGCGATGGTAGTTCCAGCGTCAGCATAACGTCAGGTGGCGCAGGTGGCGGGCAACAAGGTGGGCAGGCTGGCGGCGTTGCGGGTGGAATTGGAGGAGCTGGCTCCGTTGGTACTGCTGCAGGAGGCGGCATTGGCGGAGGTCTAGGTGGCACTGGCGGAACAGGTGGTACCGGCGGTGGCGGTGGTGGTGGCGGCGGTCAAGTCAGCACACAAACACAAACGGATTTCTGGACGGACATCAAAGCAACGTTGGAAGGTATTCTTGGATTAAGTACAACATCCTCAAGTGCGTCGTCTGGAGTTGCTCCGGGCGCCAGTGGATTGTTGGCTGGTTTAGGGACTGCTACCGCCGGCAGAGTTCAGACCAGCGCAGCAAGAGACGAGTCTGGTCGCACCGTTGTTGTGCAGCCACAAGTAGGCCTGGTGATGGTTACCGCTACGCCTTCTGAATTGGAACAGGTCGCCAGCTACATTGAAACTGCACAAAGCATTCTGATGCGTGAAGTTACCATTCAAGTGCAATTCCTTGAAGTAATCCTGAACAAGGGTTATCAATCTGCTATTGACTTTGACACCTTCGGCCCGGGTGGTGAAGCGGGTGGCAACAATACCATCACAGGTCAGTTTGGCGCAGGCACGCAAGGCGTGACCTTTGATGGCATTTCCAATCCGTTGACTATAGCGACCAACTTCACAGACTTTAACGCCATTTTCAGACTGCTCGAATCTCGCGGCACCACGCAGGTGTTGTCCAGCCCTAGCCTGAAAGTGCTCAATAACCAGAAGGCCCTGTTTCAGGACGGTGACCAAGAATACTTCCAGACCAGTGTGGGTTCCAATGTTGTTAATACTGGCACCAGTGTGACCGAGACCTCAGCTAATAACCTGCAGCAGTTTTTCTCCGGTATCTCGATGGATATCACGCCGCAGATCAGTGCCGATGGCACCATCACCTTGCATGTGCATCCGGTGATCACCACCGTCAGTGAACAAAATAAATCGGTTGCCGGCCAACAAGTGCCATTGGCGCGCACCTCAGTGCGCGAACTGGACAGTATCATCCGTGCACAGGATGGTCGAATTGTGATTTTGGGCGGTCTCGCTTACGAGCGCACGGTGGATAGTACCGCCGGCATTCCCGGTCTTAATGACGTGCCGGTTGTTGGCGCGGCCTTTGACCAGCGTCGCCAAAGCACGGTGAAAAGTGAATTCATTATTCTGTTGAGGCCGGTGATTGCTACGTCGCAATCCGAGCAGAATCTGTTGCGTGAGCGCAGTGAGCGCATGCGACGCATCAGTGAAACCCTCAACCCGTTTTCCAACTGATCGCAGGGTGATTACTCTCTAATGTACCTGGAACACTTTGGAATCAAGGAACTGCCGTTTTCGTTGACCCCGAACACGGAATTTTTCCTCAATATGGCCAGTTACCATAAGGCCTACAACATGTTGATGGTGTCCATTGCCAATAAGGAAGGATTCATCAAGGTCGTAGGTGAAGTGGGCACAGGCAAAACCATGTTGTGCCGTAAGGTATTGAACACGCTTGAAGAAAGTCCGGACACCTACGTGACGGCTTATATTGCCAATCCCGTACTCAGCCCAAAGGGGCTGTTTCTGGCTTTTGCCGAAGAATTGGGCATCGCTGCTGAGACTGATGTTGGTCATCACAGTCTGCTGAAACGCATCACAAATGTGCTGATGGAACAGGCCGCCAACGGTCGGCAAGTGGTCTTGTTTATTGATGAAGCACATGCAATGCCGGAAAAAACGCTGGAAGCCTTGCGACTGTTGACCAATCTCGAGACCGAAACTGCCAAATTGTTTCAAGTGGTACTGTTTGCGCAGCCCGAGTTGGACGAGATGCTGACACACAAGTCTCTGAGGCAACTGCTGCAGCGCATTACGTTCTCATACAAGCTGGAGTCTCTCGACCGGGACGGGCTGGAACGTTATGTCATGCATCGCATGGCAACAGCGGGGTACAACGGAGGTACCGTGTTCAGCGCCAAAGCGCTGGATGAATTGTTCCGGGCGTCCAAGGGCGTTCCCCGTATAGTCAATATCGTGTGCCACAAAGCGCTGATGGTGGCATACGGTCGTGGAGAGCGCACGGTAGAGCGTGACCATATGATCAAGGCCATCAGTGATACTGAAGGCGTATCGTTACCAACACGCGGTAATTTCAGGCCGATAGCGGCCGCCGGTGCGGTGATGGGATTGGCAGGTGTTGCGCTGATGGTGTACCTGCTGGCTTTTTACTTTAGATAAATAATTCTGCCTTTTTGCTGCGGTGCACAGGCGCCCGGGAACCATGCCTTAATGAGTCTTGTGAACGACATGTTGCGTGATCTGGATGCGCGGCGCCGAGAGGTGCCGACGCGGGGCCTTGGCGCTGAGAAACTGGTGCCGGCCAGTGAGCGGGCGGCAAAGTCCAATGCCCGTCGTATCATCGCCTTGGTGGCATTATTGTTGGTGCTCTTGGGTGCGTTAATGGTTGCTTACTTATTGACCATCCGTCAGAACTCAGGGCAGTTGCCTATGCCAGTGGCGCAATCCACTCAGCTCAATACACAAAACACTGCGCCTGAGAATGTTGCTCAGTCAGCTGCGGTCGCTGAATCAAGTGCAGGCGGTACCGATCCTCTGGCAAATTTCTCAAATAGTATGCCCGTCACAGATATCAGTCAGCTTGAAGCCCGTTTACGTCAGCTCGAGGCGCAAAACCAGGCTTTGTTACAGGCACAGGCGCAAGCTGATGCCACCGCGCGTGCGCAACAACAGGCACAACTTGAGCAACTGGCTGTTGTGCGCCAACCACAAGTCGCAGCAGATACGCAGATCAACCGGGAGTGGGCGGATGCTCCGGCATTGCCCGCTGAAACCGAGGTTGAAACGCCCGCAAATCCGTCGACAACTAGCTCTGAAACAGATCCTCAGCAGTCTGCCAGTTCGCGCGTTGCGCGCGAGTTGAGTTTTTACGACCGTGATCGCCAGCAAGTGCAAACAGCATTACAACAATGGGCCAGTGGTCAACAATTAACCGCTTTGCAAACGCTGGACAGTTTCGCGTTTGAAAACCCGCAGGCGCATTATTCGCGGGAAACGTTGGTCAAATTATTGATTCAGATGGGTGAGACAGAGCGTGCCATGCAAGCTGCAGAGCTCGGTCTGGCAATTCAACCGGGTAGCGTGATCTACCGTAAGCTCAAAGCGCGTTTGTTACTCGCAGCAAATACGCCTATTGAGGCGGTAGATTTGCTTGCGGTCGCTTCTCCAGCTGTCGGCACTGATACTGAATACCATGATCTGTTGGCTTCAGCCTACCTTGGTGCGCGACAGTACGAGGGCGCAGTAGGTTCATACCAAGCTCTGTTGCAACAAGATTCCAATGAAGCGCGCTGGTGGTATGGTCTTGCTGCTTCACTGGATGCACTGGGCCGATCGGCGGACGCTGTAGCAGCTTACGAACAAGCGTTGAAGCTGCCGACCTTAAGCGACGCTTTGCGACAAGCGAGTCTGCAGCGAGTACAAGCGTTCCGGCAAAACGCAGCGGCGAATTAACGGGAACAGCATGGCCATCAAACAGAAAATCAGGATCGGAGATCTGCTGGTACAAAACGGCGTGATAGCCGAGGCACAGCTTCAGCAGGCGCTTGCAAAACAACGATCGACAGGGCAACGACTGGGTCGTACGCTGATCAATCTCGGGTTTATCCAGGAAGACAAGTTCCTGGGTTTTTTATCTGAGCAACTGAATCTTCCCTTCGTGGATTTGCGCCGTTATAAGTTCGACAACGCGGTTGTGCAGCGCATGTCTGAAACACATGCACGCCGATTCCGGGCGATAGCGCTGTCTGAAAAAAGTGGCTTGCTGTTGGTCGGTATGGCCGATCCAACTGATATATATGCCATAGATGCAATCGAACGTATTTTGCAGCAGCCAATACAGCAGGCTGTGGTGCGCGAAAGTGAACTGTTGGCCACGTTGGATATCGTCTATCGACGTACCGATGAAATTGCCGGCTTTGCCGAGGAACTAGACGAAGAGCTCATCGATGGTCAGTTTGACCTTGCCGCACTAGTGCCTGCCGCTGACGACAGTGATGCCCCCGTCGTCAAGTTGTTGCACTCCCTGTTTGAAGATGCCGTACAAATAAGGGCATCAGACATCCATATCGAACCAGATGAATTTGTGTTGCGCATACGTCAGCGTATTGATGGTGTGCTGCAGGAACAGATTGTTAAAGAGCGACGTATCACCCCGGCGCTGGTGTTGCGTCTGAAATTGATGTCCGGACTGGATATCTCGGAAAAGCGTTTGCCACAAGACGGGCGTTTCAGCCTGAAGGTCAAAGACAAAAAAATTGATGTGCGTCTGTCCACCATGCCGATTGAATATGGCGAGTCCGTGGTGATGCGTTTACTTGATCAATCCGAGGGCGCGGCGGATCTGGATAAAGTGGGCATGCACCCCGAGATGCTGGAGCAGTTTCGCCGTCTGATTCATATGCCACATGGCTTGATTCTGGTTACAGGACCGACTGGTTCGGGTAAAACCACCACGCTATATGGTGCTTTACAGGAGTTAAACGATGTCGGCAAAAAGATTATTACGGTAGAAGATCCCGTTGAATATCGCCTCAGCCGCATCAATCAGGTGCAGATCAACCCCAGAATAGGCCTGACCTTTGCGCGCATTTTAAGGGCCGCACTGCGTCAAGACCCTGACATTTTGCTGGTTGGTGAAATACGTGATCAGGAAACAGCAGAAATCGCTTTGCGCGCTGCGATGACCGGTCACATGGTGTTATCCACCTTGCACACCAATGATGCGGTTTCCAGCGCCATGCGCCTGGTCGACATGGGTGCCGAAGGGTTTTTAGCAGCAACCGCGATACGTGCAGTACTGGCACAACGCTTGGTCAGACGCTTGTGTGACAACTGTTGTGTTGACCACATCCTTGATCAACGCGAGATCAACTGGATCAGGCACACAATGGGTCGTGCGACACCGCCTGACTTCCATTTAAAAGCTGCCAGTGGTTGTCACCGTTGTAACAATACCGGCTACCGCGGACGTATTGGGGTGTTTGAGTTGCTGGTGCTAAATGATGACATGGCCGATGCCTTGCGGCGCTCCAGTTCCTCAGAATTTGTCAGAGCGGCACGCTTGAGCAAAGGGTACTTGCCGCTGGTCGTCACCGCGATGGAAGAAGCATTTAAAGGTGTCACGACATTGGATGAAGTCTATCGGGTTGCCGAACAAATTGATGAGACCGGCGATTTCACCATGGATGAGCAACAACCAGGTGATGCGGCATCCGTACTTGAAGGTGACCTGCATTTACTGGATCAAGGCGGATCACAATCTGGTATGTCGGGCAAATCCTCACTGCCGGGCAGTGAAAGCTGATGGCCGCTTACCAATACAGAGCGCGTAATCGTGCTGGTGCCATGGTGTCGGGGGTTATCGACGCAGCCAATCTGGACGCTGCGGCAACCGAGTTGATGGGCCAGGGCATTACGCCGATCGATATCAAACCCGGTAAAAATAAAAGTAGCAGTGCGTCGAGCAGCAAGTCTGACAACACGACACAAGCATCAAAGCCATCTTCACCCAGAAGCAGTAACAAGAAACAAAGTTTTGCGGATAAAGACGCGTTTCAGGCGCTGAATGAAGTTTTTACCCGCAAAAAAATTGATATCAATGAGCTGATTATCTTTTCGCGGCAGATGCAAAGCCTGACCAAAGCCGGTTTGCCGCTGGATCGCGCGCTGTATGGACTGCAAGCGTCCATGAAAAACCAGAATTTTCGTGAAGTGCTGCAAAAAGTCCAGGCCGGGCTTGAGTCCGGACAAAACCTTTCAACCGCGTTAGGGCAGTATCCCAAAATATTTTCACAGCTGTTTTTATCATTGGTGGATGTCGGTGAAAACACCGGACGGCTGGATTTGGCGTTTGAGCAGATTGGGCGATATTTGCAGTTGGAGAAAAATACCCGCAAGCAGGTAAAAAGTGCCACACGTTATCCCGCTTTTGTTGTGGTCACCATTGCCATTGCTCTGGTATTAATAACCTACTTTGTGATACCCGCGTTTTCAGAGACATTTTTGCGCTTGGGAGCGGAATTACCACTGGAAACACGCATCCTGATTGGCATTTCAGATTTTGTGGTCAATTGGTGGCAGTTTTTACTCGGTGGCACTGTTGCAACAGTGGTAGGTTTCAAACTCTGGGTCAATTCAGAGGCGGGCCGTTTGCTGTGGGATGAAAAGAAGCGCTTGATGCCGTTGGCGGGGCCGGTGTTCGAACGCATTGCGCTGGCCCGGTTTGCCAGAACGTTTTCGATGGTGATGAAAGCGGGTGTGCCTATAGTCCACGGTATGAATGTGGTGGCCGGCGCGGTAGGCAATCAGTTTATCGCGAAACGTATTATTAAAATGCGTGACGGTATTTCCCGCGGTGAATCGCTGTACAACACGGCAGTGGCTACCAACATGTTTTCGCCACTGGTGCTGCAGATGATCTCAGTGGGTGAGGAAAGCGGCACCATTGATCAGTTATTGGAAGAGGTAGCTGACTTCTACGACGCGGAAGTTGAGTATGACCTCAAGCGCCTCGGGGAAGCCATCGAGCCCATATTGATCATGTTTATTGCTGGAATGGTTTTGGTGCTGGCGCTGGGTGTATTCCTTCCAATATGGGATCTCAGCAGTGCGGCAAATCGCTAGACATCGCAAGATCACTGTCAGAAATTGAGACACAGGTAACAGGCATCATGAAACTCTCAGCGCGGTCAGGATTTACCGGCATGCGTAAGACTCAGACAGGTTTTTCCCTGTTTGAACTGGTGGTCTATCTGTTGATTGCCTCTATTTTGTTTTCCGTCGCATTAAACCGGTATCGGGAATTCCCGGGCGAAGCCGAGCGCGCAAACTTCATCGCTGTGTTGGCGCAGCTGAAAGCGGGTGTCAATTTACAGATGATGACCGCCATCGCAACGGGCGGGCGCGCAAGTGTAAACGCGCTTACCGGCACTAACCCCATGGATCTGATGTTGCAAGTGCCGAGCAATTATGTCGGCGTGTTTTCTGTCATTGATGAAGCCTCGATGCCAAGGCGAACCTGGTACTTTGATTCGGCGCGTGGTGAGTTAGTGTATCTTGCTGAAAATGCGAGCAATTTGTATGTTACCCGCAACGGACAAATGGTGACAGGCAATCAAATCCGCCTGCGTATTGAGAATGTGTTTGGTGGCGAAACAGGTACAGACTGGCAGGGGACGATGTTGTCTGCGGTAGAACCTTACCAGTGGCAAAGTGTACCGCTTGAGCTGACAGCAGCCCAATAATGACCGGGTAAAAACCGGGTAAAATACGATATAACCAATTGATAATAATAATAAATAATTGATTTTTGCCGGCTCTCGGGCCTAATTGGGGATGAATAGCGCACTTGTGGTAGCGGGACGTCAAAACCACTGTTAGCATCACTTCCAAGCAATCTGATAAAGCGCCGACAGCAATTGATGCGCTGAGACGAAAGCAACGTTCTTCTGCACGACAACGATTTTAATTAACGGCGTTTTTTTACCAACGCTAATTTTCACCAGCAACCAGTTGCAACCCGCAACCAGATGCCGGATCTAAAGAGGAAGGAGTTTAACGATGAAAATGCAAGCCGCTCGTAAGCAACAAGGTTTTACAATTATTGAACTGGTTGTGGTCATCCTGCTGTTGGGTATCCTGGCCGCAACTGCATTGCCACGTTTTATTGACGTGACTGATGAAGCACACGACGCAGCATTTGATGGCGTGGTGGGCGGATTCACAACTGGCGCTGCTATGTACCGCGCTCAGTTCATCGCAACTGGTCAACCAACATCAGTAACGCTGGATAACGCAGCACTGGCATTCGACGTTGCTCGCGGATACCCATTGATCGGATCATCTGATGATGCTGATCTCCCGCTGACCGCAGGCGATTTGACAGCAGGTTTTGCATCATGCTTGGAAATATTTAACGACACGCTGCAATCAGGCCGTCCAACTATTGCACTGGCAGACAGCGACCTGACTGGCGGTACCACCAACGTAAGCCTTGTAGAAGCAGATCTGGCCACAACCGGCACTGGCTTTACAAAGTTCCTATCGCTGGACAAATCCACAGCGGTAGACTTTAAAGTTGCACTGTTTCCTGGTAAGGCAGCGGTAGTATCTCCAGCAGCAGCTGCGATACCACCAACCTGCATGTATGTCTACACAGGTCAGTTTGGTGATGCGACTGTTGCAGACACTGCAAATCAGAACCTGCCTTTCTTCACCTACTCAACTACTGGCCAGATTCGTCGTGGTGTGCTCACTGACGACGCAATCACCTACGTACAAGACTAAAACTTCATGACATCTCTCGGTAACTCCAAACCGGTAGATCTGAGAGATTCATGGACTAAACATCAAGCCGGACTCGCCTAGCGTTTCCGGCTTGATGCTTTTTGAAGTAGCATGCTTTGCATACGCATACATGCTACTGACCTCCAGCATGGCTCCCGGCTCAAGGTAAATTCATGACAGCAAGGCGCAATCAGGGTTTTTCGATCGTGGAACTGATTATTGCCATCGTAGTGCTGGGCATTATTTCGTCCGTTGCCATGTCAAGATTCCTGCGCAGTGACAGTTACAATCCCCCCATTACTCGTGATCAGGTGGTGTCACTGGCTCGCTCTGCTCAACAAAAGGCTGTCGGCCGAAATGACGTTACGCTCACTATTCAGCCCGTGGGCGATCTCATCGAAGTCCGCCTGGATGATGGCGCGGGGCAGGTCCAGATCAGCCGTATGGATCTGGCTACCGTGAGCATGCGTGCCGACGTGAATGAACTGGACAGTTGCAGCGTGACGGCGGGTGGATTTGCGGTGACCAATGCCGCGCCGCTGGTGCTGAATTATGATTCGCTGGGTGATCTGAAGACCGGTGGGGTCACGGGTTCGCCCGGTTTCCCGCAAGCAATCACAACCGCAGTGCGTCTGTGTATTAATGATAGCCCGGCCATGTCTGTTTGCTGGTCTCCATCGGGTTTTGCCTATGTGGGGGACTGCCTGCCATGAAACAAACTCAACGCGGGGTCACATTAATTGAGCTGATCGCGGTGATCGTGATCCTGTCGATTGCGCTGATTGGTGTTACTGCCGCTATCTCAGGGGGAATCTCGCGCAGCTCTGATGTCATGCTGGAGACACGTGCGGTTGCGCTGGCACAAAGTTATCTGGATGAAATTCTGTCACGTCGTTTTGACGAGCACTCTTCAGCAAGGGGGATACCTCCATGCCGAACAAACTGCACCGATGAAGTCGATTTTGGTCCGGATCTGGGGGGCACCTGTGGCGTCTCCAGTAACCGCGAATGCCGCGAAGACTACGACGATGTGGATGATTACCATGGTCTGGATGAAGGTTTTGAGCAGACAACTCCCCTACAGGATGCTGAAGGCAATGACCGTGACGGATACGGCAATTTTCGGGTTCAAGTCAGTGTGCGTTATATGCAGCAAAGCGTAGGCGAGCCCGAAGAGCTGTTGACCACTGCGTTGAACGATCTGGATGATGAAGAAGATGCCAAACATATTCGAGTGACCGTTACCCATGTGAGTCGCAGGGAAGGCTGGGTATATGACGTGTATAAGGCAAATTTCTGATGCAAAAGCGAACTTACCCTGACATGACTGGATTTACCTTGATCGAGATGGTTGTTGCCATCCTGATCTCCAGCATTATTGCGGTGGGCGTAATCAGTTACATTGGCGACGCAGTAAACGGCTTTGTCAGTAGTGGCAACCGCAACAAACTGTCCAGTTCCGGGCGGGTGGTGGTCGATCGTATCGCCATGGAGTTGCACAACGCCGTGCCTAACAGTATTCGGGTTACTGCGGCACAACCGAACGGTGATCAGTGTATGGAATTCGTCCCGTTTCTGGGGGCCAGTAATTATCTGAGCGCGCCATTCACCGGCTCGGGGGGTACGACCATTACCTCTATCGATTTTAATCCCCCATTACTGCTCAGCAGTGGGGCAGACGAGTATGCGGTGATTTATCCCATCAATACCGCCGATTTGTATGATCTGGATAACCGCTCGCCAATGGCACCGCTGGACAGTATTGTGGACACCGGCGGTGCAGACGGCATTGTTACGATTACATTGGATGCCAGCCACCGTTTCCCCCGCCGCTCACCGGTTGACCGTATCTACATCGCGCAGGATCCCGTGAGTTTTTGTGTAGTGGGTAATCTCTTGTACCGCTACGCCAACTATGGTGTAGAGCTGACGCAGTGCACCCCTGCTACCAATTCCTGTGATGTCGCAAGTCCCTTGCCCAGTCGCAGGCTACCTTCGGCGTTGCCGGATCGGGTATTGATCAGTGATCGACTGGATAATACGGGGCTGACGGCATTTGCATTGATGGCGCCCACGCTCAGGCGAAATGCGATTGTATCGATGGAGTTGAATTTTACAGAGTCCAATGATGTGGTAAGACTCAAACATGAGGTGCTGATGCGAAATGTACCCTGATCGTGGTCAACAAGCATGTGATGACAAAACGCGCCACAAAATAACAGGTGCAGGCGGTCTATCGTTTTATCAGCGCGGGCTGGGATTGCCGGCGGCTATTTTTGTGATCACCTTGCTGGTGTCTATCGCGGCGGCGATCAATTGGCTGGTGTCTCAGAATTCGGATACCTTTGAGGAAGAAACTCAGCTGACAAGGGCATTTTATGCGGCTGAGTCTGGCGCAGGGTTCGCCATGAATGCCTTGTTTCCGCCCAATGAGTTCCCGTTATACAACGTAAATGCGATTTGTCCGAATAATGTTGGCAGCCCACGTGTTTACAATTTTGCCGTGGATGGATTGGCGAATTGTCGCGCAGAAGTCAGTTGTAATATTGATGCAGATGTCAGTGGAACAGAGTACTACACCATCAGCAGCCAAGGCATTTGTGGTGAGGTGAGCAGAACGGTGCAGGTCAGAACCAGTTTCTGAGCTGCGCGGCTGAGCTTGAGCATGCCGGTCTGCGATGCAATCGACCAGGTTTACGGCAAGGCGCCGACTGCGCGGAATATCATGTAAACAATCGCCAGGGTAACGGCGGCAGCTGCACTATAAGTCAGGATGTTGCTTGGGCCGACCTGGGTACGATACGGGTCGATAGCGCGCCCCGCGTCGGAGGCGCGATGGCTGATACTGCGCTGCACACGGATTTTATAGTTGTCGAATTTTTCGACCAGTGTCCAGCCAGCCTGAGATTCTTCCGCCATCACGCGGCTGAGGTTCTGGTTGTTGGCAAAATGTGGCGTGGTGGCTTGTATAATTTTGTATTCCGTTTCCATGGTTAGCCTCAATGGGTTTGGGTGCCGTGCTTCGGTATTCTGTGTTCGGTGGCCACAATTTGCAATCAGTTAAATAGTATCATCGGGTCTATTTAGGGAATAAAAGCCGGGGCAGTCCCCGATTGACCTGCTTAGTGCACGGTGATTGGATACAATGCGCAACTAGTTAATAAACAATAAATATTATCGGATACCACGATAGCAAGCCCAAGAGACTTGAAACCTGGAACAATGGCAATAAACCCTGACTCACCCATAACTGCCCCCGGACGCAAGGCGCATAAAGCCGCCCGACGCAGACAACATGCACAAAAAGCCCGTGCGCTGAGCAAACTCTGGCGGCGGGTGCTGTTGTCTGTTGGCTTGCTGGCGTTGGCGGGGTTGGTTTATGCACAAATACCGGGGCCGGTAAACCTACGTGGAACTGGGGGCACGGTCACTACACCGGGCACCGGGCCAGCAGCCGGTTACATTGTGCATACCTTTACGGGTAACGGGACATTTGTGCCGCCTCCAGGCGTGACAAGTGTGGATGTTCTGGTAGTCGCTGGTGGTGGCGGTGGTGGGCGGGGTGGCTCCAGCACAGGTGGTGGCGGTGGTGCCGGCGGTTTTGTGGATAGCACTAACGTTGCCGTGGCGGGTTCAGTCAATGTTGTTGTAGGTAGCGGAGGGGCTGGCGGCACCGGTGGCAATAACGTTGCGGCCAAGGGCACCAATGGCAATCCTTCATCTTTTGGGGCGCTCACTGCTACTGGTGGTGGCGGTGGCGGCGCCGGTAACAACACCGTTCAGACTGAGCGCAACGGCAATGCAGGCGGATCTGGAGGCGGCGGCGGCGCTGGCGATAACAACTCAAATGAAAATGGCGTTGGTGGCGCCGGTTCCCAGGGGAACGACGGTGGCAATGGCCGGGGTCGGGGCACGTCAAATCAAAGAGCAGGCGGTGGTGGTGGCGGCGCCGGCGGAGCAGGCGCAAGTGCTGTTTCTAATGGCAACGGTGGTGCCGGTGGTGCGGGCGCATCGAGCAGCCGATTTGAAGGAACTTTTGCTGGCGGCGGGGGTGGAGGTGCAGACAACCCTGGCGCTGCAGGCTCTGGAGGCGGTGGCGTCGGACTGGTCAGTGCTGCCAATGTGGCCGCAAATGGTACTGCCAACACAGGTGGCGGTGGCGGTGGCGCACGCAACACAAACGCCGGTAATGGTGGCTCGGGTATTGTTATTGTCAGATACCTGCCATCGACACTTGAAATTGATACTGGTCAGCAACCCGGCCCGGAAACTTATACAGGTATAGCGTTGCCGACACAGCCATCAGTCACCTTGCTGACTTCCGGCGGTGCGCCGGTATCAGGTGTCACCGTCACTGCCAGCCTTAACTCTGGGCCGGCTACCCTGGGCGGCACCACAACCGCGGTCACCAACGCCAGTGGTATTGCAACCTTCACCAATTTGACTCTAACCGGATCCATTGGTTCGTTAAACACCCTCAAACTTGCGGTAGCTGGCGATGCTGCGACCAACTTTGTGGTCACAAACACCATTGAAATCATAGAACCCTCGTTTTTTGCTGAAATTTCTCACCCCGGTGGCGGTGGAGTTTGCGCGCCAACAGCCACAACCATTTCCATACGCAATGACTTCAACCAGTTGGCTACCACTTTTACCGGTAATATTACGATCACAGCAACACCCGGAACGGGTAACTGGGCCAATACTTTCTCGGCCCCCGGTGCCTTTGACAATGGGACTCTGAATGACGGCATTGCTACCTATACTTTCACTGTCGCTAACGCTGGTGTTGTGCAACTGGGTTATACCAATGCCGCAGGCGCTTATACCTTCAATGTCACTGGCCCTGACATTGATGGTGTGAACAGTAACGGTGGCACACTGACTGTCACCGCTTGTGAGTTCCGGATTTTTCATTCGGAAGCTAACGGCAATGTTTGCCGTATTGAAGAGGTGACCATCAGGGTCACCAATACCGGCGGCACCGTGATGACTACCTATGCCGGCACAATCAATCTCAGTACCACCGGGACACTGGCCAGCACCGGAACCTGGAGTAAAACCTCGGTGCCCGCGAACGCGTTGGGCACGTTGACGCCGCAGGCCAATCTGGGCTCGGCGTCGTACGGTTTTGTCATAGCAGACGCGGGTGAGATAAAGCTGAATTATCAGAATAATCAGGCCGGCACTGCCAACTTTAATATTGTTGCCGCCAATGTGGCGCAGCCATCTGGTCAGTTTGATCCTAATCTGGTGCTTAACAGCTGTCTGTTCCGGGTGACACATAGCAACGCATCCGATATATGCTCTATTGAGCAAGTCACCATCCGGCTGGTCGACAGTGCCGGTACCACCATAACTAACTACACCGGTACCATCAACCTGAGTACCACCACGGGATTTGGAACCTGGCAGACTATTGGGCAATCGACTGGCTTGTTGACAGACCCGGTTGCCGAAGATGGCAATGCCACCTACAAATTTGAGCTTTCTGATGCCGGTGTCGTGACCTTGGGATTCAGATTGAGCTCGGTGACCGGTCCTGTAAACATCAACATATCTGACGGTGTCACGCTGGATGCCAGGGATGCCAATAATAGCTTCGATCGCAATATTGTCATTTCATTGTGTACCTTTGAAATCAGTCATGGCCTGAACAGTAACGCCTGTAGCATCACCGAGGTGACTTTCAGGGTGCGCAATAGCGAAGGCAATATTGCCACCGACTATCTAGGCACCATGCGCTTGACTACCAACAGCACGCGGGGTGACTGGCAGCTGACTGCCTCAGCTCAAGGTGCGCTGACTGAGCCTTCCGGTCCAGATGTTGGTCTGGCAGATTATGTGTTTGCAGCGGCGGACGCGGGGCAAGTCATCCTGCGTTATTACAGCACCACGCCAGCGACCTTAAACTTTGACGCCGACGATGGCTTGATTACCGAGAACGGCGCCTTTGATCCCAACCTGTTTTATAACGGTTGTTTCCCCAATATTTTTGCAGGACCAGCCTGCACCAACCCAGGCACATCGACCAGTATCAGCATTCCCGCACAGAATTCTGTGCCAGAGCTGCGATCACGCATGGTGTTGATGGCAACCATGCAGATTGGCAATTCCAATACCGGGACGGTGGCGCAGTTTAATGGTCAAAACATGACGCGCATTGTCCGTATGGAGAATGATGATCAGTCGCCTATCGTGACCACTGAAATATGGGCGATTTTTGACGCCAATCTGCCTACAGCAGCAGGCAGCTACTCGGGCGTGTTGACAGGCGGTGTGGGGCAGCCAGCCATTTGTCTGTTGTCGGTAACCGGCGTTGCGCAAACCGCCCCACAAATTGCGCCAATTCCCTCACAAGGACCCGTTAACAGTTCCAAGTATACTGGTCCTGTGGTGAACGCCAGACACAATGCCGTTACCAGCATCACAACGGGTGCGAACAACTCCTTTGTATTTAGCGTGGTGGCTAACGATCGCGGATCTAATGCGTCTCTCGACGCCTATTTTTACCGACCTCCCCAACCAGCAACAACACTGACCGGCATTTGGGGTGGACGAGTGCCGGGTGTGCAGAATGATCCTCCTTATCGCGAAGCGGTTTTGCAGGCAAACGCAAACGTCAACAGCCCGCCCTTCAACAACAGTGGTACAAAAACTGCTGGTTCTGCAGGGGTGCTCAGTTCTGCGGGTCTGGTTGAGATCACTGAACCTTTCCAATCGGGTGCGACCAGTCCGCCGACTATGAATGCTCACGTAGTGGCCGCATTCAGGCCGCTGGTGGCAGGCACGCCACTAGCGACTTCCTATGTACCGGTTATTTTGTATGAAACCTATTCCGGGTCTTTAAGTTATAGAGCTATTGGTAACTCTCTGCGAACGCAGCCTTCTACCACAACATTGACGGTTGACCCTGCTGTTGATTGCTCCATGGTTAACTTTACTACCGGGACTACGGCAACTTTGACCTTGCCTATGAATGCCAATGTTGAAGCTGCCTTTTTATATTGGGCTGGCTCAGGGGAAACGGCGGATATTGTCTCTGAAGTTCAATTTGGCCCCGATGGTAATGAGGTTGCTGTGGTAGCCGAGGAAATATTCCAGGCCGTTGGGACCACATCATCCAATGTGGATTTCTTTGCTGGTTATGCGGATGTCACCAACATTGTTGCAGGCTCTGGGTTATACCGGTTAAAGGACTTGGTGGTGCAGACCACAACGCCTTGGACAACCAATGGTACCTGTGCCGGCGGCTGGTCATTGATCGCAATTTACAGTGATCCTGACGAACATTTACGTGTGGTAAACCTGTTCCACGGCTTTCAGCCTTTTCAATATTCAGCGTTTACCCTGGTACCCAGAAATTTCCGGATGGCGACTTATGATGCCGCACAATTGCTGCCAAACGGACAAGTAACACACGTCACACTCGAAGGTGACGAACAACTGGCAAATGGTGAAGAAACACTAGGCATGCAAAAAGGGCCAACAGGCCTGGATTCAACGATTTTTGTTCCATTGGTGACCAGTTTTAATCCATCCAATGCGGAGTTTAACTCCACCATCACGCGGCCTATCTATTGGTTAGGGCCAACGGGATACATGGAGTTTGACGCAACTGCTGGCATCAACGGCGACGGTTATGAAATCGACTTCCCCGGTCCTAACGCTGTCCAATTAAATCGCAATGGTAATCGGATTGGTTCAACGTGGGGATTCGACGTAGATACTCACTACCTGAGTCACACATTGCTGGAAGATTTTGCGCAGTTTGGTTCAGAAGCTGAACGAATCACCACGCGCTATAGTGCGGGGCAAGACGTTGTAGTGCTGTTGTCAGAAGTGATCAGTATTACCAACTTCCCGATTGCCGATGTTGAAGTATTCATCAGCCAAAGTGGTTCGTTCAAAGTCAATGGCACAGGAACGTATACCGTAGATGTCACTAACAATGGTAATGGCACGAACATCGCGGGGGCCGCCACCGGTGTGATCACAGTGGCTGGTCTATTGCCAACCGGTATGACATTCGCCAACGCGGGTGATGTCAGTGGCACTGACTGGACATGTACTGTTGTGCTTAATCCCGGTGCATATACCTGTACTTACAACATTGCGGCGAGTTATCCCGGCGGCGAACTGGAGAATGGTGACAGCTTACCGCCGCTGACGCTCAACGTTCAGGTTGGCAACGTGGCAGTGTTCCCCTTGCAAAGCAATTCTGCTAAAGCAACCGTCCGCATGTTGCACTCCGGCGCGGTATGTGCACCTGAAACGACCGGCACCATACCTGATCCCGCTCCTTGTGTCAGAGCTCCACAATTTGACAATGTCAATGACACGCAAGGTGGCACTATAGACATTGATTCCTTATTTGATAAAAGTGTCAGTAACAACAACGTTGCCAGTGTGCTGACCACGGTCACCGGTGTCACCACTAACTTGCGTATGCAGAAGTCAGTGATTGGTACCTTGGAAACAGACGAGGCTGGTCAATATCTGTTAACGGTTACCAATCTGGGTCCGGATATCAGTACAGCGCCATTTACAATTACCGACCAACAGCCTGTGGGTGTGGATTTTATCTCCGCTACCGGTACAAACTGGACTTGTAACACCATCAGTCCAACCTTGAGTTGCGTCTACAACAGCAACGGGTTAACGCCCTTGGCTGTGAATGCCAGCACCAGTTTGACTCTGAATGTGGAAGTGACCGGTGGCGCGGGTTTCAACATCACCAATACAGCCTTAGTAACCGTTGGGGCAGGCAATTTTGATCTGGTGCCATCAAATAATGCGGCGACCGATATCACCACGATTGTTGGTCCACCTGTGGCCTCACAGGAGCGTTTCCTGCTCTCGGTGTCTACGCCCGGCGACCAGACCACGATTGGCGGGTTATCAAACTTCTCCAACGATGACCTGATCATTTACGACCCCAGTACTGACATTGCCACCATGTTTTTTGATGACAGTGCGGTGAATGGCGATCGCATAGACGACATCAATGCCGTGCATTTGCTTAAAAACGGCCACATTATTATGTCTGCCAACGGCAACAGCACCATTGGTACCAATAATCTGGTATTTGATCCTTGGGACTTGGTGCGCTATGACCCGATTCTGGGCACAGCGTCCTTGTTCCTTGATGGAGAGGCCGTGTTTGGGGTGAACTATCAGGACGTCAACATCAATGGTTTGTATGTTATGGATGACTGTGCGGCGAATAACAATAGTCTGAATTGCAGTGTTGTGTTTACCACCACCGATGGCGGCGAACTGCCAGCGGTAGGCGGCGGAACACTTACATTTACAGCCTCTGATCTGGTCATCTATTACCGGACCGGGCCTAACGCAGGCAAGGCTGAAATTTATCTGGAAGG
>JAUYSM010000065.1 GCA_030696315.1 Pseudohongiella sp. | reverse complement strand
GGCGATTCTGGGCGCGGGTCGCATCCGACGCGAACCGGTAGCGACCAAGGTCAGTGGCCAGGACCAGGTTGCCATTCATCGGGTGATGCCCTTGTCACTGAGTTTTGATCACCGCGCCGCCAGCGGGGGTGAAGCGGCACGCTTCCTGGCGGCGGTGATGAAGGATCTGGCAGCGGGGGTTTAGTGCAGCAACTCCCCGCGATCCTGCATCAACAACTCAATTTCAGCGGCGTTGAAGTGATAGTCGGTACCACAGAATTCGCAGGCAATGTTCACCGAACCGTGCTCGGCGACAATGCTGTCGACTTCCTCCTTGCCAATGGAAATCAGTGCACGCGCCGTGCGTTCGCGTGAGCAACTGCACTGATAGTGAAATGCGCGCGCGGGGAAAAGCTCTATTTTTTCCTGATGATAAAGCCGGTGCAGCAAGTCTTCGTTGCTGAGCTCATGCAATTCTTTGGCAGTGAGCGTCTGGCCCAGCGCCAGCAGGTGCTCCCATGAATGCGCACGCTCGTCACTGTCAGTAAAGCGGCTTGAGGGTAATTGCTGCAGCATAAAACCACAGACCTGATCTTCATCAGCCGCAAAATAGAACCAGGATTGCAGTTGCTCGGATTGCTCAAAATAGGTTTTCAGCGACGCAGCCAGCGATCCGCCTTCCAGCGACACAATACCCTGATAGGTATCCGCATGCCGCGAATCAACGGTAATGACCAGCACGCCGTTACCGGTTAGCGCGTCAAAGTCATGCAACTGAGGCACCTGTTGATAACGCGCAATGCCGCGCAGCGCGCCTTCACTGGTACACTCGGACATGATCAGGGTCAGCTCGCCATCACCGCGCACTTGCAACACCAGCCGGCCTTCATATTTGATGGTAGAGCCCAGCAACGCAGCGGCAGCCAGAAACTCACCCAGCAATTTGCGTACTGCGGGCGGGTAGGCGTGATTGTTGACAGTGTCCGTGTAACTGCGCGTCAGGCGTACAATTTCGCCACGCACATCCGCGTCGGAGAATAAAAAGCGCTGACAATGATCCGACAGACTGGTGGCCGTTTGATTGGTTTCGGCATCTGATTTGTACTGCGACATGAACTTCCCCGTTTGTCTGACATTGAGCCGGCATTTTACGACGCTGATCCCGCGTTTGCACGGCTGAGTTGAAGCCCGACGCCGGATGCGGTAATTTCCCACCTACTCTCTCTTACTGACAGATTGATTGCCACTATGTTCAAGACCCCGCTTTCCACCGTATTGTTACTTTCGATTATGTCTTTGTTCGTGCTTGCCCCCGCCGCCGGGTATGCCCATGACATGACTGAGTTAGCGCGTGATCGCATGGCCGAGGGTGGCTTCCTGAATATCATGTGGACGGGCGCTGAACATATGCTCAGCGGTTATGACCACTTGTTGTTTTTGTTGGGTGTGATGTTTTTCCTGACCCGCCTGCGTGACATATTTTTGTTTGTGACGGCGTTTACCCTGGGGCATACCATTACGCTCATTTTTGCAACATTTGCAGGTATCACCGCCAACCACTATCTGATCGATGCCGTGATTGCGCTCACCGTTGCCTACAAAGGGTTTGAGAATCTTAATGGCTTTAAACGTTGGTTTGGTTTTAATGCACCCAATCTGCTGGCCATGGTGTTTATTTTTGGACTGATACACGGTTTTGGCCTGTCGGCACGCCTGCAGGCAGTAACCTTGGCCGACGATCCGGATCTGCTAGGTAAAATCCTGATTTTTAATCTGGGCGTGGAAGTCGGGCAGATTATTGCATTGATGATCATGGCCGTGGCGATCCGCAGCTGGCAGCAGGTCAAGGCCTGGCCAGTGATCAGCAACGCCTGCAATAACGTGCTGCTGGTTGCCGGATTTGCGCTGCTGGTTTTCCAGCTGGACGGCTATTTTACAGAACGCAGATTGAGTTCAGCGCCCGCGTTCGAAGTGTTCACCGATATTGATCAGGTGATGGGCCGTCTGGTTCCGCCGGCGGACGGGTCCGTTACCCAAGTGGCAGACGTAGAGGTTGTGGTCCGCAACAGCGCCAATCAGCAGGTTGAATTCCTGCGCACGGACGGACAAGGCTGGTTCGCGTTTACCGGCGACAGCACAGCAACTTATCAGTTGTCAGCTACTGACGCGGAAGGTTATGACATTCAGAGCGAGGTCATCATGGGGGCAGCGGCAGAAGCGCATATCCATGAAGAAGGCATACACATACCGTTTTATGTCTATATTGCCATCCTGATGTTACTGAGCAGCCTGCTGGCCCGGCGATTGGAAACAAGGCAATTTTCCAGATCTGAGCAGGAGCCAGGCAAGGTTTGACCGGGCGTTGATGGCGGTGCTAGAGTGCCTTCATCAACGTTGGTGAGTTTGCTCCGTGTACCGCAAAATTGTTCTTGCCCTCATTCTTGTCATGCACTACTCGTTGGCGTTTGGCGCCATTGAGGCCGCTGCTATGCCTGATGAGCTACATCCGTTTGGCAAGAACGTCCCTCATAGCCACTTGCACCAACACTCGCATGACCCTCACCATGATTTTGACGTCAGCCAGAAACATGGTCATGGACACGCAGCTGAGCATAACAATGCTGCTCACCAGTCTGCCCACCAAGACAACTCCGATAATTTCCACGATCACCAGCACAAACACAGCATTAATTTCCAATTGAATGTCGATATCCCCGTTCTTTTAGCTCTCGATTTTTTTAAACCCGACACCCCTTCGGTCACGCCCTATCAGCTTCATCATCGCACGCTCAGTTACGCCCCTGCCGTTCCCCCGCCTGACAGCCTGTAACCCGCCGTTAGTGACTCCGACTTCCACATTCGGTTGAGCTACACCGGTGTTTTCGTGCCTGAGTAAAAACAACGCATTGAAAACAGATCGGTCGTTAGCTGGTAAACAGGAATTTTGTATGCAATTTCGAAAAAACTTCTTGGCTGGCGTGTTGTACACATGGCTGGTGCTGGCGTCTGGTCTCGCGGCCGGTGCTGACAGCATCACACTGGAGCAGGCGATTGCCAATACCCTGACGCGCAACTCTGACCTGCAGGCGTTTGGTTACGAAATGCGTGTACAGGACAGTGTCATTCTGCAAGCGGGGTTGTCGCCAAAACCGGAGCTGAATATCTCAGTAGAAGATGTACTGGGCACTGGTGCAGCACAAGGTTTATCCGGCGCACAAACCACGGTCAGCATAAGCTGGGTACGGGAAGGCCAGTTACGTCAGCGGCGCATAGACGCCGCACGAACAGGTTCATTGGTGTTGGCCATCGATGCGGAAGTGATGCGTCTCGATGCGGCTGCCCAGACCGCACGATATTACACGCAGGCGCTGGCGCACCAGGCCAGACTGCAACTGACGAGCCAGGCAATTGCGCTGGCGGAGGAATCGGTCGCCACGATCAGCCAACGGGTGAGCGCTGCTACCGCACCGAGATCCGACCTCGCCAGAGCACGGGCCGGGTTAGCCATGCGCAAATTGGCGCATGAAGACTTGAGTCACGAGCTGATCGGTTTTTATCACCGTATCGCTGCACAGTGGGCTGAACTGCAACCCTCGTTCAGTCGCGTTGAAGGTGATCTGATGCAGCTCCCCGTGGTTGAGTCGTTTTCAACACTGCAAACACGCATTGGGCAAAATCCGGATCTCGCGCGCTTCCTGTCCGAGCAACGCCTGTACGAAAGCTCCCTGCTGTTGGAACAGGCCCAGCGCAATTCTTTGTGGCGTTTTAATGCCGGTGTACGACGTATCGAAAGCAGCTCCGACATGGGATTTGTTGCCGGGCTCACCATTCCGCTTAATCGAGGCAATCTGAACCAAGGGCGTATCGAGGAGGCCCGCGTCCGACTCGAACAGTCATCTGCACAACAGGAAGCAACGCGCATTCGTGTCATGACGTCACTGTTTCTGTTTCATCAAGAGCTGGAACACAGTCTGCATATCGCAGGGCTACTGCGCAATGATGTGATCCCTGAATATCAACTGGCGCTGCAAGAAGTGCAGCGCGCGTATGAACTTGGCAGCGCCAGCTATACGGAGTGGCTGCAGGTGCAGGACGACTTGCTTGCAGCGCAACAACAGTTGCTGGAGGCCAGTGTGCTGGCACATCAAAACATGATTGAAATTGAACGACTGACTGGCGTGCGCGTCGCGCAAGTTTCTCCTGCACAGTGAGGCTGACCATGTATTCAAATATTATTTTTTTAAAACCCGTTCAGCTGCATCTGGTAGCCGCACTTATCTTCGCACTCATGTTGTCGGCCTGCGGAGGGTCGACTGATGGTGAGGTAATACCGGCGGTGGTAGACGATGGCACGCTGACCGACCAACGCGGTCCGAATAATGGACGCTTGCTGCGCAGCGGTAACTTTGTACTGGAGCTGGCGATTTTCGAAACCGGCGTGCCACCTGAGTACCGGGCATGGGCAACAGTCGCGGGTCAAGCTGTGAATCCAGCGGACATAGATCTCAATGTTCAGCTCAGCCGTCTCGGTGGCATTGTGGATGACATCAACTTTGAGCCAGTTGGCACTGCTTTGCGTGGTGACATGGTGATTTATGAACCGCACTCATTCCGTGTCTCGGTAACGGCAAACCACAATAACAGCACACATCGCTGGTCGTATGACAGTTTTGAAGGTCGCACGATGATAGAACCTGCGGTGGCACAAGCGCTTGGTATTGAGACCGGGATTGCCGGCCCCGCCATCATTGAGGAAACCATTCCGGTATACGGCCGTATTGTGGCAAATTCGGAAGGCATCAGTGACGTAATGGCACGCTTTGAGGGCCAAATCGTGTCGGTGGCAGCCGTCCTTGGCGATCGTGTTGAGGCCGGGGATGTGCTGGCGACCATCGAAAGCAACCAGAGTCTCACCTCCTACGAACTGATTGCTCCTATCAGCGGAACGATTACAGCAAAAAGCGCCAAGCGGGGTGAACAAACAGCCGGGCGTGTATTGTTCACCATTACGGATACCTCGCTGGTTTGGGCGGATCTGTCGGTATTTCCTGCTGGCCTGAACCGCATTGATGTGGGCTACCCCGTGCGCATCACCATGCCTCTGATTGACACCACTTTTGCGGGCAACACCGGTGAGCGCAACGTCATAGAAGGCAGCATCGCAAGAATACTGCCAGACACTGCAGCTAATCAGGCGACGACGGCCCGCGTGCTATTAAACAACACTGATGGTTTTCTTCGCGCCGGCAGTTGGATAAGCGCTCAAATCAAAATTGCAGAGCATGAAGTGCCGCTCGCCGTTAAACGTGTTGGCCTTCAGACATTCCGTGACTTCACGGTGGTGTACGCCCAGATCGGCGATGAATATGAAGTGCGCATGCTGGAAATGGGACGCCAATCAGAGGAATGGGTGGAGATCCTGAGTGGACTGGAGCCGGGGACACGTTATGTCACCGAGAACAGTTACATCCTGAAAGCAGATGTCGAAAAAGACGGCGCATCGCACGACCACTAAGGAATCATCATGCTTGTATCCATCGTAGATTTTTCTCTGGCCCGGCGTGGTCTGGTGCTTGTACTGACGCTGATGTTAGTGGCACTAGGGATATGGAGCTTTAATCGCCTGCCGATTGATGCGGTCCCCGACATTACTAATGTTCAGGTTGCAGTCAACACACCAGCACCTGGCTACACACCGCTGGAGGTCGAACAGCGCATTTCGTTTGCGCTGGAAAATGCCATGAGTGGTATGCCCGGATTGTCTTACACACGATCCGTGTCACGTTATGGCCTGTCGCAGGTAACAGCGGTATTCGAAGACGGCACTGATATTTATTTTGCGCGACAACAGGTCAGCGAACGACTGTCTGCAGCACGCAGTGATTTGCCGGACGGACTGGAACCCGAAATGGGACCCATCGCCACCGGACTCGGCGAAATATTCATGTTTACTGTCAATGCTGAACCAGGGGCCACCAATGCCGATGGTTCGCCAGTGACGCCCACGGATCTGCGCAGTGTGCATGACTGGATTATCCGGCCGCAGTTATTGCGTGTGCCGGGCGTGGTTGAGGTCAACCCAATCGGTGGTTTCAAAAAGGAAATTCTGGTAGCACCTGACCCTGCCAGTCTGCTTGCCTACGGTGTCACCAGTGCGCAACTGTTTAATGCACTGCAACGTGACAATAGCAACCGTGGTGTAGGATTTATTGAGAACAATGGCTCACAGCTGCTGATGCGGGTACCCGGCCAGGCAAATAATCTGGATGATTTACGTAGTATCGTGGTCACGCAACGCGACAGCGTGCCCGTCAGAGTGGGCGATGTCGCCACGGTTTCTATCGGACAGGAACTGCGCTCAGGTGCCGCTACGCAGGACGGCGTCGAAGTGGTGATGAGCACTGTGTTTATGCTGATCGGGGAGAATAGTCGTGAAGTTGCCAGCAACACGGCTATGCGGCTTGAAGAAATTCAGGCCAGTCTGCCGCCCGGCATCACCGCCACAGCGGTTTACAACCGGATGACACTGGTTGATAAAACCCTGCAGACCGTGCAGAAAAATCTCATGGAAGGTGCGCTGCTGGTGATTGCTGTGCTGTTTTTGCTGTTGGGCAATATACGTGCGGCTATACTCACCGCGGCCGTCATCCCGATCGCCATGTTGATGACCATTACCGGCATGGTGCAAACCCGAGTCAGCGCCAATCTGATGAGCCTGGGCGCGCTCGACTTCGGACTGATTATCGATGGCAGCGTCATCATTGTCGAAAACTGTCTACGCCGGCTCAGTGAAGCCAGTGTCAACGGTCGGCTTGAGTTAAAGCGTCGTCTCGAAGTGGTATCTCAAGCAACGCGTGAAGTGATGCGCCCGGCACTGTTTGGTGTGTTTATCATCACCGCAGTTTACATTCCGATTTTTGCGCTCGATGGTGTGGAAGGCAAAATGTTCCACCCGATGGCTATCACCGTGGTGATTGCACTGCTCAGTGGCATGTTGCTGTCCATTACCTTTGTGCCCGCCTGTGTTGCCATGCTGTTCAGCAAGCCGGTCGTGGAGAAAAACAACCCCATCATGTTTGCAGCACGTTCGCTTTATCGACCCGCGCTGGCAATCGCCTTAAAACTTCGCCTTCTTGTTGTTGTACTCGCCGTTGTACTAGTGGGTTTTTGCGCATCGCTGGCGCTGCGCATGGGCACTGAGTTTGTACCCAATCTGGATGAAGGCGACATTGCCATGCACGCCCTGCGCATTCCCGGTACCTCGCTTGAACAGGCCATTGCTCTGCAGTTCGCCCTGGAAGACGAAGTCAGCAAGATGCCAGAGGTAGAGCGGGTTTTCTCCAAAATAGGTAGCGCTGAGGTGGCAACTGATCCGATGCCGCCGAGCGTGGCTGATACCTTTATCATTATGAAGGAGCGTGATGAATGGCCCGATCCTTCAAAACCGAAAGCGCAACTTGTTGCTGAGCTCGAGGCACTTGTGACACCTGTACCCGGCAACCGTTATGAATTTCTGCAACCGATACAGATGCGGTTTAATGAGCTGATCGCCGGCGTGCGCAGTGAGTTAGCGATTCAGGTGTTTGGTGATGACTTCGACCAACTGATTGCATTGGGAGGCGAGATTGAGGCCTTGTTAACAGACATTCCAGGCGTTGCAGATCTGGCATTGGAACAAACAACGGGGCTGCCCGTTATGACGCTGGAGCCGCGGCGCGAGACCTTGGCCAGACTGGGGCTGAGCATCACTGAGCTGCAAGATACGCTGGCAATGGCGTTGGGCGGCGCAGTGGCCGGTCAGTTTTACGAAGGTGACCAACGCTCCGACATCGTGGTGCGTCTGTCCGAAGACGTACGCAGTAATCCGGATGCTTATCAGCGTCTGCCCGTGATGTTAGCCGATGGCAGTTATGTGCCGTTGGGAGAACTGGCCGATATCAGTATCAGTACCGGTTACAACCAGGTCTATCGCGAGAACGGCAAGCGCCGCGTGGTGGTGACAACCAATGTCAGAGACCGCGATCTTGGATCGTTTGTGGCCGAGGTTCAACAGACGGTTGCGCAGAGTGTCGAGATTCCCCCAGGGTACTGGATAGAGTACGGCGGCACCTTTGAGCAACTTCAGTCTGCATCTCAGCGCCTGATGATTGTGGTACCTGCCACCTTGCTGCTGATCGCCCTGTTGTTGGTGATGGCGCTGGGATCCATTCGTGACTCCGCCATTATTTTCACCGGTGTGCCGCTGGCACTGACTGGCGGCGTACTGGCGTTGCTAGTGCGCGATATCCCGTTATCCATTTCGGCGGGTGTTGGCTTTATTGCGTTGTCCGGCGTGGCCGTGCTGAACGGCTTGGTGATGCTGTCGTTTATCCGTGATTTGCGCTCTCAAGGTCATGGGCTGGATCATGCGATTATGGAAGGCGCGATCGGCCGACTGCGGCCGGTGCTGATGACGGCACTGGTGGCCTCGCTGGGCTTTGTGCCGATGGCGCTCAACACTGGCATAGGTTCTGAAGTCCAACGGCCGCTGGCAACCGTGGTGATTGGCGGCATTATTTCTTCCACCTTGCTAACCATGTTTGTACTGCCAGCCTTGTACCGGCTGGTGCATGGCTTGTCTCGATCAGCCAACGCAGCGTAAACATAACAAAAACACAGGAGCGACGCTTTGATGTGGATTGTCAGCAAGTACTTGATCACAGCGGCACTGGTAGTACTGATCTCGGAAGTCGCCAAACGTAACCAGTCTCTCGGTGCACTGATCGCGGCTTTGCCCGTGGTGACGGTGCTGACATTGATCTGGTTGCATCTCGAGCATCAGCCAGCCAATCAAATTGCGACGCATGCATGGCTGACCTTCTGGTACGTATTGCCGACTTTGCCGATGTTTCTGAGCTTTCCGTGGTTGATGACCAGACTGGGTTTTTGGCCCAGTTTGGCCATCAGCGCCGCACTGACGTCTGTGTGCTTTTTAGTGGTTTCCCTACTGTTACGACGTTTTGGAATAAGCATCGCTTAGCGGGTTGGGGCTCAATAAAATAGCCAAAGAGGCTGAGCGGTTTCATTACTTTTGGTCAACAAGATTCGTTTACTCTTTACCTACACCACCGATTGCAGCTTATTGGCATAATCAAGGCATGCCGTGGCTGGTGGAAGTGGTTTCTTTTCTGCTTTGTAAATCTGAATAGCTTCCTCTACGATGTCACAAAGCTCGTTAAAAACTTGTTTTTCGTCCACTCCATGGCAACCACCGTAAACCAGACCGGGGGCACTGCCGACATAACACTGATCTTCGTCAGACCACTCCACAATTTTGACGTACTTGGCACTCTCTTTCATTCTGAGGCCTCCTCAATTGCTCTATTTACTGCTTTTGTTTGATAGATCTTAGCATCATCAACAGATTAAATTGCAGAACGCCGTTTTGTCTTGGCAAGAGAGTAAGATTCTCCTGATGTCACCAGCATCTCTATCACATTGGCAATCAATTGATCCCCAGCCTGTGAATCCATGGTCATCAAGGACTCTGGATGAAACTGGACAGCTGTCCATGGCAGCACCCTGTGAGATACCGCCATCACACAAGGTTCCGGGGCATCTGTGGTGGCCGTTATTGCAAGGCAGTCCGGCACAGAAGCAGCGTGTAGCGAGTGATAACGCCCCGCTTTGAAATTCAGAGGTAAACCTTCAAACAAGGCATGTCCGTTGTGCTGAATCACACCAGGTTTTCCATGTACCGGACGATCAAGTACCGCCAACTCGCCACCGCAATATTCCACCATCGCCTGCAAACCCAGGCACACACCAAAGACCGGAATATTGTGCTGTTCACAGAGGGCCAGCGTTGCCGCGCACTCAAAGTCTTGCGGGCGTCCGGGACCGGGCGACAATATCACCAACTCTGGCAACGGACCGTGCATCAACACCTGTCGCGCGGCCTGCGGGCGCAAGGTTTGCAGTTGTATTCCCTGTGCGCGAAATGCCGATGCCAGCGTCAACACAAAGGAATCCTGATGATCCACCATCAAGGCGTGAAAGGTTCTTTGGTGTTGCCTTTTTTCGCAGTCATGCTCAGAAAAATTGTGCGCGTGTGCCTGCTCCCTGACAATCTCATGTAAAGCCGTTTGCCGGCTATTGGCGGCTTTTAGTACGTCCAAAAGCGCTGAAGCTTTGAGCCGGGTTTCCGCCTCTTCAGCCTGTGGATCAGAGTCCATCAGCAAGGTTGCACCCACGCGCACGCGGGCCGTGTTGTGCTGCAAGTGAATCGTGCGCAGCGTCAGTCCCGTATCCACGCTGCCATCAAAACCCAGACAACCAAACGCACCGCCGTACCAGCCACGCGCGGTTTTTTCGTGATCCTCGATAAACTGCATGGCGCGTAATTTCGGCGCGCCGGTCACCGTCACTGCCCAGGTGTGGGTTAAAAACGCATCCAGCGCATCAAACGGTTGTTGCAACTGCCCTTCCACATGATCGACGGTGTGAATCAAGCGCGAATATAGTTCCACCTGACGCCTGCCAATGATTTTGACGGAGCCCGGTACACACACCCGGCTTTTGTCGTTGCGATCCACGTCGGTACACATGGACAGTTCAGCTTCATCTTTTTCAGAATTCAGCAGCTCACGAATATTGTCAGCATCTGCCAGCGCATCTACACCACGTGCGATGGTGCCAGAGATGGGACAGGATTCCACACGCCCCTGTTTGACCCGCACAAACATTTCGGGCGACGCAGAAATCAGAAACTCCTGTTGCCCGAGGTTCATCAACGCACCATAGGGGGCTGGATTACTGTCGCGCAAAGTTTGATAAAGCACGCTAGGCAACGCACTGGACTGCGTACTGAAGGTCTGGCCCGGCACGGCTTCAAACAAGTCACCGCGTTTAAAATAGTCACGGGCTTTGTCCACCACGGCGGCGTATTCGCCTGGTGCATGATCGGCGACCGCGTCGTGATGAACCTGTGCCACTGAAGAGGCTTCTGCACAGAACTTGAAGTCAGGATGTTGCGTTGTGTTAACCAAGCGTTTTAGCCCACCTGTCGTTTGCAGGCGACCGCTGACATCGGCACACACAAAGTCATAAGAATGCAGCGTACCCAAACCTGTTCGCGGATTATGCAACAGGATTTCATCGGGCAAATACAGCACCAGATCACGCTGCTGTTCCGGGCGCGATAGACGTAAACGGATCGCTTCCAGTTGGAACGCCAGGTCATACGCAAAGGCGCCATACAGCCCCAGATAATTGTCTTCGTCAGACGAAAAGTGTTTGATGATCGCGCGCAACATGTCAAACAAACCTGGGCGGCGGGTGCGCATTTCTTCCGGGACAGGTGTTTGTGTCGACGGCAACTGCAGTGTTGCGATGATCGAGTCGTCGGATAGTTGCGTGCTTACTTTTTGTGCATTCACTAAGGACAAGCTTTTCAGAGCCGTCTCAAAGTATGGCAACAAGATCAGGCCACGTGCGTTCAGGGCACGGATGGTCAATTGATTGTGTCGTGCCGTTATCTGAATAGGCGGATTGACCAGCAACAGATCGCGCTTCTGATAACGCCCGGGATATTCACTGGTGCAACTCAACAGGACACCGGGATGGCTGTCCAGCAACTGCAGACGTTTGTGAAATTCCTGTGCACCGTCACAGGCGCGTGACTGGCGCGTGATACCTATGCCACCGGCGCTGGTGTATCGACAATACGATGGAGCTGACATGCGCATATCCTCTTGTTCAAACCTGTTTTCACATGTTTTTCGAGAGGCTGCCACCGACACAATCACTTAACGGTGATTACCAGGAAGGCTGCGTTGATTTTTGCTGGTAGTTTGAATCAGGCGTTTCAGATTCGGACTTTTTTGCATGCATCAGGCTGCCTTCCCGTCGGGGGCAGCCTGAAAAACTTACGGATGTATGTCTGAGTTTTTCTGGCGGCCCGCGGAGCTAAACCACCAGAAATACACAGATTGGATCAGGGTGTTAATGTTCATGGCGCGCAGTTTGCTCCCGGCTAGCGAGGTTTGTCAACTCCCGGAAACAGCGAATCCGGTCAAATCAGAATAAGATTTGTCACATCACCCACTATCGCAGCCGCCCGAAACGTTGCCGATACGCTGCAGGCGTGATGCCCAAATGTTTGATAAACAAACGATGTAGACTATCCATACTGTTAAAGCCTGACCGGTCCGCGATGCGCGCCAGTGACAATTCAGTTGTCTCAAGCAACGCCTTGGCATTGTCCAGACGCACTCGTTTGACAAATTGAGCTGGAGAGGTACCAGTCTCATTATGGAACCGACGCACAAATGTGCGTTCACACATGCCCGCACGTTCAGCCAGAGCCGACACACTGAGATCAGAACAGGGATCTGCGGCGATCCCGGCAATCAATTTGGAAAACACTGATGTTGCGGAAGTCTGTGCTTTGAGCATGGGACTGAATTGCGCCTGATTGCCAGGCCTACGCATAAACAACACCAGATCGCGTGCAACCGCCAACGCGATGGCCGAACCTACATCGGCTTCTATCAACGCCAGACAAAGGTCGATGCCTGTACTGACGCCCGCCGAGGTATAAATGGGATGATCAGTCGTGAATATGGCATCAGCATCAACCTCGATAACCGGCCACATCTCCTGCAACAAAGCACACGATGCCCAATGTGTTGTTGCACGTTTCCCGTCAAGTAATCCGGCCGCTGCCAACACAAAAGCACCCGTGCATACACTGGCTATTCTGTTGGTCGATGCGCGCCGCTTTTGAAGCCATGGCAGCAATTGTGTCTCCAGCACGGCTTTGCGTAAACCCGCTTCGGTCCCCCCTGCAATGACAATGGTATCCAGAACCGCTGGCAGATTCTCCACTGCAACAGTATTGGCAATCAGCAAGCCCGCGCTGGAGTGGATATGCCCACCAACTGGGGAAGCCAAGATGATTTCATAACCGCTATCCTCGGCATGCAGGTGTTCATTGGCTTTGCCAAAGACCTCCATCGGGCCAATCATATCCAGCGCCTGCACGCCTTCGAAACCGATGATGGCGACTGTGCGTTTGGAACTGTGGGGGTTGTTGGGCTTGGCTGACATTGGCGGATTTTGCGACAAACACGTCATTTACGCAATGCTGCAGGTGGTGCAAAGTTGAGCATATCTGACACCTGACCGGAGTTTCCTTATGCTGAACCGCACTTTCACTCAATCCATCAGCAATATCATGATGGCGATCTGGATGACTGCCTGCTCCTTTCCTATGCTTGCGATAGCACAAACCAGCACTGAGCAGACTTATCGTCCCATGCAAATTCAGCTGAAAAGCAACATTGGCGACAAACCATTGATCGCCATTCTCGCCGCCAATTCTGGCGCTGAAACCACAGATTTTATGGTGCCTTATGGTGTTTTTAAGGAGTCAGGTGTAGCCGATGTCATAACAGTGTCTACCGAGCCGGGCATTGTGCACATGCATCCTGCGCTCAGACTCAGACTGGAGCAGACCATCGCTGACTTTGATCAGGCGTATCCTCAAGGCGCTGACATCGTTATCGTGCCCGCCATGCATCACCCCGACGATCCTGCCGTGCTGCAATGGATTACGGAGCAATATCAGTCTGGTGCGATTATTGTTGGCATCTGTGAGGGCGTCAGGAGTCTGGCGTTCGCCGGCCTACTTAAAGGCCATTCTGCAACGACACATTGGCACGCGTTGCCTGATCTCGAGCGCAGCTACCCAGATACTTCATGGGTGCGGAACAGTCGTTATGTCGCAGACAGGCGGATTGTGACATCAACAGGGGTTAGTGCGTCGATTCCGGTTTCTCTGGCACTGGTAGAAGCAATTGCCGGCACCGATACCGCGATGGCTGTTGCGAGTCGTCTTGGTGTTAAAGATTTTGATGCCGCCCACAACAGCGATGCTTTCAAACTCGGCCCGCGACTATTGATGACAGCTGCCATCAACTGGACAGCACTCTGGCGACACGAAAAGATTATTTTCCCTGTTTTTGACGGCGTTGATGAAATTGCACTCGCCCTGTCGGCCGATGCCTGGTCACGTACGTATCGATCCTCTGCAATTGCTACCCATGCTGCGCGCGATAGCATCAATACCAAACGCGGATTGATTATTGAAATTGAGTCATCAGACACAACAAATGCTTACACGCCACACGTGTATTCCGAGGCTCCACTGCAAGCCCTGGATTCAACACTTGCGGACATTGCACAACGCTACGGCCCGCGTACTGCAGAATTTGTGGCAGTGCAGTTGGAATATCCGCACTAGTCACACGCCACTTGCGAGGCAATCACATCAATTTCAAACGCGATGGCGTTACCAAAATTCAAACCCGGCACCAGGCTGCGTGCCGGCAGCGGCGCCGCATGGCGCTCAAAAAACGCGCGATACAGCCTGTTCATGGTCGCCAGATTTGCCGGATCGGTGACATAAACCGTTGCACGTTGAATCAGCGCAACGCTGCTACCCGCCTGCGCCAGCACGCGCTCAAGTCGACTCAATGCTTCCAGCATTTGTGCTTCAAAATCAGGCGCTGGTGCAGACGAGGCGGTATCCACACCAATCTGCCCGGAGACAAACACCAGACCGTTACTGATGCGCGCTGATGCGTACATCATCCCGGGGGCAGGTTCTAATGCCGCAAGATCCATAGCAGCACAAATGGCTGACGCATCGTCAGCATTTACGGCCAGATTAGCGGCTGCGTCAGCGGCTGCATTGGCCTGACTGCTGGCACCAGTCAATATCAAGGCTGCCAGCGCGAGTGGCTTAAACTGTTTAACGAGCATGAACAAAACCTCTTGGAAAACCCGATTTGAACAACAACGCAAGCGGCGCACCACTCTACCAAGCAATAGTCTTGCCATCGTAGTTGAGGAACTTGCCGCTGTCGCCGGCAGTCGAGTTTTGAATGCGTTGCAGCAATCCGGTCACGCTGGTTTTGGTATCAATCTGGGCGTTGGGTCCACCCATATCGGTTTGCACCCAGCCTGGATGCAGTGGCAGCACAATAAAATTCTCTTTAGACAAATCCACCGCCAGGGATTTCACCGCCTGATTAAGACCGGCCTTTGCACTGCGATAGATGTACGCACCGCCACTGCTGTTGTCGGCAATTGAACCCATCATGGAACTTAAAAAGGCAATACGTTTGTCCTTGCCCTGTCGCAGTGCAGGCAGCAGCGCCTGGGTCAGCATCAAGGGTGCAATCAGGTCAATCAACATGACTTCAGCCCATTCGTCGGTGCGCAAGCTTCCAAGACTGGCATTACGGGGTCCGTAGACGCCAGCGTTATTGATCAGCACATCGATGGGTTGCGCACCTGCTTCACGTGCAAAGCGCGCGATGCTGCTTTCATCAGACAAATCCAGTGGCAACAAGGTGAGTTGTTTGTGTGCATGCTGAAGTTCATTCAGCGCGGGGACAGTTTCAGGATCTCTGGCTGTCGCCAGTACGTCGTGGCCCTGCGCCAGCAACTGTTTCACAAATTCCAGGCCAATACCGCGGTTAGTACCGGTAACGATGTAGCGCGACATAAATACACTCCCATGTGATGCAGAAAATTCTCAGGGCGTGATGTTACTTCAGATCCGAGGGAATCACGATGCTGAACTGGGGAGGATAAAGAGTTACCACCTCAGAGAGAGCATGGGGCGGGAATAGCCGCTCCTGACCGGCCGCATCCTCTGCATGAACGCCCGGCGCTGCGGAACTCGACCTTCGCGGCTGCGCCGCTCGGGACTCGAACAATCCTCGCGCTTGGTCGGGCGCTCATGCAGAGGATAGACGCGGCCTGATTGGTCAGGTACGGCTATTCCCGCCCCATGCTCCGTGCCAGATCAGATGGTCGGCTTTTGGGTAGACACCACACATCTTAATTCTGCAACAGACTGACTTCTTACATGTAGTCGGCATCCACACTCTGCGCTACACTCCTGAGCGCTTGTTCGCTGCAAGGCTAACGCATTTCCCACAGCGAACCTCCGAATCACTGACATCACACGACCTGACGTGTAACTTTATCTTTAAATCGAGGCCTGACATGAAAAAGAACACTCTGGCTACCAGCTTGCGCCACCTGCTTTGGGGTTCCGCATTAGCGCTGGCACTACCTCTGACGTTGAATGCACAGAATATTGAACGCGCCAGCCCGGAAGCTGCTGGCTTCAGCAGCGCTGGCGTGCAGGCACTGGCCGACGGCATGCGTGCTGCGGTGGATGAAGGCAACCTGTCCGGCATCGTCAGCGCACTGCTGCGTGATGGCAAACTGGTCCATCTGGACGCCTACGGTTATCAAGACGTAGAGAACCAGATCCCAGTGTCTGAAGACACATTGTTCCGCATTTACTCCATGACCAAACCCGTCACCGGCGTAGCGCTGATGATGCTGGTCGAAGAGGGTAAACTGACGCTGGACGACGCAGTGTCACGCCATATTCCTGAGCTGGCCAATCTGCAGGTCGCTATTGAAGATGGTCCCGGCGGATTTCCGGTCACCGAACCTGCGCGTCACGAAATGACTGTACGTGAGTTGATGTCTCATACTGGCGGCCTCACCTATGGCTTGTTCTCGCGCTCGCAAGTTGACTCCATGTATGTGGCAGCCAACATTCTGGATGCCAATGGCACGCTCAAGGACATGATCGACAAGCTGGCGCGTATCCCGCTGCGTCAACAACCCGGTACGCTGTGGCATTACAGCGTATCCGTGGATGTGCAGGGTTATCTGGTCGAAGTATTGTCCGGGAAGACCTTTGAAGAATTCCTGCAAGAGCGTCTGTTTACACCGCTGAGCATGGACAATACCGCGTTTGGTGTGGCCGATGAGGATCGTGCGCGTTTTGCCAAAATGTACCAATCCACGCCAAATGGGCTGCAGGAGCCTGCTGCGGCGGACGCCCTGGGTGGCGACTACCCTGATCCCGCTACCTTTTTTGGCGGCGGCGGCGGACTGGTGTCGACCATTGGCGATTACATGAAGTTCACCCAGATGCTGGCTAATGGCGGTGAATTAAACGGTGTACGAATTCTGTCACCAGAATCTGTGAAAACCATGCGCACTAATCAATTGCCTGCGGGCATGGCTGAAATCCCTGGTTACCCGGGCAATCAGTTCGGTGTAGATTTTGCGATTGTGGCCGATCCTGCACGTAATAATGGCATGAGTGAAGGCAGTTACTGGTGGTGGGGAATCGGTGGTACGTGGTTCTGGATTGATCCTGTTGAGAACCTGACCTTCATCGGGATGATTCAGAATCGTAATCTGATGTATGCGCGTCAGTTGCAGGCGACCAGTAAGGAGCTTGTTTACGGGGCGATTACTGAGCGTAAGTAGATAGTTTCAGAGATTGTTAGATTGAGGGCAGAGCCCCGGCCGGAAAAGTTTTTGCTCATGGCGCTTCGCGCCTGATTATTCGCAAAACACTTTTCCGGCCGGGGCCCTGTTTTGTCTGTCAGAGCCAACCTTTTCTGCGTCGTTGTAATTGCAGTTGACGATGCTGCGAACGCGTCGGGGAAACAAGCTAGCAGCAGACTGGCCGCATCCATTGTGTTGCTGACCGGCGCTGCGCAACTCACCCTCGCGGCGTCGCCGCTCGGAGTTCGAACAGTGCTCGCGTTTTTCCGGTCAACAAAACAACGGATAAGCGCGGCCTGATTTGTCCGCCGTTAGCTTGTTTCCCCGACGCTTGTGCCAATTCAATTGATATTGAGAAATTTTGGCACTTTGTCTGCCTTCAGTTCTGCGTTTCTTCCTGCCACCAGTGTGCGATGGAATTGGCATAGTACTGCACGAGCGTGCGGTGCTCGGGATTGATTCGGTAACGATCGTTCTCTTCGACCACAAACTGGCGGGCGGTCAATAATTCCAGACTTTTTAACAGGGTGCGCGAGCGCGGTTTTTCGGCTTCTTTCATGGCTGCACCGTTGCTTATCATCAGGTCGAGCAACTCGTCGCTGCGACTGACAATCTCCAGAGAGGTCAGCGTCTCCTCACCCGCCCGCAACAATACCGATGAGATCACGGGTACCGGAATCACTGGCATCACGTACCTCAAGGCAGCCATCAGCACCTCAGCAAGGTCAGCGATTTTGTTGATGCGTTGATCTTTGCTCAGATGGTTGAAGTCGACATTGTTGTTGCTGCAATACTCGCGCATGGAAATCGGTATACCAAAATTCACACTGGCGTATCCGTAACGCAACCAGCGCACTTTTGAGCTGACAAAAAGATTATTGCCAAGGAACTGTCGCAGTCGTGCAAGGTGCTGACGCGCAGTCAGACGCTTGTCTTTGCTTTCCCAGGACACCATGTTGTGATCTTCAAGCACTCGGTCATAGTTGATACTGACAGGCACAAAAACCACAGGCCTATCTGATTGCCAGTCGTAGTTGCGCAGAATGTAATCCAGAAATCCCAGTTTTGGCTGGCCCAGCCGACCATCGCGGCTCAAGCCGCCTTCCAGAAACACCGCCTGGCAAACTCCACTTTTAGTTGCCATGCACACGTAACGCTCAAGCACCTTCCGGTAGAGTGGGTTCTGCGATCCACGTCGCACAAAAAACGCACCCATGGCACGAATCAACATGTCCAGGGGAAAAATACGTGCCCACTCGCCCACCGCAAATGACAAGGTCACACGCTCGGCAGCAAGATAACTGATCAGCACATAATCCATGTTGCTGCGATGGTTCATCACAAACACCACCGTGGCATCCGGATCTATACTACTGAGGCCGGCAGGGTCGGCAGCGGCGACACGCACCCGGTAAATGAAGCGAGAGAGCTTCTTTGAGATCCAGTACACCGCACGGTAATACACATAGGCATTAAACGAGGGCACAATCTCACGTGCATAACTCAGCACGCGTTGTTGCAACACATCTCGAGGGATGTTCTCTTGCTGCGCCATCTGCTCGATCATCGCAATCACTTCCTGATCAAACATCAATTGATCAATCAGGACCTGGCGGCGAGTGCGTTGCAAAGGGCGAATTCGAATCTGCAGATTGGTGTTGAGCCGGTCTACCGCCCGATTGAGCCGACGCCGGACATACCAGCGCACACTGGGAAACAGCACACTCATCAATATTGCGTAAGTGGCAGCGACCAGCAGCAGAATAAAGAACCACACTGGCAGAGTGATTGTTGAATCAAACACGGTAGTCCCGGCAGCAGTTGTTTTAATTGTTATGCATTAGTGCATGGGTGACACCATACACTAGTGCAGACTGATGACCGCGAGAATAGACGGGCAATCAGCAATTGTCGACGTCAAATCAGCGCCGCAACACCATCAACCAGCGCCCGATGTTGAGAATACTGGCTAACGCACCTGCAAAATAGGTCAGGGCCGCAGCTGTTAGCACCTGTCGCGCGCCTTTATGTTGTTCCTCTGTGATGTAGTCACCTTCGATCAGAATTGGCAGGGCTTTGTTAAAACTGGCATCCCACTCTTCTGGCAATACAATCAGATACGCTAAGGCTCCCATCAGCTGGAGAATCACGCTCAGTCCAATCACCACACCGATGGCAATGGGCGAGCGCAGCACAATGGCGGCGACTGGCACCGACATCATCAGGGCGATGCCCCATTTGCCCAGTTTTGATGCCAGCGGCATGTACTCTTTGCGCAACTCAAAAATCGGTTCGTTGCGGAAACATTGGATGGCATGGCCAACTTCGTGTGCAGCCACTGCGACGGCTGTCACGGAGCGGCCGTGGTAATTACTTGGGCTGAGTCTTACCGCTTTGGCAGCGGGATCGAAGTGGTCGCGGCCTTCATCGGTCTCTTCTACCACTATGCCGTCGAGTTGGAAGCGTTGAACGAGGTGGTTGGCAAGTTCGCCGCCAGTGCCTGGCATGTCAGGGTCTTCGCGGTGATGTTTTTTCATCATGTGTCGTACCCAGAGCTGGGGAACATAGGCGCTGATCACGAGCAGTAAACCTAAAACAGCAAAAATCATAGCGTGTATTTATCCATTTACTATTTAAATGATAATGATTATCATTTGAGGCAAGGAGGTAACCAATATGTCTGGATATCTAATATACGCAAAATTGCAGGAAGGTAGACCTGTTTTGCAGGTTGTTGATGCTGAAACACGGCGTATTTGTCTCAATTGGGATTGTGCGTCGGTGCATGATGCGGGAGCTCCTGAGGTGCAGAATCTGTTTCGGCAGCTGATGTTACTGACTTGTCGGCAGTCTTTGCTGGGTGGGTGATTGACCTTGCACTCCGATCGGAGCGCGCATCGGGCGCGGGTGTGTACTGCGCTCCGGTCGGAGTGTGCATCGGGCGCGGGTGTCTGTACTGCGCTCCGATCGGAGTGCGCATCGGGCGCGGGTGGCAGTCCCGGACCGGCCGCATCCTCTGTGCGGTCGACCGACGCTGCGCAACTCACCCTCGTGCTGCGCACTCGGAGTTCGAACAGTGCTCGCGTTTTTTCGGTCGACCGCGCAGAGGATAAGCGCGGCCTGATTGGTCCGGTATTGCCACCCGCACCCGACGCTCTTTTGTGTCGGCGGCTGCTGCGCACTTCAAGCGCTGCGGGGAATCTGATCATCCACTGCTTCTGCAAGCCGCCCGCGGCGGGTAGAACGTGTGGCTGGCGGCATACCACAGCAACATAAAGATCAGAATCCCCGCAGCGACGCATACCTGTCCCGATGGAACAGTGCATCACCCAGCGTCTGCTGTGCAACTCTCGCACGTTTCAGGAAAAAACCAAGGTCGAACTCGTCGGTCATGCCGATGCCACCATGCATCTGCACGCCTTCGTTGCTGATCAAGGCAGAGACTTCGGAGAGTTTGGCTTTGCACATGCTTGCCAGCGCGGGAACGTCTTGGGCATCGTCACCACGATCCAGTTCTGAAAGCGCTTTGCGCACCAGCGATTTGCATAACTCAATTTCTGAATACATCAGGGCTGCGCGATGCTGAAGGGCCTGGAACGCGCCAATCTGTACACCAAACTGAGTGCGTTGTTTCAGGTAGTCTACGATGCGATCAAACACTTCCTGCATGCTGCCCAGCATTTCGGCAGACAAACCAATACGTCCAATATCAAGGGTACGCTCCAGTACGGGCCAACCGGCTCCTTCGGCACCTAATAAAGCACTTGCTGGCACGTTTACCTTGTCAAAACTGACGTTGGCGGCGCTGCGGCTGTCGACCATGCTCAGCGGCTGGATATTAATGCCGGGGGTAGTGGCATCGACCACAATCAGACTGATGCCGTTGTGATCACCGGCTCTGCCGGTGCTGCGGGCTACAACAACAAATTGATCAGCAGCAGCTGCGTCGAGCACAAACTTCTTAACGCCATTGAGCTCATATCCTTCAGCAGTTTTCACTGCGCTGAGCGCTATCTGTGCCGGATTGTGGAAAGCGCCTTCTTCCAGTGCATACGCCACAATGGATTCACCTGCGGCAATCCTTGGCAACAACGCTGCCTTTTGCGCATCACTGCCCGCCAGATTGATGGCGGTGGCGCTCAACAAAATGCTTGATACCAGTGGCGTTGGCACCAGTGT
>JAUYSM010000060.1 GCA_030696315.1 Pseudohongiella sp. | reverse complement strand
ACTGCGCATGAATGCCATGCCGTCGGTGGAAACACATATTGTGGCATCGACCAATCCACCTTCAGGAGTAGGCGAGCCGGGTACACCACCTATTGCACCGGCAGTGGCTAACGCCTTGGCAGCAATCACGGGCAGAACGTTTACGCGCCTGCCTCTGAAACTGGCGTGATCGTTAAACCGAAGTCAGGAAGCGTCTGAGTTCAGTCCAGGTTTGCTCTGGACTGTCAGCCTGAAAGGTATGTCCGCCAGGAATACCTTTGCCTTGGGCATTGGTGGATTCCATCTGCCAGATGCCCAGCACATCGTACTGCCTACCCATAGGTGCGTTGTTGCCCCAGAGCACATTCAACGGACATTCAATTTTTTTGCCAGCCGCTAAATCGGTTTTATCGATCGCCATATCCATGCGGGCTGATGCGCGATAGTCTTCGCACATGCCATGAATCGCGGCTGGGTCTCTGTATATTTCGGCATATATCTCGCCGATTTCACCAGTCCCGCCGCCTGTGACAAACATGCCCGTGCTAGCTATGACGTTCTCGGGGAACGGTGTCGGACGCAAGAACAGAAACCAATGAAAGTAGGTCTCAACAAACGCCAGCGTGACATTGCTGTACAGATAATGTGCCGGAACGATATCCAGTACCGTTAGATTTTTCACTCGCTGCGGGTGATCAAGTGTCAAACGGCGCGCTACGCGTCCGCCTCTGTCATGCCCTATCAATGCAAACTCATCAAAACCCAGCATGCTCATGACATTGGCATTATCCTGTGCCATGGTGCGCTTGGAATAATTAATATGACTCTCTCCGCCCTCGGGTTTACTGCTCCATCCATAGCCGCGCAAATCGGTCAGCACAACGGTGTGATCGCGGGCCAGATTTGTTGCTACTTCTGCCCAAGAAAAATGTGACTGGGGAGCACCATGCAGCACCAGCACGGGTGGACCGCTGCCGCCCACCAGGGTGTGGATGTTAACGCCATTTGTGTCCATGGTCATGGTTTCAAAGCCAGGGAAGTACTTTGCATCGAGCTCTGCAGCATTGGCAGGCACCCGCGCATGATTTTGAGATTGAGCCAATGCCAGATGGGGTTGTGCCAGAAGGGAAGACCCCAACAAAAGAGCGCTGTTCTGCAAAAAACTGCGGCGGCTGCCCGCATTTATCAGCTCCATGCGTTTGTCTGTCAAATCTGTCAACAGGGATTTTGGTGCATCAGCATGAGATATTTCTTTCATCGGTCAATCTCCTTTGTTGTTCTGTTAAATAATGGAGCTTTGCTGACAAGTATGAACTGGAAAGAATGATCAATCGTAATATATTAGGTCTACAATAACGCAAAAATTACTTTTTTATATTAAGGAACCAACAGGATGAAAAAAAGTGTACTAATGTTGATATGCGCCTTGTTTGCCTCAACCCAGCTTTGGGCGCAATCAGAGGTCGACGGAATCTGGAATTTTACGATGGCCAGTGCGATGGGCTCGGTCAACGCCAAGGTGGTGATGATCACGGATGGCAGCAGCTTGACCGGTGAGTTTGATTTGGGCGAAGGACGCAAATGGCCAATTCAAGGCGGATCCGTTAATGGTAACAACGTAAACTTCAGTATCACACGCGATGGTGCCGCGATGACGTACGTCATGTCAGGGACCATCGACGGGGATGCTGCCAAGGGTGCCGCAACTGCTATGGGCAGTACTGTCGAGTGGTCTATGACACGCGCAGACTGATTGGGTGCTGCATGCAAGGTTGAGAAATCACAAGGCTCAATAACAAAAACACAATCGAGGGATGTTCATCATGGTAAACAGTCTCATACAAAAACTGGCGCTTTGCTTGGCACTGATGTTTGCAACACCTGCCTTGATCGCTCAGGCTCAAGATGAACATGAAGTAGCGATCGCGTCTGCGATGGCAGCCCTCGATGAGTTTATGTTGACCTTTAACTCTCGTGACCCAGTGGCTTGGGCTGGGTCTTTAAATTACCCCCATGTACGGTTTGCCAGCGGTACTGTGACCATATGGAACAGTGCAGAAGAGTTTGCGGCGGGCGAATCGTTTGAACGTCTCGCAGCTGTTGGTTGGGATCACTCACATTGGTTGTCACGTGAAGTGGTGTTGGTGTCGCCGGGTAAAGTGCACGTTAATACAGTCTTTCAACGGTTTAACGCCAATAACGAGCCTATCGGCACGTACGAGTCATTGTATATCGTCACCCGCGATGCCAATGGGCATTGGGGCACGCAGGCGCGCTCCAGCCTGGCGCCTTGACTATCAGTTGACATAAGGCAGTGTTGCCCACTGGAAATCGAACGATGATTCGGGCAAACTTGCCGCCCTTATGCAGCTATCCGACTTTGACTATTATTTACCTGACGAACTGATCGCACGTTATCCAGGTGAAACCCGCTCCGGCAGCCGCCTGTTGTGTCTTGATCGTCACACAGGTGCTACCCGTCATCATATTTTTCGCGACATCCTCGAGATGATTCAGCCGGAAGACCTGCTGGTTTTCAACGATACCAGGGTGATTCCTGCGCGTCTGTTTGGACACAAAGCCAGTGGTGGTCGTATCGAAGTGATGATCGAACGCATGTTACCTGACAATAAAATCATTGCGCAGGTACGCGCCAGCAAATCGCCCGCAGCAGGCACCTTGCTTAAGTTGGTATGCCCAACGTCAACTGAAACACTGGATGCAGAAGTGTTAGGTCGTCAGGGTGAGTTTTACCATTTGCGATTTCTATCTGATGAGTCTCTGATTGATTTGCTGGACAGGTTTGGGCATATGCCTTTACCCCCTTATATAGACCGGGCGGATGAGCAATCTGATCTGACGCGTTACCAGACGGTGTATGGTCGTCGTCCTGGTGCCGTAGCCGCTCCCACTGCGGGCCTGCATTTTGACGATCAATTACTTGCTGCACTGAGAGGAAAAGGTGTGGATCTGGCGTTTCTGACACTACACGTAGGGTCGGGGACATTTCAGCCGGTAAGGACTGATAACGTGCTAGAACACAAAATGCATAGTGAGTGGATAGATGTACCAGATTCAGTTGTAGAGCAGGTCAATGCGTGCAAAGCCAGGGGTGGTAGAGTAATAGCCGTTGGCACGACTTCTGTGCGCAGCCTGGAGACAGCAGCAGTGAACGCTAAACTGCAAGGCAGCCAAGGCCTTCTGGCTTATTCGGGTGATACCGATATTTTTATTTACCCTGGCTACGAATTTAGTGTGGTGGACGCGATGATCACCAATTTTCACTTGCCGCGCTCAACATTGATGTTGCTGATCAGCGCGTTTGCCAGTCGCAATAACGTGATGGCGGCCTATCAAGAGGCGATCAGGCAGCAATATCGCTTCTTTAGCTATGGCGATGCCATGTTTATCAGCTAGTGGTATACTCTCGCCCCTCGAATTTCCAACATCCTTCAACTTCATCAAAGACAAACATACAGGAAAAGGGTTTTAAACATGGCTAAAGCACCCGTTCGCGTTGCAGTCACCGGAGCCGCCGGTCAGATCAGTTATTCATTGTTGTTCCGTATCGCTTCTGGCGAGATGCTGGGCAAAGATCAACCCGTGATTTTACAGTTGTTGGAAATTACACCGGCTCTGGAAGCTTTAAAAGGCGCCGTGATGGAGCTGGAAGATTGCGCGTTCCCACTGTTGCAGGGTGTTGTGCAGACTGATGATCCTAACCTTGCCTTTAAAGATGCGGATTACTGCTTGTTGGTGGGTGCGCGTCCACGTGGCCCAGGCATGGAGCGTAAAGATCTGTTGGCTGCAAACGCTGCCATCTTCTCTGTACAGGGCAAGGCCATTAATGACAACGCCAGCCGCAGCGTAAAAGTGTTGGTTGTTGGTAACCCGGCAAACACCAATGCCTTGATCGCATACCGCAATGCGCCTGATCTGAATCCTGGTCAATTTACTGCCATGACGCGTCTGGATCACAACCGTGCGGTCGCCCAGTTGGCAGAAAAAACTGGCAAACACAGTACTGATGTTGATGGCATTATCATTTGGGGTAACCACTCTGCCACTCAGTATCCTGACGTTCACCACACCACGGTTGCTGGCACAAAAGCACTGGATCTGATTGACCAAAGCTGGTTGACAGGTACCTTTATTCCTAATGTGCAACAGCGTGGTGCAGCAATCATCAAGGCACGTGGTCTGTCTTCAGCAGCCTCAGCTGCCAACGCGGCGATTGAACACATGCGTGACTGGGCGCTGGGCACAAATGGCAAGACCGTCTCCATGGGTATTCACAGTGATGGCAGCTACGGCATAGAGAAAGGTCTGATTTATTCCTTCCCGGTCACCTGCGCCAACGGTCAATACACCATTGTGCAAGGTCTGGACGTTAATGCATTCAGCCGCGACTTGATGCAGAAAACTGAAAAAGAACTGATGGAAGAGCGTGACGGCGTCGCGCATTTGTTGCCCTGATTCGGCATACGCCGGTCTCCGATTATGCTGACGCAGTCTGCTCAGACCAATCGGAGACCGTGTGCGGAAACCCGTCCATGACTCCGCGTAAATCGTCATCATCGATCATTGACTCGCCCAGAGAGTTGCAATTCTGGATATTCCAGCTCAGTGGGTGGGGGCTGTGGGTATTGATGTTGGTATTGCGTGATATGACGTTTGTGCCGTCCGAGTACATGCTCGAACGGGTCAGTGTTTTTGCTGTCGATGCAGTGATCGGTATAGGGCTGACCACTGCGCTACGCTACCTGTATAGAGCCGTCTGGGAACTTCAGGTCTTGATCCGGCTAGTCGCAGTTGTGCTGGGCTGCTGGATTGCATCGCAAGCATGGCGACCTATCAAAATTCTGATTACAGATTCTGATTTCGGCGCCAGTGTAGACATTACTGGCTACGGCTGGGCAAGTTTCAGCAATATGCTGCCAATCTCCATGTCAATCCTGATGTTATGGAGCGTTCTGTACTTCTGTATCAAGTACTACCAGCTTTTCCAAAGCGAAAAAGAGAAAAGTCTTCGGTCTGAGGCTCTCGCACATGAAGCTCAGTTGCGAATGTTGCGGTACCAGCTTAATCCCCATTTCCTCTTTAATACCTTGAATGCAATTTCCACTCTGATTCTGGTGCAATCTACCGATCAGGCCAATACCATGGTTACACGGCTCAGTAAATTCTTGCGATACTCGCTCGAGCATGATCCTCTGGACAAAGTTGATCTTGCACACGAACTTGCTACATTGCGTTTATATCTTGAAATAGAAAAGGTTCGTTTTGAAGAACGCCTTCGGCTGGAGTTTGACGTCAGCACCGAGGCTGAAAAAGGGCTGTTGCCCAGTATGTTACTGCAACCTCTTGTTGAGAATTGTATAAAGCATGCTGTTGCTCGCAGTGAACAAGGCGGTACTATCTGGATATCTGCGAATGTCACTGCTAAAGCTCAATTACAAATAACTGTTGCCGACGATGGTCCTGGCGCGGTCAATGATCCTGAATCAACCGGCGTCGGTTTAAAAAATATTCGTGATCGATTGCGTGAAATTTACGGTTCCAACCATGAACTGGTGTTTGCGTCCCGCGAACCCAGAGGTTTTGAGGTAAAGGTAGTGATCCCTTATGAAACCCGATAATTCAGAGCAGATTATGCGTGTATTGGTGGTGGACGACGAAGCACTTGCTCGTAAAGGTCTGATGCTGCGTCTAAAGGAACTCGGAAAAACCGAGGTTTTACGTGAATGCCAAAATGGCAGAGAAGCTCTTGAGGCCATTGCTGAGTTGACGCCAGACCTCGTGTTTTTGGACATACAAATGCCCGGGATGAGTGGTTTTGATGTCGTTGAGCGCTTGCAGCAAGACAACATGCCTATGGTCATTTTTGTGACTGCCTACGATGCATATGCAGTTAACGCATTCGAAATTCACGCGGTTGATTATTTGCTGAAGCCAATAGAGTTGGACAGGTTGGCGTCAGCGCTGACCAAGGCTCAAGCGCAACTGGCTAATAATCAGGCGTGGAATGATAAAAAGAGATTACTGGATATCGTGATCGGTCTGACCGGTAAGTCTGAACAAGCAGTGCTTGAGTTGATCAGTTCCGGTGAAAATCCCGCCAGGTACGGTGAGAAGCTGGCCATCAAGGACGGGGCATCAACAACGTTTGTGCCTGTGCGTGATATAGACTGGATTGATGCTGCGGGCGATTACATGTGTGTGCACGTCAAAGGAGCCACGTTAATCATGCGTACCACGATGAAGGAGTTGGAGGATCAACTTGATCCAAAAGTTTTTCAACGTGTGCACCGCTCGACCATTGTTAACCTGGACAGGGTCGAAAAGGTGTCTTCTCATATCAATGGAGAATTCCATTTGACCTTGAGTTGCGGGACTTCTTTAAAGATGAGTCGGTCTTATAAAGACAAGGTTAAGCACTTTTTTTAGATTGACCGTGCCAGAGTCTATCCAGCAGGCCGAGGCTAGGAATAACTGCAACGGGGGGCGGAGATAGACCGAGGCGAGCGATAACTGCAACGGGGGCGAAGATAGACCGAGGCGAGCGAAGAACAATCAGACGCCGCAGGCGTCGTTCTGAGGAGCCTCGGACTATCTCCGCCCCTTATCCACTGTGGTCGAGCCTCAGTCTACCTCCGCCCCTTATCCACTAACGATCTCCGCCCGCTCATGAAATACCCCGACTTTACGGCAAATGCCCCAGCGGCAGCGCTGTTGTATCCAGTACCTTGCGCAGAATAAAACTGGAATGCACATCCGCGACCCCCTCGATACGCGTCAGTGTATTCAGCAAAAACTCCTGGTAATAATCCATGTCGGGCACAATCACTTTAAGTTGGTAGTCAGCGGATTGGCCTGTTATCAGCAAACACTCGATGACCTCAGGGTGTTTTTTAATTTCTGATTCAAAGCGCTCGAATCTGTCTGGGGTATGACGATCCATACTGACCTGCACAAGTGCGCTCAGTTTTAAACCGAGATGCGATGCGTTCAGGATGATCACCTGGCTGTGGATCAAGCCTTCATCGTGCATACGTTTTACTCGCCTTGCACAGGGAGTAGGTGACAGGCCGACCCGTTCTGCCAGATCAGTATTTGTGATGCTGCCATCGCTTTGCAACTCACGCAAAATGCGTTTGTCAAGTTTGTCTAATTCCATCAAATCCACCATTATTAGAGTAATTGACCATGAAAGTAATACAACATAGGCAATTAGTCTATATATTGCTGAAATCGACGTAAAAACGAGGTGGAATCACTCTGGGGTTCTGGCTAATCTATGCAACATCCGGAACAGGCACTGAAAGCAGATTACCGTTTGCATCAAGGGCCAGGCCAGATGGGCAGTAGAAAGCAGTTCTCTTACCATGAGTTCAAGCGGTTTTACTGACATCCTGAATGTACAACATTCAGTAAGCCTGCCGGAGTGTCATGAATCAAATTAGCAGAGGGTGTTTATATGTCAGTGCAAAACCGTTTTGATCATCGCAAATATGTAGCGTTCCCGCCTGTGGGTTTAAAAGACCGAACCTGGCCGGATCAGCTCATCACCAAGGCTCCGCGTTGGTGCAGCGTTGATCTACGTGACGGTAATCAGGCATTGATCGAACCTATGTCTGTCAGCCAGAAAAAACAGATGTTTGATTTGCTGCTGGAAATTGGTTTTAAAGAAATTGAAGTCGGTTTTCCATCTGCGTCCCAACCTGATTTTGACTTCGTGCGTTATCTTGTAGAAGAAAACCGTATTCCCGATGATGTAACGGTGCAGGTGCTCACGCAGGCGCGCCCGGAACTGATCGCTCGTACTTACGAATCTCTGAAGGGCGTCAAACGCGCTATTGTGCACGTTTACAACTCAACATCGGTTGTACAGCGCCAGAAAGTGTTTAAAACCAGTAAGCAGGGAATTATTGATATAGCTGTCGCGGGCGCACGCGATGTCATGAAATATGCCGACATGTACCCGGACACAGATTGGACTTTCCAGTACTCGCCAGAAAGTTTTACAGGCACTGAAATAGACTATGCGGTTGAGGTCTGTAATGCCGTGATCGATGTCTGGAAACCAACGCCATCAAAAAAATGCATCATAAATCTACCTGCAACGGTTGAAATGTCCACGCCTAATGTCTTCGCTGACCAGGTTGAATATTTTTGCCGCCACGTTGATAACCGAGACTCGGTTGTCGTCAGTCTGCACACACACAACGATCGTGGCTGCGCGGTTGCAGCTGCAGAGTTGGCGGTGATGGCGGGTGCTGATCGTGTTGAGGGGACCTTGCTTGGCAATGGCGAACGTACTGGCAATATGGACATCATTACGATGGCGATGAATCTGTACAGTCAGGGCATTGATCCGACATTGGATTTCAGTGACATGGACAAGATTTGTTCGGTCAGTAAAGCATGCACCCAAATTGACGTTCATCCACGCCAGCCTTATGCCGGCGACCTGGTGTTCACCGCTTTCTCCGGCAGCCATCAGGATGCAATCAAAAAATGCCTCGACATGTATCAAGAAGGCACAACGTGGGAAATAGCATATTTACCTATTGATCCTCGCGATCTCGGTCGTACATACCAAGATGTGATTCGCGTTAATAGCCAATCTGGTAAAGGCGGAGTGGCTTACGTATTGCAAAGTAAATTTGGTTTTAATCTGCCGCGCTGGTTGCAGATCGAGTTCAGTCGTGTTGTCCAGAAAGAAGCAGAGGTCACCGGTCAGGAAATTTCACCGGATAAGATCTGGACACTCTTTCAGTCAACATTTCTGTCCGAACAGCAGGCAGTCAAGCTGGATACTTTCACATTCGAAAAAAATGGCGAAAGAGAACGCTTTAATGCAACGCTGAGTTGTTTGGGCGAGAAGATGCCCATCAGTGGTGAGGGTGATGGCGTGATGGACGCGTTTGTAGAAGCCATCAAAAAAGCCACCCACATCGATTTTGAAATCATGGAGTACGGCGAACATGCCCTAAGTCAGGGCGCTGATGCAGATGCCGTGACCTACATCCAACTGAAAAGCGGAATTCAACGTTACACGGGTGTTGCGATCAGCCGCGACATCGTTTCCTCATCGCTGAATGCGCTGCTGCGCGCCGCCGGCCACTTGATCCAAGAGGCGAAACAAAGCGCTGCAGCCTAAACAAGCCTGCGCCGGTTGGTAGGAAGTGAGCGAGCAACAATCAGACGCGCAGCGTCGTTGCGAGGAGCTTCCTACCAACCGGCGCAGGCTGTCTGGCACGTAACCATCAGGCACCAAGGTAATACCCGCCCATTCCATTCTTTTGCCTAAAGATGCACACTCACCCAAACTATTTGGGCGCCCCCACCGACAAACTCCTGACATTATGGAACAAACCGACAATCAGCTGATCGATGCCGCGCTTGCAGGTTCAGTGTCCGCCTGGGAAACGCTGGTGCGCCGTCATGAGCGCCGGGTCTACAATTTGGGGCTTCGCTTATTGCACGATCCTGATGATGCACTGGATTTGGTACAAGATGTTTTTTTGGGCGTATATCGCAATCTGTATCGATTCAGAGGTGAGTCCCAGTTCAGCACCTGGTTATTCAGGATTGTCCATAACAAGGCTGTTGACCTGATCAGGCGGCGTCAGACTGGACCAGAGCTTGAGAATTGGTTCGAGGAGGATACGCCCGAACCAGCGCATGATTTGCCCGGTCCGCTAGAAGCCTGTCTGGAGTCCGAAATGAACGAAAGAATCAGTCAATTTCTATTGCGATTGCCACCCGCTCAGCGATTGATTGTAGAGCTCAAAGTTTTCCAGGCTATGACTTTTGAAGAAATAGCACCCTTGCAGGATATTCCGGTCAATACCGCAAAAACCCGCTTTTACACTGCACTTAAAAATCTCAAAACCATGATGGAGGCACAGTCATGAGCTGCCCCAATACCCCAGAACTAATTGCTGACCACTGTGACCCCATGGCATCTGCTGAGTCTTTGCAGCGGCACCGGATTCACCTTGAAGGATGCCAATATTGTCAGCAGGAATTGGAGCTTTTGAAGCCGGTTCCCGCCAGATTACTGCGTTGGCAGAATCTGTCTATGCCGGACTGGGATCGTTCTTCCATGATAAAACCAGTCCCTATACGTAAATCTATTCCCAGCAGAGTGCGCACAATACCGCTTTTGGCTCAGTGGCTGCCCTTGGCCGCCAGTGTCGTACTGACGATAGCAGTTTTTACCCAGACAAGACTTGAGATTAACGAACAGGGATGGTCTGTCAGTTTTGGCACGTCTTCAAAGCTCGACGCGCAACAACTCGATGAGTACCTGGCTGCCTACAGCCGTGCGCAGGAAGCTGATACACGAGAGTGGGTGCAATCTGCCTTAAAAACCCATGGCGAAACGACTGCAGACAGTGTGTATCAATGGATGACGTACATGGAGCAGCAACGCGAATTGGATGTAAAGCGCATGGAGGCTGGATTCGAGCGGTTATTGGATCGTGATTTCCAGACGGTTGATTCGGTTAGACAGCTTGCCAGTTATGTGATGTATCAGGTGGCACCATGAAACTAAAAATTAGACCTTATGGTGTGCTGATAGGTTTTTGGATTTTATCTTTCGTGGTGCCAGTGCAGGCGCAGAATGCGCCCGACGAGATGCAGTTAATGCGCCAGAATCTGGAGCTGCTTGCCACCACGCTTGAAGAGGGGCTGGGCCTGAATGAGCGTCGCGGTGTATTCAGCCCGAGAGCGGGTGATATACGTGGGCGCTATCTGCAAGGCCACGGTGTTGTGCTGGAAGTAACTCATAATTGGCAAGCGCGAGATATTCCGGCTCTGGATTCGTTTAGCCAGTCTCTCGGTCAATTAAGCAGTCAGCTGGATGGACTGATTTTGCAGGGCGTAGTTCAGCGCCCCGATTTTGAAGCCATGCGTGACCAGCTGGCACTCTCCATGAGATCAGATCAAGTGGCAGTTTTTTATCGTGATGTCATGCAGCAAATTGCAGCCATGCAGGAAATTCCTGCCATTGAACGCGGTTTGGTGGCGGCGGTAAGTTCCATGCAGACCTTACAGTCGATGGGGCAGCTGGATGACAGCACTCGACAAGCAATCAGTAATGAAATCGAGGCCTTGCGTGAGGAACTTGATCGACATTTGCAGACGCTGGGAGCATTGAGAGAGCAGATTCGACAACAGGCACTTGTGACGGAGTCAATCCCTGATCAAGATACACAGGCTCGATGGCTAGAAGTGCGGGAGCAGTTGAGTCAGGACTTGCAATTGATTCAGTCTCGTCTTGGGCAGCAAGTAGAGCTACTACAACAGCGTCGATTATTGGCAGAGCAGTCGAATCGTGAACAGGCCGAACGCGTTTTGGTGTTGTTTCAGACGAGGTTATTTGAACTGTTGTGTGACTACGGTGCCGGGCTGCGAGGTTTGCCAGCTCAAGAGTTCGTCAATATTGTCTTGATCGGGGCTGGAGATTTGATGCCCGACAATGTCAGACGAGACATTGTTTACCAAATTGACAAAGATGCATTGATGGCATGTCAGCAGGGCAGGTTGACATCTTCTGAGTTACAGAGAGCAGCCTCACGCTATCTGTATTAGTCATTTAGCGCATCCCCTCAAAAACCAGTGTGATTTTGTATGGCTGAATGGTACTAATGCGTCTGTGGGCGCTGTTAAGGCTGCCTTTAATCTTATAGAATGCAGGCTAGTTGCCGCGATCAGTTTTCACGATTTTGCTGAATCGATTGCTGTGAAAGAAGTCGAATTGATAATAACAAGCCGGGTACTGCGCACTTTGGTTGTAGTGCCGCAAGGAGATAAAGATGGATTGTCCCAAATGTAATGCAAAGATGAATGAACGATCAGTGGAAGTACTGCATGGTACAGTTGTGATCGATCAGTGCTCAGGTTGCCAGGGTCTTTGGTTTGACAATGGTGAAGCAGAGCAGCTTAAAGAGTCCTGGATGTCAGATTTTCTTGACAGTGGCGATCCGCGAATAGGCAAGACCTACAACCGGGTCCGTGATATCCAGTGCCCGCGTTGTCAAAAGCCCATGCAAAAGGTGAATGACTCCCGTCAACCTCATCTTGAGTACGAGGCCTGTGCAGAACATGGCATGTTTATGGATGCCGGCGAGTTCACCGACTACAAACACGAAACACTGATGGATATATTCAAAGGGCTGGTAGCCTCTTTGAAGCGTCGTCGCTAATCTTCTTTCACGCGACGATAGGTTGCACTGCTGGCGCATTGGCTGGCAGCGCGACATTCCAACGCGGGTGATACCAGATTGCCCGGGCTGCGCAGCTTGGCGGCAATTGCCGGATCCTGCCTAAATCCATCCAGGTGTTTGAAGGGGTGTGAAAGTCTGACCCTACCGACGCCCAAAGTCCCGCCTGCAATGTATGTTCAGCCAGTGCAGACATTTTTTCAGGATGCAGATTGGAGTAGCTGACTTCAATTGCATCGCCGCCTGCCTCAGCAAATACACTGATCAGACGTTTTAATCTTGCGCGGTTGAAGTCATAACGGTCCGGATGTGCAAGCACGGTCAAGCCGCCCGCTTGTCGCAAAATCTGAGTTGCATGTTGCAGGTCGCACCAAGGAATGCTGGTCTGAAAGCGACCACGTTTGCCCAGGTATTTGCTGAATGCCAGCTGTTTTGAGCCGACATAACCTGCCTTGACCATGTACTCTGCTATGTGCGTTCTGCCGACTGACTCACATGGCAATTGTTGCAGGTAGTTGGATAAGCCCGGCATACCTGCTTTTTCCATCTGTATGCCAAGATTGTCTGCTCGCGACCATCTGAGTTGTTGTTGCTGCACCAAAAGGCTGGTCAGGGCGGTATCTTCCAGGTCAAATAATAGGCCGACCAAGTGTACTTCGCGCCCCTCCCAGTTAGTAGAAATCTCAACTCCAGTAAGTAGTTGAAAGTCATTGCTAACAAACGTCTTGAGCGCGAAGTGGGCAGCGATACTGTCGTGGTCTGTGATCGCCAGTTGGCGGATACCCAGTTGTACCGCGCGCTCGGCAAGCGCCAGGGGACTGAGATCACCGTCTGATAACCATGTGTGTGAGTGCAGATCTATCATGGCAGGCAGACTACGTCAGCAGCTGTTCCGTGTAAACATCCACGTGTTCATCGCAGGCTAATAGTTGATTAAATTACTGTGGTATTTCATAATCCCGCACAAATTATGAGGGTATGACAGATGAGACTGACAACAAAAGGGCGCTATGCGGTGACCGCCATGCTCGATCTTGCCATACATTCGGATCGCGAACCGGTGACACTATCTGATATTTCAGTTCGTCAGGATATTTCCCTGTCGTATCTTGAGCAGCTTTTTGCGCGTTTGCGGCGCAGTGAGCTCGTGCAAAGTGTTCGCGGACCTGGCGGTGGTTATCGTCTGGGCAAAGACACGTCAAAAATTGCGATTGTGGATATCATTGACGCTGTGGATGAATCGGTGGATGCCACGCGCTGCCAGGGCCATGGAAACTGTCAGCATGGTGAGACCTGCCTGACTCATTATCTCTGGGAGGATTTGAGTCAACAGATTCATGATTTTCTCAAAGGTATCAGTCTGGCAGACCTGATGGCCCGTCAAGAAGTCAGGCGAATTTCAGGGTATCAAGATGAGCGTCGCGAGTTGATTGTCAGGGATTTACGTCTCTCGTCCTGAGTTGTCGGAGTAATCATGCAGTTGCCAATTTATCTTGATTACGCGGCGACAACGCCGGTTGATCCCCGCGTTGCAAAACGTATGAGTGAATGTCTGTCGATGGAAGGCGTATTTGGCAATCCGGCCTCGCGCTCCCATATCTTTGGCTGGCAGGCCGAGCAGGAAGTCGAACTAGCCCGGCGTCACGTTGCTGACCTTATCCATTGCGATCCGCGTGAAATTGTCTGGACATCGGGTGCAACTGAAGCAGATAACCTCGCCATCAAAGGCGTTGCCGAGTTTCATGCTGACCGCGGACGGCATATTGTTACGTCCTGTATTGAACACAAGGCAGTATTGGACAGTTGTCACTATCTGGAAACCAAAGGTTTTGAGATCAGTTACCTGAGGCCCGGTTCTAGTGGGCTGATCAGTCCTGAGCAGTTGAGCGAGGCTATTCGCGCGGATACCGTATTGGTCTCGTTGATGCATGTAAACAACGAGATTGGATCTGCAAATAATCTGGCGGCTTTAGGAGAGGTTACCCGATCACGTCATGTACTGTTTCATGTGGACGCTGCGCAAAGTGTCGGTAAGCTCCCCATTGATCTGTCTGCACTGAACGTAGATTTGATGTCGCTATCAGCTCACAAAGTCTACGGGCCTAAAGGTGTAGGGGCATTGTTTGTAAGGCGCGAACCCAGAGTGAATCTGACCGCACAGATACACGGCGGTGGACACGAACGGGGCATGCGCTCAGGCACATTGCCGACACATCAATTGGTTGGCATGGGTGAGGCTTTTCGACTGGCAGGCGATGTATTACACGATGAGTATGTAAAGATTGGCCAGCTTCGTGCCCGGTTACTGGATGGTTTAAAAATGCTGCCGGGTTGGCAACTGCATGGACATGCAGATCAATGCGCACCCGGAATCATCAATCTGGGTTTTGAAGGAGTAGACGGTGAGTCGTTATTGATGTCCTTGCGACAACTGGCGCTTTCCTCTGGCTCCGCCTGTATGTCTGCCACACTTGAACCTTCCTATGTGCTGCGTGGCATAGGCATCCCTGATGATATCGCGCAAAGTGCGTTGAGAGTCTCTCTTGGTCGATTTACCACCGCGGCAGATGTGGACACCGCGGTTGCTGCAATAAGTCAAAACGTACAACAACTTCGCAGGTCAAGCGCTACTGGCTGATTAATTCGCTGAAAATGTAGTGATAACGCATCGTTACGGTGCGCAGCTGTAGAATTACCTGACCATAAGCCAGTATAATGCGCGCCTTTTTAGACCAGTATCAGGCTTTGGAGCTTAACAATGACTATTGAACGTACCTTATCGATTATCAAACCGGACGCAGTCGGCAAAAACGTGATCGGTGAGATCTATTCACGATTTGAAAAAGCGGGCCTGCGCATTGTCGCTGCCAAAATGATGCAATTGACTGACGAAACAGCCGGCGGTTTTTATGCTGAGCATAAAGAACGCGGTTTCTTCAAAGACCTGATTTCCTTTATGACCTCAGGTCCCGTCATTGTACAAGTGTTGGAAGGTGAAAACGCTGTTGCTTTGCACCGCGACCTGATGGGCGCAACAAACCCCAAAGATGCAGCGCCCGGCACTATTCGTGCTGATTTTGCAGTGTCCATTGATGCCAATGCTGTTCACGGCTCAGATTCAGCTACCTCTGCAGCGCGTGAAATTGCTTATTTCTTCAAAAATGATGAGATCTGCGCGCGCAGCTGATTTTAAGCTACCCGTGCCTGGAGTCCGGTGATGAACCAGACGGCTGAGAAAACAAACCTGTTGGGAATGAGCCTGCCAATGTTGCAGGCTTATTTTCAATCGATGGGTGAAAAGCCGTTCAGGGCTGTCCAGGTTATGAAATGGATACACCAGCGTGGCGTTACTGAATTCACCGCCATGACCGACATCAGCCACAGTCTGCAGCAGAAATTGCAGCTTGTAGCTGAGGTCAAACCTCCAAAAATCGTAGAGGAATTTCTCGCGGCGGATGGTTGTTATAAATGGATCGTTGAAGTCGCCAGTGGCAGCAGGGTCGAGACTGTATTTATTCCTGAAGCTGATCGTGGGACTCTGTGTATCTCGTCACAAGCCGGTTGCACGCTGGATTGCAGCTTTTGCGCGACGGGCAAACAAGGGTTTAACAGCAATCTGACTGCCGCGGAAATTATTGGCCAGCTTTGGTGGGCCAATCATCGTCTCGGGGGCTTTGCGCCGGCGCGACCTCATGCGGGTAAAACCACTCGAGCGGTCAGTAACGTTGTGATGATGGGCATGGGAGAGCCTTTGCTCAACTTCGATAACGTCATGACCTCTCTCAGCTTAATGATGGAGGATAATGCGTACGGTTTGTCCAAACGGCGTGTCACCATCAGTACGGCGGGTGTTGTACCTGCCATTGATCGTCTGAAAGACTTTACTGATGCGTCATTGGCGGTGTCACTGCACGCGCCTAACGATGAGTTACGCAACCAGATAGTGCCGGTGAATCGAAAGTATCCCATACGGGAACTTCTGCGCAGCGTTGCTGACTATATGGCTAGCTTACCTGACAAACGCGTGCCGGTTATCGAGTACACACTGATTTCGGGCGTCAATGATCAAAAGCATCTGGCGCATGAATTAGCGGCGCTTTTGCGGGAATTTCCCTGTAAGATCAATTTGATCCCGTTTAATCCATTTGCACAGTCTGATTACCGGCGGCCAAGTAATAATGCGGTGAATAATTTCAGGCAAATTTTGCAGGAAGCCGGCTATACAGTGACAGTCAGAACCACACGGGGCGATGACATCGGTGCTGCTTGTGGCCAGCTTGTAGGCGAAGTTGCTGATCAAACTCGACGAAGTGAGCGTTATCGACGTGCCGCTGCAGATGCGCAAGCCATGGTGCCGGGCAGCAACCGTACATTTACCAGTGCCGACAATTTAGCGATTTCAGTCGACTCCGCACACCGCCCCATTTAGAACTAACTATGAATACTTCAGATAATCAAACAGTTGAAATGGAGCCAGCCGAAGAGCTGGCTGAACCACCTTCTGGTTCAAATCGCCGTTCACCTGGGGCAATGCTGGCTGCGCAGCGTGAGACGCTTGAGCTGAGCATTCAGCAAGTGGCAGACCAACTGAACCTGACCATGCATTTTGTTCGAGCCTTGGAAGCAGACTGTTACGACAAACTGCCCGGTGAAGTATTTGTGCGTGGATACATCCGCGCTTACAGTAATTTACTGCGTCTTGACCCAGTGCAGTTGCTGTTGATTTTTGATGAATTTACGTCGCAAAAGATTGCCCGTAAAGAAGAGGCCATCAAGCGGCGAGATCGACGGCGCAAAGATAAAAATCGCCCATGGATTTTGTTTTCGGGGTTTGCATTTGTTGCTGTGGCTGTGGCCCTGTGGTATCTCAATCCGGCAGCACCCGTGGTCAGTATTCCGGCAGAACCCGTTTCAATGACTGCGCCTGAGACGTCGGTGCTGGCGGCCGTTCCACTGGATACACCTGTATCCGCATCAACTCAGTCGGCTGTGATGGCGGATGAAACCATTGCCGAAGACGCGGTTTTATTGCCCGACCCAGCACAAGTAGAAATGGCTGACGCCATGGCTGATGCGGTAATAAGTGATATCGCGTTGGAGACCGAGGATTCGGGTCAGCTCCCGATTGCGACAGCGATGTCTGGGTCACTTATACAAAGCCAGCCCTTGGCGCAGGCAGTGCTCGAACTTGCTGGCGAAGATACAGCCAGTGCGCGCACTGTGACCTACAGTTGGACGGGCGCAGACGAGTTGACGCTGCGTTTCGACGCGGATTGTTGGGTTGAGATTGAACACCGTGGTGGCGATGAGTCCTATAAAAACTCCAGTAGCGCAGGTGATACTCTGGTGATAAAAGGCACTGCACCATTCTCTGTGTTGTTAGGTAATGCACGGGACGTCGAAGTGACATTTAATGGCCGCAGCATGGACATCAGCAGCAATATCAGAGCAGACAACACCGCAAGACTCAGTATTGGTATGTAACCTTATGATGACCACTTCTCCGATTATTCGCCGACAAAGCCGCCGTATCATGGTGGGGAATGTACCCGTAGGTGGTGGCGCACCTATTGCCGTTCAAAGTATGACCAATACTGAAACCTGCGACGTCGCAGCGACTGTTGCGCAGATTAAACGCCTTGAGGCAGTTGGCGCGGATATCGTAAGGGTGTCCGTTCCCTCCATGGAAGCTGCAGAGGCGTTCAGATTAATCCGACAGCAAGTGTCTGTACCCTTGGTTGCTGACATACATTTTGATTACTTGATCGCATTAAAAGTAGCGGAATATGGTGTGGATTGCCTGCGCATTAATCCGGGTAATATTGGCAGTGAAAAACGTATCAGGGCGGTCATTGATGCGGCTCGCGATAAAGGCATTCCGCTGCGCATTGGTGTTAATGCCGGATCATTGGGTAAAACACTGTTACGCAAATATAAGGAACCTTCTGCGGAAGCGATGGTTGAGTCAGCTCTGACGCAGATTAATATTCTGGATAAGCTGGATTTCCAGAATTTCAAAATCAGCCTCAAAGCGTCAGAAATTTTTATGACCCTTAAAGCTTATCGCACACTGGCTACACAAATAGACCAACCGCTTCATCTGGGTATCACGGAAGCAGGGGGCTTGCGCTCAGGCACTGTGAAGTCTGCGATTGGTTTGGGTGCCCTTTTGATGGACGGTATCGGCGACACCATTCGGATATCGCTGGCGGCCGATCCTGTCGAAGAAATAAAAGTAGGTTTTGATATTCTGAAGAGCCTTGGCCTGCGTAGCAAAGGTGTCAACCTGGTTGCGTGTCCAAGCTGTTCCCGACAAAACTTTGATGTTATCAGCGTTGTGAATGCGCTTGAGTCGAGACTCGAAGATATCGTGACACCCGTTGATGTGGCCGTGATTGGATGTATCGTCAACGGCCCTGGGGAAGCCATGGTTGCCGAGATTGGTTTGACAGGCGCATCGCCCCATAATCTCGCCTATGTAGATGGCAAGCCTCATCATAAGATCGACAACAACAGATTGGTCGATGAATTGGAAGCCATGGTCAGAGCCCGAGTGGCCGAGAAACTGAAGTCTGAATCAGTATTGGCCCCCAGCGGAATTATTGCCAGAGGCTGATTGGACGCCGGGTACGAGAAGTCTCTCTACCCGATTCCACCGTAAATGGATGCACAAGTTATGAGCAAGATTCAGGCTATTCGCGGCATGAATGACATTCTGCCCAGCGAATCCCCCGCATGGCAGTACCTTGAACGCGTCACAAATGACGTCGTTCACTCTTATGGTTACAAGGAAATTCGTTTTCCTATACTTGAACAAACACAACTTTTTAAGCGCTCTATCGGTGAAGTTACTGATATTGTTGAAAAAGAGATGTACAGTTTTACAGATCGAAACGGTGACGACTTGAGTCTGCGTCCAGAGGGAACCGCCTGCTGTGTGCGCGCAGCCGAGCAGCATGGTTTGTTGTATAACCAACAACAACGATTGTGGTATCGCGGGCCGATGTTTCGCCACGAACGGCCTCAAAAAGGTCGCTATCGTCAGTTTCATCAAGTAGGTATTGAAAGTTTTGGTATGGCCGGCCCCGATATTGATGCCGAAATTATTCTGATATCAGTAGCGCTATGGCGGGCTCTTGGTCTCACTGATCATGTTCGCCTTGAGATTAATAATATTGGCACTGCCGATGATCGAAGAGCCTATGGCAAGGCTTTAACAACGTTCCTTAAAATGCATGAGGCACAACTCGACGAAGACAGTCGCCGCCGTCTGCTCAGCAATCCGCTGCGTGTGCTTGACAGCAAAGAGCCTGACACCCAGGCACTGTTAGCCGACGCCCCTAAATTGTCTGAGTTTGTCAGCCCTGAAACTGAAGCGCACTATCAACAACTAAAAGCGCTTTTGAGCGCAAATCAGATCAGTTTTACTGAGAATCAACGGCTCGTACGAGGATTGGATTATTACAACAATCTGGTTTTTGAGTGGATCACCGACGCGCTCGGGTCGCAAGGTACGGTTTGTGCTGGCGGTCGTTATGATGCCTTGGTTGCGCAACTGGGTGGGCGCGGCACGCCTGCGGTAGGCTTGGCTTTTGGCATGGAAAGACTGGTGTTGCTGATGCAGGAAACTGGCAATATCCCTGCGAGTGTCAGCAATCTACTGGACATTTATGTGCTGTATTCAGAAGACACGCAGCTGGGCAATGCAATAAAGCTGGCTGAACAGCTACGGCAACAAGTGCCAGGATTGCGCGTCCAGTGTCATTGTGGCGGTGGTAAATTCAGTAATCAGCTCAAGAAGGCTTATGCAAGCGGGGCCGCCGTTGCGGTCATTGTTGACGCTGATAGTCTGCGTTGGCGCAAATTGTCCGAGGACGCCGTCGCTGACACAATAGAGCCGGAAGCATTGCTGGCGCGCGCGCGCGCAATGCTGGTTTGACCATCGGCTGGACAGTGCAGAGCTGACACTCTTTCTTGACACTTTGGTGTTGGTAAGACAGGATGCCTGCTCACTGAAACAGTCAGTTTTTGTTTGAAGAACATAGTAAAAAGACAGGAGTAGTTTGTGGCAATCAGTGCTGAAGAAGAAGAAACCCTTGAAGCGATCAAACGCTGGTGGAATGACAGTGGAAAACAGATTGCCATGGGAATCGCCGTGGTTGCAATCGTTTATTTTGGCTGGCAATTTTGGAATCGCAGTCAAACCAATGTCAGCGCGGAGGCGTCAGCGCTGTACGACCAGCTGACCGGCATTGCAGTGATTTCGCCCGATGCAACACTGGCAGCAGCCGATCGAGCACGAGCGAATGAACTGGTGCAACAGATCAGATCAGAGCACCCCGGCAGTGTATACGCGCTATACGCTGCTCTGTTTGGTGCAAAACTGTCAGCAGATGTGAACAATCTTGATGCGGCAAAAGAGTATCTTGAGTGGCTGTTGGCGAATACTCGATCTGGTTTTTTCAATTCGACAGATCCTACTTTGATTGCGCTCGCCAGTTTGCGACTAGGGCGGGTATTGCTGGCACAGGGGCAGGGCGCCCAAGCGTTGACAGTGATTGGCGGAGCAGAACCCGGTGCGCTCGCAGCAGAGTTTGAAGAGTTACGCGGTGATATTTATCTCAGCCAAGGGCAGCGCGACGAGGCGTTGACTGCATACCAGGCAGCACTTGATACAGGCAACCCCAGCCCGGTATTGCAACTGAAACTGAATGAGCTGCAAAGCAGCCGCTGAAGTTAACGCAAAGCGCGGGTTTATGAATATGAGTTATTTGTTTAAGTCGTTTATTTCGTTGCTGGTGCTGGTGACATTGAGTGCTTGCAGCATCTTTTCTGATGACGAGTCGGAACAGCCCGCTGAGTTGCAGCGCTTCGATCAGCAGATAACACTGAGACAATTGTGGTCAACCGGTGTCGGTGATGGGCAAGGACGGCACTACAACCGACTTGTGCCGGCAATCGATGGGCAGATGATTTATGTCGCATCGGCAGACGGCACCGTCATGGCTCTGGACAAAGCCAGCGGCGCTGTGCGTTGGCGTCAACGCACAGGACAAGCCATCACGGGCGGCGTGGGGGCCGCAGCTGGACAAGTGGTTTTTGGTACGCGTGATGCACAGATATTTGCACTGAGTCAGGCTGACGGAAGCCAGTTGTGGTCAAGTACTGTCAGCAGCGAAGTACTGGCTGCACCGCAGACGGATGGCCGCGTGGTTGCGGTTCAATCTGTTGATGGCCGCTTGACGGCACTGAACGCCAATGATGGTTCGCAGCGTTGGGTGTACGACAGTACCGTGCCTGCGCTGTCATTGCGTGGCACAAGTAAACCTTTAATTAGCGGTAACACGGTGGTAGCTGGATTCGCCAGTGGAATCGTAGCGGCCATTGATGCAACTAATGGACTGTTGATTTGGGAAGAGCGTGTAGCTGTGCCGCAAGGTCGCTATGATATTGATCGTATTATCGACATTGACGGTGATCCGGTGCTCTCCGGGCAGACTGTGTTTATTTCCAGTTATCAGGGCAACCTGATGGGGCTTGATCTGGCGACAGGGCGCATTGTCTGGGGGATGGCAGGCTCGAGTTACAACTCCCTGGCGTTGGGTTTGGGCAATATCTACTGGGTTAATAATTTCAGCCATGTGATTGCCATTCAAAACAACACCGAACGCGTTGTTTGGGAAAATCGAGACTTCCGATTGCGCCGCATAAACTCGCCCGTCACCATTAACAACTATGTGGCTGTCGCTGATTTTGAAGGATATTTGCACCTTTTGTCGCAGATTGATGGGCGCATTGTTAGCCGCACGCGAATCGATCGCGCCGGTGTGCGCGCCAATATTCTGAGTGAAGGCGATACGCTCTACGTTTATGGTAACAGTGGCCGCTTGATGGCTTTGCGCTTACCCTGACGACTAAGCGCGGCCAGTTGGCCGCGCACACTTTCTGGAACCTGTCATAGCATGAAACCGGTACTTGCCCTTGTAGGGCGCCCCAATGTTGGTAAATCGACGCTCTTTAATCGGCTCACACGCAGTCGCGATGCTTTGGTTGCTGACTTTCCAGGGCTGACTCGCGATCGTCAATACGGCGAAGGTAAAGGCGGCGATAAGCCCTATATTGTGATCGATACTGGCGGTCTTGAAGGTGGTGAGGTCGGTATCAATTTTGAAATGGCCTCGCAGTCCTTGCTTGCCATCGAAGAAGCCGACATTGTCCTGTTGATGGTTGATGGCCGTGCAGGCTTGAATCCAGCTGATGTCCAAATTGTTGATCACTTACGAAAGCTGGGTAAAGCAGCCTGTCTGGTAGTTAACAAGGTGGATGGCATCGATGAAGATGTCGCTATGGGCGATTTTTATGGCTTGGGCTTTGACAAAATTTTCCCTATTACAGCCAGTCAGGGTCGTGGCATTAAAAAACTGCTCGATTATGTACTTGCCGATTTTCCTGAGCCGGAAGCCGAGCAGGACAGAGAAGATCAAGGCATTCGAATAGCCATCGCAGGTCGACCGAATGTTGGAAAGTCAACCTTGGTCAATCGTATGCTGGGCGAAGAGCGTGTTGTTGTGTTTGATGAAGGCGGAACCACCCGGGACAGTATCTATATCCCTTTTGAGCGTCATGGTCAGCGCTATACGCTGATTGATACTGCAGGTATCAGGCGACGCGGTAAAACTACAGAAACAATCGAAAAATTTTCCGTTGTTAAGTCCTTAACCTCCATTCAGGATGCCAATGTGGTTGTGCTGGTGGTTGATGCGAGAGATGGAATTGTAGAGCAGGATTTGCACTTGCTCGGTTATGTGCTCGATGCTGGACGCGCCTTGGTCATTGCTCTGAACAAATGGGATGGCATGGAACAGGAGCAAAAGGATCGCATTAAATCCGATATCCGCCGACGATTTTCATTTGTTGATTTTGCTGCCATCCATTTTATCTCGGCAAAGTATGGTACGGGCGTGGGTGATCTTTATAAGTCTATTCATACAGCTTACGACTCGGCCAAGCGGCAATTGAGCACCAATGTACTGACGCGTGTTCTGCAGGATGCCTGCACAGATCATTCACCACCGATGGTGAATAATCGTCGTATCAAACTGCGCTATGCGCATGCTGGCGGACAGAATCCACCCATCATTGTGATTCATGGCAAACAGACCGATAAGGTTCCAGAGAGTTACAAAAGATATCTCGAGAAAACCTTCAGGACAGTGCTCAAACTGGAAGGTACTCCTATTCGGATTGAACTACGTAGCGATGACAATCCCTTTATTGAGCATGAACGGGGTCTGGACTACGGACAAGTGGCTGTCAAACGCCGCATCGCCAAAAACCGCAAAGTCACCCGCACAAAGGCATTACGGGACTAGTACATGTGACGTCAAACGGCAGCAAAGCCCACAAAACCGCTCGCCTTTCTCATTGCACAATATTAGTTGCAACTCTCTTGCTTGGCGCTTGCGGAAAAATGCCGGAGCACCTTGCGCCTAGCGGGTATGCGATTGTTGCTCCCTCAGCGACATCAAGCTTTGAATCGTATGTTGCCGACACACGCGAACAATTGCGCCGCGCGTTAGAGGTAGTCTACCAGCGAGCAGATCAGGCTCCATTTGGTGACAGCTATCCACTGTCTCGCACACTTGAAATGCGTTCACCTTATGAAATTCGTGAAGCTGCCCAGTGTGCTCAAGACAGCCCCAGGACGGGCTACTTGTTACTGCACGGATTGACTGACTCTCCTTACCTGCTCAGCGCAGTGGCCAGATCACTTGCCGGGCGCTCTCCGTGCAGTGTGGTGCGTTCGGTATTGCTGCCAGGCCACGGCACAGTGCCAGGCGACAGTTTAGAAGTGCACCGCGATGACTGGCGCAATATCACGCAGTTTGGCGTAAACAGTTTCAGAGACAGGGTCGATCAACTGTATCTGGTCGGATATTCAGCAGGTGCAACCCTGGCAGTGGAGTTTGCTGATCAAAATCGCGACGATGATTTGTTGGCAGGTCTGATGTTGCTGTCCCCAGCATTGGCCCTGCCAGATGCAACAGTTGCATTGTCTCCCTATGTACGTTGGTTTATGCGTTGGCTGGGTACAGAGCAAGAAAGAGATGCCGCCAAATATGAAACACTGGCGATTAATGCCGGGGCAGAGTTTTATCTGATGGTCAGAGACATGAACTGGCCCGCCATGGAACCCTTGGATTTGCCTGTGTTTATGGTTGTCAGTGGCGCCGATACAACGGTTGATGTTACTGCTGCGGAGCAGTTCTTTTGCGAGAAACTGCCTGAGGGGCGGCGCGAGTTGATTTGGTATAGTTCATTGAGTGATGGACACTTGCCTGAAACTGACTGCTCAGACATCAAAATTGAGTCCTCGGCTGATGAACGCTTTCGACTGATAAGTACCTCACATGTGGGCGTTACCATGCCAGCTGACGATCCACATTACGGGCTGGATGCCGGCTATCGCCAATGCCTGCATTACGCTGATAATCCCGAGCAGAAGTCCGAATGCCTGAACAATGATAGTGCCACTGTTTATGGAGAGCGCAGTCTGCTGACTGAGGGGCTTTTTCAGGGTAAGTTGTTGCGCAGAGCAACGTTTAATCCTGCTTTTGGCGAGATGATGTCGCGCGCAGACTGTTTCTTTTCCGGGAATTGTACGCAATGAGTCAACACGCCCGTTTGCAGCACTATGATTACGGGATCACCTGTGTAGACACTGAACTGTTCAGGCCTGGGCTGGCCTGTTGTTATCTGGTGCAGGAAGGCGACGAAGCGGCGTTTATCGACACGGGAACCCGCAACAGTGTGCCTCTGCTACTGGAAGCGCTTGCAGTCAATGGGCTGTCATTGAATCAAGTGCGCTGGGTGATGCCTACGCACGTTCACCTTGACCATGCCGGTGGTGCAGGGGCCTTGATGCAAGTGCTGCCTGAAGCGCAGTTACTTGTCCATGAACGTGGCGCAGCGCATATGATCTCTCCACAAAAACTGCAGGCCGGTTCCTTGGCTGTATACGGGCAGGCGCGGTATCAGGCGGCTTTTGGTGATCTGGTGCCGGTACCGGAACATCGGGTAAAAATTGCCTGCGATGGCGATAGGGTTGCGTTAGGGAGCAGGGAATTTCAAATTATTGACACACCAGGTCATGCCCGTCATCACTATGTTGTGTGGGATAAGCTCAGCCGTGGTTTGTTTTGCGGAGACAGTTTTGGCGTCAGTTATCCCGAGTTGAATGACGGAACCCAACGGTTTGTTTTTCCGCCGACAACGCCGGTGCAATTTGATCCCGCTGCCTGGCACACCACAATTGAGCGCTTGCTAGCGTTTGATGCGCAACATGTTTATCTCACTCATTTTGGCAGACACAACGAGGTGAGAGAGTTTGGTGAGGAACTGCATCGTCAAATAGACGCGTACGTAGAATATGCGGAACGCATGGCCAAAGATTCGAATCCACAGCCGGAGAAATTTGCAGAATTACTGATGTTGCACAGTCAAAATCTTTTGAAGCTACGCGATAGCAAAGTGCCGCCAGATGTAACCCGGCGGCTCTTGGGTGGTGATATGGAGTTGAATGCCCAGGGCCTATTGCATTGGTTGCAGCGCCATTCCAGTTGATTCGATAGAATTCTATCGACGACTGAACAACAAAGCATCAAGGCTCAGCTTTCCCGGCCCAAACGCAAACAACGCGAAGTATGTCACGAAATACATGGCTGCCAACTCGCCGTTATTAAACGTAGGGAACCAGGCAGGATGCGCGGTCAGATAGGCCATCACCATCAAGATTGCTGACAGGGCAGCCATATACCGTGTGAAAAGACCAATAACCAATAAACCTCCCGCGAACAACTCGATGGCTCCCGCCACCCAGAGCATATTGACGCCCAGATTTAGTCCGAAAAAATCCATGCCACCCATTATTGGTTGAGGATTCTCTCCAAACATCTTTGGCCACCCGTGCGTCATGAACATTGCGCTTGCCAGTATGCGCATGATTGTCCAGGACAAGGTTTGTGTATTGTCTCCAATTGTCGTAACGAGTCGGTGAATGCCTGTGAAAAGTGCCATGCCTGCTCCTTGGTTTTATATTGTTGTTTTATGGACAGCAAAAAGTTTAAAAAGATCTGTCAGCAAAAGAAACTCAGTAAATTTCAAAGGCAGTGCCCATGCCCAATAGACTTGAAAGCAGGGCTGCGGTACCCTCTCGCGCATTACCCCAGCCGACTGCATCAGTTTATGCCTGAACTTCTCCGAAGAATAACCGCTCCTCGTTTTGACTTGCGACCCCAGGAACGCAGTATAGCCTGGCGACTGCATTTGGATTTGCCACTGCTATGTGGTCTCCTGCTGGTTTGTCTTGTCAGCCTTGTTGTCTTGTATAGCGCCACAGGTGAGAGTGCTCAGTCAGTCATAAATCAGGCGATTCGATTTGGCGTCGGTTTTGCTGTGATGTTTGTTTTTGCTCAGATTCCCCCAAGGACAATAAGCCGGTGGGCGCCTGCGTTTTTTGCAGTCTCTTGTTTTTTATTGGTATTGGTTTTGTTTTTTGGTGTCATTGTCAATGGCGCGCAACGTTGGCTGCAAATCCCGGGGCTAGGCAGATTTCAACCCTCAGAGATGATGAAGTTGTCACTGCCTATTATGGTTGCCTGGTACTTCAGCCAACGCACGCTGCCACCCAAGTTTCTGGATGTACTTGCAGCGCTGGCAATTGTAGCTATCCCAACCGCACTGATTGGCACTCAGCCTGACTTGGGTACTGCGATCTTGGTAGGTATGTCAGGCATTTTCATTTTGTTTTTTGCCGGGCTGTCGTGGCGAATCATTTCAGCAGCTGGCGTGATGGCGATCATTGCTGTGCCATTAATGTACCTGTATGTACTGCATGACTATCAGCGCCGACGCATTGACACCTTGTTTAATCCAGAAGCGGATCCCTTGGGTGCAGGCTGGAACATCATACAGTCAAAAATTGCCATCGGTTCTGGCGGATTAATGGGGAAGGGCTGGTTAAACGGCACTCAATCGCGGCTTGATTTTTTACCTGAATCATCAACTGATTTTATATTTGCGGTAATTGGCGAAGAATTCGGTCTTATTGGTATCGTCCTGCTATTGATGCTTTACCTGGCTATTGTTGGGCGTGGCCTGTTTATTAGTTTGCAAGCCTCTGACACATTTGGACGTTTGCTGGGTGTGAGCTTTTCCCTGACATTTTGCCTTTATGTCGTCGTGAACATGGGGATGGTATCCGGTTTATTACCTGTAGTAGGTATGCCACTTCCTCTGGTCAGTTATGGAGGAACCTCCGCGGTAACTTTGCTTGCCAGTTTTGGTATCCTGATGTCCATTCACACCCATCGACGTTTGCTCCCTCCTTGAAGATACGGCGAACAACCTGATTGTCAGGATGATTTGTATTTAAGTTCTCCCATGTAGCTGCCGTTATGTTTTACATAATAAAGCGCTAACAGGGAGTAACTGCCAAACATGAAACAAAAATTTCAGTCTTTGCTATTGCCAGGCGCGCTGGTAGCGCAGTGTTTGATGACACTGACTGCGGCCTTATCCTCTCCGGGGACAATTACATGGTTAGTGTGCGTCCTCTCGGTGGCACTTGCGGGATTGGCTCTGGCACGTTTAAAACAGGCAGATCAATTAAGTGCTGCCAGTTTTATTGATGTCTTGCGCACGGTCAATAATGAGCAAGGAGACTTATCGGGTCGAATGCATGTTGATGGTCTCGGTGATGCTGCAGAGGCGGCGAGTCTGTTTAATGGCTTTATGGATCGGCTGCGTACCGCGTTGGAGGATTTACGGCACCATACCATTCGGGTCACTTTGACATCGGCGCAAGGTCGAAAAATTGCTGACGAAACCAGCAGGGATGCAAGCAAACAAGAAGGCTCCTCTGAGATCATTTACCGCTCAAGTGAAGAGACAGCAACCGCTATTGAAGAATTATCGCGTGTCAGCAGCACCATTACCGAGACAAACTCACACAATCTTCAAACAGCTCGCGTCGCTGTGGATGATCTGGTGCAAGCCAATGTCAGAATTGCAGATGTAGGCAAAATGATGCAGCAGTTTCATGGCACTGTTGAACAACTTGAGCTTACATCGGAGAGTATTCGCACAATTCTTTCAACAGTTCAGGGGTTTGCTGCGCAAACCAATATGTTAGCCCTCAATGCTGCCATTGAAGCTGCGCGTGCTGGCGAACAGGGCAGGGGATTTGCGGTGGTTGCCGATGAGGTGCGCGATCTGGCCGTAAAAGTCCGCGGATCGGCTGACCAGATTGGCTCGCTGTTGGGCGACATGATCCAAGTGGTATCCCGAACCTCAGCTGGCACCCGGCAAATGATAGAAGAAAGTGAGCAGGCGCGCTGTGAAATCAATAAGTCAGCAGATGAGTTCAAACAAATGGTAGCTGGGTTTGAATCCACCCATGTTGATCTTCTGACTGTCACGGCGGCAGCTCAACAACTGACGGTTAGCAATCGTGATATCAGAGCCCGTAGTCATGAAATTCACGAACTCGGTGCGCGTATTCGACTGGATATGGAGAAGAATAATGCGCAGACACAATTTCTGTTGGAGTCTACTGACAAGGCCCTGCATAAACTTTGTCAATTCAGAATCGGCCGTGGTGAGCTAGAGGAAGTGCTTGAAATGTTGGAGCGTCGCAGGGATGCAATTGAGCCGGCGTTTGCCAAACTTGTAGCCGCAGGAGTTGACATGTTCGATCGGCAACATCGCCAGATAGCAGGTACTCAACCGCCTAAATACGACGTCAGCTACGCCAAGGCGTTCCAAGGTGCATGTCAGCACTTTATAGACAGTTGGGCAAAAGAAAATGATGGAGCTTTGTATTGTTTGCCTTTGGACAGTAAAGGTTATGTCGCTATTCATCGCAGCGAGTTGTCACAAGAACCAACTGGTGATCCTGTCATTGACTTGCAAAAGAGTCGCCATATGCGCTTTTTCCAGAATCGGGATATTCCTTACATGGGTCGATTCAGGTTGCAGAGTTACCTTCGCGATACTGGCGAGGTGATGTTCAACTTGTCCGTGCCAATTCATATAGGTGGCAAATATTGGGGCGGCCTGTTCATGGGTTTACCCGCTGCGCGTCTGGGCATAGCGGCCTGACGCGCTTGTTTTAGTGGTTTGAACTCAGGGCGTGGCGGCGCGATTGACTAATGCTATGAGATCGGCTGGATTTTGAGGAACCGGCGTCAGTCTGCCATTTACGAATAGCGCTGGGGTGCCTCTGACACCTGCGCTGGTACCGCCGCGCTGATCGTTACGGATCTTTTGAATGATTGCATCAGACCTCATATCTTCATGCGCCTGGCTGACATCGAGTCCCAATTGTTCCAGATAACCATCAAACTCTGCTTCGACACTTGTCATCGCCGACCAATAGGCCTGGTTGAGGAACAATTGATCATACATTTCCCAAAATTTGCCTTGTGCCCCTGCAGCTTCTGCATACAAAGCTGCTGTCCAGGCGAATCGATGGGTACTGGTCAGGGGATAATGCCTGAATGCTAACTGAGCCTGATTTGATATTCTCGGCCAGGCCATAGATACCATCTGATGTTCTGCCGCACACGCAGGACATTGAAAATCGGCGTATACCATCAGCTTGACCCCGTCAGGGTTGCCTTTAACATGGTCATTTTCAGCAATCTGGTCAGGTGGGTATACCGTGCCCTGACCCAGGACTCCATAAAGAACGCCTATGAGGAGCAAAGGAATAAGCACAATCATTGCAATCTTGGTGATCTTTTTCTGAGCCACTTGTTTTTGAGCAGCTGCTTGTTGTTTTTGTTCTCGTATCAGTTTTTGTTGTTCGCGCTTGTTCATTTAGATCTCCACAGCTACCTGTTTCTGATTATTTCGGATAATGCTTTTTATTCAACTTGCTCAACGATACTGATAATGCGACCTGACTTGAGTACCGTGATTATACGTGCTCCTGCAGACACCTGCGTGCTGTCAGAAAGCAGAGTCCCTGATTCAGATTGCGTAATGCTGAATCCCCGCTGCAGTGTTTGTAAGGGGCTGACGGTGTCAAGACTTCTCGCTAAAGACTGAAGCCTGTTCTTTTGCGTCAGCAATATGTTTTGCATGGCGCGCTGCAATTGTGCGTCAAGCCTATCCAGTCTTTGCGCCTGATCTTGCAGTCTTCTTCCGGGATGTTGTAGTCGTCGACGTAACCAGTCCAGTTGTTGTCTGCGTTGATTCAGCAGTGATTGCACTAACCTTTGAAGTTTCAGATCAGTCTGTTGCAGGCTCTTCAGCACGGCAAGTTGATCAGGACTGACCAGCTCCGCGGCTGCGGTTGGCGTAGGTGCACGTAGATCAGCAACAAAATCGGCGATAGTAGTATCGGTTTCGTGCCCGATTGCACTGATGACTGGCAAAGTACAGCGGTGAATAGCGCGCGCAACTGTCTCGTCATTAAAAGCCTGCAAGTCTTCCAGAGAACCGCCGCCCCGCGCGATGATGATGGCGTCTATGTTCAGGTCTTGTTTACGGTGATCCGCAATAGCCAGCGCATTGCAGATGGCTCGAGTGGCCTCTGCGCCTTGCACGGGCACTGGTAAAATGGTGACTTTCATCGCGGGATAACGGCGATTGAAGACACTGAGAATGTCACGGATTACAGCGCCAGTAGGGGAGGTAATTACGGCGACGTGTCGGCATGTCGAAGGCAACTTTATCCGACCAGCGGGATCAAAAAGTCCTTCCTGCATGAGCTTTTGTTTAAGTTCTTCAAAGGCTCGCTGTAAAGCACCAGCACCCGCTTCAGTCATACTGTCCAGAATTAACTGATAGTCGCCACGTCCTTCATAAAGGCTGAGTTTGCCTTTGACGGTTACTTTCATTCCGTTGGCTGGTTTGAATCTGACCGACATGTTGCGACCACGGAACATGGCACAGCGCACTTGTGCATTACTGTCTTTAAGGGTGAGATACCAGTGGCCCGAACCCGGAACGGAAAAGTTTGATATCTCGCCTTCAACAGTGACTGAGGAAAAGCATTCCTCCAGTAATTCACGCGCCAGTCCATTCAGTGTGCTGACTGACAAGACGATAGAATCGTTTACAAGATTTTCATTATGGCGTTGGTTCATGTCGCCAGTTTACCTGACACACCTTGGTCTGTATAATCGCGTTTTTGTGGATAGGTGAAAACTTATGTTACGGATAGTTGAAGAAGCACTGACGTTCGATGATGTACTGCTTCTGCCCGCCCACTCGTCGGTTCTACCCAAAGCCGTCAGTCTTAAAACCCGCCTGACAGCGAGTATCACTCTGAATATTCCCCTGATGTCTGCCGCCATGGATACCGTGACGGAAGCGCGTCTGGCCATTGCAATGGCTCAAGAAGGTGGTATTGGAGTCATACATAAAAATATGACCATCGAGCAGCAGGCCAGGGAAGTTCGCACCGTCAAGAAGTATGAAAGCGGTGTTGTTAAAGATCCTATTACCATCTCACCAGATGCCCGGATCTCTGACCTTATCGCTCTTATGCGTGAAAATGATATTTCAGGTATGCCAGTTGTGGTTGGACGTCAATTGGTGGGTATTGTCACCAGTCGAGACGTGCGCTTTGAGACTAATCTCAATGCAATGGTTGAGACCATCATGACGCCTAAACCGAGTCTGGTAACAGTCAAAGAAGATGCCAGTCATGATCAGATCAAGGCATTGCTGCACCAGCACCGAATTGAAAAGATTCTGGTGGTCAACGATGAATTCGAACTCAGAGGCCTGATTACGCTGAAGGATATCAGGAAGTCTGAGGATTACCCCAATGCTTCTAAAGATCAACAAGGCCGTTTGAGGGTTGCTGCCGCCGTTGGCACCAGTAATGACACCATCGACAGAGTCCAGGCACTGGTTGAAGCCGGTGTTGATGTCATTGTAGTCGACACCGCACATGGTCATTCAGAAGGTGTTATCGAGACTGTCCGTCGAATCAAAGGCTTACACCCGGATCTTCCAGTCATTGGTGGAAATATTGCCACGGCCCAGGCTGCACGGGATTTGGTGGCTGCCGGTGCAGATGCTGTAAAAGTTGGAATTGGCCCGGGATCAATTTGTACTACGCGTATCGTGACTGGTGTAGGTGTGCCACAAATGACCGCTGTGTCCAATGTCGTTGAAGCACTTAAGGACACCAACGTAAGCGTCATCTCTGATGGTGGTGTGCGCTTCTCAGGTGACTTGGCAAAAGTGATTGCGGCAGGTGCAAACGTGGTCATGGTGGGTGGCCTGCTGGCTGGGACAGAAGAGGCGCCCGGCGAGGTTGAACTCTATCAAGGTCGTAGTTACAAAGCCTACCGGGGTATGGGTTCACTGGGCGCTATGGCTCAGAGCCAGGGCTCAAGCGATCGCTACTTTCAAGATGCAGCGTCGGGCGTAGAAAAATTAGTACCAGAGGGTATCGAAGGTCGCGTGCCGTACAAAGGCCCGATGTCAGGCATCGTCCACCAGTTGATGGGTGGATTGCGCTCCAGTATGGGATACACGGGCTGTGCAGATATTGACACTATGCGCACCAAACCGGAGTTCGTAAAAATTACGTCATCGGGTATGCAAGAAAGTCATGTGCACGATGTCAGCATAACCAAAGAAGCACCGAATTACCGTCTCAGTTAACGTTAACCCGCTTGCCACGCTCTGTTATTGACTAGTCAGTGTTGATAACCGAGCGTGGTCTGTATGACCAAGGCCTCTCCCGACATGAGTCAGCAAAATATTCACAGCCAGAAAATTCTTATTCTTGATTTCGGTTCTCAGTACACACAACTGATCGCGCGTCGCGTTCGGGAAATGGGGGTTTATTGTGAGATCTGGGATAACCAGTGCGATAGTGACGAGGTCAAAGCTTTTGCTCCTCAAGGCGTGATTTTTTCCGGGGGGCCTGAAACTGCAACCAAACAAGGATCTCCGCAAGTAGCCAAATGGTTTTTTGATTTGGGTTTGCCGCTTCTGGGTATTTGTTATGGCATGCAAAGTATGGCTGAGCAACTCGGAGGCAAAGTTGAAGCGTCAGATAAATCTGAATTTGGATATGCTGAGGTAAGTCTGCCAGCGCCTGGCGCCTTGTTTGAGGGCATCGAAGATCGCATAGCGCAAGGCGGTAAGGCTCAGTTGGATGTCTGGATGAGTCACGGTGACAAAGTGGTCAGGTTACCACCGGGTTTTGTTGTCAGCGCAGAAACAAGTAGCGCGCCAATAGCAGCAATGGCTGATGAAACCCGACGATTTTATGGGGTTCAGTTCCACCCGGAAGTGACGCATACCTTGCAAGGCCAACGCATATTGGAACGCTTTGTTCTTGGTATTTGTGGTTGCCAGGCTTTGTGGACGTCAGCGAATATTATTGAAGACGCCATCCATAAAGTGCGAGAGCAGGTTGGTAATGATCACGTATTGCTTGGATTATCCGGCGGCGTTGATTCTTCTGTTGTGGCGGCATTACTCCACAAAGCCATTGGCAATCAACTGACCTGCGTGTTTGTCGACAATGGCTTGCTGCGTCTGCGGGAAGGCGATCAGGTAATGGCAACATTTGCCCAGAATATGGGCGTTAAAGTGATTCGTGTCGATGCCGAGAATCGTTTCCTGAGTGCGCTGGCCGGTGTCAGTGATCCAGAGAAAAAACGTAAAGCCATTGGCAACACTTTTATCGAAGTATTTGATGAAGAAGCCAGCAAAATAGCCAATGTAAAGTGGTTGGCGCAAGGGACCATTTATCCGGATGTGATTGAGTCAGCCGGATCGCGAACTGGTAAAGCACATGTTATCAAGTCACACCACAACGTAGGTGGCTTGCCAGAGAATATGGCGCTTAAACTGGTTGAACCCCTGCGCGAGTTGTTTAAAGACGAAGTGCGCCGACTGGGGCTCGAACTCGGATTGCCCTATGACATGGTTTATCGCCACCCGTTCCCAGGTCCGGGTTTGGGCGTGCGTATATTGGGTGAAGTCAAAAAAGAGTATTGCGAAACCTTGCGCAGAGCTGACGCCATCTTCATCGAAGAGCTGCATAACGCTGGCTATTACCACAAAACAAGCCAGGCTTTTGCTGTGTTTCTGCCGGTGAAGTCTGTCGGCGTTGTAGGTGACGGGCGACGGTACTCTTGGGTGATTTCGCTGCGCGCGGTCGAGACTATTGATTTCATGACAGCGCGCTGGGCACATCTGCCGTACGAACTGTTAGAAACGGTCAGTAACCGAATCATTAACGAGATCGCCGACGTATCCCGTGTAACTTATGATATTTCATCCAAACCGCCAGCAACGATTGAATGGGAATAAATCCTGAAGACATAGCCTTTATGCGCGAGGCTTTGCGCCTTGCACAACAGGCAGGTGATGCTGGTGAAGTACCGGTAGGCGCGCTCATTGTTCAAAATGGACAAGTCATAGGGCGCGGTTACAATCAGCCGATCAAAACACATGACCCCAGTGCTCACGCCGAGATTTGTGCGCTTCGTGCGGCGGGTCTTGTGATTGGGAACTACCGACTTCCGGACGCAACTCTTTACGTCACTATTGAACCTTGCACCATGTGTTACGGCGCGATAGTTCATGCGCGAATAAAACGCCTGGTTTTTGGCGCATTCGAACCAAAGTACGGTGCAGTTCTCAGCGGGCAAAAGCTGGCAGAGAGTGGCCACTTCAATCACCGACCGGAGGTATTGAATGGCGTACTGGAACCGGAGTGTTCACAATTGATCAAGCAGTTTTTTGCAAACAAAAGGCGGCAGGCAGCCCAATCGCAACAACAATAATCGCCTGATTTTTGCGTATGGTTGGCGTATCATACTCGACTGAATTTTTTACTGATTTCTTGTATAGACCCTAAATTTCAAGCTTACAGACCCACTGATAAATAAGGCTAAAAGACACAATGCTTGTTCTCACTGGCTGCACCGCGCATTCTGATTTTCGTCTCCGTAAACTCTTACGCCAGATTCAACAGGACATCCCTGTTGTTGATGCGATCAGTTCTTGCTTCGTACACATTATTGAATGTGACTCCACACTGGATGACACTCAAAGTCAGGTACTGACGCAGCTGCTGAGCTACGGTGACAGCCATGAATCGACAGAAGAACTTGGTCAATTTGGGGTGTTTCGACTGGTTGTGCCACGGCCGGGTACCATTTCACCTTGGTCCAGCAAAGCGACAGATATCGTCAGAAATTGCGGATTGACGCAGATTGGCAGAGTTGAGCGTGCAATTGCATGGCATATCAGTCTGAAAGAGCCACTATCCGATCAGCATCTGTTGCAACTTGATGCGTATCTGCATGACAAAATGACTCAAGCAATCCTGAACGATTACGAAGAGGCTGTAGCGCTGTTCTCGCATGCGCAACCGGCATCGTTAACCAGTGTAGATGTGATCGGCGGTGGCAAACAGGCATTACAGACAGCCAATCAGTCCATGGGGCTTGCCCTGGCTGATGATGAGATGGATTATCTGCATGATGCGTTTGTACGTTTGGGTCGCAACCCAAATGATGTTGAGTTGATGATGTTTGCGCAAGCAAACTCGGAACATTGTCGACACAAGATTTTTAATGCCAGTTGGACAGTGGATGGTATTGATCAATCACTTTCTTTGTTTGCGATGATCCGCAATACCCATAAAAAATCGCCAGCCAATGTGTTGTCGGCATACAAAGATAATGCGGCCGTGATGACGGGAAGTGTCGCGGGGCGTTTTTTCCCTCAACCAACATCACACCAGTATGCGTATGTGAACGAGCCAATTCACATTCTGATGAAGGTGGAAACTCATAACCATCCAACCGCAATCGCTCCGTTCCCCGGGGCAGCAACTGGGAGTGGTGGTGAGATTCGCGATGAAGGTGCAACAGGTACCGGTGCCAAACCCAAAGCCGGGCTTTGCGGATTCAGTGTTTCAAACCTGCGTCTGCCAGACTTTATGCAGCCTTGGGAAGAGGATTTTGGTCGCCCAGCCCACATTGTGTCCGCATTAGACATTATGCTCGAAGGGCCCATCGGCGCAGCGGCATTCAACAATGAATTTGGTCGCCCCAATCTCTGCGGTTATTTCAGAACTTATGAGGAGTCTGTGCCGTCTGCAAATCAATACGAAGTGCGCGGCTACCACAAGCCCATCATGATTGCCGGTGGGCTCGGTAACATTCGTGAACAGCATGTTCTGAAACAGCCATTCCATGCCGGCGCAAAACTGATTGTGTTGGGTGGTCCCGCCATGCTGATTGGTCTTGGCGGGGGTGCAGCATCCTCGATGGCATCCGGTGCCAGCAACTCGGCGCTTGATTTTGCATCGGTTCAGCGAGAAAACCCTGAGATGGAGCGTCGCTGCCAGGAAGTCATAGATCGTTGTTGGCAAATGGGTGATGACAACCCGATTGCGTTTATACATGACGTCGGTGCCGGTGGTCTTTCCAATGCATTACCGGAATTGGTAAAAGACGGAGAAAGTGGAGGTATTTTTTCACTGCGTCAGATACCAAATGCGGAACCGGGTATGTCGCCGCTTGAGATCTGGTGTAACGAAGCGCAAGAGCGTTATGTGTTAGCAGTAGCCCCCGAGAATCTTGATGTCTTTGAGCAAATTTGCAAGCGCGAACGCTGCCCTTTTGCTGTTGTGGGCGAGGCGACAGATGAGGAAGTGATTCGTCTGAGCGATGAACATTTTGAAAATCTGCCCATTGATTTGCCGATGTCTGTGTTGTTTGGTAAACCGCCCAGAATGCACCGTGATGTCGTAAGTTCGCCGGTGCAATTGATCGCGCTGGATACCGCGCAAATTGCCCTTGATGAAGCCTTTGAGCGTGTGCTGAGTCTGCCTGCAGTTGCCAGCAAAAGTTTCCTGATTACGATTGGCGATAGAACAGTTACCGGCTTGGTTGCACGGGACCAGATGGTTGGCCCGTGGCAAGTTCCTGTGGCCGATGCTGCAGTGACTGCATCGTCCTTTGACACGTATTTTGGCGAAGCGATGGCCATGGGCGAGCGCACGCCGGTAGCCTTACTTGATGCCCCTGCATCAGGTCGAATGGCAATTGCTGAAGCCATTACAAATATTGCGTCAGCAAGAATTGCAGACATCAGTGAGATAAAGTTGTCTGCCAATTGGATGGTTGCGGCTGGACATCCGGGTGAGGATGCGCGTCTTTACGAAACAGTCAGAGCTGTGGGTATGGAGTTGTGTCCTGCGCTGGGTATCTGCATCCCAGTGGGCAAGGATTCCATGTCGATGCGGACGGTGTGGATGGATGAGGCTGGCAACAAAAAAAGCAACACGGCACCTTTGTCTCTGGTGATTTCGGCATTTGCGCCGGTCCTGGATATCAGAAAAACAGTGACACCCCAGTTGCATAGTGTGTCAGAAGCCTCTGATCTGTTGCTGATTGATTTGGGCCATGGTCGCAATCGCATGGGTGGATCCGCGCTGGCACAGGTTTATCGTGAACTCGGCGATGTACCAGCAGACATCAATGACCCACAGGATCTGAAGAACTTTTTTGGTTTGATTCAACAACTCAACGAGAATGATTTGTTATTGGCTTACCACGATCGATCAGACGGTGGCCTGCTGGTTACCGTGTCCGAGATGGCATTTGCTGGTCATTGTGGTGTTGATCTACAAGTTGCAGAATTAATGCATGCCGACACAAATGTCATTGATGTGTTGTTTAACGAAGAGGCCGGCGCTGTTTTACAGGTGCCGCACAACCAGCTTAATAAAGTATTGAGTATTGTAGAAGAGTTTGGGTTATCCGAGTGCGCGGTTGTGATTGGTCATCCGGCAGCGCATGACAATATCCGGATCCTTAATGGCGGTAAGCTATTGCTCGAACGCTCACGCGTAAGCTGTCAGCGGCTTTGGGCACGCACGAGTTTTGAAATTCAATCACTGCGTGACAATCCAGAGTGTGCCAAGCAGGAATATGATCTGTTGCTGGATACAAAAAATCCCGGGCTGCATGCACGCGCAAGTTTTGATGTTAGTCAGGACATTGCGGCACCCTTTATTAACACGGGTATTCGTCCGGCTGTTGCAGTGTTGCGCGAGCAAGGGGTTAATGGTCATGTAGAAATGGCTGCCGCGTTTGATCGAGCAGGTTTCCGCGCTGTTGATGTGCATATGAGTGACTTGCTGGCAGGTCGGGTTGATCTTGAACAATTCAACGTGCTGGCAGCCTGTGGTGGATTCTCCTACGGCGACGTACTCGGTGCGGGTGGCGGCTGGGCAAAATCTATTTTATTTAACGAACCGCTTCGCAAACAATTTGAGACATTTTTTACCCGCTCTTCCACCTTGTCATTGGGTGTGTGTAACGGGTGCCAGATGATGTCGCTATTACACGAATTGATCCCTGGGGCAAACAATTGGCCCAGATTTGAACGCAATCGCTCAGAGCAGTTTGAAGCGCGAGTGAGTCTTGTTCGAATTGCAGCGTCGCCCTCCGTCTTTTTACAAGGCATGACTGATTCGATATTCCCGATCGCGATTGCACATGGTGAAGGCAGGGCGAAGTTCCTGGATACCACGATACACAGCCAACTCAAGATTACACACGGAATCTCAATGCAGTATGTCGACAATTTCGACCAGATTACTGAGCATTATCCGGAAAATCCTAATGGATCTCCCGCTGGTATTGCAGGTGTTTGTAGCAAAGATGGTCGTGCGACCATCATGATGCCGCACCCGGAGAGAGTATTCCGTGCCGTTCAAAACTCATGGCGCTCGTCAGATTGGCAGGAAGATGCGCCCACAATGCGCATGTTTCGCAATGCGCGAATCTGGCTCGGTTAACAATGTTAAAGTTTTGTTTTTATGTGCCTGCCTCGCATCTTGAAACGGTTAAAGCCGCTGTTTTCCAGGCTGGGGCAGGGCGTATTGGTAATTATGAATGCTGTTGTTGGCAAGTTGAAGGCCAAGGGCAGTTCAGGCCGCTTCCGGGTGCTAAACCTGCGATAGGTCACATCGATACACTGGAAAAGGTGTCAGAGTATCGGGTGGAAATGGTTTGTGATGAATCGTGTGTGCAAGCAGTGATAACTGCCTTCAGATTGGCACATCCTTACGAAGAACCTGCTTTTGATGTTATGCCAACGCTTGAGTTTCTGGAATCAAAAAACTGAATGGACTCATCCATCAAACAATTCCATCCATCGCAAAGCAAAAATAACTTTTTAAACATGGGTGCTTCATAAAACGAGGCAATTTTCCATTGCTCTTTTGTAGTTATTTGTTTTGTATAAATTTATTTTTTCACCTCTAATTTTATGAAAGCATTCACATTTGTAACATAGCCATCTGGCTATGTTACACACTGTTGCAATTTGTAAAGGCATTCGACTACTATGCTTTCAGCGTTGATCTGACTCAGATTAGATCTAGCTATCAAGGGAGGGAGCAGGGAGCAAAATCGCGCTTTTGCGCAAGCTAAGGATGGTGCAGGATGCGCGCGGCCCTGGCAAGGATGCTCAGGGCCGTTTTCTTTAGTGACTCACAATTGTTTTTTAATTCTCACAAACATTCGTTTGTTGTCGATCAAATACTTTCACTGATCAGAGTGATTGCTGCTTTGCGCTCGGGTGAGTAAGTAACGTCGTACATACGAACTGGGTAGCGCTGCGTAGAGACATCTTTAAAGAATTGTTCCAAAGTTGTTTTTACAACTGCAAATGCGATTTCCTGCCAAGGGATTTCTTCTTCAGTAAAAAGTTTTACCTCGAGACTTTCAGCGCCGGGGGCGAAGTCCAGGTTATCAAGGCGCGCACGAAAGAACAGGTACACTTGATTGATATTGGGAAGGTTAAACACACTGTACAAGCTGTCCTGCTCCAAGGTAATACTGGCACCTGCTTCTTCTTGTGTTTCCCGAATTGCGCCTTGCCAGGTGGTTTCTCCATTCTCCATAAAGCCGGCAGGTAATGTCCATAGGCCTTGCCTGGGTTGAATGGCGCGCCGACACAAGAGAACCTTATTTCCCGATACTGGAATTGTTCCGACAATGTTATTGGGGTTCTGATAAAACACCACGTCGCAACTCAGGCAGCAATAACGAAGTTTATCGTCACCTGCTGGAATATGATGCGTGATCGGGCCCGCACAATGCTGACAGAACTTCATGCAGCCTCAGGTATGTATCGGTATTGAGAAGTGTTGATCAATGTTTGCTCGGCAGTGTTTGCCCAGCAGTCTTGCCAAACAGCGGCAGTATGACAGCACTTTGGGATTTCTGTTTTTCAGCAATCGCATCCAATGGGCTGTTCAAGCAATAGTTCAGCTCCGAGAAAGCGTCTTGCATCATGCCAGATAACTTCAAAAAACGTGCGGTAGGGTTGCCCGCACGCCTGAGTTCCATATTGATCCTGAATTGAAGGCCTTCCAGTCTGCGTTTTGTTTCTTCTGAAGCGTTATTCACCAGTTCGGAAGTCAAGTCCTGCCGGAGACGCTCCAGCGCCTCCGGATCTTCTCTGTGAAGTTGCATCATCGTGTCAAAATCAGGCAGTTTTACCATCAGTTGCTAGATCCTGTTTATTTCGCAGTGAAGTCTGAACTGGCGTGAAGTAATAAACGCTTCCGCCCCGCGCAGACGCTGCTCTGTTGCCTGCAAACGTTCAGCACAGTCTTTGATCGTAACGCGGTCAAATCCCTGTTGTTGAACAGTTTCAGTCCGAGCGGTGCCAGTGGATCGAACACCTGACGTCTTCGCCGAACTTCGATGAGACTTTTGCAAGGATTTCGGTTCTTTGTCAAGCACTATCCAACAGATGATATATGCCCAGAACGTAATACCCCCCAAGATAAAGATGGATATGAAGGTCACTAGCCGCACGATGAACGTACTCACGTTCAGATAGTCTGCTATCCCCGCACATACACCTGCCACCCGCACATTACTACGACTGCGGTACAATGGCTTCTTGAGATCAAACCGTCTGCTGGCATCTGCCTGAGGCGCTTCTGTGTCAGTATCCATCCCGGCTTCTGACGATGCTGGGTCGTCAGAAGCGTGGTTGTTTGCTGGCACATAGGACGCCATCGCTTCCTTGATACGTCCTGGTCGTTTCTCATCCTCAAGTATCCAGTACATGGCCAGATAGACAAGTATCAGGAACGGCGACACCAGACAGGCGATGACATAAATGACTCTGACCAGTGCCGTTGGAACCTCCAGATACTTGGCAAATCCTGCACAAACACCAAGTACTTTTTTGTTTTCCCTGTCCAGACGCAATGGCGGGCGCTGGTATGAGAAGGGTTGCTCATGATCAGTGTTTCTGCTCATGTTGTTCCCTCCAGCCCGGCACTTCAGAATCCAGAATTGATTCCAGAGTGTCGATTCTACGGTTCATTGTGTCCGCCATTGCACTGAGCTCACCGAGTTCATAAGCGCGCGCTGCAGCAGGGAGTTTTTTCTCTTTACGCCGATAAAGCAGAACGACCCAGATCGTCACGAATGTGCCGCCTACGGCAACAAGCGAGATGATAAATTCAAAGAATTCCATGAGCCGTGTCCTTTACTGTTTGTTAAGTTTAGCCTTGATTGATTGCAGTTCCTGATCAATCTTCTCTTGATGAGCCAGTTCTTCAAACTCATCTTGCAGACCTTTCTGCTTGATGTTCATGCTATCAACCTGGCCTTCCATCAAATCAATTTTGCGTTCGTAATACTCAAACTTGTTCATGGCACTGTCAATACTGAAACTATGCAGCTTCTGATTGATATCCACGCGAGACTGCGCCGCAGAGCTTCTCATCAATAATGTCTTCTGGCGTGTTCGTGCATCCGTCAGTTTTGCCTGCAGCTGATCAATCTCTGTGCTGAGTTTTTCCAGCGTGTCATCAAGCTTACGCAGCTCATCTTCCAACATGGAAACTGTGCTGTTTACAGAGGCCTTTTCAACCAATGCTGCTCTTGCCAGATCTTCGCGATCTTTTGCCAACGCCAATTCAGCCTTTGATTCCCATTCTGTCGACTGTTTACGCAATTGCTCAATGCGACGGTTGACAGTCTTTTTCTCTGCGATAACTTTGGCAGTGCTGCTGCGCACTTCCACAAGGGTTTCTTCCATTTCCTGAATCATCATGCGAATCATCTTTTCAGGATTCTCAGCCTTGTCCAGCAGAGCACTGATGTTGGAGTTAATGATGTCGCTCAAACGTGTGAAAATGCCCATATCCTAATACCTCTGAAAGTGAACTACATTTTTCCGGTGCCATTCATTGGGATGAACCCATGGTGGCGCAAACTGTAGTAAGCAGGATGTGTGCCAACAAAATACTTGATTACAACTCATTGAATATTAAACATTATTCTAGGTTCATAGATTTCTCTTGATGCGCCATTTGGCGGTGCAGGTCAATAAGTGGTATTTTTCGCAACATGTTGGTTGCGTACTGCACCCCGATTTAAGGAGGAATCCCATGCCCGCCGAATTGTCCTTGCCACGCATGATAGGCGAGTCTGCCAGTTTTCTTGAAATGCAGGAACATGTTTCGCGAGTGGCGCCGTTGAACAAGCCCGTGTTGATTGTTGGTGAACGAGGCACAGGGAAGGAGTTGATAGCGTCACGGTTGCACTATCTTTCATCCAGATGGCAACAGGCATTCTTGAAGATAAATTGTGCAGCGTTAAGCGACTCTCTGCTTGAGGCTCAACTGTTTGGGCATGAGGCCGGTGCATTTACGGGTGCCAGTGGTCAGCGTAAAGGGTATTTCGAGCGCGCTGATGGTGGCACATTGTTTCTGGACGAATTGGCAAATACCGCGATGCCAGTGCAGGAGAAGATACTCAGAGTCATCGAATATGGCGAATTCGAGCGCCTGGGGGGCAATCAAACCATCAAGGTGGATATCAGACTTGTGGCAGCAACGAACGAGGACCTGCCTGCACTGGCGCGTTCAGGTAAGTTCCGTGAAGACTTGCTTGATAGACTGGCATTTGATGTGGTGACGCTGCCACCTTTGCGTGTGCGCTCTGAAGACATTCTGGTGCTCGCTGAGCATTACGCGATTGGTATGGTCAAGGAGATGGGGCAAGACTACTTTGCAGGATTCTCGGATGTTGTACAGAGACAACTGTTAAGCTACAACTGGCCTGGCAATATCAGGGAACTAAAAAATGTGGTTGAGCGTGCGGTCTATCACCACCCCGGGCAAGTGATAAAAAGGCTTGTCTTTAATCCGTTTGACTCTCCTTACCGTCCGTCGCTTTCGCCGGTTCGTGGAGAACAGTCAAATCGCAATGGTGCTGAGGCACCAAACATTGAGTCCCCACCGACTGGCACAGATGATACGAGCCCAAATCAGTTTAATCATGCAACCGTGAGCTGGAGTGGCGACACGCTGGATTTCAGAGAACATATCCAGAATTACGAAACGGAATTGCTGCGCAAAGCGCTTGAGCATTGTCAATTTAATCAACGCAAAACTGCCACTTTTCTGAATTTGAGCTACCACCAGTTGCGTGGTTATCTGCGAAAGTATGATTTGCTCTCTTAAGGCGATAAGGTGAATCTCACGAAGCCGATCGGCAACGTTTTACTCGAGTCCTCACAAAAGGAGCAGTTACTGCCAGCGTTTGATATGCCCGACCACGGCGTTGATCTTTGGTGGATTCCTGTACCGGATATCCCAGTCCAGGCGTTTTATGCTTGTTACGGCGATATACTGAGCAAGGATGAACAGCAGCGCTTTACGACGCAGCGTTTGCGTAAGGGGCAGTTACAGTTCTTGTTGACACGTATCGCCCTGAGGCATCTTTTGAGTGCGTATCATGTTGATACTCACCCCTCGCAGTGGCGTTTTTCCAAGAGTGCGACCGGGCGGCCCAGTGTTGACCGGTCACAATCCCACCTTGAATTCAATTTGACGCATACAGGCAATTTGCTATTGATTGCGTTTACAGCGCAAGGCGAACCTGGTGTCGATGCCGAAGTATCTGGTCGATCCGTTGATGCCGCGCAAGTTGCTCAGCGTTTTTTCTCAGCCTCTGAATTCAGGGATATTAGCGATGCGGATGCTGAATATCAGACCGAGCTTTTTTTGCGGTACTGGACCTTAAAGGAGGCGGCGGTAAAAGCAACTGGTCAGGGACTGGCGAGGGCATTACGCAGGTTTTGTTTTACCAACCCCCAGAATGAGTTCTTCCGTTTCACAGACACCCAAACAGGCATTGGCCACGATCTTGATCAGTTCTGTTTCTGGTCAACAATTTTTGAGCAATGCGCAATCGGTTTGTGTTTGAAATGCAAAGCGGACACAAATGGGGCGAATGTAAAAATAACTTCTCGTCAGATAAGCTGGCCCCTGACACCAACTGATGCCAAGGTGTCGGAACTTGCAATCGACTGGAACAAATCCAGCTGATGACAGTACAAAAACATTAACTTATAGAATGAACTCAAGTACAAACTTGGAGCCATAAAATCCGAGAAGTAACAACCCAAATCCCGTCAGTGTGCCTTTGATTGCCGTGTTGCCGCGCCACCCTAAAAGATGTCGACCTACCAATAAAACGGTGAAAACAACCCACGCAAGCAAGGAAAAGAACATCTTGTGGGCAAGCCCTTGCGCGCCAAAGTCACTCACGTACACGAATCCAGCCACCACGGCCATGCTCAAAAGAATCTGAGCGGCCCATAGTAGCTCGAACAACAAGCGCTCCATGTCCTGCAAGGGCGGGAACAAACGCATCACGCGCACAACATGGTGGTGCTTGAGTTGGTGGTTTTGAAACGCCAGAAATAGTGACTGTAATGCAGCCAACGAGAACAGGCTATAAGCAATGATGGACAGGATCACATGCGCTGCGATTCCTGACGCAATGTGTTGTGGTGGGTATGTGCTTTGTACACTGATCGAAAATAAAATTGAGAGCATCGCCAACGGCAGTGCGGCCAGTATCAGGCTGCCTGCGGGGCGTCTCAGGTTACTCAGCAAGGTCAGTAAGGTAATCGAGGCAAAAATGAGGGTACTCACCTCAGTTATGCCAAAATGATAGGCCTCATCGCGGTATATCAGCGAGCCTGCGCTAAAAAAATGTGCAGTTACCCCCAAAAAACCTGTCAGCAAGGTTCCGGTTCGAGTACTAGAGCGCGCAGTCCCCAGATTAATACTTCGGCGCTGAAGTGCGAGCGTGCCGACGTAAAGGAGCAGGGCGATGATGCCTGTTAATGTGGTACTGGACATAAGCTGGCGGATTCCTGCTGTCGAGCAATTTGAATATAGCCCCGAAAGTGTCGCACAACTCCTGATGTCAAAGAAGAGCTTTTTTCCATCACAAAGAGTGATCCTCGCCCCTGGTCTATTGTCCGCTTGTCGCATCGCGGTGATAATAGCCGTCTTCACTATCGCTCGGTTACAGACACACTGTCAGTTGTCGGTCCGAAGCAGCAGAGGCAATTCACGATGTTTGAGAGCTTAACCGAACGCCTGTCAGGCGCAATGCGGAAAATCAGCGGCAAAGCAACACTGACTGAAAACAACATAGAAGAGGCGCTGCGCGAAGTCAGGCGCGCGTTGTTGGAAGCCGACGTTGCATTATCCGTGGTCAAGGATTTTACGGATCGCGTAAAACTCAGAGCGGTTGGCCAGGAGGTATCGCAGAGTCTCAGTCCAGGGCAGGCGTTCATCAAAATCGTCAAGGCTGAGCTTGAGGCAGTGATGGGTGCTGCCAATGAACAGTTGAATTTGAACGCGCAGCCCCCGGCCGTGGTTTTGATGGCAGGTTTGCAAGGTGCTGGTAAAACCACAACTGTTGCAAAACTCGCCAGATGGTTAAAAGAGTCGCAAAAAAAATCCGTCATGGTGGTCAGTGCCGACGTCTATAGACCGGCAGCGATTGCACAACTTCAAACCTTGGCCTTAGATGTTGGTGTGAAGTTTTTTGCGTCGGACATCTCTCAAAAGCCAGCGGATATTGTCCAGGCTGCTCTCAAGGAGGCGCGCATAGCCTTTGTAGACGTGCTGCTGGTTGATACCGCAGGCCGGCTTGCAGTCGATCAAGAAATGATGGCTGAGATCAGTGAGCTGCATAAGCTGCTAAATCCGATTGAAACGTTGTTTGTAGTAGATGCCATGACAGGGCAGGATGCCGCCAATACCGCGCGCGCGTTTAACGAAGCGCTGCCACTGACAGGTGTTGTATTAACGAAAGCCGACGGTGATGCGCGTGGTGGTGCGGCATTGTCCGTTCGTCACATTACCGGCAAGCCCATCAAGTTTATTGGTATGGGTGAAAAGACCGACGCGCTGGAGCCGTTTTATCCAGACCGGATTGCATCACGCATCTTGGGCATGGGCGATCTGCTGTCACTTATTGAAGACGCCGAGCGCAAAGTAGACAAAGCCAAGGCAGAAAAACTGGCAGGAAAAATCCAGAAAGGTAAGGGATTTGACCTGGAAGATTTTCGCGAGCAATTACAGCAAATGAAAAACATGGGGGGCATGGCCAGTATTCTGGACAAAATGCCGGGTATGGGTATGCTGCCACCCGGCGCTGCTGCCAAAGTTGATGACAGCCAATTTCGTAGAATGGAAGCGATAATCAACTCCATGACGCCACGAGAACGGCACAATCCAGACGCATTGAATGGATCACGCAAACGACGAATTTGTGTTGGTTCTGGCACGCAGATTCAGGATTTGAATCGTCTGCTTAAACAGCACAAACAAATGCAAAAAATGATGAAAAAAATGAAAAGCGGTGCATTGGCTAATATGATGCGCGGATTGGGTGGTATGCGCGGTCCAGGTGGCTTTCCTGGCGCAGGTGGCCCACCAAGGTTTTAATGGCATTTATTCAGGCTAAACACAGGATGTAGTGTGTTATTTATTGAAAAAACACAAAGAAATCTTCCCACAGGCGGATGTTTGGCTTAGAATGCTGCACTTTTTCCGGCACTGTGTCGGATTTAATCTATTTTCGTACGAAGATAACTTTAGGAATAGTAGTCTATGGTCACAATCCGATTGGCTCGCGGCGGCGCCAAGAAAAAGCCCTTTTACCACATCACAGTTTCCGATTCGCGCAATGCGCGTGACGGTCGCTTCATCGAGCGCGTTGGGTTTTTTAATCCTGTTGCGCGTGGTAAGGAAGAGCGTTTGCGCATTGATCTGGATCGCGTCAGCTACTGGTCAACACAAGGCGCACAGCCAAGTGAGCGAGTTGCTGCACTGATTAAAGAAGCAGCAACAACTGCTACAACTCAAGCTTGATTTCAGGACGTTGCTGACTTGGCTCGATTGAGTCCAACCTCGGGCGTTTCCCGATCAAGTGTCGAAAAAACGCCTGAGCTGGTCAGTCTGGGTCGCATAGGATCACCCTATGGCGTGAAAGGCTGGTTTAAACTGGTCTCTCATACTCAGCCCAGAGAGAATATTCTGCTTTACAAGCAGTTTACCGGAAGCCTGAACGGAGCGTGTAAAGCGCTGGTGATGGACGATGCTAAACCGCATGGTAAAGGACTGATTGCGCATGTAGTGGGTTTTGATACCCCTGAAGACATCAGGCTGTTGACTGGCATGGATTTGATGGTGCCGTTGTCTGAGTTGCCTGCGCTGGGTGCTGATGACTATTACTGGCATCAATTGGTGGGTTTGCAGGTCATTAATGCGACCGGTCAAATGTTAGGCAGAATTGATTGCCTGCTGGAAACCGGTGCAAATGATGTGATGGTTGTAAAGCCTTGCGAAGGGAGTCTGGACAAGCACCAACGTTTGATTCCATGGTTGCCTGGTCAAGTAATTGTTGCGGTCGATCTTGGCAGTGATTGTGTCAAAGTGGACTGGGAAGCGGATTACCTGATCTGAGTGATTGACACTTGGGATCGGGAATGATGACAGAATTGACCGGAGAAGCGAGCATGTCGGCTGGCCGCATGCAGGTAGGTATCGTAACGCTGTTTCCGGAGATGTTTTCGGCCGTGACATCGTACGGCGTAACAGGCAGAGCCTGTCGCGCAGGTTTAGTTGAAGTAGCTTGCTGGAGTCCTCGCGATTTTGCGTTGGATCGGCATAGAACCGTCGATGACAAACCATTTGGCGGTGGCGCAGGGATGTTGATGAAAACTGGCCCGCTGTGCGATGCAATCGCGCATGCAAAGGCTTGGAATGATTCAAAACCGACAGTGATCTATTTGTCTCCACAAGGGCGACGCTTGGATCAGGCTGGGGTTGACTTGCTCGCCCAACGGCGAAATCTGGTGCTTGTGTGTGGACGGTATCAGGGCATCGACGAAAGGGTGCTGAAGACAGAGATAGATGAGGAGTGGTCGATTGGTGACTACGTTCTCAGTGGTGGAGAGCTTGCTGCGATGGTCATGCTGGATGCAATCATCCGCTACCAACCGGGAGCGCTCGGGCACGAAGAGTCAGCTGGATTGGATTCTTTTGCCGACAGCAGTACAGGATTACGTTTGTTGGATTGTCCTCGTTATACACGCCCGCAGGAGTTCGCTGGGCAGTCAGTGCCAGAGGTACTGACGGGAGGCAACCACCAACATATACGGCGCTGGCAGTTGAAGCAGCGGCTGGGACAAACATGGTTGAAGCGACCAGATCTGCTGGATCAGCAAGTTCTGAATGAGCAAGAACGGGCGCTTCTGAATGAATTTATCAGTGAATACGGTACCTAGCCGACCTGAGCAAACGCAGCCTCAATGATTGTGGCTGGTAAATCAGGTGTTAAGGGTATCCATAACCGGGAGTACGGCGATGAGTGACAGCAAGAATATAGAATTGGTGGAAAGCCAGCAAATGACCAGGGAAGTGCCGGAATTCAGCCCGGGCGACACAGTGGTTGTGCAAGTTAAAATCAAGGAAGGCGACCGCGAGCGTTTGCAGGCGTTTGAAGGTGTGGTGATTGGTATCCGCAATCGTGGTCTGAACTCTGCCTTTACCGTGCGTAAAATCTCCCACGGTGTTGGTGTTGAGCGTACTTTCCAGACTCACAGCACCATGATTGACAGCATCACGCTGAAGCGTCGCGGCGATGTGCGTCAGGCCAAACTGTACTACCTGCGTGACCTGTCTGGTCGTGCAGCCCGTATCACCGAAAAGCTGGAAAAGAAAGTCAGCTGATTCGGAATGGCAGACCTTGCATTGCTGCGCATACCGGGAAACCCGGGGCGCATTGTTCAGCGGTGATGATCTGCAAAAAAGGGGCTTCGGCCCCTTTTTTTTTGGTACGATGCCAGCTCGTGATACAGTCGGCAGCAATCAATACAAAACACGTTGTGGAGGCGAAGCATAATGAGCGGGTCATGGTTGTTTAAGGGGTTCAAGAAACTTGGCTTGGCTGTTGGATTTAGCTTTGCATCTTTTGTTGTACACGCTGCAGACGCCCCGGAATGGGAGCAAACACTTCGTAACGCCATCAACACGAGTCTGGGTGCCGTAACACAAGGGCAATTACAGGTTCAGGAGGTGCGTGAAACACAGATGCCCGGTCTGTATGAGCTGATCATGAGTTCAGGTGAGATTCTACTGAGTGATCGCACTGGCCAGTTTTTGATTACTGGTGAACTTTACATGACTCAAGCCCAGGGATTGACGAATTTGACCGCCCAGACCCGACAGGTGCAGGTCAAAGACTGGATTGCCGGTGTGCCTGAAGATCAAATGATCATATTCAGCCCTGAAAACCCCAAGGCAAGCATCACTGTGTTCACAGACGTTGATTGTACTTACTGTCGACGCCTGCATCACGATATTGAAGCCATTAACGAGCGCGGTATTGCTGTCCGTTACATGGCCTATCCCCGTGGAGGCGCAGAGTCGACTGCCTATCCAAAAATGATTTCAGTTTGGTGCGCTCCTGATCGAAAAGTGGCGCTGACACAAGCAAAAAATGGCCAGAACCTTCCCGATCGTGACTGTCAAAATACCGTGTTGAATCACCATGCGCTGGGCAATCGCATCGGCATTACAGGCACGCCAGCAATCATCTTGCCAGATGGCACGCTGGTGCCGGGTTATATGGAAGTGGATCGCCTGAGTGCCTTGGTGCTCGGTCAATAATAACGGCAATCTGATCGGCAAAAATTATAGGTGTTAATAGCCATGGCTTGGCACCAGAACAAACGAGTGTGAGGAAAACGTGAGTCAGGAAAGTGATAAGAAGCGTCTGCGTATAGGTCTTTGTGGTGTTGGAACAGTGGGTGGCGGCACGATGCACCTGCTGAACAGTAAAAAATCGGAAATCACGCGTCGTGTTGGCATGACGCTTGAGATTGTCCATGTGGCAACACGTAGACCGGATCCAGCATGGCAGGATCAAGGAATTCGGGTAAGTCAGGATGTCTTTGACGTCGCACGTGATCCAGAAGTCGACATATTGGTTGAGTTGATCGGTGGTTACGAGCCAGCTTTTGAGTTGGTAATGCTGGCCATTCAAAACGGCAAACATGTGGTGACTGCGAACAAAGCGTTGATCGCTGTGCACGGCAACGTCATTTTTGAAGCAGCACGGCAGAAAGGTGTGGTAGTTGCCTACGAAAGCGCAGTAGCAGGTGGCATCCCCATTATCAAAGCCTTACGTGAAGGGTTATCCGCCAACTCAATTCACTGGTTGGCAGGCATCATCAATGGCACCAGCAATTATATTCTGACCGAAATGGCAGAACGTAAACGCAATTTTCCTGAAGTCCTCAAAGAGGCTCAAGCACTGGGTTATGCTGAGGCTGATCCTACATTTGATGTGGAAGGCATTGATGCCGCACACAAATTGACCATTCTGGCCGCTAATGCATTTGGAATAGCGCTGCAATTTGATCGAATTTACACCGAAGGTATCAGTAAAATTACCACCGCAGACATGGCATTTGCGGCGGAACTTGGGTATCGAATCAAACACTTGGGTATCACACGTATTACTGCCAAAGGCATAGAATTGCGAGTGCACCCGACATTGATTTCCGAGCGTCAGTTAATCGCGAATGTAAATGGCGTCATGAACGCGGTGGTTGTAAAAGGCGACTCTGCTGGCAGTACGCTGTATTACGGTGCCGGCGCAGGCGCGGCGGCAACAGCCTCGTCTGTTGTGGCAGATATCATAGATATCGCACGAGCAGGGCGCGATGACCGTAATGTGTCTGTTGTTCCACCACTGGCATTCAGCAATCTTCGCAATGACATCGAAATATTGAACATCGAAGACATTGAATCTGAGTACTACTTGCGCATACCGGCTCGTGATCGGGTTGGTGTTATGGCAAAAATCTCTCAGGTTCTGACCAACTACGGTATCAATATCGAAGCTGTCATTCAGAAAGAACCACACGGCCCTGATGCAGAAAAAGGCATTGTACCGATGGTGATCCTGACCAGTCGCATTCTCGAAAAGACCATGAATGTGGCAATTGCCGTCATAGAGAGTCTGGACGAAGTCGCGGGTGATGTGACGCGTATCCGTGTTGAGTTGTTTGATGATGAGCGGGTCTGAGGTTAATTTATGAAATACATCAGTACTCGTGGTCGCTCACCCGTCTGTAATTTTGAACAAGTTCTGTTGACCGGACTTGCGCCCGATGGTGGGCTTTATGTGCCTGAAACCTTGCCTGTATTTACGCAGCAGGAAATAAGCTCATGGAGTGGATTACCCTACGATCAGCTGGCCTTTAAAATCATCAAGCCTTTTGTGGATGGTGAAATTCCAGATGACGTACTGCAATCCATTTTAGCGGACAGTTATAAGGATTTTTCTCATCCTGCTGTTGCACCACTGCGCATGCTGGGTGTTAACGAATGGGTGCTTGAGCTGTACTGTGGCCCTACACTGGCCTTTAAAGATTTTGCCCTGCAACTGCTTGGCCGCCTGCTGGATTACGTGCTGATTCGCGACAACAAGAAAGTCGCCGTGTTAGGTGCGACGTCCGGGGATACAGGTTCTGCCGCCCTGGAAGGTTGCCGGCATTGTAAAAATATTGACCTGTTTATTCTCCACCCTTACCAGCGTGTTTCAGAAGTACAGCGTCGCCAGATGACCACGGTGCCAGGCGACAATGTTCATAATATTGCCGTTCGCGGAAACTTTGATGACTGCCAGCGCATTGTAAAATCGGCCTTTGGTGATCAGTCCTTCTTACCCGAGGACAGACAGTTAGTGGCAGTGAACTCGATTAACTGGGCCAGAATCATGGCGCAGATCGTTTATTACTTCTATGCGGCTTTAAATCTGGGTGGACCACTGCGATCTGTATCGTTTTCTGTACCAACGGGAAATTTTGGTGACATTTACGCAGGTTATCTGGCACGTTGTATGGGTCTGCCCGTCAAGCAATTGATTATTGCGACAAACGGAAACGATATTCTGCATCGACTGATCAGCAACAATGAGTACTCCCTTGGTGAACTTCAGCCGACCTTGTCGCCCAGCATGGACATCATGGTCTCAAGTAATTTTGAACGCTATCTATTTGATTTATTTGATAGAGATGCGGATGCGGTCACTGCATTTGTCACTGGGCTGGGTAAACAAGCCTTACACCTTGACATCGATCGCTGGCATAAAGCGCGTGAACTCTTTTCAAGCCTTGGGGTTGACGATGCAACAACGTGCTCTGTTATCGCTGATATACACAAGCGCACCGGGTTTTTAATTGATCCTCATACTGCGGTTGGTGTGGAAGCTGCCCGGGTCTGTAATCAGGACAAATCAGTGCCTATGATCACATTGGCAACGGCGCATCCGGTTAAATTTGCAGATGCTGTCACGCGAGCTGGCCTTGAAAGTCCCGCGTTGCCTGCGCATCTGCAAGACCTGTTTGAACGTGAAGAGCGATATGAAGTCCTCGACAACAGTGTTGATGAGGTTACGCGCTTCCTGCGTTCAAAGCTCTGATCTCACCTCCCCGGAGTAGTCTTACGTGCTGATTCAACAACGCTCAGTGCCAGAGACCCCGGGGCTGATTGGTATCGATCCACTGCTGGCCAGATTGTATGCGGCTCGAAGTATTAACGAGCGCGCACAACTGGACTTGGCAACATCCGCATTACTGCCTCCTTCCGGATTAAGAGGCATCGATCAAGCCGTTGTTTTGCTGTGGGAAATGTTGCAGCGACAGGGCCGAATTCTGGTGGTGTCTGATTTTGATACTGATGGTGCTACCAGTTGTGCACTGGTGTTACGTGCGCTGAAATCCATGGGATTTCAGAATCTGGACTACATTGTTCCTGATCGCTTTGCCTATGGTTATGGTCTTAGTCCGGCCATTGTCGCCATGGCACATACACGCAAACCCGACTTGATTATTACTGTTGATAACGGCATCTCGAGCCATGAAGGCGTACTGGCCGCACAAGATCTTGGGATCAAAGTACTGATTACGGATCATCACTTGCCTGGCGCGGATTTGCCAACAGCAGACGCCATTGTTAATCCCAATCAAACCGCGTGTGGATTTGGCAGCAAAGCGCTGGCTGGTGTGGGCGTTGTGTTTTACCTGATGCTGGCCCTCAGGGCACACCTGCGCTCGCAGGGCTGGTTCGACACCCAAAAAATGCCTGAGCCAAAGTTGGCAGACCTGCTGGACCTAGTGGCACTTGGCACCGTGGCTGATCTAGTCCCCCTCGATCACAATAACCGCATACTGGTCAGCGAAGGGCTGCGCCGCATCCGTCAAGGGCGCGCATGCTCGGGCATTATGGCCTTACTTGAAGTAGGGCGTCGTGTGCCAGAGTCTCTGGTGGCGTCAGACCTCGGTTTTGCAGTAGGTCCAAGGCTGAATGCAGCGGGTCGACTTGAAGATATGTCGCTGGGCATTGCCTGTTTACTCGCAGACGACCCCGAGCAAGCCCGCCACCTCGCAACCCGGCTCGATACCATTAATGAAGAACGTAAGCGCATCGAATCGGATATGAAAGCCCAAGCACTGCAGGTGCTTACCGGGATGCAGGAAACTCTATTGTCTTTGCCTTCGGGAGGTGACGAGCAGTTGCCTTCCGGGCTTTGTCTGTATGATTCCAGCTGGCACCAGGGGGTGGTCGGTATTGTGGCAGCGCGCGTGAAGGAGTTGTATCACCGCCCTGCGATTATATTTGCAGATGCAACTACCGATGGGCAACCAGGCTCTGAAATCAAAGGATCCGCCCGTTCAATAGCGGGTTTACATATTCGCGACGTGCTCGATGAAATAGCCAGCCAAAACCCCGGTCTTATCAGCAAGTTTGGTGGTCACGCGATGGCCGCGGGGCTGAGTCTGGAGCGGGAGCGTTTTGATGAGTTTCGATGTGCATTCGAGAGGGCAGTGTCGCGTCACCTCGATGAATCAATGCTCCAAAAACACCTATTGACCGATGGCGAACTGCCAAGTGAAGCGCTCTGTATTCAAACAGCCAGGTTGATCCGTGAGGCAGGGCCTTGGGGACAGGCTTTTCCGGAACCGCTGTTCGAAGGGGTATTTGATTGTTTTTCAGCCAGGGTTCTGGCCGGAAAACATATCAAGTTTGTGGTGTCTCCTCCCGGGCAAAAACTGGCAATCGATGCCATCATGTTTAATGTCCCTACAGAAAAGTTGTTTTTGGGACACACCGCTCGAATCAGACTGGTGTACCGGCTCGATATCAATGAATACCGCGGGCAACAACAGCTTCAACTCATGATTGAATACTATGAGCTTCTTTAAAACGTTACTTTTTATCACAATATGAACTGTTATCAGTGGTATCAAAGCGCTACAATCGATGCAAACAAGAAATTGAAAACTAAGAAAAATCCATAATATTCCAGTTGATGGGGAGACCAGATGCAGGATCATATTTTTCCATACAGCATAATTCTGGATGCAAGTCGGCGCATTCTGAAAAATTGTGTCAGATCAGGCTTCGCTGTGCTGTCAGGTTTGTTGGTGACCATCAGCGCACAGGCTGATGTGTTTTATGGTGAAGAGATTGAGGTTGAACTGGTTTCTGAAACACTGAATGTTGTGCCCGGCCAAACGCTTTGGACGGCGATCAGACTGGATCCAACTGAGGGTTGGCACACCTATTCAAAGTGGCCGGGCGATAGCGGTGATGCCACGATGATCCATCAGTGGACCTTGCCTGAAGGCGCAACTGCTGGCGATATTCAATGGCCAACCCCGGAGTGGCTGGTATTCCAAGGCACTGATCTTGTTACTTTTTCTTATAAAACTGAAGTATTGCTGCTGGTTCCGATCGATGTGCCTGCAAATCTGGATGCGGAGCGGTTTACAGCCTCAGCACATGTTGAGTGGCAGGTATGTGATCAGATCTGTCTGATAGGTGATGCAACCGTTAGCCTGGATTTACCCGTCGAGTCAGGGGCAGCGCGTCAAAATCCTGTCTGGGGTGACGCAATTGCGCAGACACGCGCAAATTTACCCATCACCGATCATACGCTTGATGCTTTGTTTGCAGTTGCAGGTGATCGCATTAGTTTTTCCGTCACGTCTAACGATCGCGCCTTCGACAACGTTACAGAAGCCTGGTTCTTCCCAGAGCAACGCAGGATTCTTGACCCGGGTCCGCTCAGGGATGTCACTGTGTACCCCGGTGTAGTTCAGATAACACATGGCCAGCCGCGAAGAATGCTAAGCGATTTAACAAATGTAGCTGGCTTACTGGCTGTGCAGACCACCGATGGGTCAGTTAAGAGTTATGTGGTTAATGCTGATCTGGCAGATGTGCAAGGTCTGGCTGCCATAGCTGCTGTTGCAGCAGAACAACAGGGTGGGCAGTTTGCCGGGCAGGCTGGTCAAAGTCTGTTTGTAGTCTTATTGTCGGCGCTGGCTGGCGGTTTGATTTTGAATCTGATGCCTTGTGTTTTCCCTGTGCTTTCCATCAAAGCCATGAGTCTTACATCAAAAATAGGGGCTAGTGCTTCAGAATACAGAACACATGGCCTGGCCTACACCGCCGGCGTTGTCGTGGCATTTTTGATTCTGGCAACAGTGCTGCTGGCGTTGCGGGCTGGCGGTGAAGCAGTGGGTTGGGCGTTCCAGCTGCAAGAGCCCTGGTTTGTGTCAGTGCTGGTTTTTATATTTTTTGTGATGGGCCTGAGTCTTTCCGGTGTTTATGAGTTTGGTACACGCTTGATGGGCGTCGGCGGAAGCCTGACCCAAAACGGTGGATATTCATCTTCGTTCTTTACCGGGGTTTTGGCCACGGTTGTTGCCAGCCCTTGCACCGCACCCTTTATGGGCGCCGCGCTGGGTTTTGCATTATCGCAATCATGGATTGTTGCCATGTTGGTCTTTGCGTTTCTCGGCTTGGGAATGGCGTTACCCTTCCTGCTGTTGACGTTCAGCCCTGCGTTGATCAAACACATGCCACGACCTGGTCCCTGGATGGTGACATTCAAGGAGTTTATGGCGTTTCCCATGTATGCAGCTGCGCTGTGGTTATTGTGGGTTCTCGGTGTTCAGACAGGCGTTAACGGCATGATTGCAGTTGCTTCTGCCGCTTTATTACTCGCGCTTGCACTCTGGCTGCTGCAAAAGTCATCACTAAGCTCTACCAATTGGCGAACCTTTAATCGCGTGGTCAGCCTGGTGCTGGTTCTGACAGCGCTTTCAGTCCTGCAAATGCCTTTTCTCGAAGCGCGCAACGGCGGCTTTGCGGGTAATGCTGACGAAGAGGTATCAACGGACTACGAGGTTTTCTCCGCGAGTCGTGTTGCTGAATTGCGGGCAGCTGGTACGCCAGTGTTGGTCAACATGACGGCCGCCTGGTGTATTACCTGTCTTGCCAATGAGCAAACTACGTTAAGTACTTCACGTGTCAAAACCGCCATGGAGGAATATGGCATCACGTACATGAAAGGCGATTGGACCAACCAAGACCCTGAAATCAGTCGCGTGCTTGATGAATTCAACAGGCCCAGTGTGCCTTTGTATATTTTGTATCCCGCTGACCCCAATGCGGCGCCTCATATTTTGCCACAACTGCTCACCCCGGCGATTGTGATAGAGGCTTTTTCAAGTTTATAAAGGTGTGGCTTGGGGTAAATAAATCAGAGTGCCAAGGGCAGGGAGTTCCCGTTGATGGTCGGACAGCCTCAAAGCAAAGTGCTGCAGTTTGCAGCGGTCGCGGCCATTTGCGCACTGACTATCTATCTTTTGGTAGTGGGGCAGCAGCTTTTCCAGCCATTGGTTATCGCAGTCGTTTTCTGGTTTCTGATCAATGTGTTGGCCAGTTTGTTTCAAGGCATCAAAATGGGTCGATTCACCTTGTATCGGCCTATTTGCACCGTACTGGGCATCTTGGTGTTGGTCGCTGTGATATCGATGATTGTGCAGTTCATCAGCGGCAGTTTGAATGATCTGGGTACAGTCGCCCGCGTCTATGAAGCCAATTTGCAGGTGTACTGGTCTCGGTTCCCACTTTCAGATAGCTTGCCTGCAGAGGGCCTTTGGCAGAATGTGTCCTCTTGGCTGGATATTTCCAGTCTTATAACCGCTGTCGCGCTTACGTTTACCGGAGTGGCTGCTGACGGTATCCTCATTTTTATTTACACGCTGTTCTTATTGTGGGAACAAGGTAATTTCAAATCCAAGCTGACTGCTCTGGTGAATGATCCTGTGCAAGAAAAGCGTGTGCAAAAAATAATCGATAAAGTCCGCTCGGACATTCAGCGTTATATCAGCATTAAAATTCTGACCAGCACAGCAACAGGAGTTTTGAGCTATCTGATTTTGAGTGTGCTGGGTGTTGATTTTCCGGAAATCTGGGGCACATTGATCTTTTTGCTTAATTTTATACCAACAGTAGGATCAATTATTGCGACGATTTTCCCCGCTACCATCGCACTGGCGCAATCAACCAGCGATGGTTTTTCGCTGTTTTTGATGGTGCTGGTTTGCATTGGTGCTCTACAGATAACCATAGGCAACATTATTGAACCGAGATTGATGGGGACAACCTTGAACCTCAGTCCGGTCGTCATTCTTTTTAATCTGGCTTTGTGGGGCACGATCTGGGGAATAGCCGGCATGTTTTTATGCGTGCCTTTTTTGATTATCACAACCATAGTTTTATCGCATTTTCCGAAAACGCGACCGGTTGCTATTCTGCTGTCCAGTAACGGGAAAATTGATATCCCAGAAGAATAAGTTCACACATATCAAAACATTTCTTTATCACACGACTTGGTCAGACTTCAATAAAAGTGGCTGGAGAGTATAATCAGCGCCCTTGACGATCAGACCTATCGTTTTAAACCGAATCAGACTGTTACTTAATGGAAACCCAGATGAAGAGCAATGAGATCCGCCAGAAGTTTCTGGACTATTTCAATTCAAAAGGCCACGAAGTGGTCACCAGCAGTTCGTTGGTACCCTCGAATGATCCCACGCTATTGTTTACTAATGCGGGCATGGTGCAGTTTAAAGATCTTTTCCTTGGTGCAGAACAGCGGTCGTACAAACGCGCCACCAGTTCGCAGCGCTGCGTGCGGGCTGGCGGAAAACATAACGATCTGGAGAACGTAGGTTATACAGCTCGGCACCATACATTCTTTGAAATGTTGGGGAACTTCAGTTTTGGTGATTATTTCAAGCGTGATGCTATCCAGTACGCCTGGGAGTTTTTAACCGTAGAACTCGGGCTGCCAAAAGACAAGCTTTGGGTCACCGTTTTCCGGGACGACGATGAGGCCGCTGAGATTTGGGTGAATGAAATCGGTGTTGCTGCAGATCGGGTGACCAGACTGGGTGAAAAATCCAATTTTTGGGCGATGGGTGACACTGGCCCGTGTGGCCCCTGTACAGAAATATTTTTTGATCACGGTGATGAAGTAGCAGGCGGTCCTCCCGGCAGCCCAGATGAAGATGGTGATCGGTATATTGAAATCTGGAATCTGGTGTTTATGCAGTTTGACCGTCAGTCAGATGGCACGCTGGTGCCATTGCCAAAGCCGTCTGTTGATACTGGCATGGGCTTGGAAAGACTCGCTGCTGTCCTTCAGCACGTCCATAGCAACTATGAAATTGATCTGTTCCAGAATTTGCTTGACGCAGCTGCCGGCATTACAGGCATTGAGGATACCAGCAATACCTCCCTGCGAGTAATTGCTGACCATATCCGTTCTTGCTCCTTTCTGATACTTGATGGCGTAACCCCCTCAAACGAGGGTCGTGGTTATGTTTTGCGTCGCATTATCCGGCGAGCCGTGCGCCACGGATACCAGCTTGGCGTTAAAGAGCTGTTTTTCTATCGTCTGGTTGCCGCGTTGGTCGTTGAAATGGGCGAGGCGTATCCTGCATTGGCCAAAGAGCAAACTCGTGTAGAAAGGGTGTTGCGTGAAGAGGAGCAACAATTTGCTCGTACACTTGAGAATGGCATGCAGATTCTTGATCAGGCCATATCAAACCTGACCGGAGATGTGATCCCGGGGGAAACCGTTTTCAAACTCTACGATACCTATGGGTTTCCTGTAGATCTGACCGCCGACGTTGCGCGCGAGCATTCATTGACATTGGATATGGATGGGTTCGACAAGGCTATGGACGTCCAGCGTCAACAGGCGCGCGCAGCCAGTCAGTTTAATGCGGTTGAAAAATTGCAGATTGAAGCGGCGGCAGCAACAGAGTTTGTAGGGTACGAGCACCTTCAACACGAAAGCAAAGTGCTGGCCATCTATCAGAATACGCAATCCGTTCAATCTCTTATTGGTGCCTCAGAGGCAATCATATTGCTGGATAGCAGCCCATTTTATGGTGAATCGGGTGGTCAGGCTGGAGATAAGGGCGTGCTTGAGATTCGGCAAGGTGCCGCTGTGGTTACAAAATTTTACATAAGTGATACACAAAAGCAGGGCGAGTACGTCCTGCACAAGGGTAAACTGCTGCAAGGCTCTTTGAAAGTGGGAGACCACATGAGCGCACAGGTTGATGAGTCTATTCGTCGATCAACGATGCTCAATCACTCAGCCACACATCTGTTACACGCGGCTTTACGCAAAGTGTTGGGCGATCATGTGTCCCAAAAAGGGTCATTGGTGACCGCTGACAGACTCCGGTTTGATTTCTCGCACTCGTCGCCCATGAGCGCCTCGGAAATCAAGAAAATTGAAGAAATGGTCAACAGCCAGATTCTTTTGAATCTGGAAGTCTCCAAACAGGTGATGTCTATTGATCAGGCCATGGCGAGCGGAGCGATGGCCTTGTTTGGCGAAAAGTACGGCGATCAGGTACGGGTTGTTTCTATGGGTGATTTTTCCACAGAGTTGTGTGGTGGAACACATGTGGACCGAACTGGTGATATTGGACTGTTCAAGTTGATTGCAGAGACCGGCATTGCAGCAGGCGTGCGCCGAATTGAGGCGGTTACCGGCATGGGCGCACTTGCTTATGTAGCGCGTGAAGAAAGTGTGCTTCGGTCTGTGTGTGAGTTGTTAAAAACCAGTGAAGACACGCTGTTAGATCGGGTACAACAGTTGATTGCGCAGCAGAAAAGCCTTGAAAAATCGTTGGAACAGATCAAGTCCAGACTCGCGAGTGCAGCAGGCAGCGACCTGGCGTCTGAAGCTATCGATATGAATGGCTACAAGTTATTGAGTAAACGAGTGGATGGCTTTAGCAGCAAAGCCTTGCGCGAGACAGTAGATCAGCTCAAAAACAAGTTGGGCAGCGCTGTTGTGGTGCTCGCTGTTGTTGAAGATGGCAAAGTCTCCTTGGTTGCAGGTGTGACACAAGATCTGACCACGCGCTTGAAAGCCGGAGATATCGTTAATCATGTTGCCTTGCAAGTAGGCGGTAAAGGCGGCGGTCGCCCTGATATGGCCATGGCTGGCGGTACGCAACCTGAGGGACTTGAGGTGGCTCTGACGTCAGTTGCTGATTTTGTGAAGCAGTTCTCTTGACATTTAGTATTGCAATAGTCAGTTGGTTTATGTTTAATCAGCACCCATTCGGGTAATTGACTTTTATGGCGCTTTTTGTTCTGAAATTTGGTGGTACGTCGGTGGGTTCAGTCGAACGCATAGAAGCGGTGGCTGATCGTGTCATTTCAATGCGCAATGGCGGCCACGACCTCGTTGTTGTGGTTTCAGCAATGAGTGGCGAAACCAATCGATTGATTGCGTTGGCTGAGCAGATTCAGTCTCAACCAACGCCCCGGGAACTTGACGTATTGGTGTCAACAGGTGAACAGGTGACCATGGCTTTGTTAACCATGGCACTCCAAAAACGAGGCTGCTCAGCCAAGTCGTTGACGGGTTCACAGGTTCAGATTTTGACGGATGCGGCGCACACACGTGCCCGCATACGACAGATCGACGACAAACGAATCAGAGCTGAACTGGCGAACGGTTCGGTGGTGGTGGTGGCAGGGTTTCAGGGCGTGGATGAGCATGGCAATATCACGACTTTGGGGCGAGGTGGATCAGATACTTCGGCAGTTGCACTTGCGGCAGCACTGAAAGCTGATGAATGTCAGATCTATACCGACGTAAAAGGCGTATATACAACAGACCCTCGAGTTGTAGACGATGCAAGGTTGCTGCGTACGATTACGTTCGAAGAAATGCTGGAGCTGGCGAGCCTGGGCGCAAAAGTGTTACAGATTCGATCCGTAGAGTTCGCAGGCAAGTACAAGGTGCCGTTGCGGGTTTTATCAAGTTTTGAAGATGATCCGGGGACGTTGATCAGTCTCGAGGAAAATAGAGAAATGGAAGCGCCTGTTATAGCAGGAATAGCATTTACCCGTGATGAGGCAAAAGTCACTGTATCCGGTGTGCCTGATATACCAGGAGTGGCCTACAAGGTTTTGGGCGCCGTGGGTGATGCCGGCATTGACGTTGATGTGATTGTTCAAAACGCGGCTGCTGGCAACAGCACCGATATTACCTTCACAGTAAAGCGGCAGGATTTGGAGCAGGCGCGGGAAATTGTAGAAGGTGTTGCTCGCACCATAGGTGCAGCGGGCGTTAGTGTTGATAAAAAAATAGCCAAAGTGTCTCTGGTTGGCGTAGGGATGCGGTCTCACGCAGGAATTGCGAGCCTGATGTTCAAGACATTGGCTGAAGAGGCTATAAACATACAAATAATTACAACATCGGAAATCAAAATCTCCGTTGTGATCGATGAAAAGTATCTGGAATTGGCAGTGCGATCTCTGCACGCTGCCTTCGGGTTGGGGGAGGAGGCGTTGGCAGCATCGGTTTGAAGGTGCAGCCTGCGACCTGAAAAGTGGCGAATAGCCGCGCGGACGTTTGTTTTGGGCAAATGACTGCAAAAAGTGAATTGACCGGTCTCTATCAAGAGACTGGACTAACAAGGATATCAGCAGAACTTACGTAACTCCGTGAATACTTTTCAGGAAGCTGAAAGGAACGTTGCATGGATATCATGAATGGGAAAGGAGAGACATCATGTTAATTTTAACGCGCCGAATTGGTGAAACACTGATGGTGGGCGATGATGTAACGGTGACAGTACTTGGTGTAAAAGGAAATCAGGTTCGAATTGGAGTTAACGCTCCAAAAGATGTTGCAGTGCATCGCGAAGAAATTTATCAACGTATCCAAAAGGAGCGCGGTGGCTCTGAAGGAGACGACAATCAAGGTAATATGTAAAATTGTAGATATCAGCTCTGCCATTCTTTAGAAGTTGTGCTATGATTGCGCCCGATTTTGGAGAGATGGCCGAGTGGCTGAAGGCGCGCCCCTGCTAAGGGCGTATAGGTTAATACCCTATCGAGGGTTCGAATCCCTCTCTCTCCGCCATTATTAAATGGTGGATTCTTTGATGTGATTAAAGAGTTACACCTGTATCTGTTTTAACAGATATATGAGATAAAAACAGGCCGGTATCATCTGATGATTACCGGCCTATTTTATTGCAGTATTCTTGTTTATTTTCATTTTAAATCCCGTTGTTGCTTGTTGTTATTTACTCAAAATTTTGCGATTGGCTGCAAATTTTCGATTACTTATTATCTGTTGCTGAATACGGGTGCTGACCAATTGGTCAAAACAGCAGCAGTGTCTTTCTGATCAGAACAATATTATTCCAGTCCAACAAAACTGAACTTCATGCTGGTTCGAACTGGTACTGCTTCACCAGCGTCAGCGATGACAGGTTCAAATTTCCAGTCACCAATTGCTGCCAGCGCTGCACGGCTGAATGCGCGGTAGCTTGACTCTGCAATAGCTGGTTCGGAAACAGTGCCGTCAGGCATTACGGTAAATTCAACAACGGTATAACCTTCAACACCAGACAATTCAGCACGACGTGGATATTCAGGAATTGATGTTTCAACAGCGCGCAATTCTTTGCTGCTTTTGTACAATTCTGTTGTGTCGGCGCTTGCACCGACAGAAATCAGTGAGCTACCAACCAGGCCAGCCAGTACAGCAACTTTCAGTGTTAATGCTTTCATAGGTTCACCTCAAAAAGTTTGATGATCAAATTTGGTTAATCCCATCCTGGGAGTGCCAACTGTCTGCATCCAAAGACACTTATATCAAAGCAATGATTGTGCCATAAGTTAAAAGATCAATTATTACAGTGAGATAGTGCAATTTGTAAGGGTTTGACCTACACCAGATGAGCGCTCAGTGCCCATTTTTAAAGCAGTGTGCACAACTATGAATCATAACAGGACAGCGTGTTGGCAAATGCTAGTGACAGAGCGTTGTCATCTATCCGAATTGTTTTATGTTTGAGGTGTCTGCAAATCTGAATAAATTCATGTTACCGTTCAAATTACACGGCTTTCGCTAGACAACAACAATAACGTTACAAGAGGTCTTTCTCATGCATCATCGATTGCTGCCACTCGCGATTTGTTTAAGTTCCATGCTTGCCTGTTCAGATCCCGGTGGTTCTGAGCAGGCAAGCAGTTTGGGTTCAACAAATACTGGTGTATCCATCGCGGTACTTTCGAGCCAGAGAGAGCACATTACCGGCGGAACTGCCTTGATTGCGTTGACAGGGGACGGGCTTTCTATAACGCCTTCATTAGTCCAATTCAGAGCAAATGGACTGCCACTGGACGTAATACGCACAAGCTCGTCGGGTAATGAACAACAATGGCTGGTGAGCGGCATCCCGCTCGGTCAACACACTCTCGAAGCGTTTTCAGACAATGAACAGACGTTGGCCAGTATCGAGATTGTGTCTCACCCCATAACGGGGCCGGTCTTTTCTGGTCCACAGCAATACCCTTTTGTCTGCAGCAGTGTGCTTGAGTGGGGGGTGCAACCAATTGTTGATCATCAGGAAGCCTGGGGATTTCCGGTTCTGGATGCGTCAGAGAATGTAATCGGATACAGCAAAGACTGCTCTATAGAGCCTTATGTCGAATACCAGTATCTCAATACTGAAGGTCAGTATATTGCGATGCCTGAAGACGGCACCCGGCCGGCTGATATGACAACCACCACCTTGAGCGACGGTCGGGTAGTAGACTTTGTGATCCGATGGGAGCGCGGCACTATCAACCGATTTTTGTACAGCTACGCCGTACTGGCAGATGCCGCCGACCGGTCGCAAACCCCGCTTGATCCAGGGACAGTAAACTGGAATGGCAGATTGTTGTATCACTTTGAGGGTGGAGTAGGGGTAGGGCATTTTCAAGGCCGTCTGAACGCTGGAAGGGCGCGCTTGCAGGAGGCCCTAGCCCTGGGGTACGCGGTTGCATACTCTTCTGGCAACCGCACTGGCGAGCACTACAACCTCCAAGTTGGTGGCGAGACGGCATTGATGGTTAAAGAGCACTTTATCAAACGCTTTGGGTTGCCTTTGTATACGGTTGCGATTGGTGGATCGGGTGGCGCAATACAGCAGTATGTATACCAGCAAAATCATCCTGGACTCATTGATGCAGGTGTGCCGCAGTATTCCTATCCTGATATGGTCACACAAACAATTCATGTGGGTGACTGCGAACTGTTAGAACACTACATGGATGTCACTGGCCGTGATAATCCTAAGTGGCAAGTGACCAGGAATCGCAGCATGTTGATAGGTTTTAACTCAACGGATGCCGTGCCGGATCCGTTGGCTGAGATCAAGAGACAATTGGGCTATGCGAGTGCGCCGGGGTCAAACGAGTGCATACCGGCATGGCGTGGGCTCACGCCTTTGAGCATGAATCCCCACTACGGTCAGGTGCGAGAGCAGGACAAAATGCACCCGCCGGGCATCATGGATTCTGTGCAATGGACACATTATGACGATTTAAAAAATATCTACGGGCTTGATGCCAATGGTGACGCACGCGTGCCTTGGGATAATGTTGGCGTGCAGTACGGGTTACAGGCTTTGACGGAAGGGGCGATAACGGCGGAGGAGTTTCTTGATCTGAATGCCAAAATTGGCGGTTGGAAGCATCCGTCACAAATGGTGCAAGAAGGATTTCCTTTTTTGGGCGAACCCACTGCCGACAATTTTGATCCTTGGAGTCGGCGCAACATGAATCTGTCCGAAGGTGATTCACCAGCGCCCAGAACCGTGGGCGATGAGCAGGCAATCAGAGCCTTGTATGAATCAGGCATGGTATTTGATGGACAGCTTAATATTCCGATTGTGGACTGGCGCCACTATCTGGAAGAGGAGCTGGATATGCACAACTCCCATCAGTCCTTTTCTGCGAGACAACGCATCACAAACCGGATGGGCAATGCGGATAACCAGCTGATCTGGTTCACCGATGCAAGGCCTGCGCGCTCATACGATCAGACCATGCAGGCGCTTGATGTTTTGCACGACTGGGTTATGAATATCAAAGCTAATCCTGAGGCCGGAGTCGGGGGAAATCGACCTGCTACAGCCGTCGATGCCTGCTTTGCTACCGATGGCAGTTTGATCGCGCAGGGCAGCGATGTCTGGAGTGGCGTGCTGGATGATAGCGAGCCTGGCAGCTGTACTCAGGCGTTCCCCTTGTACTCAACATCAAGGATTGTTGCAGGAGGCCCAATAGAGGGCAGCGTTTTCAAGTGCGCATTGAAACCCCTAGATACCGCGCTCAGCGATGGAACATATGGAAGCTGGGTGCCAGATTCCCAGCAGATAGAGCGACTCAGATCTGTGTTCCCCGAAGGAGTCTGCGACTACACTCAGGCAGATCAAGGTCGTTAAGCTGTTGCGGCGCGTGTTATCTGAGCGCGCGCCGCAACTGTTCCCTGTGAAACGTCGACGTTTCGTCAATATCTATCATCAGCCGGCACTTGCGTACTGGAATATTGCTGCCGACCGGTATTTCATTACGACAAACAATGCGCTCGTCCGGGGATACCGAGGCATTGTACTGCTCGACCTCGGCGGGAGTAGGCATACGACTTGCCTGGCGTTGGCTGACTTCTTCCGCTGTGATACAAGCACTCGCCAGCACACTAACACTTAGTATTGCCAGAGGGTGTCTGGCCGACTTAATAAAACCGTACAACTGACTGTTATTCATGTAATTACTCCAAATGTTCCCAGTGCGGACGATAGAGCTTTGAGTCGGTTTGGCTAAGGAGTTGACCGCTTATAACCTCAACGGATTTCAGTCTGATCTGCGCGCAGCTTGATTCCTCAATGTTCAGCTCAGCCAAAGGTAAACTAATGGCTTGGCCAAAAAGCACATCTCTGAGCTCCGAAGCGCATGATGAATCGGATGCAACCTTGAGCGCCTGCTGGTAGAAGTGCAAAGCCTGTCTGGGCTGGTCAAATATCATCTCCCAATCACCCTGAAGTGCGACTAACTGGGCCTCGAGCGCGTAACGATCAACATTCGATGGATATTGTCTCGTTCTGTAATGCGTAGAAATCTTTTGAAGCAATTCCGAACCGATCTCGTGGCTGCGCTGCTCTACCTCATTACCCCGCAGCGCCCACCCACTGATCATATCTGGCTCATTCGTGCGGTTTTCAAAACTGGTTAACCAGCGTTGACCGTCATTGTTCAATTCGAGATGGAGGTTGGCAATTTGAAGCCATAAATTTGGCAGCCGTTCTGATTCTTCCGGAAGTGACTCCAAAGCACTGACTGCACGCCACAGTTGAGTTCTGGCCTGCACAAGGTGCCAGCTCCTCTGTGGGCCCTGCAGTCGACTGGCAGCCTGCTGACGGTGCAAGGAATTGACCTGCAGCTGTTGCGCCAATGCTACCGGGTTTTTGCCGAACAAACGGTTAATCAGCCATTCGTGATAGCCCAATTGCTGATTCAGACTATCCCAGTCGCTTCTATCAATATTTACCGCTAATAAGCGATCAAGTACCAACAACTGTTCTTCTGTGAACAAGCCACTTTTCAGACGCACAGCAAGAAACAGCTCATTGTAAATAGCCAGTGCTTCATCCAACTGTCCCCGTTCATGCAGCTGTGTCGCGGCCGCCTGAAGCTCAAGTATTCGGTCAATTGAAACCGTGTTGTAACCCGCCACGGTGAGTTGATCCGCGGCATGACCATTAATCGACATCAGTGACAGCAGCATAAGTGCCAGCGTATTCCTCTTCACCATCCTGGCAGTTTTAACGGATAAGCGACAATGCATGGTCATCGGCTCCGAACTTACTTTGAAATTCATTTATGCGCTTTCCCATTAATACTGTCAATTCGATTAAATGGATGCGCAGGGGCTGGATTTATGACGATTTTTAAGCACAATAAGGGTCTGGAGAATAAAACCAGAGAATTACCATCTCACTACAAAACAGCAGGAATAACCATGAACTTCGAAGATATCCGAAATATCTGTGTGGTCGGTGCCGGCAACATGGGACATCAGATTGCACTGCAGGCAGCGATTTGCGGTTTTAACGTCAAGTGCTTTGATGTGAATGTTGAGACATTAAAAAAAGCCGATGATTTTGTTAACTCCTATCTGCCCGGCCGCGTCGAAAAAGGTCGTTTAACTGCAGATCAGGCCAAGCAGGCGCGTGACAATATCCGGTTTGTTGATTCTCTGCAGGAAGCTGCAGGTGACGCGGACTTTGTGATTGAAGCGGCCACCGAGGTATTAGCCCTCAAGCGTAAAATATTTGCAGACCTTGATCGTATCGCGCCTGCCCACTGTATTCTGGCGACGAATAGTTCAGCAATTGTGAGCTCCAAAATTGCTGATGCAACAAAAAGGCAAGATAAAGTCGTCAATATGCACTTCTTTAATCCGGCGTTGGTAATGAAGCTGGTTGAGGTTGTTAAGGGGCCGCACGTCTCTGATGAAACAGCAGACCTAACCATGCAACTCAGTAAAGTGATGCAAAAAGTACCGGTGTTGTTGAAAAAAGAAGTGGATGGGTTTTTGCTTAACCGGATTTTTGCGGCAATCTCAAAAGAAGCTATGTGGCTTTTGGAAATGGGCGTTGCTGACGTTGAAGATATTGATAATGCCTGTGTTTACGGAGCTGGGCATCCCATGGGGCCATTCCGGCTCAATGACCTCACAGGGCTCGATCTGAGCTACATCATGCGAATGGAAAAATTTCGTGATACCGGGAATCCCGCTGATCTGCCCAATCCGCGCTTGGTCGAGCATTACATGAAAGGCCAGTTTGGCGAGAAAACCGGAAAGGGTTGGTACGACTACAGCTCTAAAAAATAAAAGCTTACAAAGCACTTACATCAACTCAAACACCGGGATTGGCTATCGCCCAGACCGGGTGTTTGAGTTTATCGTGCAGATAATCAGTCGTTGGTTTCAGGTGACAGCATTTGAGCCACGTCGGCGGGCTCCAACTCAAGTCCACTCATTTCCAGATCCCAGTTTGGACCAACCATCGCATTATCTTCATGTATGCCCGGCAACCACTCGCTCATGAAGTCTTCGAGGGTGATGGAGCGTGGCGCGTAGGTTTTCCACTCTTCGGTACAAAGAGCTGCGGCATAACGTTCATCTGACCAGAATGGAAACACCTCAGTGTCTTCAAATTCAACCGACGGGCAGATAGCCCAGCCATCGTCACCGTATAATCCCCATACCAGACCTGTTTGCTGAACTTGATCAATAAACAGTTCATAATTGGCTTCTTCGTTCTCCCCCAGGGTAGCGGGGAATTGGTTTTCCGTGCTCATAAGCGTTCTCCTGCGCTGAAGGCCGCGATTGTAGCGGAATCAGACTCAGGATACATCAAATCCTCTTGAAGGATTCAGTAAAAAGGGTAGTGCTCATGTCAGAATCAATGTCCAGTTGTCATGCACCAGTCGTCGATGCATCCATCAGCCCAAGTGGCAGCATGGAACTGCTATCACAAATTGAAGTGGAACGTTTGCGGGAAATTGGCCATGGCGAAGTCTATGAACTATTCAGACGTTGTGCCCTGGCAGTTCTGAATTGCGATGACTCGTTTGATAGTGCCGATGAGGTCTACAGTCGCTACCCTGATTTCAGCATAGAGATCGTACAGCGCACCAGAGGCATAAAGCTGCGCATGAAAAATGCCCCAGCCTGCGCGTTTGTTGACGGTGTCATCATCAAGGGTGTGCGTGAACATTTATTTTCTGTGCTGCGTGATATTGTGTTTGTGTCCAGCGAACTCTATCGCCCGAAGGACAATGCTGAGCACATTAGAGAGGGCGATTTTGAAAGTATTCGTGTCAATTCTTCCGCTAATTCTCATGCTGATGTCACAAAAAATCTGGTCTTTGATGTGTTGCGCAACGCGGGTCTTTTGCAGCCACGATTACTGCCAGATCTGATTGTGTGCTGGGGTGGACACGCAATCAGCCGGGAAGAATACGACTACAGCAAAGCTGTTGGTTATCAATTGGGCTTGCGAGGCTTGGATATCTGCACCGGATGCGGACCAGGGGCTATGAAGGGGCCAATGAAAGGCGCAACTATCGGGCACTCAAAACAACGCCTGCGCAATGGTCGATATATTGGCATCAGTGAACCCGGCATCATTGCAGCCGAATCCCCCAACCCTATCGTCAATCACCTCGTGGTAATGCCGGATATCGAAAAGCGACTTGAGGCTTTTGTGCGTATCGCTCACGGCATTATCGTTTTTCCCGGTGGCGTCGGCACACTCGAAGAGATTTTGTTCTTGTTGGGTACATTGATGGATCCCAGAAACGCTGACATCCACTTGCCAGTAGTCTTTGCGGCACCATCGTGCAGTAAGGGGTACTTCCAGCGTATCGATCGCTTTCTGGTGCAAACACTGGGCGAACATGTAAGAAACTATTACAAGATCGTTGAGGATGATCCGGTAGGCGTCGCAAAAATGATGAAAAAAGGTATGGGACAAGTCAGTGAAAGTCGACGCAAAACCAGGGATGCATACTATTACAGCTGGCTTTTACATATTCCCGAACAAATGAAGTCCCCCTTTAACGTCAATCATAAAAATATGGCTGCGCTTGAATTATCCAAAAACCTTCCAGCGTCTGAACTGGTTGTCAATTTGCGCCGGGCGTTCTCGGGCATTGTGGCGGGTAATGTCAAAGAAAAAGGGGTCAGGCTGGTACGCGAGTACGGCCCATTTGTATTGCGCGGGGACCGAGCCATGATGGGCGCGATGGACGAATTGTTACGCGATTTTGTTGAGGCTGGGCGTATGAAGCTGATCAGAGAGTCTTACAATCCTTGTTATACTATCGAGCCTGTCCAGTGAGCTTCAGCACAGACCGGCATAATAGTTGACTAAATTAGTCGGATACTTAATAATTCGCGTCATTTACGAGGTACATCATGAGTGAGCAAGTCGAAAGCCTGATCCGCAAGGAATACGCTGCCGGTTTTCACTCGGCGATTGAGTCTGACACGCTGGCCCCTGGTCTGGATGAGGACACTGTGCGTTTTATATCAGCACAGAAGCAGGAGCCGGAGTGGATGCTGGAGTGGCGACTGAAAGCCTACCGCGCATGGCGAGAAATGGCGGAGCCCACATGGGCGCACGTACATTATCCAGAGATTGATTTTAAATCCATCTCTTACTACAGCGCGCCCAAAAGTATGAAAGATCGCCCCAAAAGCCTCGATGAGGTTGATCCGGAGTTGATCGCCACATACGAAAAACTCGGTATTCCCCTTCATGAGCAAGCCGCACTGGCAGGCGTTGCTGTTGATGTGGTGTTCGACTCTGTCTCGGTCGTGACTACTTTCCGCGAAAAACTGCGTGAAGTTGGCGTAATTTTTTGCCCGATCAGTGATGCTATTCGTGAGTACCCTGAACTCATCAAAAAGTATATGGGCTCGGTTGTACCCCAAAAAGACAATTTTTATGCAGCACTTAATTCTGCTGTGTTTTCAGATGGCTCCTTTGTATACATACCCAAAGGTGTGCGTTGCCCGATGGAATTGTCCACGTATTTTCGTATCAACGAATTAAACACCGGACAATTTGAGCGTACCTTGATCATCGCCGATGAAGGATCTCATGTGAGTTACCTGGAGGGCTGCACCGCCCCAATGCGTGATGAGAATCAGCTACACGCAGCCGTTGTAGAGCTGGTGGCCCTGGATGATGCACAAATCAAGTACTCCACAGTGCAGAACTGGTATCCCGGCGACAAGGAAGGCAAAGGCGGTATTTACAACTTTGTTACCAAACGCGGCGTGGCGCACAAAAATGCGCGCATCTCCTGGACACAGGTAGAAACCGGCTCGGCCGTGACATGGAAATACCCTAGCTGTATTCTCAAAGGTGATAACAGTGTAGGTGAGTTTTACTCAGTTGCACTGACTAATAATTTTCAACAAGCCGACACCGGCACCAAGATGATTCATCTTGGTAAAAATACGCGCTCAACGATTGTTGCCAAAGGTATTTCCGCTGGTCGCAGTAACAGTGCCTATCGCGGATTGGTGCGTATCAATCCAACTGCGGAAGGCGCTCGTAACTATACTCAGTGTGACTCACTGTTAATTGGTGATCGTTGCGGCGCACATACATTCCCCTATATCGAAACCAAAAACGCTTCTGCGGTGATCGAGCACGAAGCGACTACCTCCAAAGTCAGCGATGATCAGTTGTTTTTATGTCAGCAACGCGGTCTGGATGCAGAAAAAGCCGTGTCGATGATTGTGAATGGCTTTTGTCGGGAAGTTTTTAAAGAACTGCCCATGGAGTTTGCGGTGGAAGCCGGCAAACTGCTGGAAGTCAGCCTCGAAGGGTCAGTTGGTTAGTTTCAATTACAAACGGAAAATGATTATGCTGGATATACACGAACTGGTTGCCAAAGTAGAAGGCAAACAGATTCTGAACGGATTGAACCTGAGCATCAAACCCGGCGAAGTACACGCTATTATGGGCCCCAATGGTGCCGGCAAAAGTACGTTGGGCAATGTGCTCACAGGGCGTGCCGGTTATGACGTGGTATCAGGTGACGTCACCTTTAACGGTAAAAATCTGTTTGAGCTAGAGGTCGAAGAACGCGCCCGAGAAGGTGTGTTTCTGGCCTTTCAATACCCGGTAGAAATCCCGGGTGTCAGTAACATGGAGTTCCTTAAAGCGTCAGTTGATGCTCGCCGCAAACACCTGGGTCTGCCTGAGCTGTCCTCGTTTGACTTCATGAAACTGGCACGTGAATGCAGCCAGAAGGTCAGTCTGGACCCGGCATTTCTGAAAAGGGGCGTGAACGAAGGTTTTTCGGGTGGCGAAAAAAAGCGCAATGAGATCATGCAAATGATGCTGTTAGAACCGCGTCTTTGTATCTTGGATGAAACGGACTCCGGGCTCGACATTGATGCCCTGCAGGTAGTTGCCGCCGGAGTCAACGCGATGCGCGACAGCGCGCGCAGTTTTATTGTGGTAACACATTATCAGCGTTTGCTGGATTTTATCGTGCCGGATTACGTGCACGTACTGGCAAATGGCAGGATTGTCCGCACAGGTGATAAAGAGCTGGCTAAAGAGCTGGAAGCCAAAGGTTACGGTTGGCTGGAAAAAGAGGGCGTCTGAGTATGTCCGCACGCATGACAAACAGTCGGCAATCTATCCCGGCGCCAATGAGCGCATTTCAGCGACATGCTCTGATGATGGCCAAACAGCAATCTGTGGCCGCGAGTCATGGGCATTTGCTGTCAAGCCTGCGCGAGCAGGGGGCAAGCGAATTTGAGCGTGCTACCTGGCCCGGTCGAAAACTCGAACACTGGAAATACACCTCGGTTCAGGCACTGCAGTCAAATGAGACCGCTGTTTGGGCTGCAGGTTCTTCTGCATCCGCCGAGTGTCTGGCAACACAATTGATCCCAATGCATGCAACGCGTTTGGTATTTGTTGACGGAGTGCTTGATGCAGCAGCGTCAGACACTATGCCCGAGGGGATTTGCCTGTTTTCGCAAGCAGACAATCTGGCTACTGATGTGATTGAAGCCAATCTTGGTAAAGTGGCTGGAACAGTAGACCCGGCACGGCGCAATTTGTTTGCCTCATTAAACGGTGCCTGGACGCTGGATGGTTTGCTGATACATGTGGCACGCAACGTGGTACTTGAAAAGCCTGTTTATCTGGTTTACGTCAGTACAGCACAACACAATGTGGTCGCAAATCTGCGCACACTGGTAGTGCTTGAGCAGGGCGCCAGTGCTCAAATTATTGAACACTTTCTGAGCTCAGAGCACGTATCAGGCAACAATGGTTTTGTGAACACCTTGACTGAAATTCAGCTGGGACCAAATGCGCAGTTGCATCACACTCGCTTGAATCTTGAACATGAGGCCGCAATCCATGTCGGCGCAGTGCATGTCAATCTGATGCGTGATGCAGTGCTGAATGGTTTTACTTTGTCGGAAGGCAGCCAGCTCAAACGTATCGACTACCAGTTGAATCATTGTGGCCAGGGTGCCTCCCTGAGCTTTGATGGTGTTTATCTGGCACGCCATGATCAACAGGTTGATTACCATACCTGCATCGAGCACCGCGTTCCCAACTGTACCAGCCAGCAAGTATTCCGGGGTATTGTCGGAAACAAGGCAAAAGCTGTGTTTAATGGACGGATTCACATTTTTGAAGACGCCCAAAAAACACTCGCAGAAATGAGCAATCGCAATTTGCTGACCTCAAACAGCGCTGAGATCTATACTAAACCTGAGCTTGAAATTTACGCTGATGATGTCAAGTGCGCGCATGGCGCTACTATCAGCCAGTTGGATGAAACCGCGCTGTATTACTTGCTCAGTCGTGGCATCAGTCCTGCAAACGCGCGCACCATGTTGAGTTTTGGTTTTATCAATGAATTGTTGTCATCGCTGACAATAGAACCATTGCGAGTCTGGCTGGAGGCCTGGTTGCGTAACAGGTTCTCAGAAGATCGCAGTCTTGTTAGCGATATCAAGCCTGCAACCGACTCTGGAGCAGAACCTTGAAATCAGTGCCACAAACAGCATTTGATGTCCAAAAAATACGGGCAGATTTCCCTATTCTGAATCAAAGTATCAACGGTAAGCCATTGGTTTATTTGGACAATGCCGCAAGCACTCAAAAGCCTCAGGCAATGATCGACGCGATCGTGCACTATTACACTCACGACAACAGCAATGTGCATCGCGGTGCCCATACTCTGAGTGATCGTGCAACGGCCAGATTCGAGTCGGCGCGAAAAACCGTCGCGGATTTTATAAACGCCAAAAGCACAGGACAAATCATCTGGACACGAGGTGCCACCGAATCAATCAATCTGGTGGCTGCAAGCTGGGGCGGTGCAAATCTTAAAGCAGGGGATCGTATTCTGGTTCCAGCGCTTGAGCATCACTCCAACATTGTGCCGTGGCAAATGATTGCTGAAAAAACCGGGGCCAGCGTTGTTGCTGTTCCTGTAGATGAGACTGGCACCATTGATATGGCCGCGCTTAAGGCATTACTGGATGATCGCGTAAAATTACTTGCGGTCAATCATGTATCGAATGCGCTGGGTACCATCAATCCGATAGAGCAAATGATTAAACTCGCACACGCTGTCGGTGCCAAAGTGTTGGTGGACGGCGCACAGGCCATTGCTCATTGGCCGTTGGATGTGCAGGCCATGGACTGCGATTTTTACGTGTTTTCCGGGCACAAATTATTTGGGCCAACAGGTATTGGCGTGTTATACGGCAAACGTGAATTGCTGGAGCAGATGCCCCCGTATCAGGGTGGTGGTGAGATGATCGAAACCGTCAGTTTTGACGGAACAACTTTTAATCAACTTCCTTACAAGTTTGAAGCCGGCACACCAGACATTGCTGCTGCCATTGGCTTGGCTGCTGCCATCGACTATCTGAATTTGCAGGATCGTGCAGCAATGGCAGCTCATGAAGACGCTTTGCTGGCCTATGCGACAGCCAAAGCCTTGGCAGTGCCAGGTTTAAAGATCATTGGAACGGCCGCTTCAAAAGCAGCCGTTCTGGGTTTTACACTGGACGGGATGCATCCCTCTGACATCGGCATGCTGTTGGATCAACAAGGTGTCGCCGTGCGTACAGGTCATCACTGTGCGCAGCCCATCATGCAACAATATGGTATTCCGGGCACAGTGAGAGCCAGTTTCAGTTTTTATAACACGTTTGAAGACATTGACCGGCTGTTTGTTGCGCTGGAAAAAGTCAGGCAATTATTGTCATAGATATAAAAAACAGATTTATTTTCACCAGGGTATTCTGACGTCTGAGAGGAAATAAGATGAGTGTTAAGAGTTTTGATCCACAGATGTTTCCTGCTGAGCCAGTGTCGGTCACGCCATCAGCAGTCGCGCACTTCAGGCGCCAATTGAAAAATGATCAGTCTGCGCGAGCAGTTCGATTGAGCGTCAAAGAGAGCGGATGCACGGGCTTTATGTATGTGATTGATCTGGTGCCTGAGATAAACCAACAAGATTTGCGTCAGACATTGGAAGAGGGCGTTGAGTTGCTGATTGATCGCGCGAGCCTTAATGTCGTGAATGGTACTCAGATTGATTTAGTGACTGAAGGTGTCAACCGCCAATTGCGGTTTCTCAATCCTAACGCCAAAGATCATTGCGGTTGTGGCGAGAGTTTCTCTATCAATTGATTAACATGGACAGCTGAATGCAAAGACAAATGGTAGTGGCACAGGAAGACTGCCCGGCGCGCAGAGTGCCAGATGGCACACCTGTGACTGTCCCGAAAAACAGTTTTGTCAGCATCACCCAGGCATTGGGCGGCAACTACACGATTGTGCATAACGGCCAGATGCTGCGCGTGGATGGAACGGATGCCGCCAAACTCGGGTTACAAGCTGAAACCTTGAGTTTCCCACCCGCTATCGACGACAAAATCCACGAGGATCAGGTCTGGCAGGCATTAGGCACCGTATTTGATCCGGAGATTCCAGTAGATTTGGTCAATCTTGGATTGATTTACAAGGTATCCGTAGATCACAACAGCAATACCGTACACATCGACATGACACTGACTGCCCCGGGTTGCGGCATGGGTCCTGTACTGGTGGGTGACGTAGAATACAGAGTCAAAAAAGTACCAAACGTCAAAGACGTGAAAGTTGAACTGGTGTTCGATCCACCCTGGAGCCGCGATCGCATGAGCGAAGAAGCGCAACTGGAAACCGGGATGTTCTATTAATCATGAAAACGTTTGGTATTGATATCACCAGCGCAGACATCATCGATAACCTGTCTTTTTTTGACAGCTGGGATGATCGTTATCGCTACATTATTGATCTGGGCAAAGAACTGCCCGCGATGGACACCATAGATCACATTGATGAGAACCTGATTCGCGGATGTCAGAGCAAGGTCTGGCTTAGCAGTGAAAACAGAGCAGGGCGGCTTTACTTCAATGTGGACAGTGATGCGTTTATTGTCAAAGGTCTGTTAGCGATTGTGATGGCCGCGTATAACGGCAAAACTCCTGAAGAAATTCGTGCTTTTGACATCCAGGGTTTTTTTGAATCAATCGACCTGATGCGACATTTGAGCACAACCCGCGGCAGCGGATTACAAGCCATGGTGGCACGTATTCAATCGCTTGCAGCATAACAAAAAAATCAGCCTCTGAACTCCAGCACCCACTGAGCATATACTCGCCCGGCCTCTTCACGCTGAGCAGAGGTCAGTCGAGCAGTGAGCGAGTTATATAAAAGCGTGGCGTCGGGCACTTCATTGTCAAAGGCAAGTCTTGCCCACATATGGGCTTTTATCAGATCCTGCGCGACGCCTTCGCCTTTTTCATACATGGTCGCCAGATTATACTGCGCTTCCCCGTGATCATACTCGGCAGCATAACCATACCACTTAACAGCTTCCTCAAAATTTGATTGCTGAAAAATCAATGACAACGGCCAATGCGTAAAGAGCGATGAACGCATGCCCAAACCGTTGTAGTACAAAGTCCCCAGATTAAACTGCGCATTGATATGCCCCTGTTCGGCAGCCATACGAGTCCATTTGAATGCCAATGCATAATCCTGCGCTACACCTTCACCGGTGTAATACATAACACCCAGATTATATTGAGCAAGATGTAAACCTGCGTCTGCGGCAATGGTAAATTCACGCAGGGCGGTCACATAGTCACCTGCGTATGCCGCATCCAGACCTGTTTCGTAAGCTTTATAGTCCGGCAATTCAATGTTTTCGTCTGCAATCTGTATCTGAGCAGACGCCTTGGTAGTCAGAAACACGCTACCTATCAGAAGCCCACTTACCATCAGAAGCAGTTTTAACAGATAGAAGCGATCCTTGTTCTGGCGCGAAAAATGCGTTTGAGATTGCGCCAGATCGTGAATGGGATTGATCATGATTGCGGTTCTGCCGAGCCGGTTACAGGCTGCGCCACTTGTGATGCCTGACGTACCTTATAAGCGGCAATCCAGGCCTTGGCTGCTTCCTGCATCGCAATCACATCTTCGGGGGGTAACAGTTCCTGAACCAATACTGCATTGGCTGCCGCACTTTGGTGTCCGGCAGCGCCCGCCAAGGTAAACCATTTATAAGCCTCCGCTGTGTTTTGCGGTACGCCTAACTGGCCATTAAATAATGCGATACCAAGGGTAAACTGGGAGGGAGGATCACCATTTTCAGCCGCTCGCAGAAACCAGGCGATTGCCTGCTCGGCATCTTTGATAACACCTATGCCATTCAGATACATCACCGCAATGTTGTACTGCGCATTACGATTTTCCTGCTCGGCCGCCAAGGTGAACCATCGCAAGGCTTCAAAATTATCTTGCTCTACGCCAGTTCCATTAAGAAAACGGTTGCCCAAATCAAATTGTGCAGCAGCGTCACCGTTCTCACCAGCACGCATCAATTGCGTCAGGTCAGTTGGAGCCTGAGCCAGAGACCCAATGCTGATGCCGGCAAACAACACCAGCAGCATCACCAATACGCTATGACGGCTTATTGCGCGCACGACAGACGGTTTCGCTTAATTCTGTTCGTACAAAGAACTGGTGTCGTCATCTGCAAACATGACGCGGTTGGCGTCCTCAAGCCACTGCAGTGCCAACTGCTCACCTTCAACCAACTCCGCTTCAGAGACACTGTCACGCAGCATTTCGAGCGCAGGCAACGTCTCGCGCATACCATTAAGATAGGCAAGAGTTAACCATTTGATCGCCTGAACCAGATCAGGCGTGGTGCCCTGGCCCAAACGATAGATATCCCCAAGCTTCTGCTGAGCACCTGCGTGCCCAGTCTGCGCCGCATCTGAAAACTCCATAATCGCAACGCGATAATCACCAGACTGCAAAGCAGCCATGCCACGATCATAATCAGCGCTTGCCGACACACTAAAAGCCATGACTCCGGTAAAAAGCAATGCGCCGAGATGTTGCTTGAAATTGACTGACATAATGAGACCATCCAGAGAGTTGAACTATGACCAGATAGTAACATGACCTGCCTGATACGTGGAAATTTGCAGAGACTGTAAAAAAGGGCTTTGCAAATCCGCCGAGTTATATATAATACGCGCCCTACGCACCCGTAGCTCAGCTGGATAGAGTACCTGACTACGAATCAGGTGGTCGCATGTTCGAATCATGCCGGGTGCACCATTAATTCGTAATTCAAATCAAGCAGTTATCTAGGCGCCTAGGTAGCTGCTTTTTTTATGGCGTATTCCTTGTGTAGCTGGGAATGTAGTAACTGTTCCCAATGCACAAAGTCGATCGGCATAAGGGGCCAAATGCTCCGGTGCAAGGTGTGCGTAACGCTGCACCATGCGGATATCTGACCACCCACCAAGCTCTTGCAAAACATGCATCGGTGTACCGTTTTGCACATGCCAACTTGCCCACGTATGACGAAGATCATGCCAGCGAAAATCTGTGATGCCTGCATTAATCAGCGCATGACGCCATGCTTTGGTATTGCACTTGGCAACGTGTCTGCCTTTGTAGGTAAAGCAATATTTACTATCCTTGCCAAACTCACCACGCAGCAGAACAACTGCCTCTTTGTTTAACGGTACGCCAATCGGCCTGCCTGACTTGGACTGATCCGCGTGAACCCATGCGACCCGGCGCTCAAGATCAACTTGCGACCATTGCAAGCCGGTAACATTAGATTCACGTAGTCCAGTCGCCAGTGAGAAACGCATCATCACTTGTAAGTGCTCAGGTAGATAATTCAACACTGACGACGCTTCCTCCCGTGTTAACCACCTGATGCGCTTACGAGGCGTTTTGAGCATCCTCACATGCGGCGCTCTGCCAATCCATTCCCAGTGTTTTACAGCCGTGTTCAGAATGACCCGGATCACTTCCAGCAGATGGTTAACTGTTGATGGCGCAACACCTTCATTCATTTTTGCCTCTGTGATCTTGTCCAGAATCTCCCGGTTTATCTCATCCAGATACAAAGAGCCTAGATACGGATCAAGCCAACGAATCCGACCCACTGCATCCTCTGTTGATTTACGAGAGGTTTCCTTCAGCCACCTGACAGCAGCCTCTTTCCACGTCCTTCTGGGTTTTTCGCCAAACTGTACTACTTTCCATCGTTCGACCCGGAGCCGGTCTTCCAGCTCCTGAGCCAGTCTTCTGTCTACAGTTTTAGTAGACTTTTGTATTCGCTGTCCGTCTGCCGCGATGAATGAACACCACCAGAACTGCGAATTAGGTCGCTTGTACAACATAATGAATCTCCTTCATTAAGCTGGACTTGCGATCTTGGTCGGGCACTAGAGTACTGAGAACGCAGGTGTGAGACAAGATCAGACTTGATGAACACCCATCGACGCCCAAGCTTGGCACCGGGTATCTCACCGTTTTTTGCCTTTGCCCGCAGGGTCTGCCAGTGAACTTTGAGGAAAATTGCTGCCTCATCAAGATCCATCGTTTCATGGCTAAAGCTCTCCATTGCTGCGCTTCCTGTACTCACTTGAGACTTGCTGATCTGCAGGATGAATGCCGCCACCCAAAGGCGCATTGACCCCAGAGTTGTAGTACCGGCGCTTTTCAGCGATCTTGCCCGTAATGTAGTTTTCAAAGTCCACGCCACTTCGCTCAGCCAAACTATTGTGATACTCCTGAGCAGCACGCAGGTACTCTCTGGCAGCCTCAAACGCATTGAGATAACCTTCTCTGGCCATGTATGAAGTGAGTGAAGCAAGTCCATTAACAAACAAGGTGCGATCAGAAGGGGCCCTTGTGCGTTCTGAACTGACTCTGGTCACACTGGTGACACCATCCCAAGGCGCAGCTTGTAAGACAGACCATAACGCAGAGGTAGGCCAGCGGGATTGAGTCTTGTCGGATTCACTCGGAGTAGTGTGACGAAGCCAGTCCTGTGTGGAGTAACCCCAAAGCCCTGCCAGTGCACGCACTAGGTCAGAATATTTGACGATACCCAAGTCTCTTAATACCTGGCGCTTGTATTGGAACTCCAGCCGCCATACATCGTGCTGCCCATCCCACCCCATATCGCGCCAGATGTTTTCCAGATAGGGGCGGGGGTTCTTTTTCATTTCCAGCGTTTTGTTGTATAGGCGCGCCGAGATCACACCACCAGCCGCTATGCTGACACCAGAAAACTGCCTGCCAACTGTGTGATGACTGAAGTCTCTGGGTTTACCAACCCATTGGGAATTTTCGATCAACTCAACCGGGTAGTCGGTCACGAAGTCGACGCACAGATCGACTCGGCTCACGTTAGGGAACTCCGAAATCGAACCAAGCTCACTGATGATCTGACTCAAGGCTTCAACAGACTGGTCGGCGCCCCGACAGGTTAGCAGCTCACTGGATATGCGACAGTAGGCCATCGGGAGAAGCTTTGCGCCAAGCTTTGCCAATTCAAGCCGGAACCAGTTATCAGTGAGAATGAACGCAAAAGGATTGCGACCGTTGCCGCCAACCTCGAATGAATGGTCACCGATAGGATACTGTGCCAAGTGTTGGTCTGAGTCCTTGTCAGCTTGTGCCAGTTCTTTTAGCTTGCGAAGCTTGATAGCAGACTCGTGGTACAGCTCACCTCGGTAGGTCAGATATAAACTATCAATACCAACGCGCAGTAGTTTGGTATTGGGTTGTTCAATGCTAGTAGAGGGTACTGTGTTACTAGACTCTGTACCCAATAAACAACCATGTTCGTGGTCAAGGTGCTCCAGCTGCGCTGTATCCCCATGAGCCACGAAATGGCTGTTCGCTTTTTGATTAACTGTTTGCATAGAATCCTCGAGAAATTTAGAGGACGGTGCCCAGCCGTCGTAAGTAGACGGTTGGGGATACTATGCATGAGGTAGGGGACTGCGAAGGACAGACTTTTTAAAAAGTTCGTCCTTGCCTTCTAAGAAATTCGCTCTTCCGCTTCGAGATAATGTTCTCGTCATCTGTTTTAAGGACTTTTAGTCGCACGCAAATGTCTAAAATTTGCTTGTTTGAAAGTGATTTGAGCAATTCCACACGGTTCAGAATTGAGAATGTGATCCATAATTCAGGATTTGGAAATCGATTACCCCATAGTTTTCCGCTGATGGCACGCCCGAGACTCTCCAGCATGTTTCTCTCATTGCCAAGCTGCATCCGTATCAGTCGTTGACGAAAATAAGGTATCGCAAACAAAACAGTTCTATCGACCTGTATTGCCTGACAGAAGGCAATATCATCCCCTGACATAGCTATCGTCACCAGTTCATGCATGGTCTTGCCATGAGTAGCCAATGCTAGAAACTGAAATGTCTGGGTAACGAATGCAGTGAAAAATAAGTAGGAGTGGAGCAAGTCTTTTTGTCTTTGATCTAACGGAGTATCGCGCAGATACTCTGCCTCTTCTTGCGGGGTCATAAATCTGACGTCAAAGGGCGAGGACTCAGACTCATCATCGTCGAATAATTCGAAAAATTCGTCCTCTATCTCTTTCCTTCTCCTAACAACTTCATCAGGTGAAAGCCGCTCTAGCTCAGCAGCCAAATCCTTTATCTGTTCGGAATCGAAAAATGCAAGAATTGGTAATACATCCAGCTTTTGCTGAGACTCATAGTATGACGCCCAGTCCGGATATTTAACATTGCAAAAAAAAATCAATGAACTGGCGGGGGAGGGACAGCGTGTTGTTATGCTTTTTTATATGCACGAAAAGCCATGATAGCTCTTCAAGCATTTTATCAATAGCAAAGATTGCTCTATCTAGAGTTTCGTCCATGATGGATTTCTCAGATGCAATAGTTCTGGTCCGTTTGTTAGCTAATTCACTTATGCATAAATGGCATTTTTTTAATGCACATCATGCGGCCTTCTTTCCTTAGAATTTGAACAATACTGCCGCTCAAGTGGCTCTTGGAACTGTCCAAGGAAGCGCGTTAGAACTACTTGTCTTCACCAAGGCCTGTAAGGGCTTTTAGAAAACTCTATTTCTATATCAAGCAGGAAAAATGGATCTCCGTATATTTTCTCCACGAAGCTTTGCAGCGCCCTTTGTGCAAGACCTTTGTTTTCAGTCGGTCCGATTACCACCTTCTTTAAGTGTTCTTTTTTTACTGGAATGCTTACATACGGTATTAGTGACGTTCTCCCAACCCTAAATCTCGTGTCTTTTGATGCCGCGTAGTCTTGAACTACGATAATTCGATGCTCTTTTTCCTCACGAAATGATGAATGCTTAAAATGAGCCGCCAGCTTCAGCATGTCTCTTGTTAACTTGCCAATCACTCCATCTTTCATTTTTTCACTGTCACATTTTATGTATTCAGAATATCGGTCGTTAAGTACTGACTTAATTTTTTTGTCTTTTTCATCATCATCATAAACGCAGTTTTCGAAATATACATCCTCATGATCAAATACAATGCTGTCGTATATTTTGGGGACATCAAAAACCAAGCAGTAGCCATTGTGATTAGGACAGTAACCTCGCCACTGGCTTAACAGATCAGTTTCTTCAGAGAAAGATAGTGTAAAGACAGATTCCGACTTATAGTTATTCAGTGAATTGAGGCTATCAATGATTCTTTTTCCATACTCAGCATACAGATCGTAATTCCTGTCCTTTTTGGTAATCTTTGCTTTCGGTATGACTTCCTTAAAAAGATCAATTGCGTGTTGAAACTCATGTTCATCGTTTAAAAATTTAATGTTAGTAGCCCAAAGCTCTTCTACTTCGAGAATCCCCTTTATTCCTGAAATTGAAGTGTAGTGGCCAAAATTAGTCATCTGAGATCTCATTACACATCACGTCGTGCCTAGGGTCTGAAGTGAAGCGCTGCGGAACAGAAGTCTCAAAGCAGCAACTACAACATTTTTTCTACAATCTACCAGCCTTGCATTTTGATCGGCTGCATTGTCTCTTGTGGTTTCACGGGATATTGTGCCTTACACTTTGTGCATGTAAAGGTGCCAACGATTAACCTGTTGTCTTGTAAAATATGTATCTCTTTTGATTGTGCACAGCTAGGGCAAGCGAAATGGAGTGGCTCTTCGTTAGATTTAAAGACCACCGCACCACCGGCTGTGGCTACCAATTGATACTGACCGATTATGTCGGCCCATTTATCACTATCGCTAATTTGTTGCTTTAGATAATTATTTTCTTCTTGAAGTCGAAACAACTCCTCACGAAGCATAAATATTGCATCCTGAGCTTCACCTACCTTTTTTACGGCATCATTTATGCGCTCCAGAGCAGCTGTCTCAACTTGAAGGTCTTTGAAACCAGAGAAGATATCTTTGGCAACCTTTAGGCCATTATATGCAGAGCTTATCAATACCAGATCCATTATGGCTCCTACAGATTGTCAACATAAGATTGCTAACATACTATCTGGTGAATGCTGATTCTTCGGTGATTACCGTGTAAGAACGACTTACTGTTAAAGAGTATCTCACCGTATTTGTAGATTTCCAAGATCCAATATAGTGTGTGTCTTTCCGCAAAATAGTGTCCCGAGTAGGAGCTAACTGACAATTCCTCAGACTAAGAGAGGCATTTATTGAAATCCGACCAAGATCGCAAGTTATTGTTTAATATATAAATATTACATCCAAAAAGTGATTCTACGAATCAGGTGGTCGCATGTTCGAATCATGCCGGGTGCACCAGAATGAAAAAAGGGGCTGTCCAACAGGACAGCCCCTTTTTTTATTCTGCCGCATCTGGCTCCGAGGCGAACTGCCCATGTTCGACTGATTGCATCGCAATCAGGACGCCCACCAGGGCGCCCCGCAGGGGAGAGTGTATTTGCCTCAGGCAAATACACGAATCCATCATGCCGGGTGCACCAGAATAAAAAAAGGGGCTGTCCAACAAGACAGCCCCTTTTTTTATTCTGGCGTATTCCGTCTACGAGGCGAACTGCCCATGTTCGACTGATTGCATCGCAATCAGGACGCCCGCCAGGGCGCCCCGCAGGGGTGAGTGTATTTGCCTCAGGCAAATACACGAATCAATCATGCCGGGTGCACCACATGTGCCAACGGCTTATGCCTTCTTTGTTATAGTGCCTTTAAAGCTGCTCCAGCATTCCAATCGCAACTGCGGAAATAGAATTCGCTGTAATTTCCATAGCTACTGAGTGACATGTACTGTCACGTATTGGTCGTGATAGAGCCCGCCATCGTCTGCCCGGGCCCAGAGCACATAAGCGCCTGGTTGATCGAAAGTGACCTGTACTTCGTAGATGCCATCATCGGGGATGGGAGGGGGCAGCCATAGCGCTCCCCAGGGCGAGTTGGCAGAGGCCCTGGTATCTTCCCAGGGTTTGACCTGCGGTGGGTTAAAACTTACGGTACTACCATCGCCACGATATATATTCCATGAGAGAAACAAACCGTTGACTTTACCTACTGTATTGCGCCTGGGCGGAGTCAATCGACGCTCCATTTCTGTTTCTCGCGCACCTGCAACGTTCTCTGTTGTTACCCCCGAACCCGAACCTGCTCTGCCCACCCTCGGCAAGCCATCATCGTCGACTCGGGCACGCAGTGTCAGAGGCTCACCTACAGTAGTGTAGCGGATTGTTTCACCAGCAGTACGATCGCCCAGCACAGTGACTACAGGTGGGGTATTTGCGCGTGATTCCGGTGTGCTGGTACCCGCGCCCAGCGAACCGGTTTCCGAGGCTATGACTACTGAATCAACAATGTAATCTTTAGCCAATGTGCCATAGGCGCTGCGGGTGACACCGTTAGGGCTGGTGATAGTCCAAACCAGCTCTTTATCACCCCAATCCGCTGGTACAGGCACTTTGAAGGTAAATCGATTGCGGCGTGGTAGAAAGTAGGTCGGTTGACCACGGTCAGCTTCCCCAGGAGTGAAGAAATTGCTCTCTCCAGCCGGTATGAGCAACTCCTCTTCCCAATTCTCATTGTGGTAACCAAACAACAGATTGAAGCTGCCGTCAGCATTTTGCTCCCAGCCTTCGAAGGCGGGTTCAACATGCTGGTCACGGAAGTATGTTTGCGCCAAACTATTTTGGTGTGCCAGCAAAAAAATGCTAAGCATGGCTATGAGAACCGGCTCTAGTACAATCTTGCGCTCGCTTATTCTTATTCTGATCATTTGCTTGCTCCCAATTTGTTGACCTTACCCCAAATTAGCACCAACGGCTCGATGAGACATTGGTATTATGCCGCCCTTATTTGCAAAACCGGCAGGTGCCATATAGTTCAACGTACTATGGGTGTTCTGGTCAAATAAATCCGGATACATTTTTAAATGTGGAGTGCTCCGGCTTTATTCGACCACTTCACAAATCATGAATACTTTTATGACCTCAGAAAGGTCAACTGTGTACAGGCTATGCTCGTAATGGAGTGTACATAAGGCGGATAGATGCAGCGAAATGTCCCGCCTATTGAGATAGTGTGGTAATCATCCCAACCCTTTAGTTGACTCCTGGCATACGTTCGCAACGTCTTTACTGGCTATATGATCTCCACCGCACAGAACTGCGTTACATGGTTGCTAGACTGGGCGAAAGAAAATTAGCCAAACCTCCTAATAAACAATGACTAGTTGCGGCATTTTTAAATAGGGCAGTGAGGGACTTGGCTATGGGGATTACTCCTTGCGCCTGAATAGCGTCTTAGGTCCGAGTTTAACTTCAGCAGTTTGTGTGCTCGAGAAGCACTTTACAAGGACGAACGGCATGTCGCCAGATCACGCCTCAGCAATACCCGCTCTTCCTCTTGGTAAATTCCTCCGCCAAGAGCATGAAAACATACTCCTTGAGTTTGAAAGCCTCGACCGGAAAACCTTGGCCTCAGCCCAAGCGCTAACAAGCGTCGTGTTGCGCAATAATCTCCCGGAAATCTTGATAGACCTTGCTGATCAATATGAGAACACATCGGACAAAACCCGCCACATAGCGTTCCCACAACAGGGTCCCAGGCTTCATGCGCAAGACCGCTGGAAACTGCGGTTTTCGTTGGAGGAAGTCGTCAGGGAGTATGGCCTGCTACGAGTGGTTATCTTACAAATATTGTATTCACGAGGGGGCGAACTTCCTAAAGGAGAGCTGGTCTTTCTGAATGAAGCAATCGACAAGGCCATTGTCGAATCAGTGACCACTTATACGGAAAAAGCTAACAACCTGCTTCAAAGTGAACGAGAACGCTTACAAGTGACGCTGACAAGCATTGCTGATGGCGTGGTTAGTACGGATGTAGCAGGACGCATAACGTTTTTTAATCCCGCTGCCGAGCGAATGAGTGGATGGTCATCAGTCGAAACGATCGGTCGAGCGGTAGGTGAGGTTTTAGTCCTCCTGAATGAAACCACTCGCGAAATTCTTGATAGCACAAGCCTCAGCGCCACGAATCTGGACGAACCCAAACAGTTGGGTAATATTTTGCTGCGCCAACACAATGGCGAATTACTTCACGTAGAGAAGCATGTTGCTCTGCTGCGAGATAGCGGTGGCAAGAACCAGGGTTTGGTTATCAACCTTCGAGATGTCAGTGAGATCCATTTGTTAAACAAGGAGTTGACTTATCTTGCTTACCACGACCCCCTCACGGACTTACCGAATCGTGCCTTGTTAGTTGAACGCTTGACTCAAGAGATGGCTAACGCAGGGCGATATGATGTCAGGCTCAGCTTGCTGTATCTGGATCTGGACCTGTTCAAGCGAGTCAATGACATGCTTGGCCATGGGGCGGGTGACGAGCTTCTCAGGCAGGTTGCGGAAAGACTTAAGGGCTGCGTACGTCGGACTGATACCGTTAGCCGTTTGGGAGGTGATGAGTTTGCGGTTCTTTTGACCGGTTTACACCGGCAGACTTTTACCAGCGAGTTGGCCAAAAAAATAGCCAAGCGTTTGAGCGCCCCCTTCGTCGTTAACCATGAGACGGTGAATGTATCGATCAGCATTGGTATAAGCATGTTTCCGGAAGACGCACAGGATGCAGAGTCGCTGATCAAATACGCGGACACCGCCATGTATCAGGCAAAGGCAGCGGGGAGGGACTGCTTCCGGTTCTTTGCACCGGAAATGAACAGGCTGGTCATGGAACGCCACCAGTTTGAGAAGGATTTACGCACGGCTATTGCTCAAGATCAGCTGTCCTTACACTTTCAGCCTCAGATTGCTCTTGGTTCCGGTATCGTAATAGGTGCCGAGGCGCTATTGCGTTGGCACCATCCACAAAAGGGTTTGATTCCTCCAGGTACGTTTATTCCCGTGGCGGAAAAGAGCGGCCATCTGATGGTGCCCATTGGAAACTGGGTGCTGGAAAAAGCCTGCTCCCAGATGAGAGCGTGGCTCGACGCCGGTCACCCACCTGTACGGATGTCGGTGAATGTCTCGATAGTCCAACTTCGCGATGAGGAACTACCGAACTTTATAATTAAACTCTTGCACCGTTACCGCCTGCCTGCAGACCAGCTGCAGATAGAGCTGACAGAGTCGATCATCATGAGCGACATTGCAGGAGCCGCAGAGCGAGTAAAAAAAATCAAAGATATGGGCATTAATATTGCCATTGACGACTTTGGGACGGGATACTCTTCGCTCAGCTATTTGAAGGATCTCCCAGTTCATGAGCTAAAGATCGACCAGAGCTTTGTGCAAAACATACAGACAGAAAAAAGCAGCGCATCGATTGTTCAGGCGATTATTCGCATGGCACAGAGCTTGGGACTGCGGGTTATCGCGGAGGGGGTTGAAGATCAGGAAACCATGGACTTTCTTGTTCAAAATGAGTGTGAAGGTGCTCAAGGATATTACTTCAGCAGACCGCTAACCGCGGCTGCATTCGAAGCACACTATTTTGCTCAGGGTTTGACGAAAAATTAAATGATGTCAGACACTTCGGTTTTCACCCTGTTGCGTCCCCCTTCCTTGGCGCGATACATGGCGTGGTCGGCTCGAGCTACAAGGTCCTCGCGTTTGTCTCCACGTTTCCAGGCGGCCACACCGATGCTGATGGTCACGCCGCCCAGTTTGCCCAGGTCCAGTGCCTCGGCGCTCTGCCTGAGCCGTTCGGCGAGATATACGCCGCCGACCAAGTCGCTGTTGCCGGCAAGCACAACAAACTCCTCGCCACCCCAACGGCCCAGGTAATCGGTAGGGCGCAAGCGCTTTTGTAGAACACTGCATAGCGTGACCAGAACCAGATCGCCTGCCTCGTGACCATAAGTGTCGTTGTACTGCTTGAAGTGATCGATGTCTAACAGTAGCACGGCTAACGACCTGTCGTGACGTTCTGCAGCATTGAGCTCTGCGTCGATCGCCTGCTCCATACGGTAGCGGTTCCAAGTGCCGGTCAGGCTATCTTTGTAAGCGAGGCTTTTGAGCTTTTCATTGAGCTGAGCAATCTCGTGGCTGGCGGTCAGGACGGCCATGCTCTTGGCCAGGTTTCCGGCGGCACGGCATTCGATATCGCGCCAGGCGCGGCTGCGCCCTCTGACTTCATCCTCCCATTGAGCAAAAGAACGGCGCGGTGTCAGGATAAGCTGCCCGTCTCTCATCATGGGAGTATCTTCGGGTTTGCCTGCCCAGTGTCTGCTGTGACGCTGCTCGCGTCGAAACAGCATCAGCCAGTGTCTCGTGTTGGTAGGCAGGGCCACGGCGAGTAGGCCGCACAGATCGCCCGCCTGCCAAGTCGCAAGAGGGGACTCTCCCAACGCCTGACTTCGCCAGAGGGCCTCGTGATTTTTATGGCGACTCAACCAGTTGGCCATCGCAAGCAGATTCTCTTCGGACGGTACGGTTCCCAGGCAGTTGATCTGATTTTCGGTAACCAGGGCGATGCCTTCGGCATCCAGAAGCTCCAGCCATTGTGCGCCGTGACGTTTAATCAGGCCATCCGGTCCCAGTGTGCGTCCGTTCTCGTCGGTTAGTATCTGGTTGCTTTCGTGAATACCGTGAAGGAGACGGGTCTCGGCTGCAGTGCGCAAAATCATCAACCGCTGCATGGCGATCTGCACCAGAGCACACAGCGCATCGCGCAGATCAGCCTCCAACGGCCTGGGCTTTACGCTGTGGCAGGCTAACAGACCCCATAACTTGCCCTCCTCGTGCATGGCTATCGAGAGCGAGGCGCCAACACCCATGTTGGTGAGGTACTCCTGATGTATCGGCGAGACGGCGCGCAGCACTCCTCGCGACATGTCCAAAGGCGTCGCCTCATCAGGACCGCAGGACGGCACCAGGGGCACCGCTGGCGCCAAAGCATCAGGGATACTGCGCGCCCGGTTGATGTCATAAAGTCGACGTACCTGAGCGGGAATGTCACTGGCGGGAAAATGATGATCGAGAAAACTCTCTGCCACAGGCAGACAGGTCTCGGCTATTACCCGGCCATTCCAGTTCTCATCGAAACGGTAGACCATCACCCGATCGTAACCGCTCAGCTGCTGCACCCAGCGGGTCAACGCATCAAGCAGAGAATCGGAGTTATCGATCTGCGCCACTTCGACCAGCCAGTCGTTTACCTTGTCCAGCAGGCGATGGCCATCCGGGCTCAACTGATATTCCAGCTCAACAACAAAAGCGTTGTCACTGGGATAGGCCACCACATGAAAGCGTCGTTGTTTGCCCCCCACTTGACCCTGTGCTGTGGCGGTGAGGACGGAAGCAGAATTATCCTTTTTCACTAATTCGGTTTCCAGTAGATCCATCAACTCGTCGCCCAGTACCTCTCTGGGCTTGCTGATCAGCACATTTGCCACGCTGATACCCACAAAATCCTCAATATTGGCGCTGACCTGACGTATCCGTGCCATGTTGGCATCCAGGCTTATCAGGCAGCCCACTGGCTGGATGGCGCCGGGGATGTGAACCGGTTCACGAGCACAAGCCTCAAGGGCAGCAGCTATTTCGACTTCGCTGTAATGGGAGTTTGACATAAGTGCATTCCAAGCGGTCGGGCAGGAGTGAGCGCGTGTCGTGCGCACAAGATAGGGTTGTCATATTTTGTCAGTTTACAAGAAATCGTTTGGAGGTATGTGCGCGTTGCCACACAGAGCATGGTCTAAAACAATAGATAATAGGTGACTTGGCGGGAGCTGAGAAAATTAGCGCTGGAACGCCATAAGCCGTAAATATTATGTGTCCGATCTGCAACAAGGAGATCAAAATTGAGTCCCAACAACGATCCGCTCTTTGCCCTTAAAACCCGGACTTGGGCGCTGCATGAAGCCTTGGAAAAACGCTTGGCTTTCCCGGATAACTTTGTCTCCAAAACTGATTACTCGCAGGTATTGACGCTGTTCTATATTTTCCAGCGACAATTGGCTTTTTATACAAAAATATATCAAATACAAGTGACGGACCAATTTTTACTACCGCTACGAAACCGCTTACCACTTATTGAGCAGGATATGCACCAATTGGCCATTCCACTGGTCAGTATGGAACGTTTCGGGACGTTGAAATTACATTCGCTCGATGAATTTTATGGGTGCTTGTATGTAAGCGAGGGATCAACGCTGGGCGGCAAAACAATTCAGACAGCTATGCTTGAAATACATGGGGAGTCAGCGCTTGACTGGACTCAGTATCTCAATCCTTATGCCCAGCAAATGCAACCAATGTGGCAATCATTTCGCTCCGCTTTACTTGACGAGATTGCCAGCGGCAAAGTCACCATAGACGGCGTTGTTAACGGCGCTGAAAAAACCTTCCAATATATGTTGGATACCGCGTCTCAGTTGGGATTACCTGCAAGGAGAACGTTTTGAAAAATGAACAGCATCAAGATTGGAATCCACTGGAAGCGTCAGTCCTGAAGGACCAACGCCAAGCCTACGATGACATGCGCGAGAGGTGCCCGGTAGCACACAGTGATCTCATGGGATGGTCGCTGTTTCGCCACGCGGACATTGTTGACGTTCTTGCTGATCCAGAATCGTACAGTAATGTGTCACAATTCCTGGCGATCCCCAATGGTATGGATGCGCCTGATCATGGCCGATACCGCGAAGCACTTGACCCCAACTTCAACGCGACCGAAATGGCGAGGATCGAGCCAATGGCCCGCGAGATCGCCGCAGCGCTCCTTGAACCAATAGGTTCCTGTGGTGTGATGGAGTTTATCGACACGTTTGCAACCCCTTTTACACTAAAAACATTGTGCGCCTCGCTCGGTTGGCCCGAACAGCAGTGGGAATGCCTGAGTAGCTGGGTGCATGACAGTCAGCAGGCTGCCTTTGATCAAGACTCGGTTGCTGGCAAGGCGCTCGCCAGTTTCTTTTCCGGGCAGGTCAAGGCCAATCTGGACAAACGCCGCGCTGCACCCAACGCCGCTCGAGATGCAACAACCGCACTGCTTGGCACAAAGATCGGGGGTGTGCGACTTAACGATGACCAAATCGTAAGCGTTCTGCGCAACTGGACGGCCGGGCAGGGCACCACCGCTGCAGCTTTAGGCATCCTGGTTTTGCATCTTGCTCAGGACTCCGGATTACAGGATCAACTGCGGGGAGATTTGTCACTGATTCCGGCAGCAATTGAGGAGATCCTGCGTGCAGATGGCCCACTCGTCGCTAATCCTCGCACGACAACGCGCGAGGTCCAGATTCAAGGCCGATGCATTCCCAAAGGGGAGCGCGTGACATTAATGTGGATGGCTGCCAATCGTGATTCGCGCGCGTTTGATGCACCAGAAGCCGTCAAAATTGAACGCGATACACGCGATAGCCTTGTTTGGGGGCAAGGCGTCCATCTTTGCCAAGGGGCGCCTCTGGCCAGGCTTGAGATGCGTGTGGCAATCGAGGAATTACTCTCGAGAGCAAAACACTTTGCACTCGACCACAACGACATTCCTCGCCGGGCAGTCTATCCCGGGAATGGTTTGATTACGCTTCCACTTCGGTTCAGTTGACTGGTCTGTAATCGTCATGGCCCAGCGTTAGTGGGAACTGGCGCTGAACACTAATGCCAAACGTGCAATAAAATCGCGAATCACTTCACCTCAACAAAGATCGGATTTGAATAAAACCACAGATCCTGCCAGGGATCTTCACCACGCGGATCAAGCTCAGGTTCAAGTTCAGTGGTATTGGAGCCACGAACTCGCAGGTAAATCGGTGCGGATACAGAGGGCAGTGTGTACGACATGGCAAAGCAGCCGTTTTCTGCGCGCCAGTCATCCGCATCAAAACGTTCAACAACCCGCGTGCCCGCCGTGGATGACGTGGCTGGATCAGCAAACACACCCGTGACATCACCCACAATCAGATCGACCCGCTCAACAACCGGTGAATCACCATTGGCGTTGGGGAATGCGGGCTGGCAGAAATTGATGTCGACGGTGACTGACGAATTTCTGCTGACGCTAAGCGTGCCACCAATATCGGTGGAATTATCAGCCACTGACGCGGTAAACCCGAGTTCAGAAATCAAATCACCGGTGGTGACAAATACGCGACCCTGGCGGAATGATTCAAGAATCGAATGGTGATCCTTTTGCGCTTTGATGTAGGTTTTAGAATACTCGCCAGGCCAGAAGTCAGAACCACCCTCACGCCAGTGTCGATGGCTGTCGGAGTTGGCGGTAATCCACCAGTGCCGACCTTCAGCAAGCATGGAATCCCAGAATCCACCCAGCTGAGCGGTCATCTGGTCATATCCACCCATGGTTGGAAAACGACCATAACCACCGCGAGCGGCATCGCTGTTGTCGTTCTCGGCTGCGCTGGTGAGTGGTTGTTGACGCAACGCGGCGGCCTGATGCCCGGGAGAACCTTCCATGCCCACAGCAATATTGGGCGCAACACTGTTCCAGGCTCTGAGTTCTGCGGGTGTTGTTGTGCCATACACAGCCAAATCCGTTGCAGAGCGTGACGGATGATGCGCAATCAACAAGGGCGCAGGGGACAACTGTGCCATGGCCCTTAGTGCGTCCAGCATGCGTGGTTCGGTATCCCAGCTTTCATCTGCCGGCCAGGGTTCACGCTTGGCGAAGCTAGACTCTATGCCAAAAAGATAGTCAGCCTCATGATCGGAATACGGCACAATAATGCTGGAGTGATCAGCGGCAGGGGTATCAAATTCCATACCGTAAAACAGTACAACTTCAGGGACAGCCTGACGTGCCTGCAACAGCTCTGGGTACGCATAGTCCCGATTGACTTTGGAGTGATTGGGTCCGCCGTGATCCGTGCTCACCATCCAGTCAAGGCCGTAATTTCTGGCCATCAGAGCATTCATCGGAATAGGGTAGATGGCATCGCCTGCCAGCACCGGAGTGGGCGGGTTAGTTTCCTGATTCCAGCCCACGCTGTATCGGCTGTGAACATGGTGATCACC
>JAUYSM010000056.1 GCA_030696315.1 Pseudohongiella sp. | reverse complement strand
AGCGCACGCTGCAGTTCTGCCTGACCTGACGCAAACCAGGATTGTGGTGACTCGCTGGCTGGTGCCGGATAAAACGTCTGCGCATGCAGATTGAGGGTCATGGTGCATGCCAGAAATGCGAGAACAAGACTGCTTACTGGTTGCTTTGCTCCATCCGGAAGCGATTCACGACAATTTACTGCAGATTTCATAATCAGGCCTTTTTCTTTGTTGAGACAATGACTTGGCACTCTGGTAACTTGGTTCGGCAGAGGCGTCGAGCGTACTGTGCCACGATTGATTATTGTAAATATGAATCAATTCAGTAATATGTCGCCATCTGCTACCGGAGAAGATATATCACAGTAAATTGAAGCTGTTGTGACAGCTTTGTTACAGTGTTTTATCGGCTTGCACAGTGGCGATCAAGTCAGCGTATTTTTGAGACAACCAGTCATCTCATCCTATTTTTGTTTGCCAGAGGATTGCACATGTTTGCGGCGATTATGAAGTTCATGCGGGACAACAACGTACTGCCCCGTATTTCCGATACGGAGAAGCAGGCGCTAGAAGCCGGCACGGTCTGGATAGATGGCCAGATTTTTTCAGGCAACCCTGATTTCGCCAAAATGCTGGCAGAGCCCTACAACAAACACTCCGCTGAAGAGCAAGCGTTTCTGGATGGCCCCACGGAAGACTTGTGCCGTTTGATCGATCGCTACCAGATCAGTATTACCCGCAAGGTCCCGGATGAGGTGCTGGACAACATCAAGCAGCAGGGATTTATGGGTCTGCTGATTCCGAAACAATATGGCGGCAAGGAGTTCTCCACCCTGGCGATTTCGTCCATCATGGCCAAGGTCAACCCGTATTGCCCGACAGCCGGGACCTTTGTTGTTATTCCCAACTCACTGGGTGCGGCAGAACTGTTAAAACATTACGGCACTGACGAGCAGAAAAATGCTTATCTGCCAAAACTCGCCAGCGGCGAATATGTCCCGTGTTTTGGACTCACCGAGTTGACGGCTGGCTCGGACGCCGCCTCCATCAAAGCGGAAGGTGTGGTGTTCCGGGACGAGCAGGGTGAAACCAAAATCCGACTGAATTTCCGCAAGCGTTACATCACGCTGGCGCCGGCTGCCAACCTGATCTCTCTGGCGTTCCAGATGCATGATCCGGACAATCTGCTGGGTAAAGGTGAGTATCCCGGCATCACGGTGATCATGCTGCACAAGGGCACACCGGGGCTTTACAACGGTGACCACCACTTGCCGATTGGTCTGAGTTTCTACAACGGGCCGATTATTGGTGAGAATGTTATTGCGTCTCCTGAGCAGATTATTGGTGGTCCAGAGTATGCCGGTCAGGGCTGGCGCATGTTGATGGAGCAATTGGCCGGTGGCCGTGCAGTTTCACTGCCTGCCGGCGCCATTGGTGGTATGAAACTGATTGCTGCCGCGACGGGCGCCTACTCGGTGATTCGTCATCAGTTTGGTATTCCAATAGGTCTGATGGAAGGTGTTCAGGAAAAAATCGCACGCATCGCGGCATTTACCTACATGTTTGAGGGTTCGCGCGTGTACGCTTGCTCCGCGCTGGATAATGGCGAGCAACCGCCGGTGATTTCCGCCTTGTTGAAGTCCAGCAGCACTGAATACACACAAAAAGTCATTATCGACGGCATGGATGTGTTCTCCGGCTCCGGTGTCATGCAAGGCCCCAATAACATACTGGGCGGTGGTTACAGCAGTGCACCGGTCAGTATCACGGTGGAGGGTGCCAACATCATGACCCGCACGCTAATTACCTTTGGTCAGGGCGCCACGCGCTGTCACCCTTATGCGTTGCCTCTGGTGAAAGCCGTAGAGAATAACGATGCAACTGAGTTCCGTAAAAAGCTGCTGGGATGGCTGTGGCACACCACCAGCAATTTTTTCCGCGCCAAGGTACGCGGACTCACGCGTGGATTCAGCGCCGGCAGTCCGGAATCGGGTCCAGTGGCAACGTACTATCGCCGTTTGGCGTGGGCCTCTACGCGCTATGCATTGCTGGCAGATCTGGCTTTGTATCTGATTGGCAGCAAGCTCAAAGCCAAGGGCAGTCTGGGCGGCCGCTTTGCAGATGCACTGACCTATCAGGTGCTGGCGCTGTCGGCGCTGCGTCGATTCAAAGCGGAAGGCAGTCGTGCCGAAGACCTGCCTTTAGTGGCCTACAGCTGCGAGTATGCACTGGCAAAAATTCAGGATGCTTTTGAAGGCATTCACGCCAATTTTGATGCCCCGGTGGTGGGCTGGTGGCTGCGCGGCCCTTCAGCCTTGTTCCTGCGCCTTAATCCTCTTTCACGCGGCCCGTCTGACAAACTGATTCCCAAGGTTGCCGGTTCCATTCAATTGATGAACGAGCAATACAAGCGCATCACCGATGGAATTGCGCCAGTGGATGAAAACGATCCGGGCATGGGCCGTCTGATGAAAGCTTTCCGGTTACACACTGAGGTTGAACCCATCAAGAAAAAGATATACAAAGCCCAGCGCGCACGCGAGTTGCCCCGTGGCATGGCCTACGATCTGATGGATCTGGCGCTCAGCTCAAAAGTGATCACACAGTCGGAGGCAGCGCAGATGAAGGACGCCAATGCGGCTGCCATGGCGGCTATTGAGGTGGATGTGTTCAAACCGGAAGACTATTTTCTGGATGTCAGAAGCTGAATAGCCAGTGCCGTAAAAAGACCCATACAAAGGGCCGGAAGTGACTTCCGGCCAATACTGAGCAGATTCATTGACGCGCCCGGACGTGCATGGTACTTAATCGTTTAAAAGCAGGCTCCGGTAAAAACCTGATGTGTTCACAAACATAAGCCTGCCAGGTTTCGCACTGCATAAGCGCCTGATTCACATAACAACAATATCAAGAAGCACTAATATGAAATCATCGATTCTTTCTCGTAGCACGGCTGTCCGATCGGCATTTTTTTGCGCGGGTTTACTAAGCGCTTCCTGGGTGTTGGCAGCTGATGCGCCTGCAGCTGGAGCAACTGCCAGTTTCCCGGTCACAAGCTGGGGGGTTCCCGACATTCAGGGCAAATGGGACTATTCATCACGCACGGCGGTAGAGCGCCAACCTCAGTTCGAGGGCAAACTGACCATCAGTCAGGAAGAGGCAGAGCGTCTTGTCCCCAGCCTGCAACAATATACAGATGCGCTTGAAGAGCGTGGTGCAGAAGCGCCTGGTCCTCACAATGTGGGTGGTTATAACGCGTTCTGGATCAACCCAGGTGATTGGCTGGCCGTGATTGATGGCGAGCTGCGCACCTCATTCATTATTGAACCCGAAGACGGTCGTATTCCCTGGAAAGACGGTGGTCGTGAAATTCGCAGTGCACAACGCGCCGCCATGTCTTACGCACATCTGGACGAAAATGATGGTCCGGAAGGACGTAGTCTGGCAGAGCGCTGCATACTGAGTTTTGCCTCCATTGTTCCAAGCTTGCCATCCTTGTACAACAACACCATCCAGATTGTACAAAGCCCCACACACGTCATGATCCTGGCGGAAATGGCGCATGATGCGCGAATCGTCAAGATTGACGGTAAACACAATGCCGCTGGAATCCGACAGTGGCATGGCGACTCCATCGGTTGGTATGAAGGCAATACGCTGGTGGTTGAGACGATCAACTTCCATCCTGAGCAGGTGGCGCGTGCCGGTGGTTATACCTCAGCCAATGCTAAAATTACCGAGCGTTTTTACCGTGTGAATGAACGCGAAATCCGTTACCAGTTCACGGTCGAGGACACTGAACTTTATAACAGCGCCTGGACCGGCGAAATGCCGATGTTTGCAGCACCCGATCTTTATGAATACGCCTGCCATGAAGGCAATCACTCCATGCCAGGCATATTGATGGGCGCACGTGTACTGGAGCAATTGTCAGCCGGGCAGTGATGCGTCTTTTCAAACGAGACTACCAGAAGAAACAGGCTGGCCAGTGATAATCCATGGGTGATCTGCATTGTGTTTCTCCCGGTCTTAGCCTGCGTTTTAGAACTGTAGGTTGAGTGACAGCCTGGCATGAGTGCCGCTGGCCTGAGCATTCGCAATCGTGCGAGTGTCGCTGGCGGCCAAGCCGCGGATGCTGCTCCAGCGCGCGTATTTTTCATCTGTCAGGTTAAAAATGCCCAGCTGCACGCGGGCATTGTCACCCACATTCAGGTGACCCAGCACATCCAGCGTTTGCCATGACTGACCTTGCACGCGGTCGGCAGCAGAGACGCGTTTCTGTTTTCCCGCTGCGCTGAATACGGCTTCAATCGCCCAGCGTGTGTCTGGCGCAAAGCGCAATGCGCTCACCAGTGTCACCGGTTCCACGCTGTCTAAAGCGGCACCGGTAATGCGGTCCTGGCCACGTGACCACGCCAGTGCGTTGCGCAGGCTGATTGACGGGGCAACAAACCAGTCCAGTGTCGCTTCAGCGCCGTAGATGCGTGCCTTGCCGATATTTTGATCTTGAAACACACTCAATCCATCGCGTGTGCCGATGCTGCTACTCTCAATAAAGTTGTCATAACGATTGTCATAGGCAACAAGCGACAGGGCTGCATTTGGCAGATCAGCACGCATCCCGAGTTCAAGACCCTGGCTGGTTTCGGCTTGCAGTTCGGTATTCGGCACAATGATGTAACCATGACCCGCATTGACAAACGCCTGATTGGCTTCGTCAAAGTTGGCGGGTCTGAACCCTTCAGCGTACTGTGCAAACATGTTAAGTGTGGATGTCAGTTGATACACGGCGCCCAGATTAAAAGACACATTGTTTTCATCCACCGGACCAATCTCAAAACCACTCAAACTGTCGACGTCTGAGTACAGACTGAACAAGGCATCCGGGCGCGGGTTCATCTGGTAACGATCCACTCGCACGCCTGGAATCAGCGTCAAGCGCTGGTCCAGTAATCGAATTTCATCTTGAACAAAAATGCCGGTACGGTTTGTGTGTGTGTCAGGAAATGTTTTGTTAGGAAACGCTTCAGGAATCGCCATCGGGTAGGACGGAATGGCACAGCTGATCTGCCCGGTGCTGAGCTCCGTGTCACAACGCTCGCGTGGACGTTCTGTTTGAGTTTCTTCGCGGTGAACACCGTAAACAAACGCGTGCTGATGTGATCCTATCGTCAGAGCTTTCTGTAAGACGACACTCAGTTGAGCCGTGTCCTGATTAAAACCAAAGTCTGAATTGCGATGTGCTTGTGTGCCACGGAAACTCGCAGGATTGCGCGGATTTACAAACGCATAACTGGTGCGGAGTTGGTAGGACACCTGGCGCCCATCACTTTGTTGATGGTCAAGCTGAGTCTGGATGTGGTCGGCCAGCAGGTTGTCCAGCGCCCAGTCATGCCGTAAGCTGACGCGCTTGCGAGTGCTGCTGTCATCGGCCAGAGATTGTTGTACTGAGGTGCTGAGTTCAGTCAGTATCTGGCTTGCGACTTCCTCATCTCGACGATCCAGCGTCAATATGAATGAATGGGCTGTATTAAGGGTCCATTTGGTTTTTAGCAAGGTGCCAATGGTTTCACCCTGTTGCGGATTAAGGCTGCCCTCACCGTTGACATCACGCTCTGAAAACTCGCGCTGGGTGACCTGTATCACGGTGTCGAAATCTCCGACTGAGGTGCCTGCCCGGGTGGCATAGGTAAGTCCGAGTTTTGTCTGATCATTGGCGCTGTCGCCTGAACTGCGGATACCCAGATAGTGACGCTTGGAGTCTTGCAGATAGTCGGCAGCTTCTTTGCTGCGCAACAACACCGCACCGCCCATGGCGTCGGCGCCGTACAAAACCGACGCCGGGCCGCGAATCAGCTCAACGGCTTTGACATCATCCAATTCAAAAGCGTCCTTGCCATAGGAGGACGGGCCGGCATTATAAACGTCCGCGCTGCGTACTCCATCCAAAACGGTCAATACCCGGTTGCCACCAATACCCCGGATCACAAATCCCTGGTTGCCGCCACGGTTAGCAGTTTCCATGCTGATGCCCGGCTGGTAGCGCGTCAGGTCGCTCAGGTCATTGGCCATCTGACGCTGAATGTCAGCGTCAGAGATTACAGAGACAGTGCCGGCGATTTCCGAACTGCGCCGTGGCAGTCGAGTGGCTGTGACAATCACTTCTTCGGCAACGGCCGATGGGACGGCATCACCCGAAGTAGCCGCGGCTTGGCTCAAGACCTGAGACGAGCACAGCATCAGCAATGCTGCTACCGGCAGGTGGAAACAGTTTTTATGCGTCAATAGCGTGTTGGATAAGTGAAGTGTGTGCACAGTCAGAAATCTCCTTTTGAACAGAGTGTCTGGCTGGCGATGGCGCGATTGGCCTGGCTGGCGGACGGATGTTGTGGGTGACAGTTAAGGTTATTTAGTCAAAATCAGCTTGTTGCTGGCGGTTAGCCGCAAGGTGTAGTGCTCACCCTGATGCAAAATCGTGACCGTGGTATGTTGGCGGTCAAACAAGGTTGCCGAGTCAATTACCCGGGGTTTGGCTAGCTCGGGTGCCAAATTGATCAGTTGTGTTGTCATCTCAGCGGCGCTCACGGTGGTATTAATCACGGTAGTCAGAACAAACTGAGGGCATGGTAAACAGATTTTGAAGGCGTGTAAATAGGAATGGTTATCATTTGTGTTAAGAAAAATTTAACTCTCACTACTGCTGACTTCCACGCCCTCCACGACCAGATCAGACGGGAATAGAATGACCATGTCTCCCGGCTGTGCGCCGTCCAGCACTTGCGCGTGTTCACGATTACGATCGCCAATCTGCACGGCACGTAAACTGGCGCGTCCATCCTGCACAACAAAAACGTGCCATTGCTCATTACGGCGGAACAAGGCGCTGGTGGGCACGGTCAGTGTTTGTTCATGTTGTGCCACCACAATAGCCGCCTCAATGCGGTAGCCGGCACCCAGCGCCGGATGATTTTGAATCAGTGACCCGACCACATTGACGCGCTGTTCTTCCACACCCAATGCCGAGAATTTGGTGAATGCCTGCGGTTCTACATAGTCGACAACGCCGCGCAGCGTGTCATTGCGACCCCAGCCACTGATCAGGATCTCATCGCCGGCGCTGACACGCACGGCATCCTGTGTCAGGAGATCCACGACCAACTCGAGTGCATCTCCATCACTGATTTCAAACAAGGCAGTGCCGGCCGCAACGGCGCGATCGCCACGTTCATAGACCGAGAGCACGGTACCGCTGACTGGCGCAGTCAGGGTCAGGTTACCTTCCGATTCACTGTTTTCGCCTCGCCCCATCAACCGCGCGCGGGCACCATCAATGTCAGCCTGAGCGGCTGCAAGCGATGATCGGGCACTTTGCTGACGAGACTCAGCAACCTGCACCGCTTGTCGATAGAGTTCGACTTCTTCGCTGCCAATCAGGCGGTCCAAAAACAGTCGCTCACGACGCTCCGCTTCATTGCGACTGCGCGTCAAGGCTGATTCTGCCTCGGTGAGACTGGCCTCAGCCACCCGGCGACGCGCTTCGGCCGCTTGTAAACTGGCGCGATAGCTGGCTTCTGCGCGATCATCTTCAGCCAGCAATGACAGCAGCGCCAAGGCTTGGCCCTGATCAACCCTATGTCCTTCAACCAAGGCGGTACGCTGCATATAGGCATTGACCGGTGCCGTGACGGTGTAAGGCAAGCGTGCGCGCGTGCGTCCTTGTTCCTGCACAGTAATGATCAGATCTCGCCGCTCGACCAGGGCGGTCTCAACACGCAAGGCTGACGACGAGCTGTTGATCACATAAGCGGCAATGATCAGCAGCGCCAGGAACCCCACTATCCATTTACGCATGACTTACTCCCGAGTTTTCAACACACTGACCAGATCAAAATGATCAAGTCGTCGCCTTACTGCAACACCACTTGCGAGTGCTGCTGCGATGGTAATCAAGGCAGAATACAGCCAGGTTTGAGGATTCAGCACATAGGGAATCCTGAACATATCGGTGGCCATGCCTTGCACAACCAGCCAGGCGAGGCTATATCCGATGACCCAGCCCATGGGGATCGCAAACAGTGTGATCAACGCCTGCTCACCCAGTAACAAGATAGCAACTTCGCGCCGGTGAAAGCCCATTACCCGCAAACTCGCCAGTTCGCGGCCGCGCTCAGACAGTGCAATACGGGCGCCGTTGTAGATTACGCCTACCGCAATCACCGAGGCAAATCCCACCAGAAAACCCACCGAGATAAAAATGTTCTGTGCCATCTGCGTGTTAAACGAAGCCAGCATATCGGCCGGAGATGCCACACCGGCGACCATCGGCATGTTTTTTAAAGTCTGATACAAACGGCTGCGCTCGTCTTGTGTGACGGACAAATAAGCGCCGCTGATCAGGCCTTGCTCGCCACTCAGAATATGCAGTGCCTGAATATCCATATAGGCGGTGACACCCATAAAATCATCAACAACACCGGTGACCTGCACCTGACGTTGATGGCGCTGGCCCTCCAACAATTGGACATGCAGCCAGTCGCCGGTCTGTACGTCCAGACGCTGAGCCAGCATCCGGCTGAGCAGCAAGCCATCTGCCGGCAGTGGGTAGGTCAGCACATTGCTGCTGACAACACGCCTTAGTTTGCCATCGGCCTGCATGCCCTGAATGCCACTGTCGCGGTACAGATGACCATTCGACAATCGCACCGGCACTGTGCGGAAGGCTTCCACCCGCGTGACCCCCGGCAGCCGCCACAACTCATGTAACACCCGATCAGACTGATGCTGATGAAAGTTGACTGACACATCTTCGCGTTGAATTTCACGGAACTGCAGATCCATCAGAAAACGCACCCCGTCGAACATAAAAAAGCCAATTACCAGAATCGCCACTGAAAACGCGACACCCAGTGATGACATAAAACTTTGCAGCGCTTTGCGTTCCACATTCCGCAAAATCATTCTGCCCGCCGATGGCAGCAGTTTTGCGATCCCGATGCGCTCCAGCAATCCGGGTTTAAAACTGGCAGGTGGCTCAGGGCGCATGGCTTCCGCAGGTGGCAAGCGCACCGCTTTCATCACGGCACTCATGGCGCCGGTGCAGGCGCCCAGCAAACTGACGGTGGCTGCTATCAGCACCAGTTGCCAGTTCAGGGCATATTGCAGGCCCGGCAAATCAAAATACATCTGATAGATGCTGATATAGGCGCGCCCCAGCCAGGCGCCACCCACCGCGCCCAGCACAATGCCGGCCAGCACGGCAGCCAGTGCAAACAATAGAAAGTGCAGACCCACTTCAACGTTGCGATACCCAAAGGCTTTTAACACAGCAATCTCGCCGCGCTGAGTGCTGATCAATCGGCTCAGCACCAAGTGCAGCAGGAACACCGCCACACCCAGAAACACGCCAGGGATCGCAGTGCCCATGACGCGGTTCTGGTCAAGTTCGCCTTGCAGGATCATATGCGAGGGCTGGTCCCGCCGCGTATACGCGCCAAAACCGCCGTAAGGCTGTAACAGCGTATTTAATCCATCAATCACGGCCAAGGTGTCGGCCTCGGGTGATAACTTCACAAAGGCTTCGTTGAATGCGCCTTCCATATCGTAGGCGGGCCCCAGTGCGCGTTCGCCCATCCACAAAATACCGTAGCGGGAATCCTCTGGCATCAATGATCCTGGCGGCATGGCATAAATGTGTTCGGGCGAAATTGCGATGCCCACAATGTCGAGATCACGTGCCCGGCCATTAATGATTGCGCGTACGCTGTCGCCGGGTTGCAAGGCGCGCGCAACGGCAAATTTTTCGCTGATGATGACTTCGTCGGGCGATCCGGGTTCCAGATAGCGGCCGCGTCGGATTTGAATATCGTTTAGCACGGGGCGCGAGTTTTCCGGCAGGGAAATGAAGCGACCAATCGCGGGTGCATCCAGCCCGTCCAGATCCAGCGTTGCCATAAATCCGATGCGGGTGTCTGCGAGCGCCACACCCGGCAGATTACTGATTTGTTCGCGCAGCGTCTCGGGCGCGCGCCGCAAGGAAACCCAGACATCCGCGAAACGGGTTTGTTGGTAGTAGTCTTGCTGTGCAATCACCAGCGATTCATAGCTGCCACGCATGGTGACCACCGTCATGATGCCGGTCGCCACTACCAGCGCTATCGACAACATCTGGCTTTTTAAATGCCAGAGTTCACGCAGTAATTTTCGATTAAGCGCATTCATGTTGGCATTACCATTCCACGCTCTCGACACTGGCGCGCGTGGCGTTGTGATAGCGCTCAACAATTTCACCGCTGCTCATGCGCAGCACATTGTCGCCAAGCGCGCCAATGGCCGCATTGTGCGTAATGATGGCTGTTGTGGTACCGGTTTCTCGATTCACCTGGTCCAGCACGGATAACACCAGCTTGCCCGTTTTGGCATCAAGTGCGCCGGTGGGTTCATCACACAACAGGATGTCTGGCCGTTTGGCGATCGCGCGGGCAATCGCCACCCGTTGCTGCTCGCCACCTGAGAGTTGCGAGGGGAAGTGGTCGATGCGTGCGCTCAGACCCACCAGCGCCAGCGCTTCTTCCGGTTTCATGGGGTTACGTGCGATGTCAGTGACCAGCGCTACGTTCTCGCGTGCGGTCAGACTGGAGACCAGATTGTAAAACTGGAACACAAAACCTACATGTTCCCGGCGATACAAAGTGAGTTCATGATCGTTGGCTTTGGTCAGATCCTGATTGGCATACAACAGGCGACCTGTGCTGGGTACATCCAATCCACCGAGGATATTTAACAAGGTTGACTTGCCACTGCCGGACGCGCCCAGCAACACCAGCAACTCGCCGCGGTGTAATGTCAGGTCTACGTCTTTCAGGGCATTAACAACAATGTCACCCATGCTGTAAATCTTGCACAGCTTTTCAGCCTGCAGGATAACCTCGGCTGAAGCGCTCACTTAACGACAATCCCCGGGCATGTCTCGTATCCAGGCGTTTACCAGTGCCAGGCCCTCCTGATGCACCAAGCTGCGCCCCACTTCCGGCATCAGCACGCCGACTTCGTCACTGAAGATGCGGTAGCTGAGAATGGATTGTTCAGGGTGGCCGGGCTCGATTGAAAAACGATGCCCCCCGGTACCGCGTCCGGCAGCAACCGGCGGTTTGCACAAACCCAGTCGGGTGGCGTCGGTTTCTTCAGCATTTAAAAACAAGCCTGAGGTGTCGCCGCTGCCCCCGCGTTGATGGCAATGCGCACAATTGACTGCCAGATAGGTGCGCGCCCGCTGCTCAAGATTCTGCTCACGAGTCAGCGCTTGATCGGGTGCCCACAAAGCCGCCATCGGGCGCTGCTCACGTGCGGGTAAGCCGCTTAACCACTGGCGGGCCTGCCACACTTCGAGTTGATTGGCAGGACCTTCTGGATAAAAGCTGATCAGACGATTCAGATTGCGCGCAGATGGCCCTATGGGGGACAGTCCGTCGCTGTTTTGATCCAGCTGATGACAAGAGGCGCACTCATTGCGGTTGGGCACCACGTAGGCAAACGCCTGCGCCTCGTCGTCACGATGCAGAGTGAGGCGTTTGATGTCGCCGGTGATCTGCAAGCGAGCATCGGTTTGTTCATCATTCCAGACATAAGGCAGGGCTTGCCAGCCACTTTCCTGATGCACCAGCAAACGTGTTTCAATCAGTCTGACCTGTGTCAGATCCAGTTTTTCGCCATCAAAACCCACCAACGCATCCTGAGTCCATTGCACGGCACTCAAGTCCTCAGGTGCAGCTGATGTGCGTGGGTAATAGAAGGTTTTGCTGATGATGGTGCCAACCGGAAACTCAACACTGCCGGATGCGGTGTAACTGGCGCTGCTGCCATCGGGCAACCAGACGCTACGCAGTTTTAAAGCGTAGTCACTGAACAAGGGCGTTGCCAGATCGTAGGCCAGCACCGCCGGGTTCAGCAGCAGATGTTCAGACGATGCATCGACCTGCATCAATTGCCATTGCGACAGGTCTGCCGGTGCTGCATCCGCCGGAAACAGCTGGGGACCACTGTTGTCCGAACAGGCGGACAACAACAAAAAGGACACAACTGCGATCCAATGATCTGTGATCTTCACGGGTGACAGCCTCTGGTATTACACACCCATCTCAGCGGGCAAACTGACCGGTGAGAGTTTGTCGTGTGAGCACCTGTGTGAATCGGTGTCGACACGGGGATTTGCGTTGGCGTTTGCGGCATCGATATTCAGTACCTGAGCATCACCATTGTTCACGCAAATGGCATAAGGTGCGGATTGCCGCTCAGGGTGCACCACGCCATCCCAGATAATATCCGGAAAGCTGCCGTCCGCGCCGAACAGGGCTTGTCTGAGCATGTCGAGCTCCGGGAAGCCCGGTGCATTGCCGCCCGCGCCAAAGACATTGTCGTAAATAAAAATGGTTTCCGGATACGGATCAAATTCGGCCGCCATCTGCCTGTCATTGTAACCGGCGCTGAAATAGCTGGAGATGATGATGTTGGCGGTCTGGTTGCCATCAAAACGATTGTTGAATATCTCGACTTTGTCATTGGAGTTGATCAGTACTCCGGAACCGGCAGGCACACTGGCCACCGCAGTGCCAGGCGGGGCAAAGTTGGCGGTGTTGTTGCGCTCAATCACATTATTGTAAACACGCGTGCTGTGGCCAGGAATTGGTAGATTGGGCATGTTAAAAACCAGAATGCCACCCGTGTTGTTGATGGCTTCGTTTTCATATACGTCGGCATTAAAACTGTTTTCAATTTCGATGCCGGCCACATTAAATTCAGCGCGGTTTCTGCGCACAATGATGTTTTCTGACTGGCCCACATAAATACCTGCGTCGGACGCAGCAATAGCGACGGAGTCTTCAATCAGGGTGTTGCGGGTTTGTACAGGGTAAATGCCGTAGGCGCCGTTGCTGGTATCCGGGCCGTTGGTCCACTCGGTGCGCACGCGGCGAATAATGATGTTATCGCCACGGGCTATTTTGAGTGCGTCGCCCCGACTGTCTTCGATGCCAATGTCTTCGATAGTAAAGCCGTTGCCGTTAACCAGCAGACCTTCTCCGCCGGCTACCTGGTTTTTGAAGGACAGCACCGTGCTGTCCATGCC
>JAUYSM010000048.1 GCA_030696315.1 Pseudohongiella sp. | reverse complement strand
TCCCCTAACTGATCAAATTTTGATCCCTCCGTCCCCTACCTGGTCAAAAAATGATCCCTCCGTCCCCTCCCCCTAGTCCCCTCCAGAAAACGGCAATTCATCCGGGCGGCTGGGACAAAACCAGCGCTGCTGCACGGAGATGTGCACGGCCTCGCCGAGTGCGCCGCTGCCGACCACACGCGGACGCGGCATGCCAGTGAGCGGGGTGCGGTAGGCGGCGGTGACAGAATCACGCAGCTCACCAAACACATTGGCATCCACGCGCTTCGCCAGATACTCAGGGTTCAGCAGCAGACCGTGACTGGCCGCACACTCCATCATCCACAGCAGCGCAACATCCGACAGCCCGGCATCCACATAACCGCCTCCCACGTTGGAATGCACTCCCGGAAACCACATCTGCTGAACCGTCTGCACCTGCGGCGGACACGGCGGTTGCCACAGCGCAGGTTCAAACGGCGCGCGCTGCTCGTTGATGGCGAGTGCGTGGTAAGCGTGACAGATGTTGTCGCCGAGCTGCACATTGTGAAAACGATGGCGCGATCGGGTGACCCATCCCAGCGGACCTTTGGTGGGCAGCCCCATAGCGCCGACGGTGTCCCAGACGCCGAGAAAATGCACCTGCCCGGGATGACACTGGTACTTCTCGCGGAATTCCGCGCCGGCCTGCGCGCGTTTAATGGGATCGTGGATGCGGTAGATGTGGGCGGCAGTGGTGGCCAGCGTGGTAGCGGTCGGCGCTGCTTCAGGCACCTTCGTCCCCAAACCCGCCCGTGGAATCCCACACACCTGCAGCATGCCCGCCAGACTGCGTACGGTGAACGCACCGCGGCTAAAGCCAAACAAAAACAGCCGATCGCCGGGCTGATAGTGCGCCGCCAACCAGGCATAAGCCTCGCGCATGTTGCCAAACAGCCCTCGGCCCGCAGCGCCACCCCACATTTTGTCAATCACACCCGCCGTGCCAACACCCGTGCAATACCAGCAAATCTGCGGCACAGCGGGCGAATGACGCTCCACGGCACGCACCATCTTCACCACATTACTCGGCACTTGCCGCCCACGATCACTCTGATCAGGTTTGTTCCAGGTTCCATCCGCGCCAATCACAATGTTTCTCATAACAAGAGCTCCCTTTTCTCTTGTTATAGACCATCCAGGTAGGGGACGGAGGGATCATTTTTTGATCCCTCCGTCCCCTACCTGGTTAAAATTTGATCCCTCCGTCCCCTACCTGGTTAAAATTTGATCCCTCCGTCCCCATCCCTGCCGTCCCCATCCCTGGTCCCCATCCCTGCACCGGAGACAGACTCCCTCTACATAGATCTGTCCGACAGGGTCAGTGCCTCAAGCAACGAGATTTCCGAGGGTATTGTGCTGGACTACGACGCAAACGGCGAGTTGGTTGGCATCGACATTGATAACGCCAGTCAAAAAGTGGATCTGAATCGTTTAACCATCAGCCGTTTGCCCGGAACAATCGAGACGGTGGCCGCTTAATCCATTCAAACAACTTGGGGACGTAGACCGCCTCCGTCCCCAGCGCTATAGTTCGCCGAATTAAACGTGTAACCATTGGCTTTGATTGGCAACGACTGACACCGGCGGAAATAATAAAAGGAAACCACCATGCGCTCACTGATGCTTGCGACACTGTTGTCCACACTCACACTCCCGCTCACCCTGCACACCCAGCCCCTGCACGCTCAAGGCTTGTCCGGCACCGTGGAGCCCGGCAGCGCAGCGCATCAGGCGCAAATAGAACGTTTTCGCAGCCCCGCGCCCACCGCCAGCCGGCTGGTCAAAGCCGACGAAGGCTTCCTGCCGCTGCCCTCCGCACCGGCGGATTTCAGCGGCCTGCGCTACGAGGTCAATGGCCAGTCGTTCTCGCTGGACGATTACATGACGCAAACCCACGTCTCCGGATTGCTGGTGCTCAAAGACGGCAACATCCTGCTCGAACGCTATGGTCTTGGCAACACAGAATCATCGGTCTGGATTGCTTATTCCATGGCCAAATCCGTGACCTCACTGCTCTACGGTGCCGCGATTCAGGACGGTTACATCAGCAGTCTGGACGCAGCCGTCACCGACTACCTGCCCGCGCTCAAAGGCTCCGCGTACGATGGCGCCAGCCTGCGCGACTTGTTGCAAATGGCGTCCGGCGTGCAATGGAATGAAAACTACGCCGACCCGGCCTCTGACGTGGGCAACTACCCCGGCAACAATGTGGTGCAGTTTCTGGACTTCATGAAAAACAAACCACGTGTGGCCGCGCCCGGCGAACGCTTCAACTACAGCACCGGCGAAACCGATCTCGCCGGCGTGGTACTGCGTGCGGCCATCAGCAACAATCTCGCCACCTACCTGCAACATAAAATCTGGATGCCGATCATGGAATCCGATGCGTGGTGGGCCACCCACGGTTATGGTGGCGGCGAGCGCGGCGGCTGCTGCCTGTTTGCCACCCTGCGCGACTATGGCCGGTTGGCCCAGTTTGTCCTCAATGACGGCGTTTTGCCTGACGGCACCCGCGTTCTGCCCGAAGGCTGGATTGCTGAATCGGTAGCACCCTCGCCTGCTGATGACGGCTACGGCTACTTCTGGTGGCTCAATGGCGATGGCACCTTCCGCGCCTCAGGCATCTATGGGCAAGGCATCTACTTTGATCCCGAGGAAAACATGGCCATCGTGGTCACCAGCGCCTGGACCGCTGCGACAGTGGCCGACGCAGCACAGCATCGCAACGCCGTGTTTCGCGCGATTGACGGGTTTGTTAACTAGGGCAGGTAATGGCGTATAGAACCAGGCTGGGGGCCACATGATGATTGCCAACGCTCTGGGCCCGGTATTTCTGCTGATACTGTTTGGCGCGCTGCTGCGCCGGATCAATTTCCCCGGTGCCGAGTTCTGGCCGGGCATTGAGCGGCTGACCTACTATGTCGCCTTTCCCGCGCTATTGGTGCACCGGTTGGCCCTGGCCGACTTCAGCAACGCCGACTTCGGCCGCTTTGCGCTGGTCATCTGCGTCGCGGTTTTTCTGACCAGCGCGCTGGTGTGGTTGCTCAAACCCTGGGCAAGCCGCAACGCACCCGACTTTACCTCATTGTTCCAAGGCGCGATCCGCTTCAACACCTATATCGGCCTGGCGGTGGCCAGTGCACTGTTTGGCGATCCGGGGCTGGTCGTTGCCGCCATCGCCGTGGCCATCATGATCCCGCTGGTCAATATCCTCTGCGTTATCACCTTCACTGTCGCCATCGACGGCAATGGCAAGCGGCCCCGCGATCTGCTCAAAGGCCTGTTGACCAACCCACTGATTGTCGCCTGCCTGCTGGGCGTGGTGCTCAACATCAGCGGCGCAGGGCTGGGCGCTGACTGGCTTGGCGTGTGGATTGAAGAGTTTCTGGCGCGTGTAGGCGCTGCCGCCTTGCCGCTCGGCCTGCTTGCCGTGGGCGTCGCGCTCAGCCTTGGCACCGTCAGACGCGACTGGCCCACCATCGTGCTGGCCAGTGTGTTCAAGTTTGGCATTTTCCCGGCGCTGACCCTGGGCCTGGCAATCTGGCTGCAACTGGATGTGCTCAGTCAGCAGGTTCTACTGCTGCTGGCATGCCTGCCAACGGCTTCTTCCGCCTACATTCTGGCCCGGCAGCTGGGTGGCAATGCGGTGATGATGGCCAATATCATTAGTGCCCAGACCTTGCTCGCCTTCGCTGCCATCCCGCTGTGGTTGCTGGTCGCCGGATAGGTAACATTGGGGTCGGAGGCATGCCTCCGACCCCTATCCCTCCGACCCCAACCCGCAGGTTTACTGCACCTATAGAATCATGAGACACTTGCCCGGCTTACGGAATTAATCCGTATCAATAGTAAGGTACCCGTCAATGAGCAAAGTGATCCGCTACGAGATGCAATGGGACAAAGAGACCCATGCGCTGGCAGAGCGCGCCGCTCAGGCGTCGGGACTGGGCAGTGTCAAGGCGTACGTGACGCAATTGGTCAGACAACATGCACCGGCGACCCTGCAGGCGCATCAGACATTACAGCTGAGCAATGAACAGTTTGATGCGTTCTGCCGTGCCTGCGACACACCGCCGGCACCGTCTGCCAAGCTGCGACGGGCAGCTCAAGCACTTGACCAGGAAGGTCTGAACCCACATGGCGAAGGCTGAATTTGTCGCGCTCGACCTCCAAGACGTAACAGTACAGACGTTCGATTGTGGCAAGCACGCCATCAACACCTATCTGCGGCGCTACGCGGCCAAGAATATGGCTTTGAACCTCAATCGCACGTTCGTGTTGCCTGTGCCACAGCAAACCGGCAAATCTCACGTTGCCGCCTTCTACACGCTGGCGTTACAGACAATCGTGCGTGCCGACCTGCCAGACCCCGCGCAGCTGCCCCGCTATCCGCTGCCTGTGATTCTGCTGGCACAACTTGGTGTTGACCAACGCTATCAAGGCCGTGGCCTGGGTGCTAAAACGCTGGTAACGGCGCTGCGTCATGCCTGGCGTCTGGCGTCGGCTCCTGACGGTATCGCCGCCATGGGTGTCGTACTCGACGTGCTCGATCAGGATGCCGCACGGTTCTATCGCCACTTTGACTTCTTTTTGCCGCTCAGCGAACAACCCGACCGGTTATTTTGTCCCATCCGCTCGCTTGAATCGCTTTAGAAAATAGGGGACGGAGGGATCATTTTTTGATCCCTCCGTCCCCTACCGCCCCTACCGCCCCCCCTACCGCCAGTTTCTACAAAAACGGATTTTCAACGCGTAGCTGCGGCCCAAGTTGCAGCCCATGCTGCAGGTCCTCAGAGTACAAAACACGGCAATCGGCCTGAAATGCGGCGGCGGCAATCATGGCGTCGTAAACACTCAGACTGTAACGCGCCGCCAGCACCCGGCCTTGCCGATGTACATTCAGGGTCAGCGGCTCCACCTGTAACAATCGCTCTGTCAAATCCAGTACATGATTGACTTCTGTCCACGAATACCCATGTTTCCTGCGCAGGACGCTGGTCATTTCATTCAATACCTGAATACTGATAACCCCTCCGGCGCGCACCAGCGCTTCGGCACGGTCGGCCTTCACCGTATCGGCAGAATGCAAATACAGCAGAATATTGGTATCAAGAAAGCTCCGTTTCACGCTCATTGGCCTCATCCCTGTCAAAAATAAAATCTGCAGGCAAGCGGCCACGATAGGCTTTCAGCTGAGCCAGCAACTCATCCCGCGATGGCTGACGGCGGATCGCAAACATGCGGGTGTCCGCCACGACCACCTCAATGTCATCGCCCTCCTTCAGCTGCAATGCCTCAGTTACCGAGGCAGGAATACGGATCGCCAAACTATTTCCCCATTTTGAAACTTGCATAATGACACTCCCGCTCAAATAGATATACACAATCAATAATGTATATCAAAGATTATCACGGTTGCTTCAGTGGTTATAGCTTAAGTAAACAGGGGACGGAGGGATCATTTTTTGATCCCTCCGTCCCCTATCCACTATAAACCAAACAGGAGCACCGCTTTCAAACTTGATCATATACGCCAATGGCGTATACTAAGGCCCAGCCCATGCTATTTATCGAAACCAGTGTATTTACCAGACGTGTTACTGAGTTGATGGATGATGATAATTACCGTGGCTTACAGGAAGCACTCACTGGTAACCCTAGTATCGGTGCAGTGATAGCAGGAAGATTTAACAACTGAACAGAAAAAGCTGTTAATGCACATCGTGGAACGGTGGTCACATGAACAAAGTTGAATTTAATGAGTTGTTATCCAGCGTTCAGGAAATGGACGCCATCCTAAAAGGCGATAAAGTCGCCTCACGCACAACACAATTTGCCGAACCTGAGATCATCGCCATTCGGAAAAAGGCAGGTTTAACTCAAAGTCAGTTTGCAGCGCTGATCGGGGTAAGCCAACGCACGCTGGAGAACTGGGAGCAAGGTCGCCGACGGCCCACGGGGCCTGCCAATGTTTTGTTACGCATTTTTGATGCTGATCCTGCACAGACCGTGAAAATTTTGCATCAGTGATTTGTTGGCCAAGTTCATCATCGGCCGCTCGTGCCACGCTGCGATCAAGCCGATGCTCTCATTGTCGGAACAACTTGGAACAACTTGGGGACGGAGAGATCATTTTTTGATCTCTCCGTCCCCATGCCCTCCCATGCCCTCCGTCCCCACCCCTCACTCCTTAACGTTGTCGCGCTGGATTTTTCGCTGGTGCCTGCGTCACCGGCACCACGCGCCACTGAGCCACAGCGCCTGCAGAGAACCCTCTGAAATCCGCCAGTGCGCTGACCATCAACTGGTTAAGGCTGACACCTTCGTCCTCGGCCATCAGCGCCAGACTGCGATGCAGTGTGCGTGGCACCCTCAGAGTGACCCGGCCACTGTAGTCCTCAACACCGGACGCCGGCAGAGGCATATCTCGACCTTGCTCTGCCAATAGGGTTGCCGTTGTGTCAATGGCATCAAGCGCCAACTCATAGGCTTCCTGCCAGGAATCTGCATACTCGGCCAAATCCGGCAGTTCTTTGACCTTGGCCTCAAAGCACAGCTCGCCACCAAAGTCGCCGTGCCTGACGGTAATGCTATAGTTTGTCGCATCAATTTTAGTCACTGTCAGCTCCTCCGAAACACTCTCTTAGCTCCGCGTCGTAAGTGTCCAGATTTTTCAAAATTTGGTTTATGTAGGCAGGTTTTATCTCGGGATTCCTGCCATGACCGCAGTTGTAAGAGCCACTATAGAAATCCTTTAGCCTTGGGTGTGTATAGATTTTGTGGCCACCCCGACTACCATCGCGGACAACAAAGCCCAGAGATTCAAGTATTACACCAACTTCGTTGCAGCGCAGGGTTCGCTTGCTTTCCTTAAGCCGCTGCTTGACCTCATACAGTTGCATTAGTTCACCGGCAAAATGACACCACATACAGTGTCACAAGTAAAGATTAAGTTTTAACTGACATACCGGTTATAGCCCACCCTACTCCCCCCTGCCTTAAATTACCCCCCCCCAAACTTTTGTTTATGTTGGGGACGGAGAGATCATTTTTTGATCTCTCCATCCCCTTTTCAGGTACCCTTTTTAGGTATCTAAGCCTGCGGGCTGCGGGCCTGCAAACCAAAAAAGGTCGCTGCGCTGACCAAGGCAGTGTCGTCACTGATCAGACAGGCATCATGGTGTTCCGCAACAGCCAAATGCAACGCATCCAGTGTTCTGAGGCTGGTTTTTCGCATACTGATCCAATAAACGGCTCGCTGAAAATGCACAGGCTCCAACATACACCTGACAAATCGGCCAGAGCGGACGTCGTCCTGAAACGCGCTTTCAATTCGATTCACTTGGGGCGCACTGGTATCAAAATACAGCATCAATAACGCTCTTCGTCCCGCAGTGCCCTCACCAGATCTGCGGCAGTGCTTCCTGTTGACGGCAATGCCGCTCTGAGTTCAGAGCGATCGGCAAACTGCACACGCTGCAACACAGGGGCAGTCAGGCGAGCGGCAGGCTTGCCGTTGCGCAAAATCAATACCTCATCGCCCGCAGCGACGGCATCAAGCAGTGTGGATAATTTTTCCCTCACCTCACGCACACTGGTTTCACGCATTACAGCACTCCTCGATTTACGTTATTTAAGCTGACCCAATGTTTAGCGTACACAAACAATGTACGCTAATCACCTGCCAAAAACGCCTCTGTCCCCTTTCGAAAAATTCGGGGACGGAGGGATCATTTTTTGATCCCTCCGTCCCCAGCTATGCCCCAGCTATGATGCTACTATGCTCCATAAATCTTTACTTATTGTGTCCCAAGGGCTACATTTAACGCTACAAACGCCATATTTGACGCCCAAGGGCCACTATGACTACGCTAGCTGATATTGCAGAAATGCTAAAAAATGCCAGATCGGAGGCAGCATTAAGCCAGGAAGAGATCGCGCAACGCGCTGGCGTTTCACGGTCTACGGTCGCCCGCATGGAAAATCTTGCCCGGGGTGATATGAGTGTCTCCGCTCTGCTGCGCTTGTTTGAGTCTGCAGGATACGATCTGAAACTGGTCAAGGCGGGACATCAACGAACCCTTGATGACATATTGGCCGAACAGCGCAGTGGTGAAAGCTGATGCGACTGCAAGTGCATGTGAGCGGAAAGCACATCGCGTATCTTTACCGAGAGCGCGACGAATATGTTCTCCGCTACTTGTCAGATGCCAGCACTACCGATTTTGTGAGTGTGACGATGCCCGTGCGTGAGCAGGCATGGCGATGGCCTCGGGATTTACATCCTTTTTTCCGCCAGAATCTTCCCGAAGGTTACCTGCTAGGTGTTATCCGGGAAGAATTTGGCTCCCTCATGGATGGCACCGACCTCTCATTACTCGCCGTTGTTGGCGGACGTGGTATTGGTCGAGTAAACATTACACCGGAGGGCTCAGATCCGGGCTACTTAACCGAGGCACTGGATCTGAACGAGCTGATCACAGCTGACAACAGCACAAAGCAATTTGCCCGGCTGGTCCGCCGCTACGCGCGCTCGGCTGTGTCGGGTGTCATACCAAAGTTTGTTGCGCCGGACGCCGAGGTCGGCGATGCCACCGTTGCTGCGGCCAAACCAACCTTGCGCACCAACCGGTTTATCATAAAGGGGTCTGGTGAAAACACACCGTACCTTGGGTTTAATGAGTTATTTAGCATGCGCGTGCTGGAGCGGCTGGAGGTCGTCCCGGTCGCCAAAACCCGGATGTCTGACGATGGCAATGTGTTACTGGTAGAGCGGTTTGATGTGAATGATGCCGGTGAGCCTGACCATGGTTTTGAAGATACCTGCAGCCTATTGGGATTGCCGCCACACGAAAAATATGCAACCACAACAGAACGGGTGCTTTACGCTGCCCGAGCGTATATATCGAGCGCCGACCTGCGCAAGCAGCTGGAACACTTTGGCTGGCAGATATTAACCAACTACGTGATCCGTAACGCCGATTGTCACTCGAAAAATCTGGCACTCTACTATCGGACATTGGCAGATGTGCGCTTTACGCCGGTATATGATCTTGTGACAACGCAGGCTTATCCGCAATACGCCAATAATGCGCCTGGCCTGTCAGTAGGTGGCCGAAAAACATGGGTTCCCGGGAAGACACTGGAGCAATTTTTCAACACCAGGCTCGGTATCAAGCCCCATCGCTATCGGGAAATGAGAGACACGTTGTGTGAATCGGCTGTTGAAGTCGCTGCCCAGGTAATCGACGCATCACGGAATGAACCGCGGTGGCGCAACGTGGCCAAACACATGGTGCATGCCTGGAATGATGGCATGACCGCACTGCAAGATCCGGCACGTGCAACCCACTTTGTTGGCCTTGATGCTGCGTAAGCGCTCAATAAACCCCATCTAAAAATTAATCTCGTCCTGCAGTAAATTGTCCTCGCATTTTCACACGAGGATTTCCACATGCAGTTAACCGAAAAACAGTCGTTTTATTTGTCGCTGATCCAGAGCGCCGAGCAAAA
>JAUYSM010000044.1 GCA_030696315.1 Pseudohongiella sp. | reverse complement strand
CCAGCCAGGTCGGTTTTGGTAAGAACGATGACGGGCATCGCGCCGGCCTCAGCGCACAAGGCAAGATACCGCTCCAGGCGCGACTCATTGAACTCTTCATTGCAAGAGGTGACGATAAAAAGAATGTCTATGTTAGCGGCTATGGGTTGAATTTCATTGTTGCTACCCGCGCCCAATCGCTTGAACAGACTTTTCCTTTCCAGGACTTGCTCGATTCTGGAAAGTGACTCATCCAGAACAACCCAATCACCCACTGCAGGCCTGTCGATCGCTGCTGATTTTTGCAAGGTAAGCGACAGTTCTACAATTCGCTCACCGGATTCGCAGACAACCGTGGTTCTGGAACGCTGCACTGCTGTCACGCGCCCGAGTCGTGTTTCCACTATTCCAGGGTCTGGTAGCTGGCGGATAAAAAAAGGGACGAGCCCGAGGCTGTGTAATTTCTCGCTCATGTTGTGATGCGCAAACCCATTTTAAGGATGCGATTCCCCGCGATCCATGGCCTCTGCCTTGAGGCGTTCAACCAACCAGACTTTGATAATTGATTGGCGTGTTACACCAATACGAGCAGCTTCACGGTCGAGAGATTCAATGACCCAGGATGGTATATCAACATTGATTCTTTTTTGTTCATAGTTGACGCGACGTGCGCTGGAAAGATCCAGATCATCGATAATGTCTTCTTTGCCATCATCAAACTTTTTATCGAAATCTTCAGCTTTCATAAAGCATCACCTCTTTCTTGCGAGATCGCCGGACAGATATCAGGCGAATTTTCTCATTCCGGTAAGTGACAATTGCTGACCAGTGCTTGTCATAAATGCTACCAATCACAATAAACCTTGGCTCATTATCAGAGCTGACCTGCAGCTCTAAAAGATTCGGATCATTCCAGAGCGCTTGTGCTGCGTGGAAATCGATTCCATGTTTGTCCAGATTGGCCTTGCTTTTGATATGGTCAAACTCGAACTCAACCATGAGTATAAATTATTCCTTTTTTACTCAGATAACAAGATAGTGGCTTTCATGCTGGCGGTAGCCCGGCGCTCCACACTTCTGGTTATAGTTGACACCAAGAACTGTTGCTGGCGCAATTGCCGCAAATTGGTCCGGAAAACGTTTCAGCGGAAACGTTTTTTATTCAGATCAGAATCCGTCATCTCAAAAAGACGTTTCCGCGGAAACGCTTTTTGGATTACACGGAGAATCTGGTGCGCAAAAAATATCGGCTGCACCCGAAATGTGGCAGGGAGAGCGGATCGCTTATGCGATGGCGATGGCGATGGCGATGGCGATGGAGATGGCGATGGCGATGGCGATGGAGGGAATGGTGGGATCAGCTACGTGAGCCGACTGGCCACTATTTTTTGGGGTCTAGTGTCGGCAGACTTTCCAGCATTTTGTCAAAGTCAGATATGAACAAACGATCCTGCACAATCCTGTATTTTTCAAATTCTGTCAGCGCAAATGCCTTGGCGACCTCTGCGGTGACCTTGCCTGAGGTATCCAGAATATCCTGCTCATTAAATTGCAAAAACGCGTCAAGTTTTGTCGCCCAATCTTCCATGGTCATTGGCATTTTTCGCAAGGCCATGCTTTCCGCATAATCCAGATACATCGTTACGATGCGCGCCAAGGCTGCAAGCTCTTCCTGGCGCAGATAATTTTTGGCCACCACCACATCAGTC
>JAUYSM010000039.1 GCA_030696315.1 Pseudohongiella sp. | reverse complement strand
ACCTGGCCAATGGCTGCACACAACAACTATTGGCATACCACTGACACTCGTTGCCAGTCCGTCAAACTTCTTATCAGCGTCTGACTCAACCATAAACACACGGATACCGTGAGTTTCAAGTACATCAATCAGATCCGGGATAGGGTCAAGACCCAGGTTCCAGGCATGACGGACACCATCGGCGATCTCCTCAATCTGGTCCAGTGACTCAATTACCTGTGGCAAGCCATCAACCGCCGCAAACTCTTTCACAGGCGAAAGTGGAAACAATCGCTCAAGCTCAACACGCCGCTCAATTTGATCCATTACCTTGTGTGAAATGGCATCAAGCTGCTTTTTGGGTAGAGTGCTGCGCTTACGATACTCAACACCCTCCAACACCACAGTGTCTGGCCGAAAAAAATACTCTGTACGAACATTGAGCTGGCGAGAAAGCCTGATCAGGATGTCGGACGATGGCATCGCAGTGCCATCCTCGTATTTTTTGATGGCAGCATGTGAAACACCAACCTGTTCTCCCAGATCGCGCAATGACAGCCCAGCCGCCTTGCGCGCATTATGCAGTCGATTCTTAAACATGCTGCCCCCCTGTTGCAGCTCGCAGTAGCGAGCAAGGTTTACAAAAACTAATATTTTATTAGCAAATGTAAACCAAGCTGTTCCTTAGCACAAGCACTAAGTCCGTCAGGCTTATTTACCTTGGAGAAATCGTACCCATTGCCTGTCCCTGCCTTACATGAAATCATACGGGCCTCTATCCCAGACATCGACAAACAAAAACATGAATGAAATCATCGACGCTCTGAGAAAATTCCGCGACGAGCGTGACTGGAAGCAATTTCATAACCCCAAAGATCTGTCTATAGGTCTCAGCATAGAAGCCGCTGAACTACTGGAAGCATTCCTTTGGAAGCAGCCCGAAGACGCTGATCTGCAGAAGATCAAGGAAGAGTTGGCAGATGTGTTTGCATTTGCCTTTCTGTTAGCCGATGCCTGCGAACTGGATGTTAAGGACATTGTCCTAGCTAAGATCAAGCAGAACGAAGAAAAGTACCCAGTTGACAAGTCCAAGGGATCCGCTCGGAAATACAACGAATTATGAGCACGACTCACGACATTGAAGTCAGTCGTTATGCCTTCAGCGACAAGCAGCTGCAGGAAATCCGTGCCAACGCATATGCGCAAAATTTCTGGCCGCTGGTTTATGTGCTGAGCGATGACACCCAACGCCTCGCTTACGTTGGCGAGACAGCCGATGCGGTGGCCCGCATGACCACTCACCTGAAACACGATGCAAAACGTCACTTGTCAGTGGTCCACCTGATCACCAGCCTGAAATTCAACAAATCCGCCACGCTGGACATTGAGTCCAATCTGATCAAATACATGTCTGCAGACGGCCGGTTCAAACTGATGAACGGCAATCTTGGGCTGGCTGACCACAACTACTACCAGAAGGATATCCTGTACGCCGAAATCTTCCAGCAGCTATGGGATCAGCTGCGGGCGAAAGGTGTTACCCAGCACTCGCTGGATCATCTGGACAATTCTGACCTGTTCAAATACTCACCCTACAAGGCGCTTTCTGCAGACCAGCGCCAGGGATTGCTGGGCATCATGCACTCATTGGTGAGCGATACCACCCGAACGCTGGTGGTTCAGGGTGGCGCGGGAACGGGTAAATCCGTGCTGGCGATATTTCTGTTCAAACTACTGCAGTCCGATAGCGATGATTTTAACTTCCGGGAATTTTCCAGCGAAGAAGCTGAGATTAAGGACCTGCTGGAGCGGCTGCGTGAGAAATATGGTCAAAAGCCACGTATGGCATTGGTGGTGCCCATGGCGTCCTTTCGCGCAACCTTACAAAAGGCGTTTGCAAATATCTCAGGGTTGAGATCGAAGATGGTTATTGGTCCGGCGGAGTTGGCAAAACAGCACTACGACATCGTGTTGGTTGATGAGGCCCATCGACTACGCCGCAGGATAAACCTTGGTGCGTATTACGGAGCATTCGACAAAACCTCCATCGCCTTGGGTTTCGACCCGAAACAATGCAGCGAAGTGGACTGGGTTCTCAAGCAGTCCAACCGCGCCGTATTTTTTTACGACACCGATCAGACCATAAAACCATCAGATGCCGCCGCCGATGTTTTCTCGGCACTTAAAGCCTCGCCTGATACAGAGGTTCAGCAGCTGGTCTCCCAGTTTCGAGTGTTGGGCGGCAATCCCTATGTGAAGTTTATTGACGATCTGCTTAATACCCGTTTGTCTGACTCGGTAAAGCACTCGTCAAAGGCATACGAATTTAAGTTGTTTGATAACTTCCGGGAATTCCGGAAAAAGATTCAGCAGAAAGAGAGTGAGACAGGTTTATCCAGAATGATTGCTGGTTATTCCTGGCCATGGATATCCAACAAAGAGCGCGGAAAGTTCGACATTGAAATCGAAAACTTCAAACTGAAATGGAACAGCACCAGCTCGGACTGGATCAATGCGGCGGGTTCAGCGACAGAAGTGGGCTGCATCCACACCACTCAGGGATATGATCTGAACTATGCGGGCATCATCTTTGGGCGCGAAATCAGCTACGACAAGACTCAGGGCGCAATCATTATCCGACCTGAATTGTATTTTGATCGCAATGGTAAGCAGTCGATCACCGACCCGGAGCAACTGAAGCGTTATATTCTTAACATCTATAAAACCATTATGCTGCGCGGCATCCGCGGCACCTTTGTTTATGCATGCGATCCTGATTTCCGTGAATATCTGGCAAAGCACATCCCACTCGAAATCTCTCTGCCAGACAATGTTGTCGAATTTCCGCCGGTCAAAATACAGCCTTATATCAATGCAGTGCCGCTCTACGATCTTGTCGCCGCTGCTGGCAGCTTCAGCGAACAGCAACAGGCAGAAATAAGTGACTGGATAGTTCTGCCTGAAGGCGAGCGCGTTGATAAAAGCCTTTTCGCCTGTAAAGTACAGGGGGAGTCCATGAACAGGATTATTCCGAATGGCGCCGTGTGCCTTTTTTGTACTGATCGGGGCGGCAGCCGCAACGGGAAGATCGTGCTGGTTGAGCATTCAGATATCCTTGATGACGACAGCGGTTCGCACTATACCGTCAAGGAATACGAGAGCATCAAATCCGAAAATGAAAATGGCTGGACACATCAGAAAATCCTGCTGAAACCTCGATCGTCGGATACATCATTTGAGACTATTGTTCTGAGTGAAGACGATATCAGCCGGTACCGGGTGGTGGGCGAGTTTCTGCGGGTGCTGGATTAGACATGAGATGTGTTATTCCCCAAGTCACGCCGCATTAGGTTGCCAGCCCTACGAATCGCTGCATCAAGTCTCGGAACAGGCGACAGCGCCGCTGTGCTCTTACAGAGCGCCAAACGTGGCAACAACAAAAGTCCTCTCATGGCACCAACTTCAAAACGTATCCCCCTATTTTTTTTGCCTCTTGCATTGGCACGTCCTCGACATATAGCCTATAGTCAATGCAAGGGAGGACACCGTTATGGCCAACGCAAAATCTAGTGACACTCATGCCTCAGCAAGGTTGTTTAACAACCGCAGCCAAGCTGCCGCCATGCTTGCCGACTCGGGTGTCGTTGTTTCAAAAACGGGCGGTGCCTACCGCGATCCTGCATCAATCATTGGATCCAACAGAGCGCAAGAGCAGTTAAAAGCAATCTCTGTCATCAGAGAGCGTAACCGCAAATAAGTCAGACTGATTTCACAAACAGATAAAGGTGTAGCAAATGGAACTTGGCTACTCACCACTCTTCCTGCTTGGCTTGGTTGCAGGGTTCAACTTCATCAAAGAGTGGGAAGTCACTCGCTATCAACTCGCCAGAGAAGACGGGCATAAACTCTATTTTCGAGCGGCCTTTTGGGGACTGGTGGTCTCGGCTATGAGTGCCAGCCTGGTTCTGGCTTTTGCATATCTCTACGTCAGTATTAACCACGATCAATTTTTCCATCCAGTCATCATCATGACAGAACTTGTGCTAGTGACCTTGGTTGTTTCACCAATCACAGCCTATGCCTTTGCCAAATTACTCAACATTTTTGCTAACAAACTCGAGCATTACTACGATGCTTTAAAGGAGAACGAGTTTGAATACATGCTGGTAACCGCCATGACCACAGAATTTATGGTGATGATTACCATGGACGACAACAAAGTTTATGTTGGATGGGTTTATCAGGTTTCCGATCCTGCCAAAGCGGAAAGAAAGTATTTCAGTATTATTCCCGTTATGACAGGGTTTCGAGACGAACATCGCAAAGTTGAATTCACAACTTATTACAATGAACTCTATCAGCTAACCAACGATGCGCTTGCTCACCTAAATATCGACCATTTTGCAGTAGTGCTTCCGGTTCAACGACTTGTTTCATGCAGACTGTTTGATGCTGATGCATATTCAAGATTTGAGAGACCTGGCATATCAGAGAGCTCGCCGTGATAAAGCAATTGCGCTGCGCCAGGTCCGCGGGGTCCATAGGTACAGATTTATAAACAGTCACGCCCGCTGCGCCACCACATAGCGCAGCTGGCCCTGCAGCTCACTCAGCCGCTCGGCGCTGACCCTGAGCGTGAGCTTCTTCACAATATCCAGATTGGTAGCACTGAGATCGGCGAGTTGGCCAACATCGGCCATCAGCAGCAACAGGGCAAAGACTGCCTCGCTTTCATCCGCGCCATCACGGACAAGTTGATGCAACGCCTCTGCAATCTCGTCATCCAGACCGAGCCTCACCAATACTGCAATGCGCGAGGGCACCACGCCGGTGGTTCTTTCGCCCAACCGTTTGTTTAGTGCCAACCCAAAACCGCTTGTCGGCTCGACTAAACAGAAGCGGTCTACCACATTCTGCATAAAGGACACACTTGTATCAGCGACTGAGCTCGAGAGCTCATGAACCTGCTCCCGCCTCGAGAACGAGGGCACATCAACCATCTGCTGCTTACTGAAGAACTGCGGCAGGCTCAAATCGCTCATAGCTTTCAAATCGCTAACAGCGCTCAAAGGCGGCGCCATCTGCTTGATAACAACCACATCCGGCAGATCAATCGGTTTCTCAGAGCCATCCCGCTCCAGCACCACAAGGTAGTTGGTATAACGACTGACTAGATTGTGCTCAACCGCCAGCCGCGTCGCCTCGTCCACGGAGAGCAGAGAATGAGTCGCTTCACTGGATTCCAGTTCCCGAATGCGCATAGCCACTGCCACGCGCAGCAACAGCACGGGGTCGCCAGCCCAGGGTTTAATCTCCAAAGATTCATCTAGCCGCTGCACATCTATACGCTGCACATTGCCAGAACCGCGCACGCTGTATTGCAGCACTGCCACAGAGCCGTCTTCCGGCATCGATCCAAGCCCTGCAAACACGGCAACGGCCTCGTGCCTAAACAAGGTCAGCGGCAAGCCGGTTTGCCATGGGCATGCCAAAGGCCAACGCAAGCGGGTGGCACTGATGCGCGGCTGCTGGATGCGCGCCAGCAGTGCTTCCATCGCCTGCTCGATATCTTCACCCGGCGTCACGGCCATGTAAGCACCGCCCGTGGACTGCGCCAGGCGCAACAGGTTGTCGTGAGATGGACTAAAACCCACCCCCACAATGAAGTAACGCATCTCGGAGCGCCGAGCCAACGCCACCAAATCATCAATCGCCCAGATCTCGCCGTCGGTCACCAACAACACATCGCTGTGTGTTGCAGCGCCAGCCAGTTCGCTGACGGCCGCCAGCGCGGCTGCCATCTCAGTGCCGCCCAAAGTGGCGTCAGTGCCTTGCAGGTAAGTAAGCGCACGGCGCTTTGCCGGTGCAACCGCCTTGGTCAGCCGCTGATCAAAGTGCTCATAGGTCGTGCCGAAGCGCGTGATATTGACTTCATCTGCGTCTGTCAGCGCCTCCAAAACACGCATGGCACCGCGCCGCGCAGACTTGATGCTCTCCCCCGCCATAGAGCCAGAGCAGTCAATCACCATCCGCAAACTCATGGGCGACAACTGCTCGCTCAAGCCCGGCAACGTCGCAACAATGGGGGCAGCGAGTCAAGGTGACAGATCAAACCCAGGGGCATCGGCGTTGAAAGGGTTCCACCTCGGCTTCACGGACACTTCAGAAAAGACTGTCACTACTGAATTATCACATTGACGTTTGGGTACCTTGATGAGCCTAACCCCCCCGATGGATTAACAGTACGCTGATACCGGTCACTTGTTGTTAAATATGAATAGTTATGCAGCATTTAGCGGGCGAATTCTGGCAACCTCGGATTTAATTGCCTCATTGGCTTCCCACAAATCCAAAGCGCGCTGCGCATTGAGCCAGAATTCTGCAGAGTTTCCAAATAGTCGGCCAAGACGTATCGCCATCTCTGGACTTACCGCACGGCGCTCACGCAATAGTTCATTGATTGATTGCCGTGATACACCCAGCGCCTCAGCCAAACCCGAGACACTCAGTTCGTAATCTGGCATAAAATCCTCACGTAGCATTTCGCCAGGATGAGTAGGCTTTCGTTTCATACCCGTATTGATAATAGTCATGTAACACACCTCTTTCATGCCGATGAATGTAATGCGTCACGTGCCAGAATTCAAATATTGGCTTCTGCCTGGCCTACTGCCTAATGCCCTTCAACAACGGCGCCACCGAAGCCGGCGTCCGTTTGCTTGAGATTGTTAACGCGGCTGCAGTATACTCGTACGGCATTCCCGTACATATTTGGGTGGACAAGATGGAAACAGTCACTGTAAACAAGTTCAGAGATAACCTGAAAAAGCTTGTAGAACAAAGCATTAGCCGACATGAGCCGCTCAGAGTCTCCCGACGGTCCGGGCAGGACTTTGTTGTCATTAGCGCCGAAGACTGGGAGCGTGAGCAGGAAACGCTTTACGTTCTGCAAAACAGTAGTCTGATGCAACAACTGGCCGAATCGGTAAAAACCCATACAGAGCGTAAAGGATACACGCCTACAAAAGAGCAAATGGATGAGATCACTGGTATTTGAGGGTAGAACCTGGGAAGCGTATGAAGTCATGCGCCAAAAGGACAAAAAGCTGCACGAAGCTACGCGTAAAATTATCAAAGAGCTCCTTCGCTGCGATGACCCCTCTGTCGGGATAGGTAAGCCAGAACCTCTGAAGCATAACCTGTCCGGTTTTTGGTCAAGGCGCATTGCCCTGAAAGATCGAATTGTGTACAGGTTCGATGAATCGTCAATCTATATCTTCGCTCTGGGTGGCCACTATGACGAGCCCTGACAAATACATTTTGTGATGGGGGAAACGACGCACAGAAATTCTTCTTTTCGACGTCGGTGCTGACAGTGTGCCGCGCGGTTGATGTAATGAGCACGACAGGGCCTAGTCGCCCTTTTTACTCCGCCACGATTCAATCAAACGTCCACCGATCAGCTTTACCCCCTTTGTCACACCGCGTGCTCCTCGCTTGGCATGAACACGGATACGGTTTTCCTGACTGATTCCTTCCACTCTGAGGCGATTGCGTTGTACTCGCTGAGCCTCTTCCAGCGCGGAACAAAGGGCATCGCGAACGACAGCTACGTTCCACGGCGCGGGGCCCAAGCTGACCGGCAAGGGCTGCACGCCGCGCAGGTCACGGGCAATTGCGCTCATCGCTGCGGTAATCGTGGTACTGGCAGGCTGGGGCAGTGGGTGCGAGCCGCCTTTCCAACCAGCAACCAGTTGATCCACCGCTGTGGCAACGACAACTACCACCGGTTTGCGACGACGAGAGTGGGCTTCAAACCAGCTATCGAAGCGCTGTTTCAGCTGCTGGTCCACAGCGCGGGCCGGGCGGTTGGCGCGGAGCACCCACACCAGCATGTCGGTCTGCGTCATTTCTTCAAGCATGGCGTCCTGGTGACGGGAGGAGTCATCGAGCCCCTTGCTGTCGAGAAAATGGCACGAGACGCCATTCAACTCAATCGGATAAACAACCAGATTTTCAGTGGTTGCTGCGGCATCCGTTTCCGCACGATGGTCCCCCAGCAGCGCATTGATCAGTGAGGATTTGCCGACACTGGTCTGCCCCACAAACAGGATGCGCAGTGGCAAATCCGGCAGCGCTCCACGTTGCTGGTCCTTTCGGGCGGAAGCGAGTTGAATCTGCAACAGTTCTGCATCGGTGAAGCGCAGGCGACCGGAATAGAGATCGATCGCACCGAAGGCAACCTCTTCCAGAAGAATCGCCCGCAGCACGCTCATCATGTTTCCGGTCACATAGCTTGAATTACCGCCCGCAACAAGTTCTTCCAACTCCCGCAGGATCCCTGCGGCGGGATAAAGGGCAAAGCGGGCGATGCGGCCGGTGCCATAGACCAGTTTCCACAGCAGGCCGGCGCGGTTTCGTTGCGACCATAACCAGTAGAGGGTTCCCAGAGTTACCTGGTCAGAAAACGGCAGCTTACTTCGAAGGTGAGCGCGGTAGCGTGAGGCCGTGGACTCCAGTAACAACAAGGCTTCGGGTAAGGTAAAACTCAACGCGTTTTTGTGTTCGCCACCCAGTCCCGCCGCGACGCGATTCACGACCTCGAGCGCGAGTTCGGGC
>JAUYSM010000116.1 GCA_030696315.1 Pseudohongiella sp. | reverse complement strand
CACTTGATGCGGTTTTCAGGAAATCGTTGCAATCGCTGTAACCGGGTCAAACAGATCCACCAGCAACCCGTCCTTTATTACGCCCTGATACTCATCCTGATTTTTGCCATCCTCAGCGCGTAACACTAAACCGAGCTGACGCGAGGACGTGCCCGTTGAAGAACAATCAGAGCGCCAATCGCCACGCCCACTCTGCAGCGGCGGCGCGTACCACTGCTTTCGCAGAGCCGGGCTGCCTTGAGGGTGGGTGCGTTGAAGAACAATCAGACTGCCGCAGGCAGTCGTTCTGAAACCCACCCACCCTCAAGCCAGCCCGGCTCCTCTGAAAAAAAAATTACTGCACCTGCCCCGCCAGCTGCAACAAATACGCCCGAATGTGTTCAACCTCTCCCGCCCCAATATCAGCACTGAACCCCGGCATACCACGCGACAACAGATTTCCCTCCAGCACAATGCCATGGAATCCAGCCTCAGTCAGCAACATGGGCGTATAACGCAAATCCGGAATCGGCCCAGAGCTCATTGCCATTGGACCATGGCACACCAGACAGTAAGCACCGTAGAGCACACCACCCACATTGGCATCACCTGTGCTGGAAATACCGGCCAGATTCAAGGGCTGAGGCGGCACAATATCAATTTGTGGCAACTGCCCATCTGCACCCAGTTTGAAGGCCATCAATCGACCATTGCGCTGACGCGGATAGTTACCAGACAACAATCCCATAGACACCGAGATGGCACCACCCTGACCGGCAAGCGCCAGCACATATTGCTCACCATCCAACTCATACGTTACCGGCCCACCCAGAATGGCGTCGCCCACCTCAAAGTTCCACAGCTGCTCACCGGTATCGGTGCGATATGCATGGAACTGTCCATCCGCTGAACCCTGAAATACCAAGCCGCCACCAGTGGACAGCAAACCACTGTTGCCATACACCGAATAATTGACGCGCCAGGCTTCTGTCTGTGTCACCGGATTCCAAGCCAACAACGCTGATAAAGGTTCATTTTCCAGAATCTCGGCAGCGCGCGGATTAGCCGGTTCCGCAGGATTGGCATCCAACCCCAGATTCCAGCCAGTGTTCTGCGGCACAAACTCGGCTGGATTGCTGTATGTATAAGTGGTGTTCTGTGTCGGCACAAATACATAACCTGTTTGAGGATCAAATGACATCGGATACCAGTTATGACCACCCAGCGGGCCGGGGATCACAATCGCAGGCTGATCGCGGTAACGCACAATTTCCGACTCAATAGGCCGCCCGGTTTGTGCATCCAGACCCGACGCCCAGTTCACCGGCACATAGTTATTGCCAGAGATAAATTCGCCGTTAGTGCGATCCACCACATAAAAGAAGCCGTTTTTGGGCGCCTGCATAATGACTTGACGTTGACGACCTTCAATCTCCAGATCAGCCAGAATCATATGCTGGGTAGCCGTGTAATCCCACGACTCAGCCGGCGTGGTCTGGAAATGCCAGACGTACTCACCGGTGTCCGGACGCAGCGCAACAATCGAAGACAAGAACAGATTGTCGCCCTGACCGTTCGAGCGAATTTCATGGTTCCAGGGGCTGCCATTGCCCACACCGATATACAGCAGATTCAACTCGGGATCGTAGGCCATGGAGTCCCAAACCGTGCCGCCGCCACCAATTGCCCACCATTCGCCCGCCCAGGTTTCGGCAGCCATTTCCATGGCAGAGCTTTCGAATCCATCCGCAGGATTCCCCGGTACTGTGTAAAATCGCCAGATCAATTCACCCGTTTCAGAATCATAGGCGGACACATAACCGCGCACACCCAGCTCGCCGCCGCCATTACCAATAATGACCTTGCCATCGATGATGCGCGGCGCGCCGGTGATGGTGTAACGCTTGTCGGGATCAATGGTCATGGTTGACCAGGCTTGTTCGCCGGTCTCGCGGTCCAGTGCAATCAGTCGTCCATCCAGCGCACCAAAATAGACTTTATCGCCCCAGGCGGCCATACCGCGGTTGACCACATCACAGCAGGCATCTACGGCTTTGGCGCCCGGCACCTCAGGGTCAAAGTGCCAGATTTGTTCACCCGTGCGGGCATCCAATGCATAGGCTTTGCTCCACGCGGTTGTCAGATACACAACGCCGTCAATCACCAGCGGCGTGGCTTCCTGACCACGATCAGTGTCCAGCTCAAAATCCCAGGCGAGACCAAGTTCGGAGACATTGTTCCGATTGATCAGATTAAGCGGCGAGTTGCGTTGTTCTGAGTAGCTTCGGCCATGAGTGAGCCACTCGCTGTTACTGGCAGCGGCTATGCGGGCAGCATTGACTGGCGTTACCGTCGGGCTGGCCTGCTCGGCAACGGTTTCAACAGCAGTGCTGTCGGGGTTGCCGACAGGCGCCTCGGGTGCGGGTGATTCACCGGAACACGCCACCAACAGCAGCAAGGCACCTGCTGCCAGTGTCAGGCGGGAGCTTTTAGTAAGCGACCGGAGCTGGTGGAAAGTATCGGTGCGCTCTGTCAAAGATAAAATCTGCGTGTCATGCGTGCTCATGCCCGGTCTCCCTTGATGTTCTTATTGGCTGTTGCCGTCAGACACCGAGCATAAACAGGCACCGGACCGGGTGCAAGAGCAGTCGTTCGGGTTATGCGGGTTTTATTTGGCAACCGCCTGCACACGCACGGTCAAGGTCACTTCGGTTTCACCGGCATCAGCGCTGGGTGCAGCCATTTCCATCGAAGAGTCGGCAGCCAGTGCGCGCATCATCATGGGTTGCGCGTAGGCACCAGATTGCGAGTCAATATCAACAGAGGCGATGTCGACATCTGATTTACCCAGTGCCTTGGCCGCGCGTTCCGCCTTTTGCTGAGCACGCTGCAATGCCGATTCCATCAGGCTGTCACGCACCTCATCGGCACGCTCAGTGCTGAGGCTGTACGAGAGTTGATTCATCAAAAAACCCATGCCCTGCAAACGCCCTGCAAGTTCAAGCAACAGCGCTGAATCGCGGCTCTCGAGCGTTATACTCTGGTTTCCCCGCCACATTTCATCAGCCCGGTTTCCGGATGGATTGCGGTTGTACTGGTAAACACCGTAATAACCGGTGCTGACTTTGATGCCATCCACATCGCGTGTGATCGCCAAGGCATCCGCCATCGCGCGATTGATCTGATTCTGGACAACTGCCGCATCGCGGTCATCCACTTCAATACGAAGATCCGCACTGAGTGTATCCTGCCCGACGCGTATGCGCTCGGTGACTGTCAGACTGATTAAAGTCTGGCCTTCTGGTAACAGACTTGGCACCCATGATCCTGTTTGCGCAAACACCTGCCCCGTCATAAACAACAACGAGGTGGAACAGATCAGTGAAGTTGCTGTCAAAAATTTTGTTATCGGACGCATTGTTGTTGAAGGATGGTTTTTTGTTGACTGACGCATAAGCGCCTCCTGCTTGTTGTGCATAAAAAGGTTACTCTTGTCAGAACCATAACGCTGCCAGCATTAAGCTCAGCTTAACCGACCGACAGAATCACCCGAAAGAGCATTCGATGAGCATACCGGATCCGGCCATCAGCTTTGTAAGCGAACACGGCATACTGCTGGAGTTTGTCGCGTCCGACTGTCTGGTCATCGACCCTGTATTTCAACAACGCTTATGCCAGCTCGCCCGATTGCTGCGCGACCACTCACATACCGGCCCACTGTTGTGCGACATAGTAACAGCTCCTGGCAGCCTGCTGTTGGTGTTACACGATGGACGTACCGCCCGTCGCCTGCTCAGACATGCAGAAACCTTATGGCGCGCCAGCGCACAAAAAACTATCGATACAAATGTTGTCAGCATCCCTGTCATTTACGGCGGGGAGTTCGGACCTGACCTGGAGCAGGCCGCCTTGATGTGTGGCATGGACAGTCAGCGTTTTGCCGCGCAGCACGCACAAGGCACCTACTTTGTGCAAAGCCTGGGTTTTATGCCGGGATTTGCCTATCTGGGCGGACTGGATCCTGCGTTACATCTCAAACGCAAAGACACGCCATCCGCACGGGTTCCGGCAGGGTCAGTCGCAATTGGTGGCAGCAACACCGGCATCTACCCATCGGAATCACCCGGCGGCTGGCATATTATTGGACGCACCTCATTAACTTTGTTTGATCCGCGTGCCGAACAGCCTTGCCTGCTGCAACCCGGTGACACAGTCAAATTTGTCGCTGTAACGGAACATCAGTCATGATTGAAGTGCTGCTGAGCTCACCCTTGTTGACGATACAGGATACGGGCCGTCCAGGATGGCGACATCTTGGGGTGCCACGCTGCGGCATGATGGACGAACTGGCTTTGCGTCAGGGCAACCTGTTGCTGGGCAATGATGAGCATGCCGCGGGCCTGGAAATTACCAGTGCACCTGTGCTGCTCAGATTCTTGCAAGACAGTGCGATTGTGTTGATGGGTGCGGACATGCAGGCCAGTATTCTGGACCAGGATCACAAAAACACGCGATTGCAGGGATTGCTGACCGGATTTGTCTATCAACTGGCTGCGGGTGAATGTTTGCGGCTGCATGCTGCAAAAACGCCGGGACAACGTGCCTTGCTGATGGTCCGTGGTGGGTGCGACGTTCCTGTTGTCCTGGGTTCCCGCAGTACAGATCTGATGAGTAGTTTTGGCGGCCTGAATGGACAAGCGCTACGTGCCGGCGACAAGATTCCCATTGGTCAAGCGTCACACACACCCATACATCTTAAAACCGGCGTTCGTCAGCACAGCTGGAACCATAAACTGCGTGTGTTGACGGGACCTGATTTTACGAAATTTGATCAACACTCACGCCACGCCTTGTTTGAAAAGAGCTGGATGGTCACGGCACAATCCAATCGCATGGGGCTGAGACTGCAGGGTGACAGCCTGCAGCTGAATGAATCGAGTGACAAGCCCTCAACACGGCTGCTGTCAATAGGTGTACTGCCAGGACTCATTCAAGTTCCACCCGATGGCCAGCCCATTCTATTGGCCGCGGATGCACAGACAACCGGAGGCTATCCTGCCATTGCCAGCATCATCAGTACTGATCTGTGGCAACTTGCTTACATGACCAACGGCACCCGGGTGCGCTTTGCCGAAGTCAGTCTTGCCGAAGCCCATGGCCTGGCCCGGCATCAACAACAACAGATGGATCGCCTGCGTGATGCGCTGCGCTTACGTCGGTCACCCGCATGAACACAGGTATCGATTTAAATGCAGACCTGGGCGAAGGCGGCGATTTTGACCAGCAACTGCTGACACTGGTCAGTTCCGCCAATATCAGTTGCGGGGCGCATGCAGGTTCCGAACACGACATTCAGCAGGCAATCACGTGGGCGATTGAACGCGGCGTGGTGATCGGCGCACACCCCTCATACCCTGACAGAGAACATTGGGGCAGGCGCACCATGAGCTTGTCAGCGGGACAATTGCGTGACGCATTGATGTCGCAGCTGCAGTGGCTTGAACAACAAGTGAATAATCTCGGCGGAGCACTGCAACATGTGAAACCACATGGCGCCTTGTATAACGATGCAGCACGTGATGTGCATCTGGCAGAGCAGGTCGCGCGGTGCGTTAAAGACTTTGATCCCTCACTAGTCCTGGTGGGATTGGCGGATGGCGCACTCATTCAGGCCGGTAAAGATGCGGGTCTCACCGTGGCTTCTGAAGCCTTTGTTGACCGCCGTTATCAGGCCGATGGCACATTGGTCCCGCGCTCACATCCACTCGCTTTGATTGACGATTCGCAGGAAGCGCTTAATCAAGGATTGGCATTTATCCATGGCTCCCCGATCAAAACGATAGATGGGCACCTGATCAGCATCAATGCCGATACGCTGTGTATACATGGAGACTCATCACACGCGCTAAGGTTTGCACGGGCTCTGCAGACGGCGTTAGTGGCGCAGGGAATCCACATCCAGGCTTTGGTTAACCGACAGCTTGCGTAGCAGCAAGATCGCTATCAACAAACTTGCAAAGTAAACCGCCAGCTGTTCAATGCCCGGCGTCGCGTCATACCCCAGCAAGGCATGCAGTAATTCACCCGTTAATGACGACTCAGAGATCAACCAACTGCTGTCCCAGACGATGTGTTCCCCTGGCAGAAAACCGGATTGCACCAAAAAGCGGGTGGCTTGCGACATCATCCCGGCACCAATCAAACTGAGCAATACCGCTGACACCTGCAGACAACGTCTTTTTCCAAGCCACAACAAACCAAAAAAAATAAAAATACCAAGACTGACGCCGACGCCCGCACCAATTACTGCGCCGGATACAACCGGGGCCGTTTGCCCGGACGCGATGCCGTAGGAAAAAATATAGATAAATATCTCGGCCAACTCACGAACCATCGCCGCTGCGGATGCAACAATCAACGACGCGTAAAGTGCTGGCGTGACGCCGCTGGTTTTCTGTGTGATAACACCTGGCAGTTGCGCCAGATAAAACAGCAGACTGGCACCAGTCAACATCAACAATAAAACATTGGTCAATTCCTGGCCGCGACCATCAAATAAATCCGTCAAGGCTGTCAGATTGGTGGCGTACAACAAGGCGCCGCCGACGGCGAATAACGTGACCGGTAACAGCCAGATGCGTTTTGCACCCAGCGCATAAGACGAGGCAAGCAATACGCAGCAGACCAGCATGGCCTCCAGCACTTCACGCAAGACAATCACTACCGCATCAATCATGATCTGTCTCATTAACAATCAGACGACCAAGCGCAGTACGAGGATTGAACTCGCCAAAAAAACTGTATTCGCCCGGTGCCAACGGGCCTAAATGAATGATGCCTTCACTGCGTCCCATGATGACTTTTTCCCGATTCAGAGAGGCGCTTTCGAACTCTTCCGCGGTTGCATCTTCGTTCACAATTCTCAAACGAAACCGTGTGTTGGCAGGCACCAGCAGCTCTGCGGGAATAAACAAATGATCTTTGATGCGAAGCGTGAAAACCAAGGGTTCTGCCGACTCCGCCGCCATCCAGAAACTACCCATACTGAGCAGCAGTAATAGCCGTAACACAGGTGTCGCTAAATTAAAAAGAGGCTTTGTCATGCTGGATTATCCTGTTGATACGCCTGAAAAATAACGGTGACACACAAACCGCCCAGGTTTTGTGAGCGAGAAAGCTGAATATCGGCCTGATGCATGCTTGCAATATGTTTCACGATGGCAAGGCCCAAGCCGGACCCGGTGACAGAGGCATCGTGATGGGCATCGGGCAGCCTGTAAAACCGATCAAACACCTGTGCGTATTGCTGCTCTGGTATTCCCGGTCCAGAATCTTCCAGCTTTAGTAACACCTTGTTGTGCTCTTGCAGGATAGTGATCGTAATCTGACCTCCAAGCGGCGTATATTTCGAGGCATTAACCAGCAGGTTCTGAATCAATGATCGCAAGGCCGTGTCATCGCCTGAAACAAAAGCAGGCAAGCCATCCAGTGAAAAAATCTGATCTCTGGCCAGAATCTGTTCAAACTCATTACTGACCACGTCCTGAACCAGTGCCAGCAGATTTATCCGCGTAAACTGGCGCATATATTGATCAGGCGTTGTGCGATTCAGCACCAGTATCTGTTCAATCAGATGCGCAAGGCTGTCGATTCCCTGACCAAGCTCCTGCAATGATTGCCGCGTTGTTTGCACTGCCGCATCTGGCAGCTGACGTGATTGTAAGTCGTGGAGCAGATTGTGTAATTGAACTTTCAGAACACTGATCGGAGTTCTCAACTCATGTGCGGCATCAGCCGCAAAGCGTTTCTCGCGATCAAACGCCATCGCCAGCCGGGTCAACAAATCATTGGTTGACTGCGTCAATGGGGTCAATTCCTTTGGAATGTCGTCCAATTCAACCACGTTGAGATCACCAGCTTCGCGCGCCCTGACACTGGCAGCCAGCGTTTGAATTGGACGCAAACCCAATCCTACTATCCACCAGATCAGCAAACCTGCGATCGGCACACCGATCACGCCTGGCAAAACCGCTTGCAAGGTCACCGCTTCCGCCAGCCGGTAGCGCACATCATTGCGCTGAGCAGCCATAATCCAGTGGCCATCCAACGGGTCCTGTGCGACCAGCGCCCGCCAACTGTAGCCATTAAACTCAGCGTGCTGATAACCGGGTTCAAACGCAGCCATATTTTCAGTGGGCGAATTTTCAGACCGTATCACCAGCTTCTCTTCACGATCAAAAATCTGATAGACCACCAGCAATTGCAGACTTAACTCCAGCTCGGCAGGCGTTGTGATGACACTGTCAGCAATCACCAGCGTATTGCCAAACAAAAAACTCGCCGGGTTAAGCAGTCCTAGCAACTTCACATGCTCAAGCAGCTGCAGATCAAACAGGGTTTCGGCCTCAGCCATACTTTCACGGTATCCCCGCAAGGAGGACAAAAAGCTCACCAGTACCAACAGCGCAATCAAGGTCAAGGTGAGAAACCAACGAATAGAGATCATGGAAGATCCCCGTCGCGATATCTCGTGAGAACTGAATGACTATGGCGCATTTTTGACAACATATCCCACGCCACGGACAGTGCGAATAAATCCATCCGGTAACTTTTTGCGCAGATTGTGGATATGCACTTCCACGGCGTTGCTGCTGACTTCCTCGCCCCAGCCATACAGTTTGCTGTCCAGCATGTCCCGAGTCTGCACTTTGTTGGGGCTTTCCATCAGAGCTTTCAGCAACATGTACTCGCGGCGGGACACCAGCATGGGCTCGTTGTTGACATTAATGTCCATCGCCTTGGTATCCAGACGTACCGGCCCGATAACAAGATCATTGCTTTTGCTGCCACCCAAGCGACGCTCAAGCGCACGCAATCGCGCCAGCAGCTCATCAATCTCGAATGGTTTGGCCAGGTAATCATCCGCGCCACTGTCCAGACCTGAGACTTTATCAAAAGTGGTATCGCGCGCGGTCAGGATCAACACCGGGTTCAAAAAGTGGTCTTGACGCGCGCTGCGCAACACAGCCATGCCATCGATGTCCGGTAAACCCAAATCAAGGATCACAATATCAGGATGACTGGTTTTGATCGCGGTCAGGGCATCTTTGCCTCGACTGACATGATTGACGATAAACCCCGCCGACCTCAGCGCCTGACTGATGCCCGAGGCCAGCAATGTATTGTCTTCAACCAGTAATACCTGCATGTAGCTGTCCTGTTAACCAAATGGCCAGGCCTGGGCAGACAGATCACTTCTTGTTGGACAATAGCAACAATTGTTGATCGATCTCGCCATGCCGGCCCATATCGGCCACTTCACGTCCGACCCTGGCAGGGGCGTTTTTGGCAAGCTCAAGATAATGACGCGCTTGAGCATAGTCCTTTTCCTTCTGATAATACTCAGCCATAAAGTAATTCGCATCAATATCTTGTGGTGCCATCTCCAGCGCATGCGCCAGCAGTTCATAGGCCTTGTCTTTGTCACCAAAGGCAACGGGCCAACCCGGTACATTCATGTACAAGACACCAAGACTGGTATATGCCGCCCCTTGCATGGCATTAGCATCCAATTCCATGGCGCGCTCGAGATCACGCTTGGCGGCCTTGGCAAAACCCAAGGCGCCCAAACCACCTTTTACACCCGCAAACGATGACTTGATGATGCCACTCCATATCCACGCCGGTGCGGAATCAGGATGGCTGGCAGTAACCTGATCGGCCTGCGCAATCAGTTCTTCATACCCCGCCACTTTAGCATCGCCCTGCATCTGATAATTCACTTCTGCCCAGCGCTGCTGTACAGAGAACACGTCGGTGGGCAGCTCTGCGAATGATTGAATCGCCAGAAACGGCAACACCATCAACACATAAACAAACACATTAAAGCGCTTGGTAATCATGATATCTTCCTCTCAATAAAATTGCCGTCTGATACTTTTTTGCTGGAAACATTTGTAGGCAAGCGTGAGTATTGCCGGATTCGCGGCAATTGCCGCAGCAAGGCTGAGTCTGTGATGCGTGGCAGCAGGCTGTTTAATACAACAAACAAGCGCTCTGGCCAGCCTATGGTCAACGCACTCCAGCGGCTCGCCTGAATTCGACTCAAAATTGCCGTAGCGACTTTGTTGGGAGGGTCCATGGTGTTGCCCAAGGCCTCATTCATGGCAATAACCCGTTTGCTGTTCATGGGTGTCTGGGTAGCGCGAGGGGCAACGTACAACACGCGAACCGTTGAATCGGCCAGCTCACGACGTAAAGCTTCAGAAAATACTTTCAGACCGGCTTTGCTGGCACCGTACACTGCAAAACCCGGGTACCCAATACTGCCAAACACCGAACCAATATTGACAACAAGCGCTTCCGGCTTTGTCAACAAGTGAGGTAACAAGGCACTTGTTAATGTCATCGGAACGGTCAGATTCAGATCAATCAGTGCACGTGTGACATCAGGATCTGAGGCCGATACAAACGCAAAGTCACTCATACCAGCATTGTTAATCAACACATCAACACCCGAAGGCAGCGCCTTGCAAAAATCCAGCAAGCGTTGCACACCACTGTGATGCTGAAGATCACACACCAGCACATGGTGCCGCTTTGGCGATGCCAGCGTCAGCCTCACCTGTTCAAGCGCGGGCTCATCGCGACCAACCAGAATCAGTGTTGCGCCAGCGCCCGCCAACTGCTGCGCCAGCGCGCTGCCAATGCCGCCGTTGGCACCTGTCAGTACAACCAATTTTCCATTGATGTTCATGAATCAGGTCCTTTCAGCGCTCAGTGAATCCGATCTGTTGTGGGAATCAATGAATCAAATACGCCTTTGTACAATCGATAGAACATGCGCGTGCTGTGAATGATGATGTCCTGTTCGGCGGGATCCACAAATCGGTTGATCAGATTTTCGAGAAACAGGATGTGTTTCTGATCGATAGCACCGTGCGAGCGCAGATAACTGAACGCCTGTTCCGGCAAACCCAAAGAATCCCTGATCTGCACAGCCGCGTGATCTGCCAGGCTGACGCTGGTGCCTTCCAGCACGTGCACCATGCCAAAAAAACCAATCGGATCACGACGCGAAATCATATCGAATGCATAGGCCACCATCAGTTCGGTTTCCGGTGCCGGTTTACTGGCGCGCACGGCCTCTTTGTCACCACCGCAGGCAGCAATGTCATTCAGTATCCACTCTTGATGGCCGATTTCATCTTCAATGTATTCAGCGATCGCTTCACGCAACCACTCCTGCCTGTCTGGCAAACGCGCACCCACCGCCATCATCAATGGCACGGTGTATTTGACGTGGTGGTAGGCCTGGGTCAGATAAGCAATGTATTGCTCCAGGGTTACTTGTTGGGTCACGGCGCGTTGAATCATGGTGGCCTGCACCAGATTCTGACGATCCGCTTCTGTCTCGCGCTGTAATGTTTGATAAAAGCCTGTTTCAGCTAGCATATTTTTTCTCCTCGCTGCCCGCGTACAGGGCATCTATCTCTGCTTGAAAATGGTGTTCGATTTGCGGTCGACGAGGCCGACCATTGGTGGTCATCAGATCGCTGGCGGCGCCGGTTCCCAGCCCCAGCGGGCTGTCCAGTCGGATCCAGCGCTGAACTCGCGCGTACTCCGGCAAGCGTTTATTGGCTGCGTCCAACACCTGCTGTATCTGATGATCGGTGACAGATTTGTTGTGAACTGCAAGCAAGGCTGTACAGAAAGGCCTGCTGTCACCAAACACAATTACCTGCGCAATTCTGGGATCAAAACTGATTTCGCGTTCGACCCATTCCGGTGAAATGTTGCGCCCGTAGGAGCTGACCAACAGATTCTTGCGGCGTCCCTGAAAATGCAGAAAAGAATCTGCATCCGCGGCGCACAGATCACCGGTTGCGACCCAGGATTCCTCAATATGGCCCGACCAGCTTTCAGGCTCGCCGACATAACCTAAAAACACGGCGTCTGCCACATACAATTCACCGTCGACAAAACGCGTCCTGACGTGCGGCAAGGGTTTACCCAATGTGCCATTACGACGTGCGGCCGGGGTATTCAACGCGACTACGGAGCCACATTCGGACAAGCCATAACCTTCATAAACCGGGAGACCTGACGCAACGGCTTTGTCCAGCACCAGTCGGTTAACGCTGCCCCCACCCACCGCGATGAAACGCAGAGAATCAGGCGCCTGCCAGCCTGAGGCCGTGCTGATCACCAAGGCCTGCAACAGCTGGGGCATCAGAATCATGCTGTTTGGCCGTAAGGTGCTGATCATGTTCAAAAAACCGGGTACGGAGAAATCTGCCGCACCGTTGAATCCCAACTGTTGTTCACTGGCAAGCACAATACATGCGCCTTGTAAAAGCGGCACATACACACCCGCGATGTTTTCCAACAAGGTCGACAGCGGTAATACACACAGATGTTTTTGTATGTTCAGTTCAGCAATCGCCTGATCGAGTGATTCGGCAACTCGTTCCTGATGGTCAGCGCTCAGACACACGCCTTTGGGTGTGCCGGTCGAACCAGAGGTAAAGGTGATTTTGCTGGTGCGCGCAGGCAGCAGTTGTCGGCGTTTGGCAGCTTTGTCCAAGGGAGCAATATCCGCAAACTGATAAGCCGCGGCAGGCTGCTCAATGCCTGCGGTGTTTATCATCACCTGCAGATTGACACTGAGACGATCGCCCGTTTCCAGCGTGTTAAAGAGCCCGTGCAAATAGTCGGGTCTGTCGGTCAGTACCGCATCAACCGGCACAGTCTCCAAGGCATGCTGAATCTGCCCGGCAGAGAAAAATCCAGGCAGCGGCAACAACACGATGTCGGCCAGCTGACAGGCAAGATCCACCACAATCCAGTCAGCAGAATTGCCGGCATACAGGGCGACGGCTTCATACGAACGCGCAGACAGTTCCGTTGCCAGTATCTTAACCGCCTGCACCAGCTCATGTCGGCTCAGGTGTCGTTCTGACTCGCCACTGACATCCATAATGGCGGGTTGCTCAGGCGCGTGTTGTGCATTCAAAACCAGATGATTCCAGATTTTCTGCATGATCACAGTACCTGTGCGGGCGTGGCTGCGGATCGCAAAATCGAGACAGCAGACGCCAGCTCTTCGGCGTGCTCCTGCAACAAGCGCATGGCGATCTCATTCCTGATCAAGGTCTCGCGTGCTTTGCGCACATCGCCGGCCAATACATTGGGTTGATGCTGGTAATAACTCCCCCAGCTTTGCCCCAGATCCGGCAGGCGCGCTGGATCTGCACGGCCCAGCACCTCGGGAGCAAAACCCAGCCGGCTTAAAAGTGCAGCAACCTGGGGTGTGGCAGTAAAACAAACCCAGTCAAAACCTGCCTGAAACAACAATTCAGTTAACACAATAAACAAACGCTGGCTGCCGCCTTTTAGGCTGGCAAGATTGCCGGTTTCAATGATCCTGCGTCGGTCAACAGACTGCCGGGTAGCGTTGCTGATGTGTTGCTCAATTGGGGAATCAAGGTACTGCTCTACAAAAAACCGTCCGGCCATGCCGGGTTGTAAACCCAGCACACCTTGGAAACCTTGTACGGTGGAAGACGCCAGTAACAAAGGCAAAAAGTGACTGATCTGCGCCTGGTAGGTGTCGGCGTAACGGTGCCGGATAAAATCGTGCAACACAGCGGATTGTGCTGATGCAGATGTGTTCAGGGCAATTTGCCAGACACTTTTTGTTGAAGTATGCGGCGTCATTGCAGGGTTGGGATGGGCAACAGGCTGTGGCCACATGATCGTTTACTCCTCAAGTTCGGATCATGTGGCTGACTTTACGCGGTGATTCTTAATGCAATATTAAGGCTGCCTCAACATTTCTGATTTGATGGAAAAACACTGCAAGAACGCAACAACACATCAATCTTCAGGCTTTTTGTCCAGATATTTGATGCCACTGAACATCGCAGACACCAGCCCGCTGCGCTCACGTACTTCGGTCACCACCACCGCCACGATATGCAGGAAGATGGCAATCAATAGCAGATAAAACGCTATTTCGTGAATCTCGATAAACGGTGCCCGGAACTCACGCATGGCAGCATAACCTTCAGGATCGAGCATTTCCTTGTTACCCGGCACCAGACCCACCAGCATGCTGTGGTCTTCACCAGCGCCGGTTGCCCATTCCGCAAACTCATGACCAAAAGGCGGAAAATACAGATCAGTACCTGCCAGCACCAGCCCGGTAACCATCTGAGCAGAAAGCAAAAATAACATGATGGCAATCATGATGCGCCCAAGCGGATTGTGGCCTTTGTACGCGGGGGCATCACCTTTGCGAAATCCCTGCAGATACTCAGTTGACTGTTTTATATAGCCTTTGCCGCCTGGCAGGATTGCTTTCCAACGCGAGTATCTACCGCCAATAAATCCCCAGATCAAACGCCAGGACAGATTTAATGCAAATACGTAGCCGGCATAGGCATGCAAAATCTTTAAGGTCACTTTGCCTTCGGCGCTGACGCCCAGTGTGTTGGCGTTCAGAATCATCACGCCGATCACAATCAGCAAAAAAACGCAGATAACATTTAGCCAATGGAAAATTCGGGTGGTGCGATCCCAAACCTTATGAGCTTGTCGGTGATGAGTGATGTCCTGTTGCATTTTTTGTGCTCCTGATAAGTTGATCTTCAGCAATCTGGCTAAACCGTTTATTAAGTTGCCAGATCACTTTTACCAAGCTACGCGCCATCGTTGCGCCATACAAGCTGATAAACACCGGTTTGTTGAGGTTCCGCAATAATCATCAGAATATCCCTCAGTATCCGCGGTGTGGATTCCTGCAAAGTGAGCTGTAAGCGGGTCAGAAAACGCCCATCCAGCCAGATGTCCGATTGCGCCACTACCACCAGATCGCCGGTCTCACCTGCCCCCGCAGGAACGCCGTGTACCTGCAGGAAAACCTGGTCTGGCGCGCGCGACGACACAGTCCATGGCAGTTGCTTGAGCTGTATGGCCTGCAAACGCATGCGACCGGTTTGCGGATCGGGCAACTGTAGTGCAATGGCGGCTGCAGACCACAAACCACGTGCGTTTACCTGAAGTTGTTGTTGATCGGGCTGCCACAACAATTCCTCAATAACACCCGTAATTTCGCCCTGCACCTGCACACTGTCATTGAGTGAGCGCATCAGCGCAGCGCCTGCCAGTTGCGTGGAAATCAACTCGGCTGCAGGTATCTCAAACAGCATATCAGTGACGCGAATTTGCCCGGACGTGTTGATACAGGTTTGGCCCTCAAACGTGCGACCCGCTCCCTCAGAGGAAATCTGCAGGCAAATTTGTGCAGCAAGTAATGAACGCCAGCGCAACTGCCAATGGACGTTTTCAAGCACCAGCGACTGCTGATTGTTGCGGATGTGTACCAGCCCGGCTTGGCCAACCCACAAGCTACCCCGGGTCTGGGATATCTCCACCATAGTGCCCGCAGTGGAATTATTTACGCCAGACCACGCCAGCAAGCGCGGCAACATACTGGCTGGCACCGACCAGATCAGACTGAACAGGCAGACCAACACAAAAAACAACAGCCAACGACGCCAGCTGGACGCGGCCTTTTTGGTCACCGTGTCACTCCTCGCACCCGAAGACTGGCATTGACCGGGCCTGCATCGCCCGCCACATTGCTACCACTGGCAGGTGACAGTGTCAGTTGCTCAACATGTATTCCAGGTGTGGACTCCAGCTCAGCCAGCCACGCCAGCAACAGGGGCATCGACACCGCATCAAACCTGACACCTGCACTCTGATTGTCGGCCGCAGGTTCGAGAGAAGAAACGGGCAACCCAATCTGTGCGGCCAGTGTATTCAACACCTGTGGCAATGGCTGTACGGAGGTTGCCTGCGTGGAAGCCTCTGACATGTCATTGCGTAACGCCGCCAGCTCGGCAGCCAGCGTGTTGACCTGAGCCAGGTTCTGCTCTGCATATTGAAGTCTGGATTCAGACGCCGCGCGCGCGTTAAACACCGGCTGCCAAACCAGCAACCATCCCGCGGTCAACGTCAACAGCACGGCTGCTGTCAGCAAATACATTTGCTCACGTCGTGTGCAACGTGCCAGGTAGCGCTTAAACCTTGTTACTAAGCTTGTTACGACGGCTGTCAAAATCCGTTACCTCTCACAATCAGATTTGCCTGTTGCAGATCACCTGCGCGCGTGATGTTCTGCGCTTGCGCTGTCCAGCCACCAACGCCGAGCTTTTCACTCAGTTCAAGAATCTCAGCAGTGGTAGGCGCACTGATGCTCATCTGTAATTCGGAACTGTTCTGGTCACTGCTGCTGTAGCTCAATCGATGCAGATTCAAATTTCCGGTACTCTCAAACGCATCCAGCATGGCATTTAACATGGTGACGGGACCGGGCGTTGATTCGGCGGCTCTGAATCGTGTCAACTGGGTGGTCAGTTGCTGCACAGCATCAACCAGCACGCCGTCCGGCATCACTTCACGATAGCGTTGCTGCACCTGATTTTCCAGTGCTTGAAAGCGACGCTGGTTGATTGTGGTCTCAACAAACACGCTGCCAACCACGGCACATACAGCCAACATGGCAGCAATCACCGGTGTGCGCAACGGTTTCCAGTATTTGGCAATGCGTAACGGTGCCGCAAACTCACCCTGCCTTACATTCACCAGATCATCGCCTTGCAGTATCAAATCAGACCAGACTTGCTGAATACTTTGCTGCGTCACGCGCATGCCGCTCTTCAAAATGCCGGGATGGTCAAGCAGCGACTGACACAGCGGCTGCAGCGCAGGTGATGTCTGCTCTGCGTTACTGACAAGCACTTGTAAACATTGAGGTGTGTGCGTTTTACCTTGCTCAGCCAAAGCAGCCTCTAGCAGTGGTAATACCAGCGCATGTTCAACGCTGGCACACAACACGCTGCCGGCATGCACGTGACATACATCACCATCGACCAACAAGGTCCACTGGCTTTGAGATGCGGGCAGCGCAGCAGGAATGGCGTAGATTTCCTCCAGCTCCAGACCCATGTCTTCCAGTGTCTGTATCGCTGCCTGTAATGTTTTTTTGTCGATATAGGCAACACTCACTTGGCCTGATTCACCTGTAACACGAGGCTGTCCATGAGCGACATGCACCTGCGACACATCCGCAGCCAACTCTGGCTCCAGCATAAACGGCAACATTCGTTGCAGGTGTTTGCGCTCTTTTGCCAGAAAAGTCAGCTGACGTGTCACGAGCATATCCCCTGACATCAGCAGCACCGTGTGCAGACCACCTGCATCGGGCAAGTTCCGCTCATGCAGCCAGTCAACAAGCTGCACAAGACTGCCCTGCTGCTGTGTCTGCAATTGTTGTTGCATCAGGCACCATCGCGCCTGCACAGGCGCGTTATCAGGCGCAGCGGCCGACGCATGGTCTAATGAAACCAGCTGTACCCAAAGTTGTGTTGTTTTCAATTTAAAACCCCATGAGGACTGTTCAATAAGCCCGGTGTCTTTCCCAAACCCTGGTCTGTTGCTCTGATCTGGCCAACAATGAAACCCAGCGCGACCGGCGGTCATTGACTGACACAGCACTGTGTAACAGGAACCAATCGCTATTCACAGAATACAAGGCCGTGTCTGTACTTCCACTGCTGGTTTCTACCTCTGGAAGCAGCGCCTGCAGGTCAGGTGAATTAAAAAAGTCGTTGATGTTGGCAAACACCCCCGCTTGTCTTAACTGTAAAAGAGTCTGCACATCGTTCACCGCCAACGGCTGAAGAATCTGCGGCTGATTCATGGTGGCCAATAATTTTGGCGGAGCGGTATTGATATTCAGCGCAGTAGGCTCGGGCAGCACAACCACCCAGGGGCGCAGTCGCTCAACGATGCCCGGTGTAAAGTGTCTGATCAGATACAGTTCACTGATATCAAACAACGCTTGATTGGCGGCCTGAATGGAACTGTCCGGTGACATCAGTCCTCTTGATGACGCCAGACTCTGGCCTGCACTGCTGTAATACAGTGACTCAGCACCGCCTTGCCCCGTGGTTTGATCGTCTTCGTCAATCCAGTCTATCAAGGCTTCGGTCATCAGCACCGCATCAATTTCGCTGATTGGATAATCTTCAAAACTTTGCAGCAAGCGCACAAACTGTTTTTGTGCTGGCGAAAACCGCACAGTTAAAGGTGCACCGCTATCATCACTGTATGCTGTTTTAATACCCAGATTGTTCAGGTTAAACAATGACTGCGCATCGCTAATGCGAACCTGCAGCCATCCGTGGTCGGTGGGCAGCATGGGCACTGGCTGCGCCCAACTTTCTTGCTCGTGATCGATATTGTCAGCCTGACTGCTGGCTGCGTCCGCTGATAACAGTTGCGCAGCCAACTGCTCGGCACCACTGAGATAGACAGCCAGCAGGCGAGCATCATCCTGCGATTCAGTCCACGCCAGCTGCAACATAAACGACTCGGCAAAACGCACGGACATCAACGACACCATCGCCGCAATCAACAAGGCTAGAATGAGCGCACTACCCTGTTGCCGACAAGATTTGTGCTGTGTTCCATTCATCAACATGGCGCCACCATCAAACCCCCGCCAACAGGAAAATGCGCTCAACCCGACCCAGTTCCGCGGTTTGCAAAGACACCTTCAGGGCGGCCGGCAACCCATGGACTTCAGTTTCATCAACTTGCACCAAGGACGGCGGCCATGATGGCAACCACTCGGTATCGGGATGCTGCCCTTGCGGCAAAAATGTGATGCTGATTGCCTGTACATTCTCCAGCAACATCAAACTGCCTTCAGGCGCAGACGAAAAAAGTTGGTTGCGCTCAGACCAGTAGTCCCGGAACAAACTGCCATTATTGTCCAGTCGGTATACCACTCGCTGAATCCCGGAGCGCTGTTGCTCAAGCGGATTGACCCACCCGTGACGGGGAAACCACAGCAGCGCACCTTCTCTGCCCAGAAGCGCTGATAACCACACATTATTAAATTGTGCACTCATCATGGAAGGACGACGACCTTGCCCATTGCTGCCGGTATCAAGCACTGACAGCAGGTCTGCCCCCACGGCAGGTTTACCCACCGGTCTATCAATGCTGTTTTGCATATCGGCGGCGATGAGCTGCCACGTCTGTTCAATCGCCGTTAAAGACTTTAATGCCGCGTCACCTTGTGATTGCACCCGGATAGACGCATCCAGAAACTGATAACTGATGGCGCCAATCAACACGGTCAGGCTCATAGCAATCAGCAGTTCGATGAGTGTAAAGCCACGTGCTTCTGCAACCGTGATGCTCATGGAGCTCCGCCTGTGCCCGGAATGCCGGAAGCACCTGTCATCAAGTAGGCATCCAGGCTGACAAGCGCGGTGTCCGCGCTGGAGAGATCACGCAGTTCATCAGCAACCCTGATGGTATGCCGCAACAAACCCGGCGCCGGTGTTGGCTCGGCGTTGCGCTTCCAATACCACAAACGCCCCGCATTGAGTACCTCACCCTGCCATTCACCCGCAGACAGGTTTTCACCGGACGCTTGTCTGAGTTGCAGCAACACCAGCTGGTCCTGTGCAACCCAGGCCGCTTGGGTACGATCATTGATCACCTGAGTGCCATCAAGCTGCGTCCCCAGTTGAAACATTAGCGCAGGCAGTGCAATACCTAAAACCAGAAGCGCAACCATCACTTCGATCAGGGTAAACCCCTGCTGCAAAACAGATCGACGGATTGGCATTTGTCGGTTCACAGCGCGCTCCAGGCAATATGCCCCTGATCGGTGGACCAGATGCGCGCGAGCGACTGCTGTGTTTGCGCATCAAGCAGGCGCAGTTCAAAAGGAACAGATTCACGGCCCGGCAAAAACACCACCGCCGGCCCGGTGTCAGTCTGGCGGTTTTGTGAGGCAGACGCTGGGACTTGAGTGTGTAAATCCGCCAATTGCAACATCAGTTGTGCTGGAACCGCCAGCGTTGGCATAAACGACTCTGGCTGGCGTTGCCAATATGCGCCTGTCAGGTTATTTGATGCCACATTGATTGTGTTATTGCCGAGCGTGTCCGATGTCCAACGCCACCATTGCATAGGCTGGTTTGCATTGTTGTTCAGACTCCAGCCCAGCACTTCGCCTTTGACCAATGCCTGCTGAGCAGCATGCTCAAACAAACGGCTCAGGTCTTCAGCGGTGCGGACGGCCTCGTCTGTATCGTTACGGCCGGTCAAGCCCATCGACAATGCGGTGACACTGACCAGCAGACCCATAATCAGTAACACCACCAGCATTTCAATCAGGGTAAGACCGTGGCTCAGGCGTGGGTTACAAGATAGCTTCATCAGCGCTTATTCCTGCAGGGTGTTGTCCTGCCAGTTGCCAAGATCAGCGTTCTGGCCTTCACCGCCACGCACACCATCCGCACCATAACTGAAAATATCGTAGTCGCCCTGCTGCCCGGGGCTGAGATACAGATAGGGATTGCCCCAAGGATCTATGGGCAGTGATTCAAGGTAGCCGCCTTGCCGCCAGTTTGCGGGTACCGGCGCCAATGTCGGTCGCTCTTGCAGCGCGCGCAAACCTTGTTCGCTGCTGGGGTAAGCATAATTGTCGAGTCGGTAAAGTCTGAGCGCCGTTTCAATTGCACTGAAATCAGCAAACACTTTCTGAACGCGCGCCTCATCGGCCCGGCCCAGCACATTGGGCGCAATGATGCTGACCAGCAGCCCCATGATTACCAACACCACCAGTATTTCAATCAGACTGAACCCACGGTTTTTTGTCATCATCATCAAATCCCTGCTTGTCTAAATCAGCGAACTCATATCAAAAACCGGCAACAACACCGCCAGCATGATCAAGGTAATCAACCCGCCCATCAGCACGATGGTGAGCGGCTCCAGCAATGCCATCAGGGTACCGAGGCGCACATCCAATTCACGTGATTGCCATCCGGCGGCATAATCCAACTGTGTTGCCAGCGTGCCATTGGCCTCTCCGTTGGCGGCCATTTGCACCAGCAATGCAGGGAAAACTTCCTCCTGCTGTAAGCTCTTGCTGAACGATGCACCTTCTTGTACACGCCCGGCGACCGCCAGCGCACTACGCCGAAGCTGCTCATTGTTCAAGACCTCGGATGCAATGCGTAGCGCATCAAGCAGCGGAACACCACTGCCCAACAAAATAGCCATCGTAGAGGCAAAGCGTGCGCAATCCATCTGCAATAAAGTGTTGCTCAATCCGGGCACCCGCAGCAGCAGGCTATGCCACGTCAAGCGATTATCGGAACGACGCAGCCATGCTTTAAAACCAGCAATTGCAGCCAGCACTGCAACCAGCAACAGCAATGCCCAGCCGGAGCGGAAGAAGTCACTGACACTGATCAGCACTTGCGTCAGCACGGGCAGGTCACGATTGGAACTGGCAAACATGCTCACCAACCGCGGCACCACAAAAGTCATTAACAACACCACAACACTGATGCTGACGCCCATCAATACCAGTGGATAAATCAGTGCGGTCTGCAACTTCTGGCGGGTCTGTTGACTGCTTTCGGTATGCAATGCCAGTCGTTCCAGTACCTCACCCAAAAAGCCGGCGCTTTCACCCGCGCGCACCATGGCGCAATACATGCGATCAAAGGCGCCAGGATGCTCACTCATGGCCTGTGCCAGGGACTGGCCTTCCATGACGCGTGAGCGCACTTGCGCCAACAGGCCTTTGATATGATCACCACGGCTTTGTTCTGAGGTCAGCCTGAGCACTTCATCCACCGGCAAGCCGGATTTGATCAGTGACGCCAGCTGACGTGTTAACAGTGATAACTGATTGACGGACAGGTGGCGGCGAGGTTTAAGAAGATGGCTTAAACCGGAACCGTTCTCCATGCCTGTCGCGACAGTGACCATCAAGGGCCGCAGATTTTGCTGGCGCAGACGCTGACGCAACTGGCGCTCATCATCGGCTTCCATGACACCCGTGACTGTGCGCCCCTGCAAGTCCAGCGCCTTGTAGCGCAGCGCGGTCATCGTGTGCCACCCTGAACATCTTCGGAGAGACTGGTGACTCGCAGCACTTCTTCTACAGTGGTCTGGCCGCTGAGAATACGTTGTCGGCCGTGTTCATAAATTGACGCGCTATGCTGACGGGCATAGTGTTCAAGCGCCTGCTCACCGGCACCGTCATGAATCAGTCTGCGCAGTGGCGCATCAACCTCAATCACTTCGTACAGACCGGTTCGACCGCGATATCCCGTGTGATTGCAGAGTTCACAGCCCACAGCGTCAAACACCGTACTACCGGCAGGCAATTGCAAGCGAGTGCTTTCAGTCAGATCAATCGTGCGCGCTTGCCGACATTCAGGGCACACACTGCGCACCAGACGCTGAGCCACAATCAGAGTCAGGCTGGATGCCAGCAGGAAAGGTTCTATACCCATGTCCTGTAAGCGCGTTACTGCACCCACAGCGGTATTGGTATGCAAAGTCGATAACACCAGGTGTCCGGTCAGAGACGCCTGCACCGCAATGGCTGCCGTTTCCTGATCGCGTATCTCGCCCACCATCACCACATCCGGATCTTGCCGCAGCACAGCACGCAATCCGCGCGCAAAACTCATATCAACTTTGGTATTCACCTGGGTCTGGCCAATGCCAGGCAATTGATACTCGACCGGATCTTCAATGGTCAGAATATTACGTTCCCGGCTGTTGATGTGTTGCAGCCCGGCATAAAGCGTGGTGGTTTTGCCGGAACCGGTGGGACCGGTGACCAGAATGATGCCATGTGGTTTATGCAAAGCGCGTTGCAAGGCGGTTTGCATCGCCGGCGGCAGATCCAGTTGATCAAGTTGCAATTGACCGGCCGCCTGATCAAGCAAACGCAACACCACGCGTTCACCAAAACTAGACGGGATAGTGGACATACGAATGTCCACCGCGTGACCCGCCAGACGCACGCTGATGCGGCCATCCTGCGGCAAGCGTTTTTCAGCAATATCCAATCGCGCCATCACTTTTAATCGTGATACCAGCACCGGCCCCAATTCAGCTTTGGGTGCCAACACATCGCGCAGTACACCGTCTACCCGAAAGCGCACTGATACCTTGCGCTCATAAGGTTCGATATGAATGTCAGACGCTTTTTCACGCACCGCTTGTGACAGCAGCGCATTGATCAAACGGATGACGGGCGCATTTTCTGCGCCAGACAACAAATCGCTGTGTTGCGGAATTTCTTCAGCCAAGGCATCCAGGTCAAAGTCATCGTCCAGATCTTCAGCGGCTCGTTGGGCAGCATCGGCCCCACTCTGATACAAGCGAGTTAGCGTCTGTTGAAACGTGGTCGGATCGCTCAGATGCCACTGCAGACCGCTGCCCAATACTCGACGCAGCTCAAGCAGTACAGGCAATGCAGGGGTCTGGCGGCACAACAGTGCTTCGCCATCCCATAACACACCGTGCAGTTGGGCAAACTCGAATGGCAGCAAGCGAATCTGGTTCTGGGCATGGCTCATTGCGTCAGCCTCACGGCTCAGTCTGCAGGGTGCGGGCATCCTCTGCGCCAACCTGACCAGACCTCGTTGATTCCCAAGCAGGCAGTACCGGCATGTCATCTTCATCAAACAACCAGCCACTGAGCGGGGTTTGCTGCAATTGCTGATCACGGATCAGCTGATACTTTTCAGCCGTGGCACCACGCAGCGCATCGTCATCACGCAAAATGGTGGGCCGAATAAATACCAAGAGGTTGGTTTTTTGCACACTGCTGGATTGCGAACGAAACAGTCGTCCGATTCCCGGCACGCTGCCAAGTAAGGGCACACGCTGCTCAGTTTGAATGACGTTGTCACGTATCAGTCCGCCCAGCACTACGGTTTCGCCATCAGCAACCGTGACACGGGTCTCAATCTTTCGCTCATTGGTGATCAGATCAACAGCGCCTGCTTTGGGAGAAATGCTGGAGATCTCCTGACTGATGTCCAGCGCAACGCGATCACCGCGATTGACATGGGGAGTAACACGCAAGGTTGTACCGACGTTTTGGCGATTGATGGTCTGAAAGGGGTTTTGGACGCTGCCCGAACCACCGGTATTGGTAAACGAACCCGTGACAAATGGCACACTTTCACCCACGGTGATCACAGCTTCGCTGTTATCGGTCGTGAGAATATTGGGTGTCGATAAGATATTGGCGCCGCTGTTGGCCTGCAGCAGATCAATCAATGCCATCAGATCTGTGCTGCCGCCCAGGCGTCCTATGCCGATACTTTGCCCGGCGACACCGGCAAGACCCGCTGCCAGCCCGGTGAGGGCATCACGTCGATCATCGGACAACGCGCCTTCCGTAACCAGTCCCAGTTGCTGAAGATTATTACCGGCATCAAAGCTACTGGCAAAACCGCCACTGTCATCCCGGAATAACCACTGAATGCCGAGGTTCTGGCCGACGTCGTCGTTGATTTCAACAATGATCGCTTCGACCAGTACTTGTGCGCGTTGAATATCAAGGCGCTGTACTACATCCATCAGTGAATCCACCACATCAAGGTCGGCGGTAATGATCAAGGCGTTGTTATCCGGATCAGCCTGAATACTAGCCTGTCGCGGCTGCGTGTTTTGTGTATCGTCAGTTGACAGTCCAAACCGATCACGCACCACGGCACTCAGCACTTCTGCAACGCGCGAAGCGTTAGCGTACTCAAGATAGACAACCCGGGTATTGCCGTTTTGTTCACGTGGCTGATCAAGCAGGGCAACCAGCTCGCGGATGTTTTCGCGCTGTCGCCGCCCACCGGTGATCAACACAGAGTTAGTGCGCTCATCAGCAGAAATCTGCAAACGTGTGCTGACCGGCTCCTCCTCTGTTGGCGCACGTTCTTCCTGCAGATCACGCAGCAATGCCACCATATCAAGTGCGCTGGCAAACTGCAGTCTGACCATGTCGGTTTCTGGAATGGAGCTTTGATCGATACGTTGCAGAATCTGACGAATGCGTTCCACATTGGCCACTGTATCAACCAACAAAATCATGTTACCCGCTGGATACGCAGACATCTGTCCAGTGCTTTGTGACACCAATGGACGCAGCACAGGCAACACCTGAGCAACAGACACGTTCTCAAGATAAAACGCTTCGGTAACATACTGGCTGCTGTCGCTGGCACTGAAGTCGGCAAACGGCAAGGGTGCGGCTCGTGCGTCCTGAGTGGGCAGAATACTGACCATATTGTTGCCGGTTTCAACCGCGGTAAAACCACTGAGATCAAGCGCGCGCAAGAAGATTTGATAATACGCATCAGCATCGACGGCCGTGTTACTCATCACCGTAATCTGACCCTGTACCCGTGGATCAATAATCATGGTTTTGCCCGTCACATCCTGCACCGCTCTGATCACTTCCAACACATCACTGTCTCGGAAATTCGGCGTCCAGGTAATGTCCTGAGCAAACACATTCATGACAAACAGCATTGACATGCTTGCCGCAAGGCTTAGTAAGATTTTTTTGGGGGTCATGCTGAAAGTCATTCGCTGTCCTTTGTGCCAGCCAGTCCGGGCTGAATTTGTTCAAGGTCAATTTGCGTATGACAATGGTATGACTCAGATGTGACAGCGATGTGACCGCTATATTACAGAACGATGACAGCGCGGCGCGGGAGCACCACTACCACTGCGTGCGATCAAGATGCACGTTCTCCACTTGCTGATCGCGCAACACTTGCAAAGTGACTGATTGGGCAGAGGATAATTGCTGCATCAACTGCGGTATTTGTGCCGGGTTATCCAGAGAGGTGCCATTGACACCCGTAATCAGATCCCCCTGACGCAAACCTGCTGCGCTCAGGAAATCCTGACGACTGCCATGGCGGATCTGTAAGCCACGTAGTGCGCCCGCATTCTTGCTGTCCTGAGCTTCAAACACCGGCTGTATGCGCACCAGATCAGAAAAAGACTGATCAGAAAATTTTCCGGCTGGCACCGATGCTGTGTTGATCGCTTCAGGGGAGTCCGAGCGCTGCAGATCTAGCGACTGCGTAGGGTTGCGTGACGGCGTCCCGGGACTTGCCTGCACATCATCCATGCGCAAAGTTTCAGTGCGACCGTTGTTATCAAGCAACACATAGGTCTGATAGACCGCTTGCAGAACCACGCTGCCGGGCATGTCAGCAATGCTGTCTCCCGGTTTGTAACCCTGCTGGCTATCACCACTGGCAATAATAGCGCGCGAATACGCGGGATCGCTGCTGAGCACCGCGCCCTTTAATGTCAACAACAGACGCGTTTGCTCTGCCGTCATGTCAATACTGCTTTGGGTATCTGCCACGAAACGCTGGCCGGGTGCCTGCAATGCAAACACCGACTGCAAACGTTCAAGGTCAATGCTGCCGGTTGACGCAGACATAGCCGCAGACACCAGGTGAACATCAGACACTGTCTCGGTGGCTGACACACTGACATCAGGCGCCACAACATGCCAGATCAGACCTGCCACGTGTGCAGCTGACCAGGCCAGCAAGCCAGCTGTTGCCAGCAGGCTTGCCGTCTTGACCACAGACATCGTCTTGATGTTCAGAACTTCCATTGCAAGTCCATACGTACGCGAGTGCCACTGTCGACTTCGATGATTTTGACGTCATCCTGCAGGAACTCTCGGTCTTCGCCCAACAGGTTCTGTGCTCGCAGGCGCAGCGTAATCCTATCGGTGGGGAAGTATGAATACGTCAGATCCAATGAATTGAACGGACTTTCGTAGGCATCAGGAGAGGGTGAACGTCCGCCGTAGAAAATGCGCTCGCCAAACACGTTGTACAACATAGATGCGGAGTGTTTGCCATTGTCCGAGTCAAAACCCAATTGGGTATTTACCACGTATTCAGAATGACCGGTCAAGCGACGCTGCAGACTGGTTTGTGAGGCGGCTTCGTTAAAACTGATTTCGGAATCACTCAATACCACGTTGCCACTGACAAAGAATCCGCGACCGATATTTTTTAAACCCTCAAACTCTATTCCGTAGATCTCACCCGCCAGTGCGTTTTCGAAACTCAGCAAGCGACCATCCTGAGGACCGGGGCGCTGAATGCGTTCGATAGGATTACTGATATCTTTGTGGAACAAAGACACCGTCAGGTTATCACCGTTGTCGAAGAACAACTCGGTTCGAAGATCGATATGGTCGATCTCTGAGAACTTCAGGTTGGGGTTGCCTTGCACACGGTCATTCAACTCGGGGTCGATGAACTGAATGTCAGCAAATTCACGCAAATCAGGACGCACCACGGTTTTACCGTAACCAAGTCTGATCTGGAAATTATCCGTGCCAAACAAGCCATCTCGCATGTACGTCAGTGCTGCTGCCGGATAATAATCGTCTTCACGCAGCGCATAGTTCTGATCTGGCAGATTCATTTTTTCAATAATCGCGTTGAGTGAATCGCCTGTGTAATCAAGCAAATCCAATGGCATCACACCACGAGAAAAATCTTCCCAACGCAGGCCCGCGGTAACGCGCCAGTTATCCATAAAAAACGCATCAACAGAACCGAATGCTGCAGCTTTGGTTTCGCCGGCGATGTAACTTTCTGTGCCGAAATTAGAGCCCATGCTCAGGAAAAAACCATTTGTCAGGTCTTGCAGATTCTGGTCTCCAAACACCTGTGACGGCAGACCATCACGACCCACTGCGCCCATCACGATATTGGCGGTATATCCGTAATACTCACGTGCCTTATTACTGCGCGTGTAGCCGCCACTGACGGTCCCGTTGGTGAAACCGAGGTCAAATTGTGCATCAACCTGGTACCCCATGCTTTCGACGCTGTCCTCAAGATCAAGAAATGAGAACTGTGCAGATGAACCCGTGTTTACCTGAGTCAACAATACTTCGTCCGTTGCCGGATTCAGCAAATTGGTGCCTTGTACGGAGGTACCGTTAGGCACACTGGTGCCCGCTCTGGCATCTGAATAGAACCAGTTCACATCAATGCCGGTAATGGACTCTAAAAATGCCGGCATATTAAAACGGTCCAGATCATAACGCTCAAAACGGTGTTCACCGGTCAACTGATGCACTTCCAGTTCGCGCTTTTCCAGACGGGTTTCATTGGTACGACGCTGACGGCCGCCAGCCTGCTGGAAGTCGGGGTTAAACCCAAGCACGATGGACGACAGATCTTCATCATCCTGCAGCAAGTAGCTGTTAGTGCCGATTGTGTGACGATCCTGCCAGGTGGCGCTGAGATTCACGGCGCCAGTCAAGCTGTCATTGGTGAACGTGCGGCGAATGTCACTGAAAGACTCTTCCGGATTTGAAAACGTGCGTTCAAACTGGTCGGCGTTGCGTGTTGATTCACCGATGCTGACACTGGCAAGTGCGCCCACTGACAAGTCGTTGGAAACATCCCAGGCATTACCCGCTGTGACAGAGAAATTGGTATCAGGCTTTAAGGAGCGCTCCGCTTCTATACCAATATCGCGATTTAATGCGCGCATCAATTCACGGTTGATCTGAATGCCGGCAGCCTGTTGAGCGGCCGTTGGTGTGCCCGTGCCGGGGAATTCAAAACGTGTGATGTTCGATGGACTAATATCACCTTGGTACTTGTTCAGTGCATCACGAATGGATACTGGCATATCGCCCTGATCACCCAGATTTCGCAAGCCTTTGCCTGAACTCTCAGAGTCCCAGCCAGTGCCCACAGACACGTCAAACACCAGATCGTCAGGTGTGCCGCGTGTGCGGATATCTACGTTACCGCCGCCAAACGCAGCAGGCTGGTCGGCTGAGTATGCTTTGTGGATTTTTACTGATTCGAGGATAGATGCAGGAATATAATCCAGCGGAATTACGTTGCGGCTCAACTCCGGCGAGGGAATCTCTGCGCCATTTAATGTCGCACTGGAATACCGCTCGCCAAGTCCGCGCACATAAATGTACTTGCCATCCACCAGCGTGAGTCCGGTAACACGACGAAGAGCCATGGCCACATCCGAATCACCCGCGCGAGAAATTTGTTCTACACCCACAATTTCGGCGGCAAACGGCTGTTCAACACGCTCCATTACAATAGAACGTGCAGCATCGCGAAGTCGACCCATCACCACAATTTCATCTATCTGTGGCGGTGCTACCTGCGTTGCGCTCGCATCTTGGGCCATTGCTGCCGAAGGAAACAATGTTGGGCCGGCCACTACCAGAGCCACGGCCAACGCCAGTTCACGCTTCTGCCAATTCAAAGTTTTTTTCATGATATCAATCCGTTTCCGTCAATTTGCTCAAGCCAGTGCGGGGATAAGACGTGCTGCCTTATCCCCGCTTGTTTACTTGATCTCAAACCTCACAAGCGTGGCGATTACAGGCCTGTTGTCCAGCCTGACACCCAGTCCTGACCGGTTTTTACTGCACCGATGAAGTCAACTGCGTTGAAGAATGAACTGCTGCCTGCTGCACCCAGTGACGGCACTGCCGCAGCTGAGAAGTTATCGCGCAGACGGCTCACGTCAAACACGGGCACAGTAATCGCCGCACCCGTTGCCGTTGTCATCGCCGGAGCAGTAATGTAGGCACGCGGGGTGGCCGGGCTCAGGCCAGTAATGACGGTTGCAGGCAAGTTTGCTGTGGCATCAACCACTGCGTTGCCGCCGTTCAGCCACCAGGCGCGCAAATCAAGACCGGCACTGGAAGCAATTTTCAGCGCTTCGGTACAGGCCACCACGTTGCCGGCAGCCACTGAGAAACCCGATTGCACGCCAGCGACGGTTTGAGCGTGTTCAATTTCGAAACACTCTTGACTCGCCATGCCGGTGGCATTTGAGGTGATGATGGAGTTGTACAATTCGAAGTAAGAACCTTCGCGGAACAGCGGGCCTTCTGCATCACCTTTAGAACTGGGAGCAGTGCCTGCGTTAGTCCTGACATTAGAGGTGATACAAGTCATATTTGAGATACGACCTTTGGTGAACGGAGCGATATTGTCAGGCAGTGTGTCACCTGTGTTATCGGCTTCGATACAACGGTTGGAGCCTGAAGTCTGAATGATCAAAGCAAATTGAATGTCGCCTACCCAGCCTTCAGAGAAGTCGATTGAGTCATCGCCAACGTTGACGTTAACGGTGTACTTCAGATCAACCGCGCCACCAAACATTTCGATGCCGTCGTCAAGTGTGGTGTAGGTCTGCACGTATTCCAACGTCGTGCCTGCACCCACGCCGTTCAGCGTCAAACCATTCAACTCATTGCCGTCTACGACTTCATAACCGGCGTGACGAATCTGCACATAACGCAGGATGCCAGAGTTCTCGGCGTTATTATTTCCGCCGTAGCTGGCCGGGCGGCCTTCTGCGGTTACGTGGCAATTGTGAACGTTGTTGGATGTTGCCGCTCGGTCAGCGTCGGTGCACTTGTTAGTGATACCGTTGCCGTTGATCTGGACACCACCCCACAACCCACGATCTGCCTGAGTAGCCTGACCATCACGCAAGTCTTTCACAGCGCTGAATATAATAGGCGCCTGACGGGTGCCGTCAGCAATAATGCGTGATCCACGTGCAACGCGCAGGTAGTCTTCCGGATTCTGAAAGGCAATGCGTGAACCGGCACCAATGGTCAAGCTGGGGCCTTCACCATCCTGAGGGATACGCACACCCTGAGCTGCTGAGTTGGCGTTAATATCGCGACCAACAAACAAACTGTCCTGGAAAATGTGCAGGCCATTGTTTGGCAGTGCGTTAATCACCAGATCAGTGGTCAGCGGACGGGTATCGCTCACAAAGGTGTTGGAGTAAGTGCAGTTATTGCCACTGAATGCACCCTGAACAGATTGACCAGACACCGTGTAACTGGCACAAGGATTCACAACGGGCGCAGGACCGGCTGGATTGGTTACTGTGGAATTGTTGGAATTGGCAACAGACGTTGTTGGCGCCAGTGTCACTCCACCACCATCACATGCGGTTACTGCGGCTGCAAGCAGGCTGACACTGAACAGGGCTTTGATGTTCATTTTTTCAATTACTCCTTGTCTGGATATCTATTCTTAGTCGATTCATGTTGCCTGGTCGGTTAAAGTGCCGATGCAGACCTAAACGTGCGTGCCCCGATGGCACTGGACGCCATTACGACGCGGTGCGATATTGTTGCCCGCAGCGCGTGACAGATTGGTGACGAAAGAATGACCCTGACAAGCCAATATGCTCAAAGGGATAACCCATAAAAAACAATAAAGTAGGAAACAAAACTGACAAGTTTGGAGATGTCTTTTAGTGATTTTTGTGACAATACTGTCATCTTTGGGAAAAAATTTGAGGTAAGAGCGCCATGATTTTTCGTCAGCTTTACGATGCTGTTTCGTCCACTTATACCTATTTGCTTGCTGACGAGGTCACGCGAGAAGCTCTGTTGATCGACCCGGTGTATGAGCAGTTACACCGAGATCTTGCCCTGCTCCGTGAGCTGAATCTGACCCTGAAGTTGGTACTGGATACACACGCCCATGCCGATCACGTCACGGCTGCGTGGATTCTGAAACAAAAGACCGGCTGCCAGATTGCGCTTGCTGCATCTGTCGGCGCACACAACGTAGATATTCCCTTGAGTCATGGTGATTTGATTGGTGTGGCCGGCATCAGTCTGGAAGTTCGTGCAACCCCGGGTCACACCGAAGGCTGTCTGAGTTATGTGTTGGCCGACCGCAGCATGGTATTTACTGGAGATACGCTGCTGATTCGGGGCTGCGGCCGCAGTGATTTTCAGCAGGGTGATGCGGCGCGCCTGTATCATTCCATCACCGGCCAGCTATTTGTATTGCCCGATGACTGCGCCATTTATCCTGCACATGACTACAACGGACGCACGCGCTCGTCAGTGGCTGAAGAGAAGACCCACAACCCCAGAGTCGGCGGCAATGCCAACGAGCGTGACTTTGTGCAGTACATGAACGCCATGCAACTGCCGCATCCCAAAAAGATCGATGAAGCCTTACCGGCCAATATGCGCAGCGGTATGCCAGCAGATGGCAGACTGCCCGACGAACCAGATTGGGCAGACATTCGGGTCAGTTTTGCGGGCATTCCAGAGGTTGAGCCGGAGTGGGTGATACAGAATCAGCCATCGGTCACCATATTGGATGTGCGTGACGCCGATGAATTAGATGAGTCATTGGCAGGCCTGCATAATCTATTGCACATACCGCTGGCTGAGTTGCGGGCACGTGTCAACGAAGTACCTAAAGACAAACCGGTGGTAACGCTGTGCCGATCTGGAAAACGCTCGTCGCTGGCGATAGGCATTCTGAAAGCAGCCGGCCATGAGCAACTGGCCAATATCCATGGCGGCATATTGCACTGGCATCAACACTGAGTGTGTTCAGCATAAGTTAAGACTGGCAGTCTTAATCTGATCCCGAGTAATCCGAACACGTCGGACGGAATCGGGAGATCACACACATGTTGAACTTAAAACACATTGGCCTCAGTACAGCCTTATTACTTTCCACACTGGGCTCTGCGCTGCTCACTTCCAGCGCAAACGCTTATAGCTCGGCGGTATCCAGCAGTTGTGCCAGCCTCGAATTCATGGCCAAGCTACTTGAACTGAACGCCTTGTTGCCGGCCGGGCGCGACAATCAAAGTGATTTGTTGGCCATGCGCGAACACATGCTGGAACTCAATCGCCTGGCTTGCCAGCCGGTGCTGTTAAGTGAGACAGCCCGCTTTAACAGTCGCTACCCCAATGGACGACGTGTCTCTACAGACCTCTATGAGAGTGCCTGGCTGTATCCAAACGGGCAAGTGTTTACTTCGCGCGCAGGCCGCGACACCACTCTTTATTACCCAAATGGTCAAGTGATGGCGCACCGCTGGATGCGCGGGGGTCAGAGTATTTACTGGCCCAATGGCAATCCGGCGACGTTCAGTTTTCGCACCATCAATGAACCCTGGTATTACCCGGACGGTCACATCGTGACTTACCTGGCCGGTGTAAAAGGAGCACGCTGGTTCTACCCGTTCGCCCGCCTCGATGGATTGGTTGGCCAAGAATTGATTTCCAGTGACTGGGGCAAAGATGGTGAGCACGTCAATCTGATCCAATACACGGATCGCGGCATGATGTATATGAAGCGCGAGCGCATCCGCGACAAACTGGTGCTGTCAGATGAAGAATTGCTGGATGTTCCGGGCGTGTTGTTGATGATCACGCGTATGTATCAGGCGCCAGATGATGCCAGGCTGTTTATCCCGGGCGATGGCAGCATCACTGGCAGCCCGTGGTGAGCTCAACCGGTGCTGACTGTGTTTGATAGCGATGAAGTGTAATGCGTGAGCGCGGGGTGTCTTGATGACACCCCGCGCTGCTTTGGTGCTCATCCACTGTGAACAGCAGTTTTGTGGTGATACACCCAGGAACGTCATCCGCGCTGTGACTGACAAACAGAATCTGGGTTCTGCCCTGCGCCGCAATAAAATCAATCATGCGCAGCAAGAGTTCACAATGATAATCATCCAATCCTGTGCAGGGTTCATCCAGCACTAAAACCAGCGGCTGTTTTACCATCGCGCGCGCCAGCAACACCAGGCGTTGCTGCCCAAATGAAAGTGTGTGGTAATACTCGCGGCCCAATGTCGACAAACCAAACAGCGCCAGCCATTCCCGTGCGCAACGCGCCTCGCTGGCACCACTGTCGTCATACAGCCCGAGTGAATCAAAAAAGCCCGACACCACCACATCCAGGACGCGCCAGCCTTTAACGTAACGCTGATGCAAATCGTTGGATACCACACCAAAACGCGCCTTGATGTCCCACACACTTTCGCCACTGCCACGGCGACGCCCAAACAGATAAACCGGCTGCCCGTAGGCTTTGTGGTTGTCGCCGTCTATCAAGCCCAGAAGTGTGGATTTACCGCAACCATTAGGACCTTCCAGCAACACATGATCGCCCCGATGCATATCAAAATGCAGCTCCGAAAAAATCAATTGTTCACCATAGGCCGCACTGACGCCGCGCAATGAGATCAATGCCTCGTGCTCATAACCAGCAGGAAGTTCGGCAGCTTTCCTGCCCGCACACGGGGCGGGCAAATGGGTAGGCAAATGGGTAGGCAATTGGGCAGGGGAAAGTGTCCGCAGCCTTGCAGAGCGCTCCGTCTGAAACGCTTCTGGTGTATACAAGCCGAGGGCCTGCAAGTTATCCATCAATAGCACCTGCGTGATACCGGCCAGCATCTGCTGTTCGCGCCTGCACATAAACAACGTGGCATTGTGCGGCCCCATCCACTGCGTCAAGGCGCTGCGTATCTTGTCGGCGCTGTAACGATCGATACTCTCCAGCGGGTTATCCAGTACCAGCAATACCGGCTCCAGGTATAAGGCCCGCGCAATCATGGCGCGGCGCATCTGCCCTGAGGACAGGTAGCGGATGCCTTGCCTGCGGATGTGTTGAATATCCAGAAACTCAAGGATGTGTTCCAGCCGGGATGCATCGCTGTGTAACACAGGCCCATTGCAGATCAGATTCTCAACACATGTGCCGGCATCCTGGGCTGTCTTGTTGAACTCGCTGATATCAAAACGATTGTCCAACGCGCAGAGCCGTTGTTGCTCTTCGAAGGACACTTCACAGATATCCGAGAGGGGATCAAAGTCGGATGCAAAGCCAAGCGCCCCACGCGCTTGAGGCAGGCGCCCAAGCAACAACTGCAACAGCGCGCTTTTGCCCGCCCCGTTGCTCCCAAACACGCACCAGTGCTGACCTCGCTCAAGTGTCAGCCCCTGTGGCAGCTTGAGCACCTGAGTCGCACTCAACCGGCAATCAAGCGCAGGGACATGAATCAACATCAGGGACGATTGCCCAGCGCCCGTTGCATCACTTCGTATTGAATCGACATAAAGTGTCCAGCGGAGCGGCGCCAGTATTCTGAGTTATGACGGCCTCGTGCCTGCATAAACTCAAAAGGCACATCGTTGATCAACAGAATCTGCATAAATTCCAAGGCGGTGGTGATCAGGCCGTCTTCCATGCCACTGTCCAGATAGATATGCGGCAACTGGTTTTTAGGCACATTAAAAATGATCTGAAACGGATCGTAGGCTTGTGCTTGCTCAACTGTCTTAAAATCAATTCCTGCTGGATTACGGTCATCCTGCCGACTGAAACCCGGAATATCCACGATGGCGGAAATAAACTCATCAGCGCGAGCCAGCTCCTCAGATTCACTGGTGCTACGTGGCACCGGCATGGGTTTGCCGGCAGCAATGTCTTCGGCGCGATTACGTGCATGCGCGAGTGCACCGCTGGTGCTGGCGATGGATACAAACATGTCGGGATGTCGCAACCCCAGTGTTAACGCACCGTAACCGCCCATCGACAAGCCGGCAATCGCTCGACCTTCGCGACGCGCCTCCGTTCGAAAGTTAGTATCCACATATGCTACAAGGTCAGTAACAATGTGATCTTCCCAATTATTCAGTTGGCCGCCTGTGCTCTCCGCCCAATTGACAAACCAGCTGTTACCTCCGTCGGGCATCACAACAATCAGATCACCCAGCTCATGTGCATAAAAGGCAGCGCCAAGGTTGCGCCCCCAAACTGTGTAGTTCTGCATAAATCCGTGTAACAGGTACAACACCGGGTACTGCTTTTGTGAACCGTCATAATCAACGGGCAAAACAATGTCGAACTTCATCTGCCGGCCAACAGCTGGGCTAAAAAAACTCACCGTCTGCAGACCGTCGGGCAAAGGAGGCAGGCTCGCTGGAGCAGGTTGAGCCTGCGCCGATGTCACTAGCAGGTTCAACGCGCACAGCAGTGCTACTGCCCTCAGAAGGTGGTGGGCACAGGTCTTCAATTGTATAAACATGATTGGAATCTCAGTTAAGCGCTATTGCTTGTTGGAACTGTTCCCGGTCTGCATCAGTGGCATCTTCGCGACACTCACCTCGAACGGAAAAACTCTCAAAGGTCTGTTCGCGATACAATTCAAAAAAGCCATTGCGACAGTATCCGGTGGTCTGCATGATCAGTGTCAGACGCTCTTCAACGTCGAATTCGCCAATTCTGATGCCGTTATCGCGCTGTGGTCGTGAGCCTTGCCTGCCCTCAGGTCGAAAGCCTGGTTCACGCTCAGGTCTTAAGTAGTCACGCTGGAACACAAAAAACTTGGTGCCATCAGCCTGAATCTCCGGGATAAGACTTTCGCGGGCAGGCGGCGCCTGCCAGGGCTGACCTCCGCCACAACTGAGGACGGGTAAGATCAGCAGCACACCGAGAACGCTTCGCATCATATTGCATGTCCGTTTATCAAATGACTGACTAGGATAGTAAAAAGCACTCTGCGGCAAGTCAATCAATGATCGCCTGCCATGCCAGCGACTTGAACAGTGCCGACAGATTAAACGCACCTGAAGGCTGAACCTGCAGCATCAATACGGCACTCAGACCGGTCTCTGGATCCGCCCACGAAAACGTTCCCAGTGAACCGTTCCAGCCAAACTCACCGTTGTTGCGTGTAAACCCGCTTTGGGTACCATCAATCACCACACTGAAGCCGTAGCCCCAACCAAGATCAGCCATGGGCGTTGGTGGATTGAGGCTGATAGGTAACACCGCAGCTGGTAATTGATCCGTCACCATTTGCTGCACGCTATCAGCACTCAACACGCGATTGCCGTCCAGTTCGCCGCCGTTCAGCATCGCCTGCAGAAAACGCAAATAATCTGGCACCGTGCTCACCATGCCTGCGGCCCCTTCTTTCAGCGGCGGGTTCACGGTGATCGGGACATCCATCTCCGGTTCACGCACCAAAGCACCATTGCTGATGCGGTAAATTTGCGTTAGCTGGGAAATCTGTTCCGGAGCCACATAAAATCCGGTATCAGGCATGTTTAGTGGCGCCAGCACATGCGCTTGCAAATAGTCATCAAAAGCCTGACCGGACACTATTTCCACAATACGACCCAGTACTGTTGTGGAAATACTGTAATTCCATAAGGTCCCCGGCTCGGCAATCAAAGGGACAGCAGCCACTTTCTCTACCAATTGTTCGAGTGTGTCAGCACGCGATCGGACCTGCCGGCTTTGATAAAGCGGCCGATCGCGGTGACTGAGCCCACCAATGTGCAGCAGCAAATCTTCAATAGTGATTTCACGCTGAGGCTTGTGGGTGCTGCTATTGAAGTCGCGCGGGTCATCAAACACTTCCATGTCGGCAAATGACGGAATGTACTGCGAGACTTTATCCGTGAGGTTTAGTCGCCCCTGCTCGATCAGCTGCATGACTGCCAGTGATGCGATGGGTTTACTCATCGAACGGATCTGGAACATGGCATTGTCTTGCATCGCTTGTTGGTTTTCGATGTCTTGCCAGCCCGCGCTTTGCAGGTAAACCAGCTTGCCGTGGCGCGCTATGCCAGCCACAAATCCTGGCACATGTCCGCTGTCAACGTAGTGTTTTAAGGTCGAGTCCAGCAGTGCAATCCGTGCTGATGACATATCAACTTGTTCGGGGTCAGCGCTCGGCAAGCCCTGTGCGAACACCGTCGTACCCTGACTAGCAGACAGGGCAAGTGCAAGCGATGCCATCAGACTGGTAATTTTTGTCATTCTTATCCCCAATGAACAGCTGCGAGCCTGAATAAGCCACAGTAATTTTACATAACCCAGGGTGATCTTAAATAATCCACAGTGATCTTAAATAATCCACTGTGATCTTAAATAACCCACAGTGATCTTAAATAAAAAGGGGAGCCGAGGCTCCCCTTTTTTTAACGCAGCAATTCCTTGGGAATTACTGAGCAGCGCTGACCAGATTGGCGTCTGCTTGTTCAGCAGTTGCTTCGGCAGCATAACGGCTCTGGTCTACAAACTTGTAGTAAACCTGGCCAAAGAACATCTCATCCCAGCTCTGGTCACCCCACGGTACATCACGGGCCGGATCAGGGTTGGCTTTGTTCTGGGCAGAGTTATCAAATGCGCCAGTCACAACAATGCGAGTCCCAGCTGGAACCAGCTTCTGCTCGGCCAACTGATATTCCATCTGCCAGTTGTAGTTGTAGTTAGCAACGTTTGCCAGCAGCTCAGTTGAGCCGTCCGGGTAATGTGCTTCAAAACGCATGTACTTGCCACGGAAGTGCATGTGCGGCAGGAAGCTCAGTACGTAGGCGTCATCCGGGATAGTAATTTCAGCCTGCTGCTCGAAATTAGGATCGTACGGAGGAATGTTGGTCCACGTCGGTGTGAAGATACAGGCGCAATCGCCGGTACGACGCTCGGTCGGGATCTGGTCTTCCGGGTAGAACCACAGACCGATGCGGCTGGCATCTTTAGCTTCACGTCCGGTAGTGGTGTAGTGCAGCTGGATGGCAATTGTAGAACCATTCTTCAGCAAACCACCGGTGTTTGGCTCTTCAACTGAAGGCGCCGCACCTGGAATGTAAGGTGTCACGTGAGCAACATTCGGATCGGCAGGTGCTACAAAACCACGACCTGACGGACGCTCACCTGGGCCAAACATCGCGTTCAGCGTGTGGTGCAGCACAGTTCGGTCGCCCGGCATGTATTGGCTGGCACGAACGTAGTAGTCCTTGCCTTCTGGCAGGTTGATTGGGATGAACTCATAACGATAGTCGAGTACGCCTGTGGCTGGCACTGCCTGCTCAGGAATCTCGATGATGTAGTCTGGCTCACCAAATGCCCACTCGGTGGGTGGCCACTCAATCATGGCTAATGGATCAGTTGCGCCATCTTTTTTGGAACCGGCAGCGATCCAGTCCAGCACTTTACGCTGGTCTTCAAACGGAACAACGTAGCTGTTGCGGAAATCGCCTACGTGCGGATCAAGCTGTCCCGGCGGCATACGCTTGGTCATCATGACTTCACGAATCATCGGGCTCCAGCCTTGAACCATGGCATGGCTGTTCAATGCAAAAGGTGCAATTCCGCCTTCGCGGTGGCAACTTGCGCAGTTCTCGGCAATGATTGGAGCAACATCTTTTTCGTAAGATACAGACGTGATATCACGCTCTGGGTAGCTGACCGCAGTACCCTGCGCCGCAACCAGTGCATTGCTCACAGCCTGACCAGCAGCAACCTGTGCCAATGCGTCGGCCAAAGGTTGACCTGCGTCACCGCGGTACATTACGCGGAATGATTTGGGGTCGTATACAACCGCTTCACCAATATGTTCAATACCAATTGACTCGGATACTGTCTGCACATCATCAATCAGCACAGGAATACTGGTGCCCATGGCAGCAACATCAGCAGCAACCTCAGCACGATCCTGACCCAGCGGGTTGATCATCATAAAGACGATACCCTGTGACTCGTACTGAGTCTTTAACTGTTCAAAATTCGCCAACGCTTGACGGGTTTCCTGAGCGCCATTGCCTTGTACAAGGAAAGCAACCGCTTTGTTGTTGTCGTACCAGGCCATGTGATGGAAATAGCCTTCCTGGTCCAGCAATGCAAAGTCACCGACTCGCTCATCAGCTGCATGGCTGGCGCTCGCTGCAACGGCTAATGCCAATGCAGACAAGGTCAAACCCGCAGTTGTTTTGCTCTTTTTCTGCAACCAACTGATCATATAAACCTCCAACTCGTTATATATTCCGAATGTGTTCGGCATTAAGTACTGTTTTATTCTTTTACAATTCTGTTACCAGAAAATCCCAATGGCTTGGATAACAGTTCCAAGTCACTTTCCCGCACTAAAACGATTGTGCCGGACAAAAAAAATCTCAGGTCCTGCAGGAAGACCTGATCAGCAAGAGAATTCTTTTTATTATCGACTCTTGTTTTGTGAATTTACTGATGAACCCTGTCGATCGTATGTCCACAATCAAACCTGAGCCCATTCAGGTTTTTGATCGTAACATCGCGAGATTCAAAGTCAATGTGCCAAAAGTCAATTTGTGCCGGGTGCGGCAAAGCGAATTTGTGATGCGATGATCAACTCAGCTTAACAGCGCAAACAACGCGTTATGCAAGCTTTTGCGGAACTCGTCTTCCGTGTGGAAACCACACAGGTAACCCTGTAATAAATGGTAATAGAGCGCAAACGAACTCCATGCCATGGTGCCTGTATACATCTCCTTGGTCACCCGTTTGTCTCTGCGTGCCCGCTCGATCAATTTCATCAGCTTGGAGTAGGTGCTGTGCATAATCTGATCAATATCCTGACGACGCTGCTCTGTGGTCGAGAACGACAACTCTTTCAGCACAGTGCGCGACAAAGCCTGATCATGGGTGTGGTAACTGATATGCCCTTCAAAAAACACCATCAACTGATCTAACAAAGGCGCATCAGCGGGGATACTGGCATAAGACGTCTCAATCATTTTCAGGATATCGTCTTTGAAAACCATCACCAGCAGGTCTTCTTTGCTTTTTGCATACAAATACAAGGTACCCAGACCAACGTCCGCTTCAACCGCGATATCCTGAATGGTGGTGGTATTAAAACCCTTATTGATAAAAAGCTCTCTGGCTGCAGCAACAATGCGCTGAAGCCGCAACAGTTTCTTGCGCTCTCTCAGCCCCATCGAAGCCAGCTCAGTATCTTCCTGCTCTAACCGCCCAACCATGTTGTCTTTACTCATCCTGTCAATCTCTGCAATGTCACTCTGCTTCAGTCAGCGCCTTTTTAACAAGCACCGTCAGGAACCGGCTGAAGATTAACATAATCGACTATGGCACAATAAGCACCAATTCCAAAACCCGGACCACAGTTTCACATGACCGACAACAATTACCGAAGCCCACAGAGTGCCCAGCAACTGATCGCCGCGTCGGCACAACCCGTCACCTTGTTTTCATTATCCTGGTGCTCATATTGCCATGCAGCCAAACAACTTCTGAAACAATTAAATGTTCCATTTCGTGTAGTTGAACTGGATACTGGTGAATATCGTGAGCCTGTGCTTAACCAGCGCTTGCGTAAAGAACTTCAGCAGATGACTGGCAGCAACACTTTACCGCAAGTATTTATTGGTACTGAATCGGTTGGCGGCTACACGGATACCCAGGCGGCACTTAAAAACGGGCGCCTGAAAAAATTGTTGGAAGCCTTTGAGATTACCTTGCCCGCCGGCTTAAACAGATAACTCAGGAGAAACACACATGTTGGCAGCCGTTGTAGGGGGAATCCATCTACTGTTTGTGCTGGCCTTGGTTGTGGGGCTCATGGTGATATTGCTCGCCAGCGCAGAACAGGTGTCGCAACAAGACTTGCTCGCCATCAAGCGCGTTTATGCTCTGACGGGCGTCGCGATTGTTCTTGTGGCAATTGCCGGTGTGGTGCTTTGGTTATGGGTAGGAAAACCCGCGGCGTTTTACGGCAACAATCCGGTTTTCCACGCCAAAATGGGTTTATTCATGTTGCTGTGCGCGTTATTCAGTTACAACGCCTATCGGGTTTATCACCTGACTGTGGACCCGACGGCAGCCGCGGATACGCCAGTCCGGCTCAACACCTCACACCTACGCCTGCAAAAAGCTTTGATTCCCCTGCTGATTGCAATACCTGTGCTTGCTTACCTGATGGCTCGAGGCATTGGTTATTAAGCCAGTACGCGTTGCAACCACGTGGAAATGTCGCGTATCTCCTGCGGGCAAACAGAGTGAGGCATTGGGTAGTGA
>JAUYSM010000106.1 GCA_030696315.1 Pseudohongiella sp. | reverse complement strand
ACAACATTCAGCAATTTTTGTTCATCAACGCTGCTGGCTGATACCAAAAGGCGTGCATTCATCATTTGGGCGATCGCATCGCCCCCTTGTCTAAGGCTCAGCGTTTTGAACAGGCTGCTGACAATGACCACAAGCAGCACCGCCAGGCTCACGCCAATATAAAGCGCGGGCCCAGGTGTGGCGGCCACACGGCTTATGTCGGTATCGACGCTGGAGAAGCTGAATATCAGGTACAACAAGACGTTTGTCATCGCCAGTAAGCTGAGCAGTGACAGCACAAACAACAGCACCAGATAGCGTGTACGGCGCTTGGCGTGATCCTGCGCACTGAAAAAGTCCATAAGTCAGATGCCCCGGCTAAGAATCAGACGGTTGATCAAAAACTGACCTTGGGGGCTACCTGAATCTCGGCAGAATCTGCAAACTCCAGCAGGCCAGCATCACTGCCGTGACCAAACATGGCCGCGAAGACGACAGGCGGGAAGCTTTGGCGATAGGTGTTGTAGTTCATCACCTGATCGTTGTAGGCCTGCCTTGCAAATGCGACTTTGTTTTCTGTTGAGGTCAATTCCTCGCTTAATTGCATCATGTTTTGATTGGCTTTTAAATCTGGATACGCCTCCATGACCACGCTCAATCGACCCAGAGCGCCGGCAAGAACGCCTTCTTGTCCAGCCAGAGCACTCATCGCTGCCGGGTCACCCGGGTTTGCAGATGCAGCACCCAGACCATTGGCTGCCGCGTTGCGAGCCTGAATGACAGCTTCAAGCGTTTCGCGCTCATGCGACATGTAGGCCTTGGCTGTTTCTACCAGATTCGGGATCAGATCGTATCTACGTTTGAGTTGGACTTCGATCTGCGCAAAGGCATTTTGGAAGCGATTTTTAAGACTCACCAGCTGGTTATAAATGCTGATCAGGTAGATAGCCACGATGACAATGATAAACAGAACAACAATAGCAAATATACCCATTTGACGCTGACTCCCATGTCCACGACTCGCCTTGGCTACACTTTGGTATCAGGCGAGCCGCATCATAAATGTCGCGATCAAATGTCCTCGCGACGCTGGTTGACGGTTCGCACATCACTGCCCGAGCTTGTGGGATTGGGTGCGGCCGATGCCTCAGTGTATTTTGTTTGCAGCTTGTTGAGCAAGCGCGCAACTGTCTCCGGGGAGCCAGTGTTTTTTGCCAACAGATCGTACACAACGGGCACGACAAAAAGTGTCATCAAGGTGGTCATCAATACCCCCGAGAAAATCACCACGCCAAGCAAGTTCTGGCTCTCCGAACCTGCTCCGCTCGCCCAGATCAATGGCAATGAGCCCATCATGGTCGACAGCGCGGTCATTAATACTGGTCGCAATCGCATATCGCAGGCTGTTACCAGTGCATCACGAAAGGATTTGCCTTCGTCGCGCAATTGATTGGCAAACTCGACAATCAGAATGCCATTTTTACTGGCGATGCCCACCAGAATGATCAGGCCAATGTTGGTATATATATTGAGCGTGCCACCAGTCAGCAGCAAACCTATCAGCGCCCCAAAAATTGCCAGCGGCACAGTGGTCATGATGACCAGTGGATGGACAAAACTTTCGAATTGAGCAGCCAACACGAGGAATACTACCAGCAAGGCCATGGCAAAAATGAACACCAGCCCACCACTGGATTCTTTGAGCTCCAACGATTCGCCTTTGTAGCTGATCTGAGCATGCTCGGGCAATTCGGCGCGTACGGTATCCTCCAGGAACTTGAGGCCCTCTGCGAGGCTCACACCGGGTTGTAATCCACCGCTAATGGTAATGGCACGCATGCGCATGTATCTGTTCAATGAGTTGGGTGCAGAGGTATTTTCAACACTGATCAGGTTTGACAAAGGAATCAACTGCCCGCTGGACTCAGATCTGACATAGATGTTGGTCAAATCGTCAGGAGAGGCGCGCTGACTTTCTTCGGCTTGGAGGATGACGTCGTATTCTTCACCCCGATCAGCAAACGTGGTTACCCTGCTCTCACTCATCATGGCCTGCAGAGTGCGACCGATTGACTGAATACTGACGCCAAGATCTGCCGCGCGGGTTTTGTCCACGGTGACCGTCAGGCCCGGACGTGTTTCAAGATAATCCGACGACATACGCGTGAACATGCCGCTGGCTTCCCCACGCGCAATCAATAAATCGCGCCATTCAGCCAATTCTTCAAAGGTTCTGCCACCAATAACAAATTGCACAGGCAGCCCTCCGCCACCACGGACCAGACCTGAGCGCATAAACATATTGATTTGCAAGCCGGGTTGATTCGCCCACGCAGCCCCTAACTCGTTCATGACTTGCTGGGTGGATTTGTCTCGCGTTTCCCAGTCCGGTAAAGCAACAATGCTCATGCCACTGCTGACACCGCTGCCTCCGCCACCAAATCCGGGCAGCATGGACACAACACTTTTCACTTCACCGGACTCAAGATACGGAAGCACAGCGTCCTGCATCTGATTAACCTGGTCTTGCATGTAGGACATGCTGGCACCTTCCGGACCACTGACACGGACCATAAATACGCCTTGATCCTCTGAAGGCGCAAACTCGGATGGCACTTGCTGCCAAAGAAAGTAAACGCCTATGCCGACCATAAACAGGCCCGCCAGAATAACCAGTCGAATCTTGAGCGCGAATTCCAATGCTTCGTGATAACCCTGTTGCAGCCATCTGAACAAGCGATCCACTGTTCGTGTCAGGAAACTCTCATGAGAGTGACTATTGAGTAGTTTAGAACTCATCATCGGAGTCAGCGACAACGCCAGAATGGTCGAAACAACTACTGCGCCACCGATGGTAATGGCCAGTTCATAAAACAGAATGCCCATGTTGCCTTCCATGAACACCACGGGCACAAACACCGCCAGCAAAACCAGCGTCGTTGCGATGACGGCAAAACCTACCTGGCGCGCGCCATTATAGGCGGCCAGCAACGGTGGCTCACCGCTTTCCACTCGCCGTTGGATATTCTCCAAGACCACAATCGAGTCATCTACGATCAGTCCAACACATAAAACCAGTGCCAACAAGGTGATCAGGTTGATTGTTAATCCAAACATCAACATGACCATAAACGCTGATAACAGGCAAACCGGAATCGTCACTGCCGGAATCAACATACTGCGGAATGATCCCAGGAACATATAGATCACCAGACTCACCAGAAGCACGGTCATGATGATGGTGGAATACACGGATTCGATGGCGTACTCGATGAATTCGGCATCGCTGTTGGACAAAACCAGTTCCATATGGTCAGGCAATGTCTGGTTTACACGATCAGACATCGCCATGCTCTGACGCAATACGTCCAGGCTGTTGGCCGTTGACTGGCGCACAATGCCAAGCCCCACCGCATCAACGCCATTACCGCGATAAATCGCCCTGTTACTGGCAGCACCTAGCTCAATACGGGACACTTCGCCCAGCGTCACAAATTGGCCTTCATTGCCACGTGCGATCACCAGACTGCGAAAATCATCTGCGGTCTGAAAAACACGGTCCACTCTGACCGTAAACTCCCGATCATTTGAATCGACTCGCCCTGCGGGCAGTTCAACATTCTGGCGACGTAATGCAGATTCGACATCGGTCACGGTCAATCCGCGGGCGGCCAATGCTACCCGATCGAGCCACACTCGCATGGCATAACCGCCCGTTCCTCGCACGGACACGCTGGCCACGCCGTCGATGACTGCAAATTGGTCAACGATGTAGCGTTCGGCGTAATCGTTCAATTCGAGAAAGCTCATCTCCGAGCTGACCAGATTAAAAAACGCGATAGGTCGGCCATCAGCGTCAGCTTTGGCGATTTCAGGCGGATCTACGCCTTCAGGTAGTCTGCGAACCACGCGGGATACTTTGTCGCGGATATCGTTGGCGGCCTGATCAATATCACGGCCAACCTGAAACTCCACCGATACGCGTGAACTCCCGTCACTGCTTGAGGAGTTAATGGACGTCACACCCTCAACGCCATTGATCTGATCTTCGATCAGCTGGGTTATCTGGGCTTCTACAATGTCAGCGGATGCCCCAGGATAATTGGTGCTGACTGACACAACCGGTGGGCTGGTATCCGGGTATTCTCTGACAGGAAGCTCAAGAAAGGACAGTATGCCGAATGCCACCAATATCAGACTGATAACAGTAGCGAAGACAGGCCGTTTTACGGATATATCAGACAAAATCATGTTTAATCCCCGGGCGACACGTGCAGAACACGTGTCATTTCAAGCAAGTAGTTAAATCAGGAACGATCTTTCAGGCCGTTAGCAGGACTGGCGGCACTGGTGGGTACCGCACCTTCCTGATTAAGAATCCTGACTCGTGAGCCAGGTCTGACTTGCGCAATCCCTTGTGTAACCACTCGTTGCCCAGGTACAACACCAGACACTATCTCGACCTGTCCAGGTCGACGCCGCCCGAGTTGAACTTCCACTCGCCGAGCAACACTTTCTTCATCGACCACAAATACATACTGGCGTCCCTGACTGGGGACGACCGCCGCCTCTGGCACTACCACGGCATCTCGTGGGTTGAGTGTCAGCCCGACCGTCAGTAACATGCCCGGCCGCAGTAAACCCTCTGTGTTGTCGATTTCTGCGCGTACCTGGACGGATCGAGTCGAAGTATCCACGCGTGATCCGACGGAGGTCACGATGCCTTGAAACTCCTGGCCGCGGTAGACAATGCTGTTCGCTGTTATTGTCTGACCGGGCTGAAGCTGGGCGAGGTAAACTTCGGCAATATTGAAGTCCAGTTTAATGGTAGATATATCATCCAGCGTTGTAATGACTGTGTTGGGTGTTACCAACGAGCCTTCACTGATGTTGCGGAATCCAAGAATGCCTGTGAACGGTGCCCTGATAAGCCTATCGTCCATATTGGCAATCACACCTTCGAGACGCGCTTCTGCGGTTTCCCATCGGGTGCGTGCATCATCCAGATCTGTCTGTGATATCAGGTTGGTTTCGATCAGCGATTGCAGCCGGTCATATTGGCGTCGCGCGTCAGCTTCAGACGCACGCGCCTCAGACAATCGTGCCGCTTCTGCGTTGTTGGTCAACTCAACCAGCACATCGCCCTGCTCCACAAAACCGCCGTCGTTAAAATGAATTGCGGTTACCGTGTCTGACACTTTGGCAGTCAGATTCAAGGATTCATTCGCCTGAGCTGTTCCGACCGATTCAACGTCATCCGCCAGCATTTCACGTGAGACAACCGCAACTGTCACTGTGGTTTGTCCCATGCCGCCAGGCGGTCCTCCCATCATGCCAGGCGGCCCGCCAGCGGGTGCTTCTTGCAATTTGGTGTATAGGCCGTAAGACAGTGCGAGAGCGCCAGCAATAAATACTATCAACAATGGGTGGCGTGTTAAAAAATGCAAAATCCAACTCCTGGGCATAGTAGCCGCTTAATCCATCGTTCAGGCAAAAAAATGGTGATGATTAAAAATTCACTTTAACAACACTTGCTAGTCATTACGGTGACAAAGTGTTACCAGTTCGCGGCTTTGCGTTAAACAACGTATCGAGTACGGTGAAAAGATGTCAGCAGTTCACCGTCAATGGTCTTTTGATTCATGAACTGCACGACAGCATCGAGCATCCTGCCTTATTCGCTGCCCACTGAGGCCGTTTTGCAGCAAGGTGAGCGTTGGCAGCACTTGGGTCCTGATAAGGTTTCTCAAGGGTGTTGAGCAAGAAACTAAAAATGCTCATATCACCTGCTTCTGCAGCGTCAATGGCTTGTTGTGCAAGATAATTTCTTGGTACAAAAGCCGGATTGATACTGTTCATCAACAATTTGCGTTGCTGTTGATCACAGGAATCTTGCAGAAGTCCGTCTCGATAACGAGTTTCCCAGTCCTGATACGACCGCATTGTCTCCAGAGACATTTCATGGATGTCATAAAATGCGGGTCTCAGCAGTTCTGGCAGGTGGCAGTCAGAATCTTCAGGCACAAAGCCGGATAATAAACGGAAGAACAGCGTCATATCCGTCGCGTGTAAACAAAGTAATTTTTTCAGGTCATCAATCAAACTGACTGGACAGCTACTGGTATGCGTAAAACCGAGTTTTAAGCGCATCATGTCAGCAAATTCCATTTCGTATTCCGACGGCAAATTGTTCAGTATCTGCTGCAATGTTTCGGCGTCCTGGACCACCGGGTAAATTGCGTTGGCCAATTGATAAAGATTCCAGCGCGCTATGGCTGCTTGATTGCCAAAGCGATAACGTCGGTTGGCCGCATCTGTTGTGTTCGGAGTCCAGTCTGGATTGTAGTCATCAACCCAGCCATAGGGACCATAATCAATGGTGAGACCCAGCGTCGACATATTGTCAGTATTCATTACGCCATGCACAAACCCGACACGCATCCACTGAACAACCATGGTTTGTGTCAATCTGCACACCCGTTGGAACCATTCCAGATAAACGTCGGTTGTCGCTTTGTCCGAAACTGAGGATTTGAGCTTGATCGCGAGGTCTTCCCAATCTGCCTCGATAACAAAATTGAGCAGATTACGAAGCAGGTCATTGTCGCCGCGTGAGGCTGGCAGTTCAAAATTACCAAATCTGATAAATGACGGTGAAACCCTGCAGACAATCGCACCCAATTCTGCTTGCGGATTGCCATCGTAAAACATGTCACGCACGACTCTATCGCCAGTGGTCACCAGGCTTAACGCGCGAGTGGTCGGCACGCCCAGATTAAACATGGCTTCGCTGCACAAGTACTCTCGCAGCGATGAGCGCAACACTGCCCTGCCATCTGCATGACGTGAATAAGGCGTTGGGCCAGCCCCCTTCAATTGCAGCGTCCAATGTTTATTTTGCAAATCAGTCAGTTCACCCAGATTGATCGCCCTACCATCGCCCAATTGGCCAGCCCAGTTGCCAAATTGATGGCCACCGTAGGCCATCGCATAAGGATCCATACCAGCCAACAGACTGTTGCCGCCAAGCACTTGCGCAAGTGCCTGTCTGTCGTCCAGCAAGGCTGCCAAGCCAAGTTCAATGGCCAGGCTTTCGTTCAGCGTAAGTATCTGAGGGTTGTTGACTCGGGCAGGTATGGCGCGAGAATAGGCTGCGCCGTGCACCTGCCGACAATAATTCTCAGCAATTTTGTCGGCAGGCAGTGCGCGAGTGAAACGATTAACAAAAGCGAGCTCTGACTTGTACGTGTCGGTCATTACCAATCGGGTCCATCCAATCGCTCTATCAAAGTTGCGTTAGCGGTGCCACCACCTTCGCAGATTGCGACGAGTCCGTAGCGCGCTTCCCGACGCTCAAGTTCGTGCAACAGACTGGTCACCAGTTTTGCGCCGGTAGCGCCGAGTGGGTGTCCCAGCGCTTGTGCTCCCCCATTAACATTGAGCCTGCGCAGGTCGGCGCCCAAAGCCTTCGCCCATGCCAGCGGCACGGAGCCAAAGGCCTCGTTAACTTCATAAAGATCAATGTCATCGATTGTCAGATTGGCCTTTTCAAGCAGTTTTTCAGTGGCAGGAATTGGCCCTTCCAGCATAATCTCTGGGTCAGAACCCACAACAACCAGCGTGTGGATGCGTGCTCTGACGGGAAGATTGTATTTCTCGACTGCGTGACGATTGGCAATCAGAACGGCCGCTGCCCCATCACTGATCTGGCTGGCGGTACCTGCCGTAATCACCCCACCTTCAAATAAAGTTTTTAAGCCCTGCATGGCCTCGAGGCTGGCTTCATAACGAATGCCTTCATCAACCGCATGCGTGTCCAGGCTGCCATCCGCGCGAGTGACTTCTACAGGAACAATTTCGCGCAGGAAGTAACCTTCACGAGTGGCTGATGCTGCGCGCTGATGACTGAGCACACCAAACTTGTCGAGTTCTTTACGGGTAATGTGATACTTCTGCGCGAGCAGCTCTGCACCACTGAATTGGCTGAATTCAATGCCGGGATAAAGCTCATCCAAGCGCTCGCCACGGGGTATGCCGCGGCCCAGCGGTTTTGAGTCGTTGATATTTGACCCAATAGGAACCAGGCTCATGCACTCAACGCCGCCACAGATCACCAGATCCTGCGTGCCGGACATGACTGCCTGCGCTCCAAAATGGATGGCTTGCAAGGATGAACCGCATTGCCGATCTATCGTCACACCAGGAACGGAAACATCCAGTCGAGAAGCCAATGACACATTTCGACCAAGATTTCCTGCTTGGGCGCCGACTTGACTGACACACCCAAAAATCACATCGTCAACGGCATCGCTGGGCAGCGCAGTCCTGTCTAGCAGTTCATCGACTACCGCGGCGCCGAGGTCAATCGGGTGAATTGCACTCAGACTGCCATTTTTTTTGCCGCAGGCGGTTCTGACTGCCGCTACGATATAAGCCTCTGCCATACGTTCTGCTCCTGTGCTTTTTTTAAACGATATGCCCTACCCATCGACCTGCCAACATGACGCCAGCCCATATTAGCAGCGACAACATACCTGACCATTTAAGGAATGCGGGTACTTTAACACCGCGGCTGTTTGATCGACGGTATTGCAAGGACTGCCAGTGGAACACCAACATGTTTAATGCTGCAAGTGCCATCAACAATATCTTCCATTGAAATGCAGGATTTAACACATGCGCACTGGCACGTGTAATAAACAAACCTGTTCCGGTCAGGCAGGCAATCACAAAGGAGACCCATATCCATGGTAAGAAGTCTTTGCTCAAATCTTCAACGCTATAACGATTTGCAGCCAAGCCGGCGATTCGCAGATCAAGCATCAGCAGTGCTCCGAGCATAAAGCTGATTGCAAGCACATGCAGGGAGTTGATCAGCGGAAACCACCAAGTTGCACCGATCTGCTCTGCCAGCGGAAGATATTCAAGGGAGAGCCAGAACTCATGTGCTAAAAACGCGTCGAGCATTTGTAGTTATCCTGGCCAGAAAATGTAATCGGAATAGGCTATCCATCGCCCTGCCATTGCGGTTAAAACCCAACCGAACAGCACCAGTCCAGACAACAGTTTTGTTGAGAAATCGATTTTGGCATGCTCAATCTGTTTACTTTTTTGCCATAACCAGACACTGCCAATGAGAGTGAGCAGTAATGCGGTGGCTTTGATAGTAAAGATGGGGTTGTAGAGATAACGCTGCGGACGCGCGAGAAAAAAAAGCGCTCCACTGGCCAGCATGATGGGCAGTGCACAGAAAAACCAAGGGAAGAGTCGTTGCGTCATTTCATATGGATCCTGGCGACGTGCTGCCAGCCCCAGAATACGAAGACAAATCATCATGATGGAAGCAACAATAACCGCCACGCCCAGCAAATGAATAGTCTGCACAATAGGTGGCAGACCTGGCACTGATCGCAGCAGATTTCCGCTTAGTTCCCTTAACGGGCTGTTAGTAAAAAACTCGTTCAGTGTCCCGGTGATATCAGGCATTTCCTGTCGTTCCGAGCATATCTATCAGTGCGCTCTCCGACATGGGTCTGGCGTAGTAGTAACCTTGCGCTACGTGGCATTTCAGGCTGGCAAGCAATTGGGCTTGCTCAAGTGTTTCGACACCCTCCGCAATGGTCTCAAAACCCATATTCTCACTCAGCGATATGATCGTTTTTACCAGGCTCAAGGAGCTGCTGTCGTTGATCATATTGCGGACAAAACTCTGGTCAATCTTGAGCGTTGTCACGGGATACTGATGCAGGTAACTCAGAGAAGAGTAACCTGTGCCAAAGTCATCGATCGCGATTTTCATACCAAAGTCCCTACAACGATTCAAAACAATTTTTACATGTTCTGATTGTCGGAGCAGTAATCGTTCGGTGATTTCGATATGAATAGCAGTTGGTTCCAAGTCGGCCGCTTGGGTCACACGCAGCATTTCATCAGGGAAGTCAGGATCATCAAAATCCTGTGCAGAGAAATTGACGCTCATAAACAAATGAGGGTTGCCGCTGCTGATCTGCAGTCGTTTTAAGGTTGCACAGGATTCTCTAAATGCCCATCGGGTGGCTTCGATGATCAAGCCTGTATCTTCAGCCATCGGTATAAACAAATCAGGTCGCATGCGGCCTTTCACTGGGTGTTGCCAGCGCATCAGCGCCTCAAAACCCAGCACTTCGCCTGTGTTCAGATTGACGAAGGGTTGGTATTCAAGAAAAAGTTGTTGGCGAGCGACAGCAATTCGAAATTCATTCGCCATGCGCACCAAATCAAGCACTTTGCTCTCTTCAGCATGAACCTGTTCTTGTTGTTCCAGTACTGAGGTCAGTCCGTCAAAGTCGCGAATATTTTCTGAGCGCTGAAGAATGTCGCGATAACGCAGCAGAATGAGGCGTGTTACCAGGCCAACAATCGGATTTGAGTTGCGCAGAGCACGCGTAAAATCATGTTTTGATATTTCCAGCAAACGACAATCTTCAATCGCTTGCACAGAGGCACTGCGCGGACCATCGTCTACAATGGCCATTTCACCAATCAAGCTGCCCGGGCCTCGGCTGCCCATCTGCAAAACGCTGCCGTCCGGGCGTGTCAGGCTGATTAACACGCGACCACTTTGAACAAAGAACGCGCAATGCCCGGGATCACCCTGCCTCATGATGTGTTCGCCAGCACGATAGACCTTTTCCACTTGATGCGGGTCGCCGGAATCAAATGCTGGTAACAGGGCATCCTGATCAGATTCTTGTTTATTATTGTTATTACTGATGTTGTCTGACACTGGGTTCACATCTTTCCAAAATTATAAAATTAAACTCTATAAAAATTCAGGCAAGTTGCTGAAAATTGGATGTATGGAGTTTACGCCGGAATAGTGTTTAAAACCAGCCCGTGAAAACTCTCTGCTGTATTGCATTTTTTTAAAAAAAAAGGCCCTCGTACGAGGGCCTCTGTTTTGGCCATAGTGGTCAACACTACATGCTGCATTTCTAAAATTTGGTCGGAACGGCAGGATTTGAACCTGCGACCCCCACACCCCCAGTGTGGTGCGCTACCAGACTGCGCTACGCCCCGAATTCAGAGCCGGCATTATACTTGCCTTGCGAGTGCTTGCAAGTCCCCTGCGGGATATAGAAAAGTTTTGTCTGGCACAATAAAAAAAGGGTGGCTGAATTCAACACTCAGCCACCCTTCTATTCATGTCATAACACGTCGAATTACATCTCGAAGGTTACGCGACCATAGAGCATACGGCCAGTTGGATCGTACAGCACTGATTCCATACCGCCGAGCATTGGTACTTTCTGCGGCATTCTGTCAAACAGGTTGCGAGCACCTACAGTAAAGCTCAATTCGCCGCCCAATGCCTCAACACCACGATAGTTGTAGCTGGCATCAAAAATTGTCGAGGCTTTGAGCACATCTACGTTACGGTAGTTGCTGAATGGTAAGCGTGCTTGATATTCAAACTTGTTAGCATTGAATACGACGTCATCAATGTATCGACCAGTCAGATTGGCGCTGTGACGGTCACGTGACCAGCCCAAGCTGACGTTAGCTTTCACACGTGGCATCGGTGGTACTGCACCTGTCAGATCGTTTTGCAGGCCTGCTGCTTCAATGACCGGTCGCTCAACGCTCAGCTGATAGGTGTAGCTGTCAACATAAGTACCGTCAATGGCCATGCTGAACATGCCGAAGTCTGCAACTGAGAAGCGGTAGCTCCACTTCAGGTCATAGGCCTTTACCAGCATCTTTGAAGCATTGCTTGCGCCGCTGAGAATGCGATCGATCTGATCCAATCCAGCAGGGTTACGCTGGATTCGTTTGTCAGATCGTGGATCATTTACCCACTGGGCTACCAAGTCCAATGGTGGTTTGGCCGTAGCGGTATAACTGAATGCCTGGCGGAAATTGAAGTAGTCCGCTGCCAACACGTCACCGGTTGTGGAGCTGATGATACGATCCACGAAGTCGGTTTCACTGTAGTCAACAGAAACTGACATGCCTTCGATCAAGTCCAGATCAAAACCCAGGGACAGCGTATCAGCCGTTTCAGGTACCAGGTTTGGGTTGCCCTGTGAGCAGTTTGCTGTGAACGCTGCAAACGTGGTGAATGGGTCAGACACGTTAGTCAGACCACAAGACTGTGGTGCGTTCAACTGGTTCAAACTTGGTGCGATGAATGAAGAACCAGCACTTGCGCGCAAGGTCAGTCTGTCCATCGGGGTATACACCAGACCATATTTAGGGTCCGTAGAGCCTTGGCCAGTGCTGTAAGATTCATCACGCACTGCCAATTGCAATTCAAGATTGCTCAGCAGCGGAGCAGACAGTTCCATAAAGTAGGCGTTAACGCTGCGGCCATCACTGGTTGGGAACAATTTGGTACCGATAAATACATCACCCGTCAGACTGTGCAGGCTGGGGATGTTATTAAATCGATCTGAGCGGCGCTGGTATCCCAGAGCTGCTGCAATTGGACCACCTGGAAGCTCAAAACCACCCAAAGGCACTTCACCGTTGATCACCAGATCAATGGTCTGCAGCTTGTCGGTGTCATTGACGCGGTTGCTGGTATAAACCGTTGAGTCTGCCACTTCTTGAGAGTTCAGGAACTGCGGTGAGGTCGCAACAAACGGGTTAAAACAAGCGTCACGATCATTAATTACATCGCACTTCAGACCTTGTTGTAATGCACCTAAGCTAAAGTTGCTGGCAACGCTCTTATCCAATTGGTAAGCAAACATGTAGTTTGCTGAGCCTCTCCAGCCATCAATAAAGGGTACTGCAAACTCAGCTTTGATGGCTTGACGGATGCCACGCACATAAGTCTCACCTACCAGCGAGCCATCATCAGAAAGCTGGCTTGGCAATGTGCCCTGCTTACCCCATGGACGCCATGAGTTAAAAGTAACGTCTTCGTTGAATGGGATACCATTTGGATCAAGAATAACTGCGCCATTAGCGCCTCGATCAGGCAGGCCGTCACCATTCTGGTCACGCGCGAATAATGGCTGACCTGCAGAGTTTACCGCTCTGAAAGGGTTGCCTGGTAATTCGCCTCGTACGGCTGGCAATTCTGACACGCGACCACCTGGGTTGGATGCTGATCCACGTGGGTAAGCGCGACGTGCAAAGACGCTGGTTTGTGCGTTTATGCTGAAGTCAGAGCTGACATCATAAGACAGGTTCAGGAATGCAGTGCCTGAGTCTTGCTCAGTACGGTAATCCCAGAACTCACCATAGTCATACCAGCAGCGCATGCCGGCGGCAGTGCCGGTTTGACTGAACAGGAAACCATTGGGGTTAGAGCCTTGTACAGTTGGGTCGTTACGCACAGCGCCACAACCGGGGTCTGGACGCACAGTTGTCTGAACTACACCTGCCGCGTTACGTACCAGGTTGCCCGCAGCGTCACGGCGTGGAACGTTATAGTTGCCAGGGTTTGACGTAGAAGAAGAAGTCAGACCAGCGTTCATCTGGTCGGGACGATCGCGCATACGCAGGCGACCGTTTGAACGGTAATCGGCAGCAAATACAACATTCAGGCCGCTGATCTCGGTGCCGCCTAAAAAGCTCAGCTGTGTGTCTTTATAGTCACCACGCGTGTCGCCTTGCTGGTAAACCTCAACTTTTACGCCATCGTAAGATGTACGTGGTACAAAGTTCACAACACCGGCTACTGCCTGTGATCCATACAATGCAGCTGCACCGTCAGTAACGATGTCAAGGCGTTGAATGGCAATTTGTGGCAGGAACGTGTTGACGTTAGTGCCAATCACGCGCATGCCGTCTACCAGGTTCAGAGTCGCGCCAGCACCCAGACCACGCAGGTTTATAGAAGTTACGGTGCTAGAGGCGCCAGTCAGTGAGTTCTGGGTGATTGTTGAGCCCTGGTTAAAACTCAGATTGTGAATAACATCTCCCATGTTTGGTGTACCCGCCAGTGCAATGTCTTCTGCGCCGATCTGGGTAATTGGGGATGCTGCACGGAAACCTTCGGTACGTCGGATAAAGGAGCCGGTTACAACTACTTCTTCAACTTCCGGGGTATCCTGTGCGAGAGCTGCGCCCGATGGGATCAGCAGAGCTGCTGCGATTGCAGCGGACAGCAGATTAACTCTGTAAGTAACAGCAGATTTGGATTTCATCCATTGACCTCTTGATATTTCTTATGGTTATAGGTCGGCTTTGTTTAAAAACTCAGCGTCTTTTTTTGCTTATTTGCTTAAATGTGTGGGTTCATACAACTTAAGCATTGACTCATCATATCTTCCCCGATAAATCAATGATGGAATATATCACTGTGAGTTATACAGTAAAGCGGATTTTCTATGAAAGAGCGGAAAGTTACAGTGCGTGCGTTCGATTTGTCTTGAAAAGAGTGACACTTGATGGGGTTTGGTTCAAAGCAGTCTGAGAACGGCTTCCAGTTCTGCAATCATGGTTTGTATGTCGCTGTTCTCAACAGATGCACTCGCGTGTGGTGCGGCACTTTCTTGTGGGCCGCTCATCCTTTGACGCGCACCACCAATTGTAAAACCCTGTTCATACAACAGCGACTTGATTTGCCTGATTAGCAGCACATCCTCGCGTTGGTAGTATCGACGGTTGCCACGACGTTTGACGGGTTTCAGCTGAGGAAATTCCTGCTCCCAATAACGCAGAACATGCGGTTTAACCGTGCACAACTCACCTACTTCACCGATTGTGAAGTAGCGTTTGGCAGGAATATCTGGCAGTTCTTTATTATTGCTGGGTTCCAGCATATTTTTCTACCCGAGCTTTGAGCTTTTGGCCGGGGCGAAATGTCACTACCCGACGTGCTTTTATTGGGATCTCTTCACCGGTCTTTGGATTGCGTCCGGGGCGTTGTTTTTTATCACGTAGATCGAAGTTGCCAAAACCGGAGAGTTTGACTTGCTCATTGGCTTCGAGTGCTTGTCGAATCTCTTCAAAAAACTGTTCTACCAGTTCTTTGGCTTCGCGTTTATTTACGCCAAGTTCGTCAAACAAACGTTCCGCCATCTCCGCTTTTGTCAGCGCGCCCTTATCCATGCTCAATTCCTTAACTTTGCATTAAATTTGACTTCCAGGCCTTTGACACACCGCTCAATTATTGAATTGATATCGTCGTCGCCTAGAGTGCGTGAAGGATGTTGCCAGGTCAAGCCCAAAGCCATACTTTTTTTATCAAAACCAATGGCATCGCCTTGATAAACATCAAATATTCTCAGCGAAGTCAGGAATTCGCCAGCTAATTCGCTTAATTCAGCCCGTATTGACTGCGCAGGTATATCTTTATCGAGTATCAGTGCCAGATCTCTGGAGACTTCCGGGAATTTTGAAAGCGCCTTGAACGCAGGAGTCCGTGCAGTCAACACAGCAGCCAGTTCAATCTCAAACAGAAATACTTTTTCGCTCAGATCCAAAGTACGTTGCAGCGCAGGCGATAATGCCCCAATCCAGCCTATTGCCCGGCCTGATTTGAATATTCTGGCGCTTTGGCCTGTGTGCAGCGCAGGATGGGTTTGCGCCTGGAAAGTAAACGAATCGGGATCGCTGCTCAGTGAAAGCAGAACTTCGAGATCACCTTTCGCGTCAAAAAAGTCCGAGGCATCACCGGATTGAGCCCATTCTGCTGGCATACGACTGCCATAAATCAGACCACCCAACATGTCAGGCTGGTCGATTTGGTCTTGATTGGGCAGAAATATCTGGCCAGTTTCGAACAATCTGACTCTGGACTGCTGGCGGTTTACATTGTGTTGCAAGGTATGTATTAAGCCCGCCCACAGACTGGTGCGCATAACCGCCATTTCCGCAGAAATAGGGTTCTGTAAAGCCACTGGTTTAATGCTTGGCTGCAACATCTCAAGAAGTGCAGGTTCAACGAAGCTGTATGTTATAACCTGCTGATATCCAAGAGTAACCAATCGTTCGCGCAGCCTCTCAGGTGTTACAGTTCCTTCTGCTCTTGACGTCAGATTCATGCGTACCAAGGGTTTAGTGACCGGAAGATGGTCATAACCAAATACGCGTGCCAGCTCTTCGATCAAATCTGCTTCGATGCTGATATCAAAACGGTAGGACGGCACGGAAAATTGCAGAGTCGACTCACTTGTTGATTCAAGTTTCAGCCCTAATCTACTGAGAATGTTAAGGATTTGGTCCTTTCCCATCGACATGCCCAGCAAGCGGTCGATGTTGCCTATCTCTAGACTGACAGTTTTCTGTGTGGGGGCGTCATGCTCCTGAACAATGACGGGACCTGCTGCCCCGCCCACGATTTCCATCAGAAGCTGTGTCGCTCGCTCGATAGCAACCTGTTGCAAACCACTATCGACACCTCTTTCATATCGGTGCGAGGAGTCGGTGTGAAGGCCATAACGTCTTGCTCTGCCAGCAATCGCTAAAGGATTGAACCATGCGCACTCGAGGAAGATGTCGCGTGTTTCGCTGCTGACACCACTATTCTGGCCGCCCATGATGCCCGCCAACGCAAGCGGCCCCTGCTGGTCGGTGATTAACAAAGTATCAGGCTGCACGTCGATCTGTTTGCCGTCAAGCAGCACTATCTTTTCACTGGCTTCAGCCATGCGAACAACGATGCCACCCTGCAGCTGCTGCAGATCGAAGGCATGCATGGGTTGTCCCAGTTCAAGCAATACATAGTTTGTCACATCTACAACAGGATCAATGCTTCTGAGCCCGCATCGACGTAATCTTTCCTGGAGCCAGAGCGGTGTTTTGCTATCAGGATTGATGCCCTTAATGACGCGGCCAAGATATCTGGGACACTGGGCACTGGCATCAATTCTGACCGGGAATACATCAGCGATGTCTGGTGTCACGGCATTGAAAACCGGCTCTTTGTATTCAAGATTGTTCAGAGCGGCAATTTCGCGAGCCAGCCCTCTGATACTCAGGCAATCTCCACGGTTGGGTGTCAGATCCATCTCGAAGAACACATCGTCTGTTTTCAAATACTCACGCACACAAACACCCACGGGTGCGTCATCCGGTAATTCCAACAGACCGTCTGAGCTTTCTGACATGCCAAGCTCTTGTGCAGAGCACAACATCCCAAAGGATTCTATGCCGCGCAATTTGGCTTTTTTTATACTGAAGAACGACGGTGAATCGGGTGTAGCCGGGGCAAACACGGGTAATTGAGCACCAATCTGCGCGTAGGGTACTTTTAGTCCCGGACGTACATTGGCGGCGCCACAAACAACCTGTAGCAAGTCTTTGCCGTCAAACACTTCACAGACGCGTAATTTGTCAGCATCCGGATGTTGTACAACAGTACGGACCTCAGCAACGATAACCTTACTGAAGTCAGCTGCGACAGGACCATGTGCATCAACTTCCAGTCCGGCCATTGTCAATTGGCTGATGAGTATTGATGGCTCGAGGTTGATATCAACCCACTCACGTATCCATTGTTGTGTAAAAATCATGCTGTGTCGCTCTTACCGTCCAAACAAGGTTTTGTCAGAGTCAATTGCTTGCACTAACCGTGGAACATAGTCTAAAAATCAGTTGAACTGTCGCAAAAATTTCAGGTCATTTTCAAAAAATAGCCTCAAATCATTCACGCCATAACGCAACATTGCCAAACGTTCTACGCCCATACCAAAGGCAAATCCCCGGTATTTGGTGCTATCAATGCCTGAGCTTTCAAGCACGGATGGGTGAACCATCCCACAGCCTAGTACTTCAAGCCAACCGGTTTGTTTGCAGACTCTGCAGCCCTTTCCAGAACACATTACGCAGCTCATATCAACTTCAGCGGAGGGTTCGGTGAATGGGAAGTAAGAGGGGCGAAACCTGACTGCAAGATCGGCCTCAAAAAAATTCTGAAGAAAATCCGCTAAGGTGCCTTTTAAATCTGCAAATGTGACATGTTCATCAATTAACAAACCTTCAACCTGATGAAACATTGGCGTGTGAGTCAGGTCTGAATCACAACGATATACACGACCAGGACAAATCATACGGAACGGTGGTTTGCCCTGCTCCATTACCCGCACTTGCACAGGTGATGTGTGTGTTCTCAGCACTGTTGTGGGATTAATGTAGAAGGTATCGTGCATGGCACGAGCCGGATGATGCCCAGGAATATTCAAAGCTTCGAAGTTATGGTAATCGTCTTCGATTTCAGGGCCTTCAGCAACGGCATAACCAACAGATTCGAAAAGTTGCCGAATTCGGTCAATTGTGCGGCTGACTGGATGCAAACCGCCAGAGCTCTGGCGACGACCAGGAAGACTGACATCGATGGTTTCTGCTGCCAATTGAGCTTCCAGGGCTTTTTTAACAACGATGTCTCTTCGGGCATCGAGTGCGTGCTGGATCTGTCGTTTGGCTTCATTTATATGTTCGCCAGCGGCTGGACGCTGCTCGGCGGGTAACTTACCTAAACCTTTAAGCAGTTCGGTAAGTTGTCCCTTTTTTCCTAGATAATCAATGCGCAATTGATCAAGCATGCGCTCGTCATCAGTTGCTGCGATGGCTGCCAATGCGCCATTCAACAAAGCTATTGTGTCTGTCATGGACTAATCCGCTTATACCATGAAATGCACAGAGCCGGCACAAGCGCGTAGCGCCTGAACCGGCTCTGCAGAAAAAACACTTTATTGTGCCAGGCTGGCTTTTGCCTGATTTACCAATGCAGCAAACGCTGCTTTGTCATGCACAGCCAGATCAGCCATAACGCGTCTATCAACACCAATATTGGCCTTTTTCAGTCCAGCAATCAGCTGGCTGTAGGTCATGCCATTGGCGCGTGACTGTGCGTTAATACGTGCAATCCACAAAGAGCGGAATACACGCTTCTTGGCGCGGCGGTCACGATAGGCATATTGTCCTGCCTTGATGACCGCCTGAAAGGCAACCCGATAGACGCGACTGCGCGCGCCGTAATAACCTTTGGCTTGTTTTAAAATCTTTTTGTGACGGCGACGTGCCGTTACACCGCGTTTAACTCGTGCCATATCTCAATCCTCCGAATATTCGTTTATTAAATGACGCGCATCATGCGATCGATCAACGGTTTGTCACAGGCTTTAACCAGTGCCGTGCCGCGCAATTGACGCTTACGCTTGGTAGTCATTTTGGTGAGGATATGGCTTTTGTTGGCGCCTTTGCATTTCCAGCCAGAAGCTGTTTTTTTGAAACGCTTGGATGCACCACTATGGGTTTTCATCTTGTTGCTCATTCGTCTAACGACTCCGCATTGTTCACCATCACTGGCGATAAGTGTTTAGATTACAAAAGCCTGACAACTGTCAGACTTTCTTCTTTTTCGCGGGCGACAGAACCATCACGATCTGTCTGCCTTCCATCTTGGGCTCTTGCTCAATAACACCGTAATCTTCAAGATCCTTGCCGATACGTTGTACGAGCTCCAATCCAAGATGCTGATGGGCAAGCTCACGACCGCGGAATCTCAACGATACCTTGGCCTTATCCCCATCAGAAAGGAAACGTATCAGGTTGCGTAGTTTTACCTGATAATCCCCCTCTTCCGTCCCTGGTCGAAACTTGATTTCTTTCAGCTGTGTTTTACGCTGCTTCTTCTTGTTAGCAGCTTTCTGCTTTTTCAGATCAAAAATATGTTTGCCGTAGTCCATGATCTTGCAGACCGGTGGCTCAGCCTCCGGGGCGATCATTACCAGATCAAGCTTGGCTTCACTGGCGGCTGCTCGCGCTTCCTCGATGGTCACAACACCCTTTTGCTCACCATCCGCTAATACAAGGCGAACTTCGGGTGATTCAATGTGCTCGTTAATGACCGGCTTTTTGGAACTGCTCTTCATATTGGACAGCGTCTTCTCTCCTGCAAAATACTATAGGGATCCGGCGTTATAACCTGCGCTCAATGCGAGGCGGAACGACCGAATCGTGATATATCGTCAGCCAGAAAACTGGCAAATGCGTCAATTGTCATTACGCCAAGGTCTTTTCCATCACGCGTTCTGACAGAAACTTCCCCGCTTTCCATTTCCCGATCGCCCGCAACGAGCATAAAGGGAGTCTTCTGAATAGAATGCTCGCGGATTTTAAAGCCGATCTTCTCATTTCTCAAGTCCGCACTGACACGAAAGCCCTTTTCAGCCAGTATTTTACGAACTTTTTCACAATAATCGCGCTGATTGTCTGTGATATTCAAAACAACGACCTGTTCCGGGGACAACCAAGCAGGTAACGCACCGGCATAATGCTCAATCAATACACCAATAAATCTCTCAAATGAGCCCAGGATTGCTCTATGCAGCATCACCGGTACTTTTCTGTTGCCATCTTCTGCCACATATTGCGCGCCGAGTCGCTCTGGCATAGAAAAATCGACTTGTATGGTGCCGCATTGCTGCACTCTGCCCATGCAATCTTTTAAAGAAAATTCAATTTTAGGACCATAAAAAGCGCCTTCGCCTGGCAATAGCTCCCAAGCAAGTCCGCTGTTATTAAGTGCCTGGCGCAGCGCGTCTTCTGCTCTGTCCCACATTTCTTCAGAGCCAACCCGTTTTGCTGGTCTCGTCGAAAGTCTCAGGATAATTTCATCAAAACCAAAGTCGCGATACACACCAAACAGCAGCTTCATAAAGGCGGCAACTTCGCTTTGAATTGCTTCTTCAGCACAGAATATATGTGCGTCATCTTGTACAAAGCTTCTTACGCGCATTAGTCCGTGCATGGAACCAGAAGGTTCAAATCTATGGCACGAACCGAATTCAGCCAGACGAAGTGGCAGATCCCGGTAGCTTTTCAAGCCCTGATTAAAAACCTGAATATGGCAAGGGCAATTCATCGGTTTGATCGCATACATACGATTCTCGGATGACACGCTGAACATTTGATCTGCAAATTTGTCAGCGTGACCGGATCGTTCCCACAGCGAGTAGTCGACCAGTTGAGGCGTGCGAATTTCCTGGTAACCATTTTCATTCTGTACTTTTTGCATATAGTGCTGAATGACTTGATAAATGGTCCATCCACGTGGGTGCCAGAACACCATGCCTGGCGCTTCTTCCTGAAAATGGAAAAGATCCAGTTTTTTACCAATTTTGCGATGGTCACGCTTTTGTTGTTCCTCAAGACGGAACAAATAGTCAGCCAAGGCTTTTTTGTCGCCCCACGCGGTACCATAAATGCGTTGCAGCATTTCATTGTTAGAGTCGCCGCGCCAATAAGCGCCGGCAACTGAGGTCAATTTAAATGCTTTGAACTTGCCCGTATTGGGCACGTGAGGGCCGCGACAAAGATCTATGAAGTCACCTTGGCGATAAAACGAAAGCTCCTCGTCCCCAGGGATGCCTTTGATGATCTCGACTTTGTATTTTTCGCCCATCTCTTCAAACATGGCGATTGCATCGCTGCGGCTCATCAGTTCGCGACTAACTGTGAGGTTTTCTTTCACAATGTCTTGCATCGCGTTTTCAATCTTCTCGAGATCTTCTGCCGTGAATGCTCTTTCATAAGAAAAGTCGTAAAAGAACCCATCTTCAATAACAGGGCCGATCGTCACTTGTGCAGTCGGGAACAAGCGCTGAACCGCTTGAGCCATCAAGTGAGCGCAGGAATGGCGAATGACATCAAGACCTTCAGCGTCGCGTTCTGTGATAATTGCAAGCTGCACATCGTTCGAGATCAGATATGAAGTGTCGACCAAATTGCCATCAACACGACCTGCAAGCGCGGCTTTAGCAAGCCCTGCACCTATAGATTCAGCAACTTCAAACACAGTAACAGCACGATCAAATTGTCGTTTACTACCGTCGGGAAGAGTAATGGAAGGCATGGCGGTCGCAGTTCGTATGATAAGAGATGAATGAAGCCCGAAACACAAGGCACTTACGGATAAAACAATCGGATTGCGGATGACTACTCATTACCACTTATTAGATTAGTGGTAGGCACGACCAGATTCGAACTGGTGACCTCTACCATGTCAAGGTAGCGCTCTAACCAACTGAGCTACGCGCCTGTTTCAATTACTACTTTACTACAGGCAAATCTTTTAAAAGCCCCTGATTTTATACAGGTTAAGATACCCGCTCCCGAAAGAAGGGCGATTATAGGGGCAGCCATTCAAAACTACAAGAGAGTGGCAACAGCCAGACGCAATCTAGGCCTGGATTTAGATTTACTTAATAAGATCAAGCTTGAGTGCTGCGACCCGATCTCGTAGAAGAGCGGCCTCTTCGAATTCAAGGTTTCGGGCCAACTCCAGCATTTTATGCTCAAGTTGTTTGATTTCCGCAGCCAATGATTTTGCGTCACTTTTCTGGGTACCGCTTGATTGATAGTCAGCAGCTTGCTCGGCAACCGATTTGAGTTTGCGACGGTTACGGGTATCGTTGGCGGCATCCGCGCTATGTGCGCCTTCCATCACATCGGAAACCGATTTACTGACACCTATAGGCGTGATGTTGTTTACCCTGTTAAAGGTCAGTTGTACTTCGCGTCGCCGCTCTGACTCATCAATAGCGCGCTGCATCGACCCCGTGATTCTGTCCGCATACAGAATTGCTCGACCATTCAGGTTGCGAGCGGCGCGGCCAATCGTTTGTATCAGTGAACGTTCTGATCGTAAAAAGCCTTCCTTGTCAGCGTCCAGTATGGCAACAAGTGAAACCTCAGGAATATCGAGCCCTTCCCTTAACAAGTTTATGCCAACCAGCACATCAAAATGCCCCAGACGCAGATCACGAATAATTTCAGATCGCTCGATTGTGTCGATATCCGAGTGCAAATAACGAACTCTGACTTCATGATCCATCAAGTAGTCAGTCAGATCTTCAGCCATGCGTTTTGTGAGGACAGTGACGAGTACTCTTTCCTGTCGCGCTGCAATCAAACGAATTTCAGATAACAGGTCATCAACCTGCTTCCCTGCAGGGCGAATTTCAAGTGTCGGATCGAGCAGGCCGGTAGGCCTGACCAGCTGCCGCACAGTTTGCCCCGCCCTCTCCTGCTCATAAGGCCCGGGAGTTGCCGAGACAAAAATCAATTGCGGCGTTAACGATTCCCATTCTTCAAATCTTAATGGGCGATTATCGAGGGCGGAGGGCAAACGAAAACCATAATCAACCAAAGTCTCCTTGCGTGATCGATCACCTTTGAACATCGCTCCTATCTGCGGAACAGACACATGTGATTCATCCACAATGACCAGAGAGTCAGGGGGTAGATAATCGAAAAGCGTGGGAGGCGCTTGACCAGCGTCACGGCCGGACAAATAGCGGGAGTAGTTTTCAATACCATTGCAGTAGCCCAACTCCGACATCATTTCTATATCAAAGCGGGTTCGTTGTGATAGCCGCTGTGCTTCTACCAAGCGATGAGATTGCTCCAGGTGTTGCACGCGTTCATTCAATTCGAGTTTGATATCTTCCAAGGCATCCAAGATCTTTTCGCGAGGTGTCACATAGTGAGATTTTGGGAATATGGTAAGACGCGGCACCTTCCGAATGATTTCGCCGTTCAGTGGGTCAAAAAATGACAGGCCTTCTATTTCATCATCAAACAGCTCAATACGCACTGCGTACTTCTCGGAATCGGCGGGATAAACATCAATGACGTCGCCGCGGACACGATAGGTCGCGCGTTGCAGCTCCATGTCGTTTCGAGAATATTGCATGTCGGCGAGTCTGCGCAGGATATAGCGCTGATCAACTTTGTCACCGCGATCAAGATGCATAACCATCTTTAAATACGAACCCGGATCTCCGAGACCGTAAATCGCCGAGACGGTTGCTACAACAATGACGTCTCGCCGTTCCAGCAACGCTTTAGTGGCTGATAACCGCATCTGCTCAATGTGTTCATTGATCGATGCGTCCTTCTCTATATAAGTATCGGACGATGGGACATACGCCTCTGGTTGGTAGTAGTCGTAATAAGACACGAAATATTCAACTGCATTATCCGGGAAAAATTCTCTGAATTCTCCATACAGTTGTGCTGCCAGCGTTTTGTTGGGGGCCATGACCAATGCAGGGCGTTGTGTGCGACTTATCACATTTGCAATGGTAAAGGTTTTCCCTGAACCAGTGACGCCAAGTAAAATTTGAGAGTGCAATCCTTCCTGCAATCCTTCAACCAATTGCTCGATAGCATTTGGTTGATCCCCTGCTGGGCTAAAATTCGACTGCATTTTGAACGGAATATTCATGGGCCAGAGTATACCCGCGTCAAGTATTTTTGGTAGACAATCATGCGGTATCCCGGTGTGACAATACCCTTAAAAAGTTGCTGTTCAAAGGTTGACCGATATAACAAATGTCATTACTATACGCGTCCTGTTGGGGCCACTCAGATTGGCCGACATTACTGCCCAATAGCTCAATGGTAGAGTAATCGACTGTTAATCGATTGGTTCCTGGTTCGAGTCCAGGTTGGGCAGCCAAATTTTCGTCTGCGTTATCCTTTCTCCGCAAGCATATCCTCGTTGTCTCCCAATTTAGTCTTTCGGCATTAACATGCTGAATTTTTAGCTATAAGTTTAAATATGTGCTGCTTTTATTGATTCGTGTTAAGGATCGGTTAAAGTATTTGCCCGCATCATTCACATTGATGCGTTTCAACTATATTAAGGAGATGGTTTATGTCTAAATCTTGGCTAGCAGCCTTGTTGCTGACTGTGAGTATGTTTGGTCATTCGGCTGAAAGCACCAAGCCGGTTGTGATTATGGAAACCAGCCACGGTACTGTGGTTATTGAACTTTGGGCAGATGAAGCACCGGTCACAGTTGAGAATTTTCTTAAATATGTGGATAACAAGTTGTATGAGAATCTGACGTTTCACCGTGTAATCCCGGGATTCATGATTCAGGGTGGAGGTTACAACAGCGATTTTGTTGAAATGTCTGGTTACCCACCGATCAAGAATGAAGCCAAACCGTCCTTGGAAAACGATCGAGGCACGTTGGCAATGGCGCGCACAAACGTCATCGACAGTGCTACAAGTCAGTTTTTCATCAATCTTGTGGATAATGATTTCTTGAATCAGCGAGGAACAACGGCACAGGACTTTGGATATGCTGTTTTTGGGCGTGTGATCGAGGGTATGGAGGTTGTTGACGCAATCGCTGGTGTGACGACGGCTAATCAACGTCAACATCAAAATGTGCCAGTTGAGCCGGTCCTGATCAAATCCATGGTCAGGAAGTAACTCGATTAAAAAGGTCAGCGTTTGTGCAAGGGTGTAACTTTAGCAACAGCTGCTTTGACTGACACTGAACCAGTAGAAGTTGATTTAGCTATTGTTACGCTGGCGTTGTTCTGACTTGGCCAGAATAGATAATCTTTAAGCGACTCTGGATTAAAACCGACAACTGCCTTGATCAGGAGTTGTCGGATTGTTTCAAGGTCCAGACGTTGGCAGGCTGATTCCAGATCGCTCAGCATCGGTTCGAGTTCGTTCCAAGGCAGAAAGTCTTCTTCTGCCCTCATAATCTTTGGATGCTCGGTGCCGGTGACGGACTCTCCAATCAGCAATTCTTCAAAAAGTTTTTCTCCGGGCCTTAACCCT
>JAUYSM010000099.1 GCA_030696315.1 Pseudohongiella sp. | reverse complement strand
TGGGCGGTTCGCCACGACGGTTTCTGGTGGGCGTGTTTTGCCAACTATAACGACAATGGCACCACGCCGGGCTTTGATCAACGCTGGACCTTTATCGCCAAGTTTGACGACAACTGGCAGCAACTGGAGTCATGGCTGTTTCCGCCGCAAGTGATAGCGACCTGGGGCGACAGCGCAAGCTCTGGCGGCGACTGGGGTGACGACGGCCTGCTCTACGTTACTGGCCACGACGCCGCCGAGTTATACGTGCTGCGCCTGCCCAAACAAGGCGTGACACTTGAATACGTCACCACCATCGACGTTCCCTTTGAAGGTCAGTCCTGGGCGTGGGATCGCAGCGCGCCCGGCGAACGTATCATCTACGGCATCAGCCGCGCACGCCAGGAAGTGATTGTGGCGCGCATCCCCGAAGTGCCAGCTTCGCTTTGATTTATAGAGGGGACGGAGGGATCAAAATTTGATCCCTCCGTCCCCTGATCACCTGATCAACATGTATACTCCTGAGAAAATAAAAACTCAGGAGCTCATCATGTTAGCTGCGACCCGATTGCCCCCCCTCTCTTCGCTCATGCGTTACACGCAATTGGCTGCGCTGGCAGCTTGTTTGCTGCCAATGTCACTCAATGCTCAAACTCCCGGCATTGACCAATCCCGTCTGGAACGTATTGATCAAGTCCTGCAAGCGTATGTAGACAACGGCGAAATCGCCGGTGCTGTCGCGCTGGTGCAACAAAATGGCCGCACGGTGTACGAGCATGCAGTGGGCTGGGCCGACAAAGAAGCGGGTCGTGCGATGAGCAGCGATAGCATGTTTCGTATTGCGTCGCAGACCAAAGCGCTGACCAGCGTGCTGATTCTGCAGCTGATGGAAGAGGGCAAACTGAATCTGAATGATCCGGTGAGCCGCTTTATACCGGCTTATGCGTCCACAACTGTCGCAGTGCAACAAGGGGATCAGGTCACCATTGTGCCTGCTCAGCGCCCTATTACGCTGTTTGATCTGCTCACACATACCGCCGGCATTTCCTATGGTACTCAGGCTCACATCGCTGACCTGTATCGCGCCCAGGGTCTCGGACCCGCAGCCGGTAATGGCTGGTATACCGCAGACAAAGATGAACCGGTCTGTACCACCATGGAACGTCTGGCAAGCGTACCGTTTTTAAGACAGCCGGGCGAAGACTGGGTGTATGGATATAACACTGACGTACTGGGCTGCGTGGCCGAGCGCGCATCTGGCCTATCCCTTGACGAACTGATCCGCACGCGCATTACCGGGCCGTTACAGATGAATGACACACATTTTTTTGTGCCAGCAGATAAGCGCGAGCGACTGGTGACTGTGTATGCCAGTGACGAAGACGGTAAAGCTGTGCGCGCACCCGATGGTGCAAGAGGCCAGGGTAGCTACAGTGAGGGGCCACGCCGCAACTTTGCCGGTGGTGCCGGTTTGATCTCGACGGCGAGAGACTATGCTCGCTTCCTCGAGATGATTCGTAACGGCGGAGAAGCCTATGGCGAAAAGATACTCTCACCACGCGCCGTCGCGTTGATGACCAGTAATCAAATCGGCGACTTGCACACGAGTGGTCGAGGGTTTGGTCTTGGCTTTGAGACCACAGAGCGCTATGGCGCAAATGGCATGGACGCGGTTGGATCTTATGGCTGGGGCGGCGCATACGGCTCAATGTATCGGATCGACCCGGTTGCCGAGATGAGCATTCTGCTGATGATCAACCAGTTGCCGCTGAGCAGCGACATCCGTACCAAATACCCAACGATGGTCTACCAGGCTCTGGAATAAAATAGGGAACTTAAATAGGAACTTAAATAGGGGACGGAGGGATCAAAATTTGATCCCTCCGTCCCCTATTTCCCCGTCCCCTATTTAATCCGACCCCTGCTTTTGCCATTTCTGTCAAACAGTTCGATCCCGCACAGAGATTAAATCCGATGACGTTCATTGTGACTCCCGTAAATCACTTCAATTCTTTTATCAACTAGAAGAGGTACTGCCAGTGGCTCTTTTAATCAGGAGTCACAAAAATGTCAGAGCAAATTCGAAAAATCCTGCAAAAAGCCTTCATCCTCGGCACCGGTCGCGGCGCGACTGCGATTGAACTCGAATGGGCTGAAGGCCTTGTTTCCCCTGAGGTCAGCTACATCAAGGTTGTCCATACGGTTAACGAATACATGGATGCGCTCGCGCGTGAGCAGGGCATCGTCCCGGTTGTGCAATCCATTGTAAAAAATGCCCAAGGCATCATTCTCTCCGACGCAGAGACTCATCAGCTGATCGCGGACATGGCCGCCATCGGCATTGATACCTGGGACAAATTTTTTGAGTACTCCGCATTCCGTCAGGATGCATTGGGTACAACGCTGGATAACCGGGCGGAAGCCTCCGGCCGCTTCCTTGACGCACTTGACGCTGCAGGCAAGTCTGATTATTTCACTGGCCCAGCTGTCAATCTCGCCATGACAACACAATTGCAGAATATTTCCAGTTCTGCTGCCAGCCTTGAAAACGGCATCGCCGGATTGGATGCACTATCTGACAATCTGACTGCCACCGGCATCACCGGCACCGTGTTTGGTGTTGGCTACATAACCGGCGCAACGGTATTCACTGACACCAATCGCGACGGCGAACTCAGCCCCGGAGAATGGTCAACAACAACCGATACTGACGGCAAATTTGAATTACCCAACAGCAACGTTGACGGCAAGATCATCGCATTTAACGGCACCGGTTTGATGACTGGCAATCAGTTCAGGAGCGTTTTCAGCTCCATCGTTGGCACTACCGCGATAAATACCTTCACTACGTTGATCGAAGCCATGATGGTGAGCGGCGAGGCCAGAACGGTGGCGGAAGCCACCACTGCACTGCGCTCTGCATTGGGTTTGCCCGACAACATTAACCTGTTGTCCTACGATCCTTTAGCCATACTGGCGAGCAGCACAACCACTGCTGAAGAAAAAACGCTGGCCTTGTCTGTTCAGGCCAGTGCCCAACAAATCACCAATATCCTGACACAGACTGCGGCCATCATTGCAGCAACCACTGACGACCAAACCCTTACCCTCAACGCTTCCAAGGCGGTTGTCACCGCCCTGGACCACGCGATTACCACAGCGGCCAGCCAATCTGCCACGCTTGATCTGACCAGCATAGCGGTACTGAGCAGCATAATTCAGGCAGTCGTGGCAGAAACCGGCTCCACGTTGACCGCGCAGCAAGCAGAGCAGATCGCTCAAATCACTGCTGGCAGCAATATCTCTGCTGGCACCGCAATCAATATTACCGAGTTATCGCAAAGGGTTACCGTCTCTTTAGGCGACGCCACCACAGCATTGATCGCAGGTGCTGTTGCTGGAAATTTTGATAGCGCAGTCGCAAGCTTTACCGGTGAGGCTCTGGCTGCTGCCAATCTGGCCGCTACCGTTGGTTATATTGACGCCGTGGTACCGGTACCCCCGCCAGCAGGCCCCGCGGATACCACCGCGCCATCTGCCCAGGTTCAGGTGACGTCCCTGGGCTCGGATGCCGCCGGCAATTTTCTGGTGACGGTTACATTTAACGAACCGGTCTTCGGCTTCAGCAACTCAAATCTGAGCGCTGCCAACGGCACCTTGACCGCTGTCAGTTCCGCTGACGGCGGCACTACCTGGACCTCCACGCTGACCCCCACATCAAACACCAGCGACACCAGCAACGTCGTGACACTGACCATCACCGGCATTACCGATGCAGCGGGAAATGCGGCCACGGGCACTGTCACATCCAATAATTATTCGATCAACAACGTTGGCCCCTCATCTGCGTTAGTAGTACTGGAAACCACCCTGAAAGCCGGCGAAACCACGGACGTGACCAATACCTTTAACAAGGTGGTCACCGGGTTAACCATTGCCGATATGATTGTGGAAAACGGCACTTTGACAAACATCCTGTCGATAGACGGAGGTCTAACCTGGACAGCAACGTTTACACCCAATGTTGACATTACCGATGCCACCAATGTCATCACCCTCGACAATACGCGCATTGCAGATCTCTCTGGCAATCGAGGCACTGGCACGACTCTCTCAAACAATTATGCCATTGATACACTTCGGCCGACCGCGAGTATTGTGGTGGCAGATAGCACCCTCACCAACGGTGAGACCTCCGGTGTCACTATCACGTTTAACGAAGTTGTCACCGGCTTCAGCAATGCCGACCTGACGATCGAGAATGGCACGCTGACAGACGTTACGTCTGTTGACGGTGGTATCACCTGGACAGCAACACTGACACCGACGGCAGACATCAACGACAACACCAATGTCATTGGGCTGACTAACACCGGTTTTACCGATGCGGCCGGCAATACCGGGTTGGGCACTACCAACTCAAATAACTATGTCATTGATACACAGCGGCCAACCGCCAGTATTGTGGTGGATGATGCCGTGCTGACTTCGGGTGAAACCTCGGCTGTCACCATTACGTTTAACGAAGTTGTCACCGGCTTCAGCAACGCGGATCTGAACATCGAGAACGCTACCTTGTCAGGTGTCACGTCCGTTGACGGCATTACATGGACCGCGACTTTAACCCCGACTGCCAATATTGCTGATACCACCAACATCATTACCCTGACCAATAGCGGCGTTGCTGACTCCGCTGGCAATGCAGGCACTGGCACCACCCTTTCGAATAACTATGTGATTGACACGCGACAACCCACCGCCACCATTGTGTTTGCCGACACTGCCCTGAAGTTTGGTGAAACGTCCGCTGTCACCATTACCTTCAGTGAAGCCGTCACCGGATTTTCCAACGCGGACCTGACCATCGAAAATGGCACCTTGTCCAATGTCTCCTCTGTTGACAACATCACCTGGTCAGCCACGTTCACGCCTGCCGCAAACATAACTGACAGCACCAATGTTGTTACCCTGACCAACAGTGGCTTCAACGATGCCACAGGCAACACCGGCACCGGTACCACCCTGTCTAACAACTATGCCATCGATACAGTGCGCCCCTTTGCCAGTATTGTTATGGCAGACACCGCGCTCAAAACGGGTGAAACCTCAGCTGTCACCATCACCTTCAATGAAGCGGTGACTGGATTCAACAACGCTGACCTCAGCGTCGAAAACGGTATCCTTTCAAATGTTGCCTCCGTCGACAATATCATCTGGACAGCCACCTTCACGCCCACCGCTAACCTGACCGACACCACAAACGTGATTACGTTGACCAACACCGGCATCGCTGACCTTGCGGGCAACACCGGCACAGGCACAACCGCATCGAAAAACTATGCCATTGATACAACACAACCGACCGCAAGTATTCTTGTTGCAGACACGGCCCTGAAATTGGGCGAAACCTCGCCAGTCACCATCACTTTTAGTGAAAAAGTGACCGGGTTCACCAACGAAGACCTGAACATCGCCAACGGAACACTCACAAATGTCACTTCAGCCGACGGTGGCATGACTTGGAATGCGACACTGACGCCCACCATTGGCATCAACGACACCAGTAACGTGATTACGCTTGCCAACACGGGCCTCACCGATGTGGCAGGCAACGCGGGCATTGGTACAACGTTATCAAATAATTACGCGGTTGATACCTTGCGCCCAACGGCCAGTATAGTGGTGGCGGATACCGCCCTTAAAACAGGAGAAACCTCGGTTGTCACCTTTACCTTTACTGAGGCTGTCAGTAACCTCACCAACGCAGACCTGAGCATCGCCAACGCCACGTTGAGCGCTGTCAGTTCGCTCGACGGTGGAATTACCTGGACTGCAACACTGACCCCGACAGCAGACACCACGGACACCAGTAATCTCATTACTCTTGCTAATACAGGGATCACCGATCTTGCCGGAAACGCTGGCATAGGCACCACCAACTCCAACAACTACGCCATTGATACGCTGCGACCCACCGCGACAATTGTGCTGTCCGATACAGCTCTCATGGCCGGTAAAAGCGCTGATGTCACCATTACATTTAATGAGGCAGTCACCGGATTTACCAATGCAGACCTGACCATCGATAACGGTACACTCTCCAGTGTAGCAACCGTCGACAACATTACCTGGACAGCCATTTTTACGCCAACGGTCGACATGACTGACGTCACCAATGTGATTACGTTGGATAACACGGGCGTGATGGATCTTTCCGGTAACGTGGGTGTTGGCACCTCAGGTTCCAAGAGTTATGCCGTCGATACACTGCGTCCGACTGCCAGCATTGTGGTTGCCGACACTGCCTTGAAAGTCGGTGAAACATCGGTGGTCACCATCACCTTCAATGAAGCCATTACCGGGTTTACCAACGCAGATCTGGCAATTGAGAATGGCACGCTCTCCAATGTTGTCTCCGCTGACAACATCATCTGGACGGCGACTTTCACACCAACGGCGGATCTTTCCGACACCATTAATGTCATTACCCTGACCAACAGTGGTGTCAGCGATACGGCTGGCAATGCTGGCATCGGCACCACCCGCTCAAACAATTACCAGATTGACACGCTGCGCCCGACCGCCACGATTGTGGTCACGCATACTGCTTTAAAGATCGGAGAAACCTCGGGTGTTACCATTACGTTTGACGATGCAGTCACCGGGTTTACCAATGCGGATCTGACCATTGCCAATGGCACACTGACGGATGTTGTCAGTCTCGACGACGGCGTCATCTGGACAGCCACGTTTACGCCAACTGCCAATCTCACTGACACCACCAATGTCATTACGCTGGCCAACACGGGCGTGGCAGATCTTGCTGGCAATGCCGGCGTCGGCACCACCAACTCCAATAATTATGCGATTGATACACTGCAGCCAACCGCCACCATTGTGGTGGCCGACACGGCGCTCAAGCTTGGCGAAACCAGCGACGTCACCATTACCTTTAATGAAGTGGTTAATGGCTTTACCAATGCTGACCTGACCTTCGAGAACGGCACACTGTCGAATGTTGCGTCCATCAATAACATCACCTGGACGGCTGTGTTTACACCAACAGCGGACATCACTGACACCACCAACGTCATCTCCCTGGCCAACACTGGTGTCACTGATGCTGCGGGAAATGCCGGGACTGGCAGCACAAATTCTAATAACTTTGCTATTGATACCCGGCTGCCAACAGCCACGATTGTGATGGCGGATGCTGACATAAAAGCGAGTGAAACGTCCCTGGTCACCATCACGTTCAATGAGGCGGTGAGTGGTTTTACCAACGCCGATCTGAGCATCGCCAATGGCACGTTGTCCAACGTAGGCACGCTCGACGGCGGCATTACGTGGACTGCGACATTTACCCCAAGCGTTGACACTCATGACCTCACAAACGTCATTGTCCTCACCAACAACGGGGTCGTCGATGCTGCTGGCAACGCCGGTACCGGCACTACCAGCTCAAACAATTACGAGATCGACACACTGCGGCCAACCGCTACGATTGTGGTCGCGGATACTGCGCTTAGCGCGGGCGAAACCTCCAGTGTTTCCATCACGTTTAATGAAGCAGTGACCGGATTTACCAACGACGATCTGACTATCGCCAATGGCACGTTGACCAAAGTCAGTACCCTCGACGGCGGCATTACCTGGACAGCGACGCTGACTCCCGCTACTGCTACTTTAGACACCACTAACGTTATCACGCTGGCCAACACTGGTGTCTCTGACCTCTCCGGCAATGCCGGCACCGGCACCACCAGCTCAAACAATTACGCCATCGACACGCAGCGCCCGACCGCCACGATTGTGGTGGCTGACACGGCTATGAATGCTGGTGAAACCTCCGCTGTCACGATCACGTTTAATGAAGCGATCAGCGGTTTTACCAATGCTGACCTGAGCATCGCCAACGGCACCTTGACCAATGTCAGCACACTCGACGCTGGCATCACCTGGACAGCAACATTCACACCCACCGTTGGCATCAATGACACCACCAATGTCATTACACTGGCCAATACTGGCGTCACTGACGCGGCGGGCAACGCAGGCGCTGGCACCACTATCTCCAACAATTACGCTATCGATACATTGCGCCCGAGTGCCAGTATTGTGGTAGCAGATACCGCTCTGAAGGCGGGTGAAACTTCCGCAGTCACCATTACGTTTAATGAGGCAGTGAGTGGTTTCACCAACGCGGACCTGACTATCGAGAATGGCACGCTCTCCAACGTGGTGACTGTGGACAACATCACCTGGACTGCCACCTTCAC
>JAUYSM010000097.1 GCA_030696315.1 Pseudohongiella sp. | reverse complement strand
TCTTGGGCATCGTCACCACGATCCAGTTCTGAAAGCGCTTTGCGCACCAGCGATTTGCATAACTCAATTTCTGAATACATCAGGGCCGCGCGATGCTGAAGGGCTTGGAACGCACCAATCTGGACACCGAACTGTGTGCGTTGCTTCAGGTAGTCTACGATGCGATCAAATACTTCCTGCATGCTGCCCAGCATTTCGGCAGACAAACCGATACGTCCAATATCAAGGGTACGCTCCAGCGCGGGCCAGCCAGCACCTTCGGCGCCTAATAATGCACTTGCTGGCACGTTTACCTTGTCAAAACTGACGTTGGCGGCGTTGCGGCTGTCGACCATGCTCAGCGGCTGGATGTTAATGCCAGGGGTAGTGGCATCGACCACAAGCAGACTGATGCCGTTGTGATCACCGGCTTTGCCGGCGCTGCGGGCAACCACAACAAATTGATCAGCAGCAGCTGCGTCGAGCACAAACTTCTTAACGCCATTCAGTTCATATCCTTCAGCAGTTTTCACTGCGCTGAGCGCTATCTGCGCCGGATTGTGGAAAGCGCCTTCTTCCAGTGCAAACGCCACAATGGATTCACCTGCAGCAATCGTTGGCAACATTGCTGCCTTTTGCGCATCACTGCCCGCCAGATTGATTGCGGTGGCGCTCAACAAAATGCTTGATACCAGTGGCGTTGGCACCAGTGTGCGCCCCGTTTCTTCCAGCACGATGCCCAACCCGGAATAGCCGAACTCAAACCCACCGTAGGCTTCAGGGATGGTCATACCAGCCCAGCCCAGGTCTACCATGCTCTGCCAGAGTTCTTTAGAGAACCCCAGCGGATCTTTTGTGTCACGGATTTTGCGCAGTACCGCAACCGGCGCCTGCTCGCGGCAGAAGCTACGGGCGGATTCCTGCAACATCAGCTGATCTTCATTGAATACTAATGACATGTTGTGCAGCTCCCGTATTGCTTGCCGATCATTGAGGTCATGTCGGGCAAGCCGAGCACACGTTTGGCGATGACGTTCAGCTGTACCTCGTAGGTACCGCCTTCGATCGAGTTACCTTTGGAGCGAAGCCATTCGCGCGCGACCGCGAGCTCTTCGGCAGCAAAGTCTGAGGCATCGTCTGTTAATGATTCCCAACCCAACGCTTGTGTACCCACCGACTGCAGCAGCAATTCATAACGACGTTTGTTCAGCTCGCAGCCATAGTTTTTTAACATGGACGAGGTGGCATTAGGGCCTTTGCTGAGTTTGGCTTCCTGGGCAGAGCGCTGCGAGGTCAACGCAAACGCCTCGCTGTCGATCTTGAACTGGGCAATCTGATCACGCAGTGCCGGTTCAGACAATTTGTTTGTGTCGCCGCGATACTTCATGGCAGTGTGTTCGAGACTGCCGCTGAGCCCGCCACGATTATTGCGTCCACTGGTGAGACCAAACCCGGAAATCATGGTGCGTTCGTGTTGCAATAGACGCTTGGCGATCGTCCACCCGTCATTCAGGCGACCCACAACATTACGGGCGGGTACTCGCGCATCATCAAAAAACGTTTCGCAAAACACCGAGTTGCCGCTGATCAACTTGATCGGTTTGGTGCTGACACCTGGCGTCTGCATATCAAACAGAATGAAGCTGATGCCGTTGTGTTTTGGCACTTCAAAATCCGTGCGCACCAGACAGAAAATCCAGTCGGCTTTGTCCGCGTAAGAGGTCCAGATTTTAGAACCATTGATGATGTAATCATCACCATCCAGAATAGCTTTACACGCCAGACCCGCCAGATCAGATCCCGCGCCAGGCTCGCTGTAACCCTGACACCAGCGGATTTCACCACGCACAATTTTCGGAATATGTTCCAGCTTCTGCTCATGTGTTGCCATTTCCAGCAATACAGGCCCAAGCATACTGATACCAAAACTGACCAGCGGCGGTCGCGCGCTGATGCGCTGCATCTCTTCCGCCAGAATCAGACTCTGCGCCTTGTCCAGACCACCACCACCGTACTCAGACGGCCACGTCGGGCAGGTCCAGCCTTTGCCAGCCATACGGTCGAGCCACAGTTTACTGTCAGGATTTTTGAATACTGCGTGACGACCACCCCAGACCACTTCGTCTTCGAGAGCGGGGGTACGCATGGATGCAGGACAGTTCTCCTCCAGCCAGGCGCGGGTTTGTGCGCGGAAAGATTCCAGATCAGACAAGATGTTGTTCCCCTGTTTTGCCTATTGTTGTCTTTGTAGTTTAACGATCGAACGGCCACTCGAAGTGTAGCAATCGATGCTTTGACAAGCCAGACAGCTTGGTAGTTACAACGGAGAATTTATTCAGGAAAACCTGGCAGGTAGTCGTCTATGCTACTCAAGCTTGCCTGATATCCAAAGGCTGGCGTCCCGGTAGCACGAGTTGTTGCAATTGACCCCGTAGTCAACAAACCAATGTGCCGCTTGGGTTTTCTCACCGGTCACATTCAGGTTCCCGATGATTTCGATCGTATCAGTGATACAGAGATTGCACAGCTTTTTGGTGAGCCGCGATGAATCTGATACTCGATACTCACCTGTTACAGCTACCCATCCTATCCTGTCCCAGCATGTGCTAAGCGTTTCTCACTTGCCAGACATCCACAAGGACCCGTTCGATCGCATGTTGGTGGCACAAGCGCAGTCCGAAGGATTTAGGCTGCTGACGTCAGATGAGCGCGTCGCCAGTTACCCGGGGCCGGTGAAACTTATTTGATACTTAATGCAATGCACGCTGGCAACACTTGCCCATAAACACATGCAGCCCACGACTTAGCGCGCCAACTGCCTGATCCACCGCGGCAGACGGCCGTCAATAAACATCAGCCCGACAAAGATCACAATCATGCCCACCACATGCGAAGGCAGGATGACTTCTCCCAGAAACCAGAATCCGAGAAGAATCGCCGAGATGGGTGCAATGAGCGTGGTTGTTGAAAAATTGGTCGCGCCAACTTGCGGCAGCATTCTGTACATAATCTGAAAGGTGAACGCTGTCGATATCAGACCAATTGCCAGCGCCGCCATCCAGGTCGTCGGCAGTACCATCACGGGCAAACCTTCTGCGAGAAACGCAATGGGCACTGTCACCACTGCGGCGCCGGTGAGTGCGATGGACGACAAGGCCGTTGCTTCGACATGGCGAAAACTCCGCACGATATTCAATGCCAACGCATAACACAGCGTCGCCAGCAAACACGCACCAATGGCCCACAACTTGGAGTTACCTTCCATCTGCAATGCGGGCGACGCCAGAATGGCTACACCCGCAAAACCGGCCACCACGCCAACTGCCTTGCTCCAACTCAAGCGCTCACCATTAACCCAGTAGTGAGACACAATCACCGTCATGATCGGCGTCAAGGCATTCACAATCGCGGCCACGCCACTGGCGAGATTTGCCTGAGCCAGCGGAAACAAGGCAAACGGAATGGCATAGTTCAGCACACCCAACATACCCAGCTTGAACCACAGCATAGGATCTCGCGGTACCGACTTGCCCCGCACAAACAGGAACAGCCAGCAGCCAAGCGCACCAATGCTGACGCGCAGCGCCGTCACCCACAACGGCCCCAGCTCACGAATCAATAAGGCATTAAAGATAAAGGAACCGCCCCAGACTGCGCCTAAAAACACAATCCAGAACCACTGACGTGAAGTCATGACAAATCACCAAAAAGAAAACGCGCGAATTATGCGCCTCTTTCAGCAATCGTCACAGCCGTTTCTTGCTGTCATGCGCAATCCACCAGATGCTGTACCGAACCAGGAACCGGAGTGAGCATCGGGAGGGCGTTGTGATGCCGGCCCAATCAGGCCGCGCTCATCTTCTGACTATCTGACCGAAAAACGCGAGCACTGTCCGAACTCCGAGTGCGCAGCACGAGGGTGAGTTGCGCAGCGTCGGTCAGATAGTCAGAGGATGCGGCCGGGCCGGTGTCACAACGTCCTCTCGATGCGGCTGCAGTCCGAACTCACCGACAGCCCACGATTGCGGCTGGGCCAGTGTCACAACGCCCTCCCGATGCGGTTGCAGTCCGGACTCTCGGACATTCACAAGATGCGGCCGCAATAAATCGAAGCTTCTGACTGAAGCGTCTTAACTCAAACCCACTCTGCCCGACCCAGCTTCTCCCGATCAAGCGCCGCCGCCACCCAAAAATCAAACGCAGCAAACACACACTGCTCACGCGTCATCCCCACCTTTTCAAAAGTCTTACGTCGCGCAGCATCCGTCATCAAAGTGAAATAACACGCCCAGGCAAACTCAACCTCCACATCATCACGCAGATACGGCGTCAACCGCTCACGCATCGCCCGCATACTTTCATACAAAGAATCGATATAAACCTTATACAAATCCGGATAACCCGTTTTCAGATCCAACCAGAATGCCGTTGAAAACTGCGCATCGTTTTCCACCCACACTTTGATCCGATAACGCAAAATATCCATCAGATTGTTGGTCGCATAGGCAGTAATGGGTTTGTGCACCCGCGCCTCCCACCGCACAATCAACTCATGCACCAGCTCTTCCTTATTCGTGAAGTACTTGTACAGTGTCTTGGTGCTCATCCGCAGAGAACTGGCCAACTGGCCCATTGAAATCGAGCGAATTCCCAGCACCTTCGCCTTACGCGCAAACTCATCAACAATCTGATTTGCTACACCGGCACTGCCGTCATCCGCAATTCTGCTGACCAGCTTGACAACAAGACTGTCGGCCGGCTTTTCCACCGGGGAATGCGCCTGCGCATGTAACACTGCAGTAGTTGATGTCATGGTTCTCCATATCGCTTCTTACACGTCTGTACGCCTCACTCAGCGAGGCGGCAGTATGACGGCATTTGGGCCTGCCTGGAACTCGGCATTAGGGTCTATCACCAGGCCATCAATGATTCGTGAACGGCCAACCATAGGACCACTGTCCGCTGGCAATGCTGGCGCCTGATCCTTATAAGACACCACTCGCGTAGCGACTTCGCTGGCATCAGGTGTCATCACAAATGCCGGCAAGGCATCAACGCGCAGCGCATAAGAAATATGCGTTTTTTCATCACGATTGCCCTCAGGATGATAGTCAGCACCTCGGCTCAGTGCGTAATACACCGCCGGCAATTCAACCCAGGTCAGTGATTCGATAACAGGACCACGCGCATTGACCCAGCCCTGATACACCGGCAGCCACGGACGGTAACCGCCCACATATCCACGCAGAGTGCCATCGTCCTTCATCTCAAGTTTGATCTGGGCCTGCAGCAATTCCAGATCCCGTGTATAGCCCGGATCGCGCAACATCACGTGAGCAGGTTCACGGGACTCGATCACACCATCAACCGTGCGCGCCGGAAACAAGCCCTCATATTTGGCATGCGGTTGTATACGGTAGGTATAGTGCGGGGAGATGTTGCCATCACCGCCTTTCACCATATTGTCCTGGCTCATGTAAAAACCAACCATGACATTGCTGTCATTGGCAGGATCACTGCCTTCGCCGGATACCACAATTACCATCGTCCACGAGCCATTGCGCATGCCGTCATTAAACTGCATCGCGCCACTGGAAAGGCGTTCAGGCCCGCGATAAGTTTTCCAGCAGCCCAAGGTTTGGTAAAAGGTATTGTCAATGCCGGGTTCACCTGTTGGGCTGACCAGACCTGTGTCGGTATTGCCGTCCAGATTGAGCCCCTCAGCCACATTTCCTGTCATCGGCACCAAACCAGGATCGGGATAGGATGTGGGGTTCACATAGACATTTGCACGGTCCTTGCCACGAAACGCCATCTGGTTTTGACCATGAGAGGGATTGCGACTTGGATTGGCAGGATTGCGCAACCACTCCGCCTCCTCGCGTGTGTAACCTGCACGAATCAGCACTTCAACCCACTCCAGCTCGGGGTTAACGCCCTGTGGACAATCGCTACCTGGGCCTTCAATGCCCGATTCACCGGCAAAATACATAGCCGGTTCGTTCCATTCAATCACATAGGAACGTTGCCATTCCGCGTGGGTAGTCAGCGGCAACACCAGTGTTGTCGCCGACAAAAAAACAGCTTTAACGAATTCAGTTCTGTTCAACATCAATCTATCCCCCGAGCCTTAGGCTATGACGTCGCTGACGGCCCGGGCAGTGCGCATTGAGCCGGTACCAAACTCGCCGACCGGCGCCCCGACCAACTGCATCGCAGTCAAAGACACTCGTGTCACAGACTCTCCCGGGGCATGAATATGTTGACCAGCTTTGTGCCTGCCACCCGCGCCGCCCGCCAGCATCATGGGAATATTCTCAAGTGAATGGATCTTGGCATATCCGGTATCACTGAACGCAAACACCAGGCAGTTATCCAGCAAGGTGCCATTGCCTTCTTTGACCGCATCGAGCTCCTCAAGGAAGGCACCAAAACCTTCCATCACCAGTCCTGCCAGTTTGCTGGACTCGGGTTGATAACCCAGCTGAGCATGCGTGGGTTCATCGTGGGTAATCTGATGATAAATTTTGCTTTGCCCGGCCACGTACGTTTCCGAGGTGCCGCCGGTGTGGATAAAGTTGAATACACGGGATTGATCACACGCCAGCCCCATGGCCAACAAACGCGCCATGACGCGGGTATTGCTGTTGACGACATCAACGGATGCGGCGCGCGCCATTTCTGCAGGTGTATCCGGTAATACACAGGCCTCACGAGGCTCCGGACGCTGCAATTGCACTGCGAGCTGATTTTCCATTTCGCGCAGGGACGTGAAGTATTGCTCCAGCTTGATCTGATCGTCGTGCCCGACACTGCGTAGCAAAGACTGACGTTGCTCAGTCACCGCAGACAACACGCTCTGACGCAACATGATTGCCGGGTCTGGCGCCCAATGATCACTGTTTGGATCCTGAAAACCATCACCGAACAAGCGGCGATACAAGGCTACTGTTGTCTGATCGGGAGAAGCAAATGTGGATCCGGTGCGGGTTGAGTAGCTGATCGGTCGACGAGAGATCGAGGCATCAATATCCAACACTTTAAACCGCGTTGAACCGCCAATGGCATCCGCCACACGTGTATCCAGCGTCGGCGCATCAAATCGGCCGCTGCCCGCAGGGGCCACACCCGACAGGATGGACGCATGCCCACTCCAATGCACTAGGTTCGGTCGGGTATCCGGAATGGCGCGAAACCCCGAAAACACCGAGACTTTGTGCTTCAACGCGGCAATCGCCTGTAACTCTGGCGTAATCTCATAGTCCAGCCCGGTCTTCTGTGGCACCCAGCGCGTGCCCCCCGCGGGGGTATCGGTGAGACCCAGTCCCCAGAAATAGGTACCAAAGCGTGTGGGAATGGAGCTGCCATCGGCATACGCATTTCCATTGTCGTTCAGAAACAGATTCAGCAATGGCAGCCCCATACTGACGGTTGCGCCACCCAATATGCCTTTCAGCAGTGAACGTCGATTGAAGTTCTTTGCCATGATTCATTCCCCCTGCTGTTGTGATTGGGCCCGCGCCGTGTCGGGCGCAGAACTTGCGTTTTTAGCGACACCTTGCGGGAGTACAACTTTAAAAAACTCCGGTGTCCGCGCTATCTGGCTGAACAGTGCAGGCACCCGATAACCATTGCCGGCAAACTGTTCGATTTGTGTGTTGATATAAGTACGCTCAGCGCTGCCTGGCATGCGGGCAGCACCGTATGCATAGACATTGCGGACAAGGCAGGACGACGCCCTGGGATCGTTGTACAAGAACTTACCCAGCCCTTGCGCGCCTACAAATTTATTGCCAAACAGGTCGGCCGTCACATCGATCAACTGGCCGTTTTCAAATTTGCGCAACTGCCCCAGTCCATCAAAGTGCTCAAGCGCCAACCCGGGCGGATCGCTGCGCTGGTGGCAGACAATACAACCAGGATTACTCATGTGATCCAGCAGTCGCTCACGCGAGGTTGCCGCATCACTGTCCACAACCGCCGAAAAATCTACATCGGCAGGCGGCTCCGGAGTATGTTCACACAAGAAAATCTCGTGCAGCTTGATACCCCGAATTGTTGGAGATGAGGTGCCCGGGTGTGCATACAGGGACAGAAATCCGATTTGTGAAAAAATACCTGAACGCTCGGCGGATTCGGGGAATGTATAAGGCGCCCATTCTTCACTGGACGCAAACGGCACCTGGTAAATCGCAGCCAGTGGTCGGTTGAGGAAGGTCTCATTCGACGTAAATATTTCACGGTAATCGCGCTCTTTGACGACCAGCAGATCCACCAGCGTCCGGATCATCTGCTGCTCAGCGCTGTCCGCGACCAACTGATTGAATTTTGGATAGATGCTGGATTCCTTGACCATATTGTCAAATCCATCAATCTGCATCATATCGATCAGGAATGCCTGTATGCCCTCCTGCACCCGAGGCGATTCACTCAATCTCGCAATCTGGCTTTGTAAACCCTCATTGGTCAGCAATTCACCACTCGCGGCGGCCGCCAACAATTCGGCATCCGGAGCACTATTCCAGAACAGGAAGGACAATCGGGATGCGCGTGAATACGCATCCAACCGCCAGCCATCGGCATTGGCAGGGTCTGGTTCCGCGCGCTCAATCCGGAACAGATATTCCGGTGCCGCCAGTAAACTGCTCAAGGCCAGTTGCAGCCCGGTATAAAAATCACCGGATTGTTGGGTGCCTGAGGCCGCAGCAGCCAATCTTGCATCCAACTCCGCAGTGCTGAGCGGGCGACGGAATAACAGCTCGCCGTAGTGGTTGATGAATTGCGCAGCACAGTCCTGATCAAAGGACGATACTGATGCTGGCGTACAAGGCGTAGAGGTAGCGCGCTGCTGTTCACTGAGCACTTGCCGCGAAATATCCTGAGCAAGAGTAAAGTACTGTTCAAAGCCCGCAGCCGTCAGCGACAAAGTAGCACTACCCAAAGCCTGCAGACCCAGTTCACGACGTTCAGGTTCAAATCGCCCACTGATCTGGATAGTGTCACCAAACACATCGGCGATGCTTTGACGATACTGTGGTTCAGTCAAGCGGCGCACAGCAACAACCAGGGAGGAATCATCATTGTCGTTGACAGAGTCATTTGCAGAGACGGCGTGACTACAGAGTGCGGCGCTTAACCCCAACCCAATAGCAGTCGTCAAAACAAACAGGCGAGCAGATTTCATAATGGGCTGACCTTTTTAAGTTTTTAGTTTTTATTTTTTGAATGTCGCGGCACTCATGCCGGAAAATATGTATGTTTCTATATTTTCCATGCTGCCTGAGTCTACCTGCTTGAGTCAGCTTGTCAATATCCTGAGCAAGTAGGTAGGGAGCTGGTTGCAATTATGTTCTGATAGACCGACCAAAAAACGCACAGATTGTAGTCAAAGACTAATTGCACCAAGCCTGTCAAATCCCAGTTAACAACGATATCTATATATTCTTTTGATTAATAAAAGACCTAAAGGAGCCATTAGTAGAAAAAATACCATCCAGAATATCGTGTAATGCAGCGCTTTATCCCCCGGAATATTTTCCATCGCTGCAAGCACATAAGAAATTGGGGTGCTAACGCCAATCATGGGCATAAGATTATTCGAAACTGCCAGCATTTTTGCTCCTATCAGAAACAGCGGAATGTATGCCAGCAAAGCCGCATCAGTAAGCAAACCATTTTTTGCCGAGATTACATCTACACGTTTTTCTGCAAGCAACAAACAAGTTAGAAATAGCCCATAAACAATCCATTTTGCCGGCGCTAGTAAAATCCCAGTCCAGCTGGTCGGGTCAACATATGGGTTAAGCTCTCTGCCTAATGGGAAATGATGTTGCAAATAGACGGTCATCCCCGCATCAAGCAAACACAAAATAATGAAGATAGTTACCAATAGCCACGGTCGCATGAAAGCTCCTTTTGAGGTGCCTGCCGGACATTGCCCGACAGGCAGCTTGCAGATGATTAACTATCGCTACCAAAAAGGTAGTCATAGAAATCCGCACCGGCCTTGCCTACAAACCCAGCGGCGAATGCTCCTGCAGTCCATTTTACGCCAACATAAACTATCACTGGCAGTGCGCCTCCATTTACGTTTTCAATTTCCATCTGACTTAACTCTTTCATACAGAACTCCTTTTCTGATAAAGACAACACCATTGATAAACGATTAGTTACGTGCACGAGTCAGGTTGATTTTGCCACGACTCCAAATTGTTATAGCTCATAGCCAGACGAGTAGCACCAAAAAATGTGACGAGTTAAAGGATCTTATTGGGACCGGCAAGAACATCGGGGGCAGTTAGTTTTAGACCTGAACAGCGCTTACGACACGCGCAACTCAAACTACGGAGTGAGCATCGGGAGGGCGTCGGGATGGCGGCCCAATCAGGCCGCGCTTATCTTCTGACTGTCCGACCGAAAAACGCGAGCACTGCCCGAACTCCGAGTGCGCAGCACGAGGGTGAGTTGCGCAGCGTCGGTCGGACAGTCAGAAGATGCGGTCGGGCCGGTGTCACGACGCCCTCCCGATGCGGCCAGCCCCAGTATTGCCGAACACCCCCAACGTCGAGGCCGGTATCACGACGCCCTCCCGATGCGGCTGCCGCAAAAAATTAATCCACAATCGCCTGATTCACCACATTATGAAACCCCTCACGCAGCCTGATATGACTATAAGGCCGAATCTGCGTCAGGATAATCGCCACCAATTCCTCCTCAGGATCAATCCAGAACAAAGTACCAAATGCCCCACCCCACGACACCGAACCCTCCGTATCCGAGGTATGCGCCACCGCACGATCCAACACCACCGAATAACCCAGACCAAAACCATAACCAGGACCACTCAGCCACAGCGGCAGATCACCCGTGTGATTGGCAAATATCAGTTCAACTGTTTTGGAACCCAACAGACGCACACCATCCAACTCACCACCATTCAGCATCATCTGCTGAAAGCGAATGTAATCATGAGCGGTAGATACCAGGCCACCCGCTCCTGAAAAAAACGCACGCGGGCCGGCTACATAGTTGCTGCGCCCGTCACCCACTTCTGTCAGCATCATGCGATTACCATTGTCCGCGTCAGGGCCATACAAGCTTGCAAAACGATTCACCTTGTCTGGCGGCAAATAGAAGTGGGTGTCATTCATTTGGAGTGGCTTAAAAATCCGCTCACGTAAAAACGTATCCAGATCATCACCAGAAATTACTTCCACCAGACGCCCCACCACACTGGTCGCCGCAGAATATTCCCAACGTGTGCCCGGTTCATACCGTAACGGCAGAGTGGCCAGGCGCTCTGTCCAGCTTGCCAGATTCTCCTCACCACGCACACGCGACACCTCGGAGTAACGCGCAATATCACCCCGATAGCTGTTCATCAGACCGGCAGTGTGCGTCAGGATATGTGTAAAACTGATCGGTGTTTTTGCCGCTTCGAGTTGGGTGGTACCGTCTGCATTTTCCACCTCAACCATCATGTTTTTAAATTCAGGCAGCCAATCAGAGATAGGATCATCCAATTGAAAGTAACCTTCTTCGTACAGCATCATCAACGCCACTGACGCTATCGGCTTGGTCATCGACGCCATCCGGAAAATGGTGTCCGTTGTCATTGGCAGATTGCGTTCTACATCCTTCATGCCCTGCGCGCTGAAATGCACCACTTTGCCTTTGCGGGCCACCAGCGTGACCGTTCCGGCTACCATCTCGTCATCGATATAACGCTGGGTAAAGGCATCAATGCGCTGCAGACGTTCTGCAGACATTCCGACTGATGACGGGTCAGCCATCGGCAGACCAGAGGAAGGGGTTTGTGCGTAAGTCATCCAGGCAGTGGAGACGAGTGTGACGGCAAACACAAATTTTAATGACGTTTTTAACACCTCAAACGGCTGCTTCAACTGTGACATTTGATACCTCAACTATTTATTATGATTTTCTCTTTGGAATAAATGCGATTGCCCGGATTCAATTATTCAGAAACCTCAGTATCTGCTCATTCAAGAGGCCTGGTGCTTCCAGATGTGGGTTGTGTCCTACATCCGGGAACAAAACCAACGATCCGTTTGGCAGTAAATCAACCGCGCGCTGCGCAGTCTCCGGATAATTTGGCCCATCCACCGCCCCGCCCACCAGCAATGCCGGGGTATTGATACTCGGCCAGAAAGCATCAACCGGCAGTGCCGTCAGTTGACTGTTCATTGATCTCACCAGATTCAGACGATGAAAATCGCCGCTCAAGGCGTGGCCGTAACGAATCCGCACATGCTCCATATACTCAGGACGCCAGTTCACAATGCGATTCTGCTCCTGACGAAGATTGGCGGCGTAATGCGCCTGTAGATCCGGCTCCGGCATGCCCGCACTCGGTGCGCTCCAGGCCCGACCACGCTCTGAGTTATTCAACGCAATCGGATTGACCATAATCAGATGTGTCACCCGGTCAGGGTAAATATGTGCGTAACTACTTGCCAGCCGCCCACCCAAAGAGTGCCCGGCCAACACTGCCTGCTCAATTCCCAGGTGATCAAGGATAGCCATGACATTGGAAGCATGCAGATTAACGTCATACGGAATGATGGGTTTTGATGAGCGCCCCCACCCCAGCCGGTCAATCGCAATCACTCTGAAGCCCGCAGCTGCCAGCGCATTCATGGTGTCTTCCCAATACCAGCTGTAATAGCTGCTGCCATGCAGCAGTACAACTGCGCGACCATTGGCAGCGCCCGTCGGCGCAACATCCATATAAGCAATGCGCACATCCTGACCATACAGATTCCGATGCAGAAAGTGCACCGGATAGGGATAAGGAATCTCTTCCAGATTAATTGATACAGGGCCCCAGTCGGCAGGTGGACTGTCTGGCGGAGCCTGCGAGTAAGAAACAGCAGGAAAAACACAAAGCGACACCGCAGCAAAAACCGCTGCGAGCATTCTGGAGCGGAGCAAACAAGTCATTCGAGGCATGCAAAAATCCCCTGTTCTGATTATCGGTTCAAGCCACATTCAAACACGATTGCCGCTATCTGACAAACCAGCACACGACGGAACAAGCTGCCCAACCAAAAGCCCAGCTACAACTGAGGCAAACAGAAGTAAAACCATTCCGGAGTGAGCAACGGGAGCGGGGTGACACACCGGACCAATCAGGCCGCGCCTATCCTTTAACGGGGCGCCCGAAAAGCGTGAGGACTGTTTGAGCTCCGAGCCCGCGAAGCGCGCGAGGGCGAGTTCCGCAACGCCGGGCGCCCCATTAAAGGATGCGGCCGGTCCGGCGTGTCACCCCCGCTCCCGTTGCGGCCGCACTATGCCCTTTGCCCTATGCCCAAGGCCGAAGATCCAAGACCCAGAGCCATTAACATCAAGCCCGCAAAACCACCCTACCCTGAACCTTTCCCGCCTTCAGATCAGCCAGCGCCTGCGACACATCAGCCAAAGGCCGCTCCTCAATCCGGATGGGCGCAATTTTGCCCGCGCGCACCAAGGCCATCAACTCACCCATCTCCTGCAAACTCCCCACATAACTACCCTGGATAATTCGCGCACTCATCGGAATAAACGGCAAGGGAATGTTCAAAGCGCCACCATAAAGCCCAACAATAATGATTTTGCCGCCCTTACGCAGACAGCCCAACCCAAAATTGACCGACGCCTCCGCACCTACAAAATCGATCACCGCATACGCGCCGCCATTACACAGCGTTTTGATCGCCTTGACCGAGGCCTTATCACTGGAATTAAACACCGCCTTAGCGCCCAACTCTTTAGCGGCCGCCAGCTTATTGTCATCGATATCCACCACAATAGGCTGCATGCCCAACGCCAATGCCACCTGTAAAGTCATCATGCCAACGCCACCAGCACCAATCAGCACCAGCTCATCACCTTCAACCAAGGGCCCAACCTTTTTTAAGGAACTGTAAGCCGTCAAACCGGAACAAGCGTAAGTAGAAGCCAACGAATCAGCAACATCTCCCTTGTCAAAAAGATAACGGGGATGCGGCACCATCACATGATCAGCAAAACCGCCCTGCGCCATGGTACCCAGCCCCCGACCCGGGGTGCACAAATGCTCCTCACCACGACGGCAGCTGGGACACTCACCACAGCCAATCCATGGGAAAACCACCCGGCGATCACCGATTTTCACATCGTTGGCATCCGGGCCAACAGCAACGACCTCACCAAAAATTTCATGACCCAGCACCAGTCCGGGGCGGCCGACTTCCAGCTTTTTGTCGTTGCCGAGATTAAACTCGCCATCGTGCAAATGAATGTCTGAATGGCATACACCACAGGCGACCATTTTTACCAGCACCTCGGTTCCTTGCGGAACCGGGGTAGCTGCCTCAACACGTTGCAGCGGCGCACCGGGCGCCGCGGTCTGATAAGAAATCATGTTATTGCCCTTGTAAAATCGTATTACGCGTTGGCTTTTGCCCAGTCAGCAAATGTTTTGCCTTCGTCCGCAAGTTTTTGCAACAACGGCGCTGGTTTCCAATAGTCACCGCCTAATGTGTTTGCAAACTCATTAATGCGATCAACCACCTTCTTCAGTCCAACCTGATCGGCGTAACACATTGGGCCACCCTTGGCGACCGGGAAACCGTAACCAGACAAGTACACAATGTCGATATCGCCTGGACGCTGGGCAATGCCTTCTTCCAGAATCAGCGCGCCTTCATTGATCAATGGGAAGAACAGTCGATCAACAATTTCTTCCTCACTGATGTCACGTTGCGTGATACCCAGCTCAGCTGCTTTCTGTTTGATCAACGCTTCAACTTCCGGATCAGCCTGGCGGGCACGCGTGGCCGGATCGTACTTGTAATACCCGGCACCTGTCTTCTGACCCATGCGGCCCATTTCCACCAGCGCGCTGGCGATGCAATGCGTTTTGGGGTCATGTACAACATCGGTACGCGCTTGGCGCGCTTTATAACCAATATCCAGACCAGCAAGATCACCTACTGCCAGCGGGCCCATGGCCATGCCAAATTTTTCAGCAGCGGCGTCAACCTGTGTTGGCGTCGCGCCATCAAGCAGCAGCATGTGTGCCTGACGGCCGTAACCAGTCAACATACGGTTGCCGATAAAGCCATAACAAACGCGTGACAACACACACACCTTGCCAATTTTTTTGCCAATCTGCATCACCGTCGCCAGCACTTCATGCGAGGTTTTATCAGCACGTACCACTTCCAGCAGCTTCATCACGTTGGCCGGGCTGAAGAAGTGCATACCCACCACGTCCTGTGGACGTTGGGTGGCTTCGGCAATCATGTTGACGTCTTGATAGGAGGTGTTTGACGCCAGAATCGCGCCGGGTTTGCACACGGCATCCAGTTTGGCGAATACTTCTTTTTTGACATCAGGATTTTCGAATACCGCTTCAATCACCAGATCCGCATTACCAATATCGTCATAGCTGGTAGTGCCGGTAATCAGGCCTACGCGCTTTTCCATATCTGCTTCAGACATTTTGCCTTTCTGCACAGTGATGCTGTAGTTCTTGCGGATTACGCCCAATCCGCGCTCCAGCGCTTCTGCGCTGAGCTCAACCAGCTTGACCGGAATACCCACATTGGCAAAACACATGGCGATGCCACCACCCATGGTGCCGCTGCCGATGATGGCAACCTGTTTGATATCACGCACAGCGGTGTCTTTTGGCAGATCTTTGATCTTGGCGGCTTCGCGCTCAGCAAAAAATGCATGACGCATGGCTTTGGATTGTGGTGATGTCACCAGTTCCATAAACAGTTTGCGTTCAACTTCCAGACCGGCATCAATCGGCTGGCCCACAGCCGCTTCCACACAGGAAACAATACGATCCTGGGCGATTTGTCCGCGTGCACGCTTGGCAATCTGTTTGCGGTAACCATCAAAAAAGCCTGGTTCTATGGTGGCAGGATCAATACTGATATCGCGGATACGTTTCAGTTTGGCACCGGACTCAACCAGATCATGGGCATACGCAAGTGCAGCAGTCTGCAGATCTTCGCTGCCCAGCACGTCGTCGATCAAACCCATGTCACTCGCCTGTCGCGCTGCAATCGGATCACCAGTGGTAATCATTTCAAGTGCCGCTTTGACACCTGCAATGCGAGGAACACGCTGTGTACCACCAGCGCCCGGCAACAGACCGAGTTTGACTTCCGGCAAGCCGACTTTGGCTGAAGGCACGGCACAACGGTAGTGACACGCCAGTGCAACTTCAAAACCACCACCCAACGCAGTACCGTGTATAGCCGCAATCACCAGTTTGCTTGAATTTTCAATCGCGCCCAATACGTCTGGCAAGGATGGCGCCATCGGAGGCTTGCCAAATTCGGTGATATCCGCACCGGCGATGAATGTGCGTCCATCACACATCAAAATGATTGCTTCAGACGCGTCTTTCTGTGCGGCCTGCACCGCGGTAAGGATGCCCTCACGGACGGCCTGGGAGAGCGCGTTCACGGGCGGGCTGTTGACTTTGATAACACCGATATTATTGATGAGTTCGTAACTGACAACACTGGACATGAGTGAATCCCTTTCAGAGCAAATTAAAATGAGTGATTTGTTGTTTTGGAGCTCTCTTAGTCAAGCCGTTCGATAATGGCCGCAACACCCTGACCAATACCAATACACAGGCTCACCATGGCATAACGCCCGCCGCTGCGCTCGAGCTGACGCACTGCGCTCAGTGCGATGCGCGCACCTGACGCACCTAATGGATGTCCAACAGCAATTGCGCCACCGTTAGGATTGACACGCGAATCGTTAAAATCAACGTCCAGCATCTTCAGACAGCCCAGCACCTGGGTGGCAAATGCTTCGTTGATTTCGATAATATCCATATCATTCAGTGTCAGCCCCGCGCGTGCCAGCGCTTTACGCGCCGCAAATACGGGACCCAGTCCCATCACACGTGGTTCAACACCTGCAATGGCACCCGCCACAACACGCGCGCGCGGTTTAACTCCATATTTTTCGCCGATGGCCGCATTGCCGATAATCAATGCAGCGGCACCATCGTTGATACCCGATGCATTACCAGCTGTGACCACACCACCCTCAAACAGCGGTCGCAGTCCAGCGAGTGTTTCCAGGGTCGAATCGGCACGCGGATGTTCATCGGTATTGACTACCAGAGGTGGCAGTTTCTTACCACGCGACACTTCGGTTGCAATGATTTCGCCACCAAAAAAGCCTGAGGCACGTGCCGCTTCATAGCGGGCCTGCGAACCTGCCGCAAACAAATCACTTTGTTCGCGGGTGATGCCCAGATCGCTGGCAATATTGTCAGCTGTTTGCGGCATCGTATCGTTACCAAAATTCTTTGCAAACAATGGGTTGGTAAAACGGGCACCCAGAGTGCTGTCAGCGATCTGCTGACCGCGATCAAATGCAGACTGCGCCTTGGACAGTATGAGTGGTGCACGGCTCATGGATTCGACACCACCGGCCAGAAACAACTCACCCTCACCTGCCTTCACGCCACGACTGGCATCCAATACCGCCGCCAATCCTGAGCCACAGAGTCTGTTTACAGTAAGCCCACCGACACTCATCGGCATACCAGCCAACAGTGCGGCAAAACGTCCAACGTTCCTGCAATCCTCACCCGCCTGGTTGGTGTTACCTATAATGACATCTTCATAGGCTTCCGGGCTGAACACATTTCGACCCACAACCGTGCGGATCACGTGGGCCAGCAGATCATCAGGACGGATAGACGACAAACAGCCGCCGTGACGGCCAAACGCAGTACGCGCGCCGTCATAAATAAAGGCTTCTTGTAATTGACTCATAGAATTGTTCTCTTGTTCCCCATAACATAGATTTCAACACCGCGCCGCATGGTAGCACATGCTTTTCGGGGGTGGAATTCGACTCCGGACGCTCGTTCGGGGTATTATGCCGAACTTTCGTTCGGTCAGATTTTTTACTACCGGCAGTCAGACGTATATTGAAAGAGGCCCAGCATGATTCGAGACCAGGAAACACTAAATCAACTCATTGATATGGTTGAGCGTTTTGTACGGGAAAGATTGATCCCTGCCGAACATCAGGTAGCAGAAGACTACAAAGTGCCTGATGAAATTATCCAGGAAATGAAAGAACTGGGCCTGTTTGGCATGACCATCCCGGAAGAATATGGTGGCCTTGGCCTGACAATGGAAGAAGAGATTTATGTTGCCATGGCACTGGGACATACCTCACCGGCCTTCCGCTCTATTTTGGGCACCAATAACGGTATTGGTTCAGCTGCCGTAGTGTTTGATGGGACTGAAGAGCAGAAGCAGAAATTCCTGCCGAAATACGCCAGTGGCGAATGGGTTGGTTGCTTCTGCCTGACCGAGCCGGATGTAGGCTCCGATGCCGGTTCGTTAAAAACCACCGCCGTGCGCGATGGTGACCACTTTATTATTAACGGCACCAAACGCTACATCACCAACGGCCCGGTCGCCGACACATTTAATGTGATGGCCCGTACCAATCCCGATATCAAAGGCGCACGCGGCATCTCTGCCTTTATCGTAGAAAAAGGCACGCCAGGTATCATTCTTGGCGCGATAGACAAAAAAATGGGCCAGGCTGGCTCTCTGACCTGCGATGTGATTTTTGACAATTGCCGTGTTCCTGCCGCCAATATGATCGGCAAAGAAGGTGATGGATTTATCACCGCCATGAAGGTATTGGATCGTGGCCGCCTGCATATTGCAGGCTTCAGCGTTGGCATCGCAGAACGACTGATTGATGACGCTTTGCATTACGCCATGGACCGAAAGCAGTTTGGTGTGGCAATTGCTGAGCACCAACTGATTCAAGCCATGCTGGCCGACTCCAAAACGGAGTCTTACGCTGCACGCTGCATGGTACTCGATGCTGCACGTCTGCGTGATGACGGCAAAAACGTCAGCACCGAATCAGCGGCCTGCAAACTGTTTGCAACGGAAATGGTGGGACGTGTCGCTGATCGTGCTGTACAGATTCACGGCGGCGCCGGATACATCTCTGAATACGCCGTCGAACGCTTCTACCGCGACGTGCGTCTATTCCGTTTGTATGAAGGCACCTCACAGATCCAGCAAATCATCATCGCACGCAACATGATCAAAGCCGCGTCCTGAAAAGTGGCGTCTTGAAAAGTGGCGCTGACCAGGCCGCAGCAGCAGGTATGCGTTGAAGAACAATCAGATGCCGCAGGCATCGTTCTGAAACCCATACCTGCTGCTGCGGCCTGATGGGGCGGCCTGGTGCCCCGTTCTGAAATCCCTACCCTTGTGTCACTGCCTGACCACCAAACCCATACCTGCTACCGCGGCCTGACCAACTTTCCCCAAATCCCATTGATTTATATCAGTTATGTGACAGCAAATTCATGCACATCACGCGGAAAAATATGAAATTTGCTTGTAATTCCCTCAAAAATACTTAAACTCCTCCCCCTCTGCAAATTTCAGTCTCTCTGAAACAGTCAGGTATCTTTACTTTTTTGATACATCAACAAACCAACCACGCATGGTTTGGAGGCTAATAGCCCAAACAGAAACTGCTGCACTTCAGCAACACTGACGGACTATGAGTTCACCGCCATCTTTTTTTGGGGCAAGGATTATGAGCACAATCTCCTCCATTAAAGAGACTCTCAAAGCAAACACCGCCAGTGAGAGCATCAGCAGCGCCAACGAAAGTGAATGGCCAGGTTTTTCTGCACCTGCGGCTGACGAAGCCAAAGATCACTTTATCAGACGTAACGGAATCGAATTTGCTGGCACACACCTGCTTATCGATTTCTGGGGCGCGCATAATCTTACTGACCTGAACCTCATGGAAGCTAAATTCCGCGAGTGTGTCGAAAAGTGCGGCGCTACCTTGCTACATATCCATTTACATCACTTCACCCCTAACGGCGGCATCTCAGGCGTTGCAGTATTGGCAGAATCACACATCAGTGTGCATACCTGGCCGGAGCGCGGTTACGCTGCGTTTGATATTTTTATGTGTGGTGATGCGCAGCCTGAAAAGGCCATTCCAATCTTGAAAGGCGCGTTCAAACCCGAACGGATTATCGTTGGCGAGCAATTGCGCGGCCTGACTCAGACGGCATCAGACAATTGACCCAGGAAACGACAAACAGGCTCTGGACGGAAACGCTGTATTCCTCATACGGTCAGAGTTTCCGCGTTGACGAGGTGCTGTTCGAGGAAAAATCCGACCATCAGCACCTGATGATTTTCCGCAACGAGCAATTTGGCCGCGTGCTGGCACTTGATGGCATCGTACAGACTACTGAGCGCGATGAATTCATCTATCACGAGATGCTGACTCATGTGCCATTAGTTGCCCATGGTAACGCCCAACGTGTGTTGATTATTGGCGGCGGCGACGGCGGTATTCTGCGAGAAGTCTGTCGTCACAACACCGTCAAACATGTCACCCAGGTTGAGATCGATGCGTCTGTCATTGAGTTGGCAAAAACCTGGTTTCCCGCACACAGCAATGGCGCCTATGACGACGCGCGCGCCACGATCGTGATTGGCGACGGCTTCGATTTTGTGCAAACCACCCAAGAGCGTTTTGACGTCATCATCTCAGACTCAACGGATCCGCTTGGCCCTGGGGAAGTTTTGTTCAGCAAAGACTTTTACGCAGGATGCCAGCGCAGCCTGAACCCGGGTGGTGTGCTGGTGACACAGAATGGCGTGCCGTTTATGCAGCCCGGTGAACTGACCAATACCGCAGCGCGGCTGTCAAAACTGTTTGTGGACAGACGCTTTTATACCGCCGCTGTGCCCAGCTATATCGGTGGTTTAATGACATTTGCATGGGCGAGTAACAACCCCGACCTGGCACGCATCGACCTCGATACCCTGAAACAGCGCTGGTTGTCCCAAAACATCACATCACGCTATTACACGCCTGACATGCATCAAGCAGCGTTTGCCTTACCACGCTATTTGCTGGACATGCTGCAGACCGAGTATCCTGCTATCTGAGTACAACACCAGAACCAGTCTTTTTTGGGTACCCCATGTCCACCCGGCAGTTCAGAATTCTGACGCTTAATATCCATAAAGGTTTTGCACTGGGTCCAAAACGACTGGTGCTGTCACACATTCGTGATCATCTTCGCGCCAGCAAGGCCAACCTGGTGTTTCTGCAGGAAGTTGTTGGTGACAATCAGCATCACCGGAAAAACGTGCGCCACTGGCCGGCCGGCACACAGCTTGAATTTTTGGCAGATACGGTCTGGTCACATCACGCCTACGGAAAAAACGCCATTTATCAACATGGTCACCATGGCAATGCCATTCTGAGTGAACAGCCGTTTATCAATTGGGACAATATCGACGCGTCGTTTGTGAATTTTTCACAACGAGGTTTTCTGCACGGCACCATTGCCGGCAGTGAGGAAGGCAGCATCCACCTCATTTGTATTCATCTGGGATTGCTGGAGCATGAACGCAAACTGCAAGTCATGCACTTGATTGACCATGTCAGACGCACGGTCCCGCCAGAACATCCTTTGATCATTGCCGGGGATCTGAACGATTGGCGTCGCACCACCCATTTAGCGCTCACCAAAGCACTGGGCGTTCAGGAGGCGCACGAAGTCG
>JAUYSM010000093.1 GCA_030696315.1 Pseudohongiella sp. | reverse complement strand
GGACCAAAACAAACGGATGAAAACCAACGCGTTAAAAATACACAATTCGCTCACCCGCCAAAAGGAAAGTTTTGTTCCGATTGAGCCCGGTAAAGTCAGCATGTATGTGTGCGGATTGACTACCTATGACTATAGTCATATTGGCCATGCGCGTATGTTCGTGGCATTTGACGTGGTAGTGCGCTACCTGCGTTTTCTGGGTTACCAGGTGACTTATGTTCGCAATATCACAGACATAGACGACAAGATTCTGCGTCGTGCATCAGAGAATGGTGAGTACTTTGAGGATCTGACCGCACGCTTTATCAAGGCGACCCGCGAAGACGAAGAGGCCTTGTTTGTATTACAGCCGGACAAAGAGCCGAGAGCAACAGCGCATATATCCGACATCATCACCATGATCGAAAAGCTGATAGCAGGCGATTTTGCATACCGAGCTGACAACGGTGATGTGTATTACGCTGTCAGACAATTTGCGCCTTATGGCAAACTTTCCAATTCGAACCTGGATGAATTGCTCGCGGGCGCTCGTATAGAGATCGGAGAGCTTAAACGCGATCCGCGTGATTTTGCACTTTGGAAGTCGGCCAGTGATGAAGAAGTAGGCTGGGATTCTCCTTGGGGTTACGGCCGTCCCGGTTGGCACATAGAGTGTTCCGCGATGTCTACGTGCTGCCTTGGCGACTCCTTTGATATTCATGGTGGCGGATCTGATCTTATGTTCCCTCACCATGAAAATGAAATCGCCCAGTCAGAGGCGGCCACCGGAAAGACGTTTGCGCGCTACTGGATGCACAATGGCCCGGTCCGTGTCGACAATGAAAAAATGTCCAAATCGCTGGGCAATTTTTTTACTGTGCGTGAGGTATTGGCAAAATATCCTGCTGAAGTGGTGCGTTATTTGCTGGTAGCCAGCCACTACCGAAGCCCGATTAACTATTCGGATCAAGGGCTTGAGCAGGCTGCCTCCGCGCTGGAGCGCTTGTATCTGGCCGTGCGTGGGACTTCGGCGAGTACAGCCAAGGACCTGACTAACAGCCGTTATGAACGTGCTTTTATGCTTGCCATGGATGATGATTTTAATTCCGCTGAAGCCATTGGTGTGTTGTTTGAGCTAGCCCGCGATCTCAACAAAGCGAAAGAACAAGATAGCGAGTTAGCGGGACAACTCGCCAGGTTATTGCTGAAACTGGCAGGTGTGCTGGGCATTTTGCAAGGTGACGTTGAGGCTTTTTTGCAGCGCGGCGCGCTGGCGATTGATGCTGCGTTGATCGATTCATTAATTGCACAACGTAAACAAGCTCGCGCAGACAAGGACTGGGCGCTGGCGGACAAGATTCGAGATCAACTCAATGCCATGCGCGTGGTAATTGAAGACGGCGCAGAGGGGAGTCGCTGGCGAGTAGAGCGTTGATGGCTTAGTATCGCCAAAGATGGTGAAAAGTGGTGCTGAAATCAAGCCAAACGTTGACGGAGTTGTCTTGCATGAGTATTATGCCGACCTCGCGATGCGTAGGTCAGTAATCACGGCGAAATCGGGGTATAGCGCAGTCTGGTAGCGCGCCTGCTTTGGGTGCAGGATGTCGGGAGTTCGAATCTCTCTACCCCGACCAATTCGTCTGTCTGATCGTGAGATTGTTAGTCAGCAATAGCTTTATGGTGGTCGTAGCTCAGTTGGTAGAGTCCCGGACTGTGACTCCGGTTGTCGTGGGTTCGAGCCCCATCGGCCACCCCATTTCCCTCGCCAGGCTGGTCAGTGCAGTATGCTGCGCCCGTAGCTCAATCGGATAGAGCACCGGCCTTCTAAGCCGGGGGTTGCAGGTTCGATTCCTGCCGGGCGCGCCAAATATAAAAGGTCACCATCAGGTGGCCTTTTTTGTTTGGCAAGTCCGGTAGCAGAAGCTAACCTGCCGGTTCGACAAAACGCATCGCGTTTTGGACGCACATCAGTGCGCCCCGAAGGGGTGAGCAATCCACCATAGTGGATTGCGAATCCTTCCTGCCGGGCGCGCCAAATAATCAAGCAGTCATTCTAACTCCCCCCCAAATGCCCGGTTTTCACATAAATCAACGCGCCTTCTGGTCCGGTAAACGGTTGATGTCTGGACAGATGCGGACTGCGTAGCCAGCTGCCTTTTGGGTAGACGCCGTGTTCATCACAAAACACACCTTCAAGCACCAATATTTCTTCGCCGCCCCAATGTTGATGCGGATTGAATCGCGTATTGGGCGCCCATTTCACTAAGGCGACATGTTCCGTACCAAATTCATGCAGGGGCATAACCTGTAATCCCGGCACCAAGCCCTGATACCAGGGTTGTGTTTTTGTATTGATGATACCGGGTGTTAAATCCTGTTGTTCAAACTGATGTAATTTGACAAAGATTGTAGCCCCTTCAGCGCCTGCCCAGGGAGCGTGCGAACTCCCAATCGGATTTCTGACATACGTGCCGGCAGGGTAACTGCCGGCTGCATCATTAAATACCCCCTCCAGCACCAGAAATTCTTCGCCGCCGCCGTGTGTATGGGCACTGAAACTGGAATTGGGTGCATATCGCACCAGGCTGGTTGCACGGGCAACTTCGTCACCGATACGGTCAAGCATTTTACGTTCCACGCCGGGCATAGGCGACGGAACCCAGACAATGTCATTCGTATCAATCACAACACGTTCTTTAAAGTCAGAGTTTATGTTCATAATCCAAATCGATAACGTAATTTTATAACCAGGCGGTCGATGATCGGGTCGGTTAGTGCGTCAGTAAAGAGTTCGCCAAAGTCGTCGGCTTGACCCCTTGGTACATTGCCACCACGGGTATACACAATAAACAAATCGGAGAGTGGTGCCAGTTCCCAGCGATAACGAATTTGTGCGGTGGCGCGGCTTATACGTAAATCATAAGGCAGCAGACTGTTGGCTGGCATGGCAATTTGTTGTAAGTCTCCATACCCTTGTGGGGCTCTCCAAAGCGCACTGGTACTGCCTTTGATACCGACCCACTGCAAGGAAAACTGCAATTGCTGGCGCGCAGTCAGGAACAGCGATACATCCACTTCGGGTTGCCACTGTTTGGCGTCGTAGCTGCCGAGGGTGGCGCCACTCAGATGTATCAACCAATCATTTGTTTGGCGGTAGGTGAGGTCAACATCCACAGACAGTCGGTCATTGGGCTTATAAGTCAGGCCCAGTTTAGACTGGTAGGTGATGTCCCCACGTGCCTCGGTACTGGCACTGAAACCTACGCTGGTACTGAGTTCTTTACTGGTATCTGTTCCATAGGCAACATCAACTTGACCACCTTGTGCAAATCGGTAGTTGCCATGGCCTTTACTGGTCCTATCATCCCAGCGCTCGGGCCTGAAAATCAGTGTGGTGTTCACCTGATTGCGGCTCTGCAGCGTCAGTGTGTTGCGGTAGTACAGTGAGGCACCGACCATTCTGCCTGAGGTATTTCGTTCATAACTGGTCGTGATATTGTGATTCACAAAACGAAAGCGCTCAGACGCAGAGCTTTGGTGATTGAAAGTGTGGCGCAAGGTGCTGATGTCATTGCGGCGCAGAAAGCCCAGATCGCTGACATCCAGTTTGTTGTCCAGGTAATCGAATGAGAAGCGATGCAATGTGCCTTGTTGCGGCACATAGTTGACGTCCAGATACACGCCATTACCTTGCACACCATTCACGTCTGAGTTGATCAACTGCACATCACCGATCAGACGGCTGCGGGGGCTGACAAAGTGCAGATCGACCCCATTGGTTTGAGCACGACTGTCTGGATGATCCGCCAGCGTAGACATCACGCCAATGCTGCGTCGCCCGTTGTCAGTATTTTCATACAGCAAACGCACAACACCAAAGTCGCGCCCGATTTGTTGAACGGCGACTTCATCGCCCTGTGTGTTACGGGCGTAGATGGCGGTGTTTTCTTCACTTGCCAGCATCAAACCATAGCGCAGCCTGCCTTGTTGCCCAGTGATTTTGCTGGCGCCATACAACTCGCTGGGTTTGCTCAATTCATGGTCTGCTACCGTCAGCCCGGGGGCCAGCAAGGGTCTCTCCGGCGCTCCGCCAATACGTCGAGTATTCAGTAAGGTTGTGGGTTCCAACGCAAAGTTATTGGAAACCTGGCGTGCGCCGGTGCTGGTTGCAGCGCTGCGTACCGCAGATCGAGGCGAGGTAATAAAAATCTCATTCCCTTCAAGAAAAAACGGGCGCTTTTCAGGGAAGTACGTTTCAAACGCGGTGAGATTGATCACCACATCATCGGACTCAACAACACCAAAATCAGGCAGCAGGCTGGCGCTGATCTGTACGTTTGACCCGGGACGCCAGTAGACATCAGCACCAGCACGTATGCTCTGATCAGATCTCATACGATCTGCCGTTCCCGAAATGGCCGGATAAAAGATCAAGCCTTCAGAGCGGACTTCTGTGAGTTCTTGCAGTGTCAGTGGGTGCAGGCCAGATAGAAACCTGGCCTGGCTTTCTGGAAGAGCGGGCCAGCTCCAGCTTTCATCCAGCCAAGCGGCCCTGCGACTGATACCGATGCCCAGTTTTCTGTTTGCAGTGTTCAACGCCGGCATGGCCATCATGGACCAGGGCAAAAACATCTCGACCTGATAGCCGTCTGCAGTCTCCCGCACCTCGCCAGTCCAGGGGCCATCCCATAGGCTGCTGAGTTGGCGCTCTGGCAATATTGTTCCGTCGATCAGTGTGCCACCCAGATTGACACCAAAAAAATAGCCGTAGCGTGCATCGCCAGAGGTATCCAGGAAAACGGTGATGCCATCACGGTTGATATCTGCATCACGTGAGCTCAGTCTCGCCAACTGGGTACCCGCCGGCTGGGTGGCATCAATGCCCAGGTAGAGGCCGTCAGCGGTATAAAACATGCGGGTTTGAGTGGGATGGGAGGAAAGATCCAAAGTATCTGGATCCGTGACACGCAGTTCACCCACGGATTCGACAGTGCTCCAAACTGGTTCATCAAGAACGCCGTCCACACGAATGTCAGAGTCCGGCAGAAATCGTATAGACGTTGCTGGTGGGGAGTTTTGTGCAAGCGCCGGGAAACTGCTTGTCAACATCAGTATAGCGATCAGGGACAGACGCAGTCTGCCTGATACAGTGTGAATTTGCATTTCCGCTAACCTGTCAGTTTTTATTGTTGTTGAGTGGAATCTGTTGCAACCGTTCCTGCGGGCATAAGATCACATCATCCTGACCGCTGACAAGTGGTCCGGGGTAAGCTTGCAATTGATAGAAGCCGCTGGATCTGGCTCGTGCATTGTGACGTTGCCGTTTACGACCATCTGCGCGGCGTTTATCAAAACACAACAACACATAGTTGTCAGGCAGCAGGCTCAGGATCTCTTGTGATGATGTCAGTGACTTGGGCTTGCCGTAGGTCATCTCACACACAACTAAAGGTCGGTATTTCTGCAGTGTCTGCTGAAGTCCAAGCAATACGGCCTTTTCAAAGCCCTCAACGTCAATTTTGATCAAGTCGATGCGGTCAGGTTTTTGATCCTGGAAAAAGTCGTCACCCTTTACAAGCGCCAGTTCTCCTATTGAGACGTTACCTTTAAGTCTGCTTTCAGGATCAAACGATCCAATTCCTGCGTTGTTGCCAGTAGGTGCAAAAAAAGCCAGACGAGTGTTGCTGTCACTCAAACCCAGCGCATGAACAGTTACATTGTGAATGGAGTTCAGAGCGAGCTGATGTTCAAATCGGGCACGCACGGGGGCATAAGGTTCAAAGGAAAATACACTAGCGGCAACACGCGACATATATAGGGAATGTTGTCCAACATTGGCGCCAATATCGACAAATACACCGTCGTTGTCGGATATGGCGCTCAGTGTGTCGCTCATAAAACATAACAATGGCTTTTCAAACGCACCATAAAAATAAATGGCGACATCCACGTTATTGTTCAGATTTCCGTCATAACGCATGCCATAAAACTGATGTCTGAACTCAAAATCGGGTGGACAACCGGCTTTGCCCAGCGCCTTGAATATTTTGTGCGCCATTCTGGTTGGCAGATGAGTATGGTGACGCCAAAGCCACAAAAGACAATTTTCACGCCAGCGTTTGAACATGTAGCAGTGATTCCAGTGCGGTGTGCAAAAGGCATTTTAGTCGTGCCGGGTGTTGCCTTGTCAAATCAAGGCGATTCCGGTTGCACTGGCCAGCTTCTGCTGGAAGAATCCCTGTCATGGACATTTTAAGCACGAGGCCTGAGTTATGTTAGTTTTTATCGGAGGAACCGGGCTGAACCAATTGCCGGGGTTCAAAGTAAGCCGAGAGCTGGCGATTGCAACACCCTATCAGGAACTCCCTGTCATTGTTGCCTGTGGCAAGCTGGGTGATTGTGACCAGGAAGTCGGATTTCTACCCAGGCATGGTGCCGGACATACATTACCTCCGCACCGCATTAATTATCGTGCCAACCTGTTTGCAATTCGGGAATTGGGTGCTGGTGCGGTGCTTGCAGTCAACGCAGTAGGCGGTATTCATGCGGATATGGGGCCCGGGGTGATTGCGGTGCCGGATCAGATTATTGACTACACGCATAGCCGGGCCCACACGTTTTTTGATGGGCAACCGACAGGCATTGATTCGCCGGATCAGTTCTCAGCGACAGTAACCCATGTGGATTTTACAGAACCGTATGATGGCAAATTGCGCAACCTGTTGATCAGCAGTGCGCAGGACATTGAAGTACCCGTTTGGCCGCAAGGTGTTTATGGCGCGACACAAGGCCCGCGTCTGGAAACGCCTGCCGAAATCAGGCGCATGCAGCGCGACGGATGTGACATGGTTGGCATGACCGGCATGCCCGAAGCCGGTCTCGCTCGCGAGTTGTCACTGCCTTACGCCAGCATCGCCTTGTCAGTCAATTGGGGCGCGGGCTTGAGCGATGATGTGATTACGATGGAGGGCATTCGACGTGTGCTTGCCCGAGGCATGGGCAATATTCAGGCGATATTGCTGCGCGCTGCGGAGCGTTATCACGCATGAGACCCCAATATCAGCTTGATGTAGCAGGGGCGGCTAGTGATGGCGCTGGACTTGTGCCTGATTCAAGTTCTACATCGGGTAAAAGTTCGGGTTCAGGCTCAGGCAATGGCGGCACGGTGTAAGGCAGTATCTGTACAAGAATGCCCACAGCCGGATGGTCAAGGTAGTGAAACTCATTGCTGCGCAGTTCCCGGGTATTCAACACAGGAATGACCTGTACCGCAGACCACTGCAGGTCATCTGGTGCAAGCGTTGACGTTCGTCGGCTCAACACAGATGCGGGCAGATCGGGCAATTGGATGGTTTGTGTGTCATCCAATGTCTGTGCGGCAAACTGGGTCAACCAAAGCCTGGCATTGAGCACCACCCGGTCTTGTCCTGGGTTAAATCGAAAATTCAGACTGCCTTCCAGCTCGTGTCGCGGTCCAAATTGGTTGCCGCCTTCCAGCCACACTGGAATCGACTGATTGCTGCCGCGCATGGGTTGGCGCCATGCGTTGTGGTACATCACCCGGTATCGTCCGTCACTGAGCAGGGCGCGATTGGTGTCTTGAAACAGATGTGCAGACGTTGGCAGAGCCAGAAACGCATCGCGCTCGGGGTCAGGTAATCTGAAACTTGAGGTACGTTGCGCGGGAGCACCGGACAGCCTGTCGTTTTCGATCGTGACATCACCGGGCAATGTCAGGGTGTCAGTCAACTCGGCCGCACGTGCTGGCGAGTCATCAAGTACGTTCCAATCTGGCAGGTCATATACCGACATCATGGTATCCAGGGGGCGCGTGTTGCGGGCAACTGGTTCCTGCAACATTGCCATCGGCCAGATTTCCTGCTCCCGCATCGCGTTGCTGTGAGCAAAAACCGTTACTTCAATCTGATACCAGCGCTCTTCTGACGCATTTTGGGCCGCATTTTGGGCCAGGACCAAATCAGGGCGTGCCAGCAAAACCATGGCGATTGCAAACGCGCTCCCAACTCGAGAAATAAATGTACGGGTTTCAGATTTCACGCAGTTAACTCCCTTGATCAGATTATGTTACGGGTAACAGTCTGAATTGATCCAGAGTTTTGTTAATAAATTCAAGTCGCGCCGCCGGCGTTGGTTTGTCATGGGTAAATGACAGCTGAGTGGGGCCGGAAAGTTTGTAGACTTTGGACTGCTTCTGTACCAACTGAACGATAGACAGCGGGTCTATGCGTGTATGCTGCCGGAAAACTATCCGTCCGGTCTGTGCGCTGGCGTCCACCTTGCTGATCCCCATTTCCTCTGCGCGCAGTTTGAGCTGCGTCACTGAAAACAGGATTTTGGCGGCATCAGGTAACAATCCAAAACGATCGATCATTTCCACTTGCAGGTCACGCAGTTCTTCCTCATCGCGGGCACCGGCAATACGTTTATACATAATCAAACGGGTATGGATATCGGGCAAGTAATCTTCGGGTATCAGCGCGGGCACTCGCAGATTGATCTCACTGCCACTTTGCATGACCAGATCAATGTTGGGGGTGCGGCCTTCCCGAATGGCCTTGACGGCCTCTTCGAGCATTTCTGTGTATAAGGTAAAGCCAATTTTTTGTAGATGGCCTGTTTGCTCTTCACCCAGAATTTCGCCCGCGCCGCGAATTTCAAGATCGTGACTGGCCAGGGTAAAACCTGCACCCAGCGTGCTGGCCGCAGAAATGGCATCCAGCCGCTTTTCGGCATCGGGTGTCAACGCTTTGGGCGGCGGAGTCAGTAAATACGCGTACGCTTGATGATGTGAGCGTCCGACCCGACCGCGCAACTGATGCAGCTGTGCCAGTCCCAGTTTGTCGGCGCGGTCGATAATGATGGTATTGGCGCTTGGAATATCAATGCCGGTTTCAATGATGGTCGAGCACACCAGAATGTTGTAACGCTTGTGATAGAAGTCCGCCATGATGACCTCCAGCTCACGCTCTGGCAGCTGGCCATGCGCAACACAAACTCTGGCTTCCGGGATCAGTTCACGCAGGTGCTCAGCCGTTCGCTCAATGGTTTTCACTTCATTATGCAAGTAAAACACCTGGCCGCCGCGCAACAGTTCACGCAGCACCGCTTCTTTGATCAGACTGTCCTGATGTTCACGCACAAAGGTTTTAACAGATAAGCGTTTAGCAGGTGGCGTCACGATTAATGACAGATCTCTGACACCGGACATCGCCATATTTAATGTGCGCGGGATAGGGGTGGCTGTCAGCGTCAGGATATCCACTTCGGCCCGAATTGCCTTGATGCGCTCTTTTTGCTGCACACCAAAACGATGCTCTTCGTCGATAACAAGCAGGCCAAGATCCTTGTACTGGATATTGTTTTGCAGCAGTTTGTGGGTGCCGATGATAATGTCGACGCGGCCATTGCGTATGCGCTCAAGTGTATCTTCTTGTTGTTTGCTGCTTCGGAAGCGCGAAATCAGGTCGATGCTGACCGGCCAATCGGCAAACCTATCCCGAAAACTTTCATAATGCTGCTGAGCCAGCAAAGTAGTGGGTACCAGTAACGCCACTTGTTTGTGGTTTTGCACCGCTATAAAGGCGGCACGCATGGCAACTTCGGTTTTGCCAAAACCAACATCGCCACAGACCAGTCTGTCCATGCTGCGCATTGATTGCATGTCTGCGATTACACTCTGAATGGCTTCGAGCTGATCGGGAGTTTCTTCAAAGGGAAAGCCGGCAGCAAATTTTTCGTAGTCGATGTCGTCAACACGAAAGGTGTGGCCTGTGCGCGCTTCGCGTTTGGCATAAATATCGAGCAATTCAACGGCCGCATCGCGGATTTTTTCGGCGGCTTTGCGTTTGTTTTTCTGCCAGGTGTCGTTGCCCAGCGTATCAAGCGGCGCATGCTCGGGATCGGTGCCGCCATAACGGCTGATCAGATGTAATGACGCGACGGGTACATACAGTTTGGCTTTATTGGAATACTCAAGCGTCAGGAATTCAGCCTGATCGCCATCTATAGTCAGGGTTTGCAGGCCAACATAACGACCGACGCCATGATCGATATGCACAACCGCGGCACCGGGGGTCAGCTCAGTAAGACTACGGATGATAAAGTCGGTGTTGTCATTGGCTCTGCGGCGCCGGCGCCGTTGCGCAATTTTCCTGCCCAGCAGCTGTGATTCGGTAATCACCATCAGTTGCTCGGAAGGCAGCATCAGCCCTCTATCCAGCGCGGCCACGGTAATGGCAACGTGCTCCGTACTGCGGATAAACGCTGGCCAGTTGTCAACGGGTCTTGAGTTGATGCCCACAGAGCGCAACAGTTCCGCCAGCGTTTCACGCCGTCCTGCGCTTTCAGCGCAAAATAACATTCGCCAGTTTGGACGCGATGCGATCAGTGTCTGCAGAGCGCGCAGCGGCGTGGCCAGTGTGTTGTCAGCGCCCAGTACCGGGAAATCACTGAGCGCAGCCTGATTGTCATAGGTGATCAGGCTAAAGGTTTTGAGTTGCCGGAATAACTCTTCTGGTGACAGAAATAACTCGCCGGGTGACAGAATTGGGCGTTGGCGGTCATGACGTCTGTCTTCATAACGATTATTGATGTCCTGCCAGAATCGCTGTGCAGGTTGATCAAGCTGGCGATCGCGCAGAATCAGGGTGTTGGCCGGCAGGTACTCAAACAGCTGGCTGACATCGTCAAAAAACAAGGGCAGGTAATACTCAATGCCGGCAGAGGCTATGCCTTCTCCGATATCCTGGTAGAGGTTACATTTGCGGGTGTCGACATCAAACATCTCGCGAAAGCGTCCACGAAACGCGGTTCTGCCGGCCTCATGCAAGGGGTATTCTTTACCAGGCAGCAAACGAATACTTTTAACCTTCTCGAGTGAGAGCTGCGTTTCCGGATCAAAAACCCGCAGTGATTCAACTTCGTCATCAAACAGATCAATCCGATAGGGCAATTTGCTGCCCATTGGGAAAATGTCCATGATGGCGCCACGAACAGTAAACTCACCGTGTTCGTAAACAGAATCCACATGTTGATAACCCGCGCCTGACAAGCGTTGTCTGAGTCTGTCGACATTCAGAGATTCACCAACACTCAGCATGAGGCTGTTGCCTTGAATATAACTGGGTGGTGGCAGTCGGTGCATCAGGCTGCTGACAGGCACAATCAAAATGCCGCTTTTCATATCGGGCAACTGATACAAGGCGCTCAGTCGTTCAGAAACAATGTCCTGATGCGGCGAAAATGTGTCGTAAGGCAGCGTTTCCCAATCCGGCAGCGTCAGGATTGGCAATGCATCCGGGCCGTGATCCGGTATAAAAAACTGGAGTTCGCGGCGCCGCTGTTCGGCTTCTTCGCTGCTGTTGGTAATCAACAGAACAGGGGATTTGCTCCGTCGTGCCGTCTGGGCCAGTGCCATGCTGAATTGAGAATCCGGCAATGCGGGCCACTGCAGCGTGTGGCCCTCTTTGGGCAAAGGTGGAGCGTTTAGTTCGAAACCCGACATCTTCCAATCCGCACGATAAAAGACAAAATGACGCTGACAGTCAAATTATCCCGACTGCCAGGCTACGCTGCTTGTGGTAAAAGAGGGCGCGTATTCTTGCATAGAGCTGCCGTTATGCACAGGGAATGCCTCTGTAAAAGGTCATTTAAGTTGCACAGCCCGGGCAATCACAAGATAATATGCGTCGTTTTGGATCAATTCGCATTTGCCGGAATGACTTTCTTCAACCACTCGACAGACAGGTGCCCCACGTGACACGACCCAGCCCGGAAGACTATTTCAGTGATTGGAAGCAAAGAGAAGCCCTGGCACAGGAAATGATTCCTGTGGTTGGTCGCCTCTACAGTGAGCGTAACGTTGGTGTTTTTATCTATGGTCGCGCATTGCATAACAGATCAGTGACCAACATCATGAAGTCTCATCGTTTTGTCCGGCAGATCGGGCGCAATGAGATGTCCGAGTTTGAATCGCACCCAATTTTAATGTCAGTGGCAAAACTGGATCTTTGGCATTGCCAGATCGATCTTGGCAAGTTGACTGTCAAGTACATGGAATTGGCGCAGGCTGGTAATGCGCCAGATGTTGATATGTATGTGAAGTCTGAATTGGCAGCACTGATCGGTGTGAAAACGCCTCCCAGTGAAAAATCGCAGGATATTGTATTGTTTGGTTTCGGCAGGATTGGTCGTCTGATGGCACGTTTGCTGATTGAGCGCACCAGCACCGGCGAGGTCATGCGTCTGCGCGCAGTGGTTGTGCGTCCAGGCAAACCTGGCGACATCATCAAGCGCGCAAGTTTGTTAACATCCGATTCGGTACACGGTGCGTTTCAAGGCACAGTTCGTATTGATGAAGCTAACAACTGCTTGATTTGTAACGGTAATGTTGTACAGATTATTTACGCTAATGCCCCGGATGAAATTGATTACACCCAATATGGCATCAATGACGCCCTGATTATCGATAACACCGGCAACTGGCGCGATGAAGAAGGTCTGTCTCGTCACCTGAAATCCAAAGGTGCCAGCAAAGTCATGTTGACCGCACCGGGCAAAGGCAGTCTCAAAAATATCGTTTACGGTATCAATCACGATCAGATCAAGCCTGAAGACCGAATCATCACGGCGGCCAGCTGCACCACCAATGCCATTGCGCCGGTGCTGAAGGTGCTTAACGACAAATACGGCATTGTCAGCGGCCACGTTGAAACTGTGCATGCGTACACCAACGATCAGAACCTCATCGACAACTATCACACAGGCAATCGCCGTGGCCGAAGTGCTGCGCTGAACATGGTACTGACCGAAACCGGTGCAGCCAAAGCGGTGGTGAAAGCTGTTCCTGAGTTGGTTGGTAAATTGACGGGTAATGCGGTGCGTGTGCCTGTGCCGAATGTGTCCATGGCTATTTTGATGCTTAATATGGAAACAGCTGTCACCAAAGAAGAAATCAACGAGTTCCTGAGAGTGCTTGCGCTGCACTCACCGCTGCAGAACCAGATCAGCTATACGGAAGATCCTGACGCGGTATCCAGTGACTTTGTAGGCTCACGCGAAGCGGCCATTGTTGATTCCAAAGCAACCATTGTTGAAGGCAATCGTTGTGTGTTGTACCTGTGGTACGACAACGAGTTTGGTTATTGCAATCAGGTTGTGCGCATGGTTTACAAAATGGCGGGTGTCAATTACCGGATTTATCCCAACGAAGTCTGATTTTATTGCCCGGTGTCAGCTCTGCTGACACCGGATTCCTTCCTGAGCTTATTCATTTAGACCAAGAAAACGGTGGCAAATCAGAGGCCATATACCTATAATTGTGCGCGTTTTCTCAGCGTAAGACACATCAATCTAATTGCATATCCTGAATACAAATTACTAGGCCTGATGAATGATCAGAATTAAGCGCGGGTTAGACTTACCTATTAATGGCGCTCCGGAACAGGTAATTCATGACGCTCAGCCGGTTCGCACGGTGGCGATTCTGGGGCAGGACTTTGTGGGTATGAAACCCACGATGGAAGTCAAAGAAGGTGACAGAGTCAAACTCGGTCAGACCTTGTTTACCGATAAAAAGACGCCCGGCGTCATTTATACCTCACCAGGTGCCGGGACAGTCACTGCTGTCAATCGCGGCGACAAGCGTCTGTTTTTGTCAGTTGTGATCGCGCTTGATGGCAATGATGGCGAACAAGTCAGTTTTGCGCGCTACAGTGATGCCGAATGTGTATCTTTGCCTCGCGAAAAAGTCGTGGAAAATCTGGTTAACTCGGGTCTGTGGACAGCGCTGCGCACCAGACCCTTCAGCAAGGTTCCCGACCCTGCCAGCAAACCATCGTCGTTGTTTATCAATCTGATGGATTCCAATCCGCTGGCATTGTTGCCTGAGGTGGTTGCGCGCGAGCATTCACAGGATCTGGTACGTGGTATCAATCTGCTGGCAAAACTCACTGATGGCAAAGTCTTTGTATGCCGTCGTGAAGGCAGTTTTTCAGGTCTGGAAAAAGAAGCATTTGCCGGTAATGTTCAGGTGGAAGATTTTGCTGGACCACACCCATCCGGACTGACTGGCACACACATTCACTTTCTTGATCCCGTCAGCCTGAGTCGTTGGGTGTGGAGCATCGGGTTCCAGGATGTGATTGCGGCAGGTAAATTGTTCAGCACCGGCACGCTGTGGACCGAGCGCGTCGTTGCATTGGCCGGCCCGCAAGTTAAGAATCCGCGTCTATTGCGCACTCGTATTGGTGCCAATCTGCACGAATTGACGGCAGGCGAGCTTAAAGAGGGTGAAAACCGGGTGATTTCCGGGTCGGTATTGGCAGGTAGAAAAATTACTGAGCCTATGCAATTCCTCAGTCGCTATGATCAACAGATCAGTGTGCTGCGCGAAGGCCGGGAGCGCCCCCTGTTTGGTTACCTGTCTCCAGGCGCCAATCGCCACTCCAATTTGAGCATTTACCTGTCCAGCCTGCTCAAAGGCAAGAAGTTTGACTTCACCACCACCACCAATGGCAGCGAACGTGCAATGGTGCCGGTTGGCTCATATGAAACCATCATGCCTTTGGACATTCTGCCGACACAGTTGCTGCGCACATTGATTGTGAGTGACATTGAAACAGCGATGAGTCTGGGCGCGCTGGAATTGGACGAAGAAGATCTGGGGCTGTGCACCTATGTGTGCCCAGGCAAATATGAATACGGTCCGATCCTGCGTGACAACCTCACGCGTATCGAAAAAGAATGTTAGTGGAAAAAACTCACCATGGGTCTGCGTAAAATACTTGATGATCTAGCGCCGCAGTTTGAAAAAGGCGGCAAGTACGAAAAGATGTACCCACTGTATGAGGCGGTGGATACAATTTTTTATTCCCCGAGCAAAGTGACAGTCGGCGGCTCTCATGTGCGTGATGGTATTGACCTGAAACGTATCATGATCACGGTCTGGCTGGCAGTGTTCCCAGCCATGTTTTACGGTATGTACAACGTGGGTTACCAGGCCAATATGGCGATGGTAAACATGGGTATCACCGAGATGGAAGGCTGGCGGGGTGTGCTGATTGGTGCGCTCGCAGGAAACGATCCCGGCAGTATCTGGGATAACTTCTGGTACGGCGCCATGTATTTTCTGCCAATTTACGCCACGGTGTTTATTGTCGGCGGATTCTGGGAAGTGTTGTTCGCCGTCAAACGCGGTCACGAGATAAATGAGGGATTTTTTGTCACCTCCATTCTGTTCTCACTGATTGTGCCGCCGACTTTGCCATTGTGGCAGGCAGCGTTAGGAATTTCCTTCGGCATCATCGTAGGTAAAGAGGTCTTTGGTGGTACCGGCAAAAACTTCCTGAACCCGGCGCTGACAGGGCGTGCATTCCTGTTTTTCGCGTACGCACCGCAGATTTCAGGTGACTCGGTGTGGACAGCGGTTGATGGCTTCAGCGGGGCGACCGCGCTCAGCCAGATCGCTAACAACGGGCTGCCGGTCACTTTGTCAGCAACCGGCGAGCAATTGACATGGCTTAATGCCTTTTTTGGTCAGATGCAGGGCTCAATTGGTGAGGTGTCGACACTCGCGATTATGATCGGCGGTGTGATATTGCTG
>JAUYSM010000089.1 GCA_030696315.1 Pseudohongiella sp. | reverse complement strand
GAAAAATCGGCCCAGGAATTTGCCGCACTGCTGGATTGGGCATTCAGATTGATTTTGCTGATTGCCATACCCGCATCCCTTGCGCTGGTGTTGTTGGCGCAACCGATGATAATCACGCTGTTCCAGAATGATAACTTTGATACATATGATGTGACGCAAGTAACGTCCAGCCTGCAAGCTTATTCAATCGGGCTGACTGCGTTTATGGCGATCAAGGTGTTTGCGCCCGGTTATTATGCCAGGCAGAACACCAGTACGCCGGTGCGCATCGGGATTATTGCCATGATTGCCAATATGGGACTCAATATCCTGTTTGTCTTTGTCCTGGATATGGCACATACCGGTTTAGCGCTTGCCACATCGCTGGCTGCCTTCCTGAATGCAGGACTGCTATTGATGGGGTTGCGTCGCAGCGGTGTTTTTCATTTCCAGTCAGGCTGGGGGCTGTTTCTGACCAGGATGCTGCTGGCGAACGTGCTAATGTCGATATTGGTTGTCTGGCTTGCAGGCGATTGGCAGGCATGGCTGGACTGGGGAATCGGCCAGCGTGCAGGCATGCTCGCCCTCGTCTGTTTTGGTGGCATGTTGACCTATCTGGCGTCCCTGTTTCTCACCGGCATGCGGCCTGCTGATTTTCGTCGGCAAGCCTGAAGGCTTGCCTAAAGACAAGAAAGCTAACTTGATTGCCAGGCGGTCAGCCCCCAGAATACTGCAGCAATCAAAAAAATCAGGAAAGTAGTCATGCCATCTAAGACGCGGGAAGTCGATAATTTGCACATCATCTCTCAGGAGGAGCTGCCCACTCCTGCCGAGCTCAAGCGAGAAATGCCCTTAAAAGGCGCTGCACTTGATACTGTTTTGTACGGTCATCACAGTGTGAAAGGCATTCTGGACAACAAAGACCACCGACTATTGGTCGTAGTGGGGCCGTGTTCCATTCACGATACCGCGCTCGCGATGGACTATGCCCGTCTGCTAAAGCCACTGGCAGATGAGTTAAAAGATACGCTGATGATCATCATGCGTGTTTATTTTGAGAAACCACGTACCACAGTGGGTTGGGAAGGATTGATTTATGATCCCTACCTGGACGGCAGTCATCGCATTGAGCACGGTTTGCGCATTGGCAGGCAGTTGATGCTGGATATCAATGCGTTGGGAATTCCAATTGCCGTAGAAGCGCTGGATCTGATTTCGCCGCAGTATCTGCAAGATCTGGTGAGCTGGACAGCAATTGGTGCGCGCACAACGGAATCGCCTACCCACAGGAAATTGTCGAGCGGAATTTCTTCAGCGGTCGGATTTAAAAATAATGTCGACGGCAGTTTGTCGGTTGCTGTTAATGCCATTCGATCGGCCAGCGCGGTCAATACGTTTATCAGTGTTACGGAGCAGGGCCGTGTTGCGGCGTTCCGCACCTCAGGTAATCCGCATTGCCACGTTATTCTGCGCGGCGGAAAGGAACCAAACTATCAGGCCCCTTTTGTTGCGGCGTGTGAAGAAGAATTGCGCAAAGCCGCCTTGCCCGAAAATATTCTGGTGGATTGCAGCCATGGCAACTCGCGCAAGCAGTATGAGTTGCAGCTTGAGGTGCTGGAAGACGTTGCTCAGCAGATAATTGCAGGCAACAAATCGATCATGGGGGTCATGGTGGAAAGCAACATTTGTGCGGGCAACCAACCCATTCCAGATGATCCGGAAGAAATCCGCTACGGTGTTTCCATCACAGATGCGTGTATTGATTGGCCGAGCACCGAGGCTGCCTTGCGAAAATTGGCTGCGCAGCTCAAAGCAGTCCTGCCGGGGCGGCGTTAAGCCCCGGCAATTTGGCCAGATGATCCGATCAGAAGCTATTGCCAATGATGGTGGACAAAGTAACCAGACCCAAAGCAACCAGCATGATGACGCCAACGGTTACCGCGATATTACGTGCGACCATTTTATCTTCCATTATCAGTCTCCAGTATTTCAGATGAAGTTTGAGGCAGGCTTATGGTCCCTGGCTGTTGGTCCGGTACCGCACCCACGAGGGCATAATCCTGCACAAAAGCCCGATAAATTTTGACCTGCGTCAAATAGTTAGCCCTGAACGGCCGTGCTGAAGATGCTTCATTGATCGAACTCAATATTTTAACTATGATTCAGGCAACGCTGATGGTCTTAATGCGTATTCATCTTCATTGAAGGGAGTGTCACAGTATGTCTAACTATAAAAAGGTTCTGGTTGCTATTGATGGATCAGACGAGTCTGACACCATCGTTAACAAAGCAGTAGAAATTGCTGCTGCCAATAATGCTGAGTTGAGCGCTGTTTTGGTATTTGAGCCACTGCTGGGGAGCTACTCATTTGAGCTGAATATGGCTGATTTTGAGAAAGTACAAAAAGAGCATCAGGCGCGGGTTGCTGACAGCGCCCGATCATCCATGGTCGAACATGGTATACCTGCGTCCCATGTACATTTTTTGGCGGGCAAACCGGCAACCGAAATCAAAAAACTGGTCGCTGAGTCTTCTGTGGATCTGCTGGTGATAGGTAGTCACGGGCACAACCCTATCCGCGCGGTGCTGGGCTCAACCGCCAACGCCGTATTGCACGGCATTGGCTGTGATGTGTTGACCGTCCGGGTATAAAATCTAGGCGGTCAGCACTTGTTTGATGCTTTCCGCCAGATAATCCAGATTACTGTGGTTGATGCCGGCGATATTGATGCGGCTGGAGTCGACCAGATAAATACTGTAGTTGTTGATCAGGTTATGAACCTGGTCAACACTCAGCCCCAGAAATGAAAACATACCTTTTTCGCGCTGAATAAAACTGAAGTCCCGGTCTATACCTTTTGCGGCAAGGGCATTCACCAATTCGGTTCGCAATCCATTGATACGGTTGCGTACTTCAGTCAATTCGACTTCCCAGTCGGCATTGAGCGCTGCGTCCCTCAGGATTTCAATCACAACGGCTGCGCCGTGATCTGGCGGCATTGAATAAATGCTGCGCGCAATCGACGCAATCTGGCTGCCCGCTGCTTTAGCGGATGCGGCGTTACCACTAATGACGGTTAATGAGCCGGTACGCTCCCGGTACAAGCCAAAATTCTTGGAGCACGAGCTGACTACAACCAGTTCGGGCAAGGTATCGGCCAACAAACGTACGCCATAGGTGTCCTCGACAATGCCATCCCCCAAGCCCTGATAGGCAAGATCGATGAAAGGTGTGAAGCCATTTTTTTGCGCCAGCTCCGCAACTGCCTGCCATTGCTGTTGATCCAGATCGGCACCACATGGGTTGTGACAGCAGCCATGCAATAACACCAGATCGCCCGCTGTGGCCGTACTCAGGCTGTCCATCATGGCATCAAAACGAATGGCATGTTTGTCATAGTCGTAGTACGGGTACTTGCTGATTTGCAGGCCTGCCTCACCAAGTAGCGGGATATGATTGGCCCAGGTTGGATCACTGACCAGAATTTTGGCACCGGGTTTCACTTTTTGCAGGAACTCAGCACCCAGACGCAATCCACCGCAACCGCCAGGTGTCTGAAACGTCACGCGACGTGTGCCCAACTGATCGCGCAGCTGATCCCCAAAAATCAGACCGGCGATCAAGTGGTTATAATCCACTTGTCCCGCGGGGGCGACATAGGTTTTGGTCTGCTGATTGGCCAGTAGTCGTGTTTCCGCTTGTTTGACAGCACGCATCACCGGTGTTTGCCCGCGCTCATCTTTATAGACGCCTACACCCAGATCTATTTTGTGGGCATTATTGTCGGCGCGAAAGGCCGCCATCAAACCGAGGATGGGATCGGCTGGCAAACTGGTAATTGCTTCAAACATATTCAATTTCCTTTAAAAAACAGATGGTCAGAGCTGGTCGCGCAATGCTTGCGCCTTAAGCGTATTCTGAAGCAACGAGGCTCTGGTCATTGGACCAACGCCTCCAGGTACGGGTGTGATAAACGAGCATTTTGTTTTTACAGATTCAAAGTGCACATCGCCGGTCAGTCTGAAACCACTGGCCTTGCTGGCGTCTGCCACACGTGTGATACCAACATCGATGACAACAGCGCCATCTTTGACCATGTCACCGGTCACAAAGTCGGGCTTGCCGATGGCGACTATCAGGATGTCTGCTGTTCTGCAGATGTCTGCCATATTGGGCGTACGACTATGAACCAGAGTGACGGTGGCATTACCTGGGTTGCTATTGCGTGACATCAGAATTGACATGGGTGTGCCAACAATATTACTGCGTCCCACTACAACACAATGTTTGCCGGCTGTTTCTATCTGATACCGTTTGAGCAGTTCCATCACACCATTGGGGGTAGCAGAGATGAAGGTGGGCAAGGCCAGACACATGCGACCCACGCTGGCTGGCGAAAAGCCATCAACATCCTTGGCAGGAGAAATTGCCAGTGTTACCCGAGTTTCATCAATGTGTTTTGGCAGAGGTACCTGCACAATAAAACCATCAATGTCGCTGTTCTCATTCAATTGCTGTATGTGGTCCAGCAACGCCTGTTCGGTGATGTCAGCCGGCAATCGGATCAATGTTGAGTCAAAACCTACCTGCTTGCAGTCGAGTACTTTGTTGGCGACATAGGTTTCGCTGGCACCATCATTACCCACCAGAATCGCTGCCAGATGCGGTACTTTGCCGCCGCGCGCTTTGATACGATTCACTTCGTCAGCAATTTCTGCCTTGATCTGTTCTGCCGTTTGTTTGCCGTCGAGTATTTGCATGCTGCTACCTTGTCCGAAAACGCGCAATGATAAACGAGCGCCGCGGTAGCCTCAACAAGACGGCCTCAATACGCGGCATTCTGGTGTTGATCAGGCTACCATTTGCCGGAATTGGGCATACTGAGCCATGGTTCTTGAGGCGCAAGCGGCGCTCCGCGTTGCAGCAGTTCAATCGAGATGTTGTCAGGGGAACGCACAAACGCCATTCGGCCATCTCGCGGTGGCCGGTTGATTAGCACGCCTTTTTGCATCAACCGCTCACACGTGGCATAAATATCATCGACCTGATAAGCGAGGTGACCAAAATTACGACCTTCGCCATATACTTCCGGATCCCAGTTGTAGGTCAGTTCAATCTGAGCCTGATCATCACCCTCGGCAGCCAGAAAAACCAAGGTGAAGCGACCTTGTTCACTTTCTCTGCGTTGCAATTCCCGCAGGCCCAGTTTTTGGCAATAAAAATCCAATGATGCATCGAGATCACTGACCCGCACCATCGTGTGTAAGTATTTCAAGATCAATTACTCCGTTCGAGTCGCAGTGGAATGTGTTCGCCTGACTGACTCCAGTCACCATTCAGAGCCAACACCTGAAGTCCGCTGGCATCAAACACCAGGCTGCCAAAAAATTCGGCGTCCAGTGCAGGGATACTGACCAGAACATTGCTGTTTTTCAGGCTGATGCTGGCGACGGGCAAGTCGGTTCGAAATTGCGTAGGGATATCCAGTGTTGCGGTGTAGGTGCCGCCATTTTCTGCTGAGTGAATATGCAAGACAATGTCCAGAGGATCAAACTGGGCAGCGATCAGCGTGCCACGCCATGTTCCTGCAAGTTGCGACTGGTTTTGCGACAGTGCCGGTGTCCACCAGATCAGTCCAATTAACGCGAGCACAAAAAAGCCGTATTGCTGGCAGGTAACAGACATTGGAATTGACTTGCTGGAAGTAAACATGGCGGGTGGTGTCCGGGCAGTGGATGGTGCGAATCAGCACAAGGATAGCGCGCGCAAGGCCATAAAAAAAGGGCCGATGCACGAAGCAGCGGCCCTGAGGCAAATGCCGGACAAGGAACCGGCACTGCAATTTAACGCGGTTGGCAGTTCACTCACGGGTGTCTGGCCCCAGGCACCCGATTACTTCTTCAGATACTCGTATGTGATGTTGTACGACTGTGTTGCATTCATGCCATTTACGACAAAGCTGGCCGCAAATCGGGCGCGGAAGAACACACGGCTGTCTGTGACGCTCACCTCGCTGATCTGGAAGTTGCTGAAGGTGGATGCATCAATACCTTCAGCGCCTTTCAGTGAGTCGCGCACTTGCTCTTCCAGCTTGTTGATATCCGCTGATCCCGGCGCAGGAATCGAGTCTATCGACAAGGAGAATGGTTGAGTGGTAGTGAAGCCGAATATCGTTGCAGCGACTGTTCCGCTGATGTTCAGGCGATAGTCGCCTGCGGGGATTACAATAACCGGCTCCTCAATTGGCGGGGGCGGAGGATTGCCACCCAGTTCCGCTTGCAGCTGCGCAACGGTGTTGGCAAGCGCGCCGATTGTTACCAGAGAATTGCCAAATTGACCGCCGGTGACATAGACAGTACCGTCTTTGATACCAATGGCAGTGCCGGTCCCCGGGTATTGGCGACCTATAAAACCATCAACAATTTCATAGGCATGGTTCAAGGACACAGAGGCTTTGGGGAAGATCGCACTGTAAATTTGTTCAGCCAGTTTAAATATGTCAGAAATGCCGGTGAGATCCGGCGGGGTGCCGCCCAACAGGTTGCAGGATTTGCTGTTGCTGATTTTGGTGCCGGTTAATTGGCCAAGGAATTGATTCGAGTTGGAAAATAAATTCAGCTCGTTAAACGTTCCGGTGTTGATATTGGATAACGCCAGCTTTACACCAACTGCAGGTGCGTGCCAGACAGCCTCTGCGGTATTGCTGCCTTCAAGTACAGGGTTGCCCAGAATATACTTGTCGATGCACAGCGTTCCGCCGGAGGAGAGTACAACATTCAGGGTGTCGCCATTGACCAACGGCGCGCCTTGCTGCGCTGAGCCAAATGTCAGGGTGTAGGTGCCTTCCATGCCAGCGGGGATACTTGCGGCTGTTTGCGCAACAAGTTGCTGTGAGCCAAGCACAATCGTGGCGATGGCGATCAGTTTGGATGCCACTCTTACTGGGTAGCTGAGTGTTGTCATCGTTTCTGCTCCTTATCAAATCGTAGCGTAGTTTATAAAAACAGCTCTGCGAAGAAAGTGCGTCCCTGCACTTCAGGAAGGGAGATTAGATGAAACACCTTGCTTTGTAGACCCCCTGATCGGGGGGCGGGGTTTTAGCCAGTCAAAAGGTGTTAAGATTTCAGCTCGTAAAAAGTTCCTTTTCAGACATGGACATCATGAATCCCGATCAACGTAATAAGTATGTGTTAAACGTATCCTGCCCGGAAGCAAACGGCATTGTGCGAGCCGTCAGTGACTTCCTGTTTCAGCGTGGCGCAACTATCAGTGAGGCTGCACAACATCGCGACCCCGTCATCGACCGATTTTTTATGAGGGTTGAGTTCGAAGAGGTCGAGGCAGATTTGCCGTCGGCCGAAAAGCTCGATGAAGACTTTTTACCACTGGCGCGACAATTTGATATGCAGTGGAGCTTTTTTGATGTGCGCAAACGCCCTCGCGTGTTATTGGCAGTGTCGACGCACGGACATTGCCTGACTGATCTGCTGCACCGTTGGAGTAGTGGCGCTTTACCTGCAGATGTGGTGGGCGTGGTTTCCAATCACGAAGCGATGCGAGGTATTTCCGAGTGGTATGGCCTGGATTTTTATTATCTGCCCGTTACGCCGGACACCAAACTGGAGCAGGAACAAGCCATGATCGACATCATTAAAAACAAGCAGGTCGATCTGCTGGCGCTTGCCCGATATATGCAGATTCTGTCGCCTCGTATGTGTGAATTGATGGCAGGCAGGGCAATTAATATTCACCATTCATTCTTGCCGGGATTTAAAGGCGCAAACCCCTATCGGCAAGCATACATGCGCGGAGTCAAGATTATTGGTGCTACCGCGCATTACGTCACGACTGACCTCGATGAAGGGCCTATCATAGAACAGGCGGTTGAGCGAATTGACCACAACTTTGATATCGAAGAACTGGTACAGATTGGACGAGATGCCGAATGTGCCGCCTTTGCGCGTGCCGTAAAGTGGCACTGCGAACATCGAATCATTGTCAATGGCAACAAAACTGTTGTGTTCAAGTAACGGGAGTTGCACCCTATGCTGGTGTCTTTAGGTACCCTGGCCGGTGGTTTGGGACTGTTTCTGTTAGGCGTTTCCATGATTACCGATGGTCT
>JAUYSM010000087.1 GCA_030696315.1 Pseudohongiella sp. | reverse complement strand
AAGCTCTGACGACTGGGCCATCGGCGGCGGCGGTATGGGCCTGTGGCTGATTGCTGCCGGTATTGCCGGTACGCGAATAGGCGGGGCGGGCACCTATGGTGTGGCAGGTGACACCATGAATACCGGTGTGTGGAACATGTGGTACGGCGTGAATTCATTACTGGCGCTGGCATTGGTGGGTTTGTTTTTTGCGGTGCCCTACCGACGCCTACGTCTGACCACGATCAGCGAATTGTTTGTGCGACGCCATGACAGTTCCCGAAACGGCTGGTTGACCAGCCTGTGTGTGCAGACCGAATACCTCATCATCAATATTCTGGAACCGTTGCTGGTCGGCATAATCATCAGCGCGGTGTTTGGTATTAACCGCGAACTGGCCATCATGATTGGTGCGGTGATTATTATCTGCTCGACTACTTTCTCGGGGTTGCGTGGTGCCTCTGCAACCAACGTGATTCACGTGCTTGTTGTTACGCTGGGCCTGGGTGCTGTCGCCATCATTGCGGGTGCGGAATTGGGTGGCATCAGTGGAATCAAAGAAAAGGTAGATGTGGCACTGGCGGGCTCGGAAGTTAATCCTGCAAGCTGGTGGAGTTTTGTTGGACTGGGCTGGTTCCCGATTATTGCCATGTTTTTCTCAGCAGTGATTCATACGCCAGCCGCATCGGTGTACGTCAACTACTCAAGCTCTGCTAAAACAGAAAGCCTGCTGATCCCTGCTTTCCTGATGGCCGGTGTGTTGGCAGCCATTATGCCCATTCTGGCATCCATCATTGGTATAGAGGCAGTTGCCAAATACGGCACTGACAGTGGCATCACCAGTTACGCCACCATCACCCGCATCGCGACAGATACCGGCCCCATCATTGGCGGCGTGGCCATAGCTGCGGTGCTGGCAGCCTTGATTTCCTCGGGCGGCCCGATTCTGCTGTCCAGCGCAACACTGTTTGTAAATGACTGGATTCCCGCCTCCAAAACCTATGAACCAAAACGCAAACTCAAGGCCTATCGCGTGACCAGCGTGATTTATGGTCTTTTTGCAGGTGTATTGGCGTGCCTGTTGCCGATCAGTTCCGTGCTGGAGCTGTTGCTGCTGGGTTTTGCCATGGTGGTCCCACCCGCGCTGGCCATTGGATTTATCTTTTACTGGCGTAAAACCACTGAACAAGGCGTGTTCTGGGGCATCGCCTCAGGCTACGGTCTTGGCCTGATCGCTTGGGCAGCCAATACACTCTTCCTGAAGTGGGAAACAGACGTTGCGGCCTACTTCACCACGCTGGTCCCGCTTGTTGTGATCCCGGTCGTATCGCTGATGACACAGTCGCCCGAGAACCAGGGCGCAAAGTGTGATGCGTTTTATAAAGCTCTGAAAACTCCGGCTCCTTGATAGGGGACGGAGGGATCATTTTTTGTACAGATGTAAACCATTTTTTGTACAAATGTTTACGATGAGGCGGTGTACTTGTATCTAAATTGGTGGGCTGGCGACAAAAGGTTGCCCTCCCCTACTGCCGCCCCATCGACTTTACTATCGCTAGATCTTGCAGCAATCTTGATTTCCCCAAAAAGCCCCTCAAATTGCTAAGGTCTTTCTTTGGTTGTTCAGAAGCCCACCAATCTCTCAAAACTCTGACGTCAAAACGCAAGTCACTTGATCTTTTCACAAAAACACATCGAGTGAATATCTCTATAGTCAGAAAAATAAAACTGGCAAGCAGGCCTGCTATTGCCTAAAAAACATAAGACACTTAAGTGTTCAATATGAACGTCATGTGTTTGGTGTTGGAGTAGCAGCCTTCGGTCTGGCAGCTGCACTTTGGGGGCACTCCGCTTACAGCCTGGATATTTGCGACGGAGGTGGATCACGGACAATTGTCGATGAATTTGGCTGTCACATGCTCGACAATTGAAGAAAAATTTTTAATAAACAAGACTCTTGCCGGAAACTCTCATTTAGAGGATCCGGCCGGAACTCAATAAAGAGGAACAATTCGTGCCTGAATTCTTTCGCAATTGCCACATCATGTCAGTTATCGTTTTACTTGCACTTTGGCAACTTTTAAATAACCCTGAAGACTCAATCAATCGCATCGTCACGGCAGGTATCATTGTTGCAGCACTGCTCCTCCTCAATGTTCACACCTGGCATGTAAGACGCACGTACAACAGGCAGACTGGTTGATAATATCCGGCGCGCCTAAGTCATATCGCCCGTGATAAAGTCACCCTGGAATCGACTCCAGGGATGACACTTAATTGGGTATTGAATTACTGATCAGCTTGATAGGGCTTGCGCTGATTGACAGCACCAGCATCGGGACATTACTGATTCCGATCTGGTTGCTGCTGGACCACCGTCAAGTGCGTGCATCGAGCATGATGATTTACCTGCTGACAATCGCAGGTTTTTATCTGCTGATGGGCCTCGCCATCATGTTGGGAGCGGACTTGCTTGCCAGCGCTGAGAGTCCTGCGCAATCCAATGAAGCAGCCCCGACAAATTCAATCACATCGTTATTGGTGTTGATTGCGCAATTGGCGATCGGTATCGGGTTGTTTGTCATCAGCTTTCGTTTCGACAGCAGCAAACCTGGCGCTTCCTCCCGGGTTGAGCGCTGGAAACAAAAAGCCGCAGATGCCACAACATCCCTGCGCTTTCTGATGGGGTTGGCCCTGTTTGCTGCCTTGGCGGAAGTTGCAACCATGTTGCCCTATCTGGGCGCCATCGCCCTGATTGCCACGGCGCAACTGCCATGGCATCTGGTTTTTGCCCTGATGCTTGCCTACTGCCTGCTTATGATTTTACCGGCGATGGTACTACTCGTGCTGAGAATGCTGCTGGGTGAACGCATCCGGCCCATGTTGATCAAAGTAGATAGCTGGATCACCAAAAACGCAGCCTCAGCACTTGGCTGGGTGCTGGGCATCGCAGGATTCCTGATTGCCAGCGATGCGCTGAGCAGACTGTGGATTGTGTGGTTTGCGTGAACAGTTGCTGCGACGACGTGAGCAACAGGCAGGTGCTGTGGCAGAGGACCGGCCGCATCCATTGACCATGCGACCGACGCTGCGCAACTCACCTTCGCGGCTTTGCTGCTCAGAGTTCGAACAGTGCTCGCGTTTTTTCGGTCGCACGGTCATTGGATCAGCGCGGCCTGATTGGTCCTCTGCCACAGCACCTCCCTGATGCGCCCACTGTCTCGGCATCAACCTCCGTATACAACATCGCGCCGACACAGTTTACATCTGTACAAAAAATGATCCCTCCGTCCCCTAATAAAGCACTACACTCCGGATAGACTTACCTTCATGCATCAGATCGAAGGCATCGTTGATTTTGTCCAGCGGCATGGTATGCGTGATCAAGTCATCAATGTTGATTCGCCCCTCCATGTACATGTCCACAATGGTTGGTACGTCGGTGCGCCCACGCGCGCCGCCAAAGGCACTGCCCCGCCACACCCGCCCCGTCACCAACTGGAAAGGCCGCGTTGAAATTTCTTTGCCGGCACCGGCCACGCCGATGATGATCGACTCGCCCCAGCCCTTGTGACACGCTTCCAGCGCCTGACGCATGGTGGTCACGTTGCCAATACACTCAAACGTGTAGTCCGCACCGCCCTTGGTCAGCTCAACAATGGCTTCCACCACGTTGTGCACATCCTTGGGATTAATGAAGTCAGTCATCCCGAATTTGCGCGCCAACTCTACTTTGCCCGGGTTGATATCCACGCCGATGATCTGACGCGCACCAACCAGACGGGCTGCCTGAATGACGTTAAGACCAATTCCGCCCAAACCAAATACCACGACGCGAGAACCGGGTTCCACTTTGGCATCAAAAATCACCGCGCCTACGCCCGTGGTTACCCCACAGCCGATGTAACAAACCTTATCCAAGGGAGCATCCGGACGGATTTTGGCCAGTGCAATTTCGGGCAAGACTGTGAAATTGGAAAATGTAGAGCATCCCATGTAATGCAGAATTGGCTCACCATCCAGCGAGAAACGACTGGTTCCATCCGGCATCAAGCCGCGCCCTTGTGTGCTGCGAATGGCCTGACACAGATTGGTTTTGGGGTGCAGACAATACTCACATTCGCGACACTCCGGCGTGTAGAGAGGAATAACGGTATCGCCCTTTTTTAAGGACTTAACGCCGGGGCCGACGTCGACCACTATACCTGCACCTTCATGCCCGAGAATCGCCGGGAAGGCACCTTCGGGATCGTCACCCGACAAGGTGAACGCATCGGTATGACAGATGCCTGTGGCTTTTAATTCCACCAACACCTCGCCGGCCTTTGGGCCTTCCAGATCAACTTCAATAATTTCCAATGGTTTACCGGCAGCAAAGGCAACCGCGGCACGTGTTTTCATTTTTGTACTCCTGAGCACTCAGGCCCATCTCAACGTCAAACAATCAACTTTAGTAGAAAAGCTTATGCCCGCAGGTATCTGGCATGAAAGCGCAAATGCTCTTCCATAAACGTGGATACAAAATAATAACTGTGGTCATAACCCTCCTGATAGCGCACACGGGCATCAGGCAATCCGGCGGCAACCGCTATCAATGCTTCAGTATTGAGTTGTTTTGTCAAAAACTCATCCGCCGTGCCGGTATCAACAAGCAAAGGTAACATCAGCCCGCGGGCCTTTAATAACTCCACACTGTCGTATTGCTGCCAGCGTTCCTGATCATCACCCAGATACGCAGCGAACGCCTTTTGCCCCCAAGGACAATGGATTGGATTGGCGATCGGCGCAAATGCGGATACCGACACAAACCGCTCAGGCAATCGGGTCGCTATCATCAAGGCGCCATGTCCCCCCATTGAGTGACCACTGATAGCACGCCTGTTGTTCAGGGGAAAATTCTGTTCAACCAGACTCGGTAACTCGCACGTGATGTAATCAAACATCAAAAAGTTTTTGTCCCACGGCGCTTCGGTAGCATTCAGGTAAAAACCAGCTCCCTGCCCCAGATCATAGGCATCATCGTTGGGCACGTGGGCACCGCGCGGGCTGGTATCCGGTATCACCAGGGCAATACCGAGCTCCGCGGCAATACGCTGAGCGCCGGATTTTGTGCTGAAATTCTCATCGGTCCCGGTTAAACCGGTCAGCCAATACAATGCTGGCACCGGATTGTCAGCCGACGCCTGTGGTGGCAAGAACACTGAAAATCGCATCGTGCAATTCAGTACCTGGGATTCATGCTCAACTCGAATCTGCAGTCCTGCAAAATGTTTCTGCTGACTGACGGTAGTAAGTGTAAACAGAGGCATAAAAACATCCGGATTAGATTCATGGTCAGAATACGAAGATAAACGATGCCGCGCGAAAAAACCAACAGGTTTAAGGGTTCTGGACTATTACGCCAAAGGCAGATCATGTAATTCAGGAGGCACTACTATTGGCACCCAGTGATACAGGTTATGATGTCGGGAAAGCCACTTGACGCACTCTTCGGAGTTAACTATCCATGACAGAAGAACAATCCACACTGGCAACAGAACGCCTGCGCCTGCGCGCCTACCGGGCGGAGGATGCCGCCCGCATTCAAAAACTGGCCGGTGAACGCGATGTAGCAGAAATGACACGCACAATTCCTCACCCCTACCCGGATGGTGCGGCTGAACAATGGATCATGCAGCAGCACAAAGCCTGGCAAGAGGGCAGCGCCGCGATCTTTGCTGTCACCCTGCGCAATAAAGATGAAACCATCGGCACGGTTGGGCTGTTTAATCGCCAGGATAATGAAGCTGAAATCGGCTACTGGATAGGCATCCCTTTTCAGGGGGAAGGTTACTGCACTGAAGCAGTAGACGCGCTGATCGGGTTTGGCATCTCTGAACTCGGCGTTACGCGTTTTTATGCCAGTCATCTCAAGCGCAACCCCGCCTCGGGCGCGGTGCTGCGTAATGCCGGGCTGCGAAAAATCGGCAAAGACACAATTATCTGGCGCGATGGCGTAAGCCAGGAGCCGATAGAACTGTATGAACTGTTGATCGCGGATGAAGCACCGTCTGAAGACTGATCGCTGTGTGCTGATCGGTAACTGGCAACAACAACCCCCAGGATAGGTTTTATGCACAAGGCCGGTTCATATACCCCCACCACTGCCATCGCTGTGGTTATCGCCAACATGGTAGGCACTGGTGTATTCACCAGCATTGGTTTTCAGATCATTGATATCAAGTCCAGCTTTGTATTGCTGATGCTCTGGCTGGTGGGTGGCATCGCCGCGCTTTGCGGCGCACTGACTTATGCGGAACTGGCCAGCCGCTTGCCGCGCTCAGGGGGTGAATACAACTTTCTCAGCCAGCTTTATCACCCCTCAGTTGGATTTGTGTCGGGCTGGGTGTCGCTCACCGTGGGTTTTGCGGCGCCAACGGCACTGGCTGCAATGACATTTGCTGCTTATCTGGATTCCGCGCTGGTCAACATCATTGATATCAACCGTGTGCTCGCGGCGTTGCTGCTGGTCAGTGTGGTCACTCTCGTGCATGGTCGCGACCACAAAGCCAGTGGCGGATTACAAAACTGGTTCACGCTGATCAAAATTGCGTTGATCATCGGTTTTGTAGTGCTGGTCGGTTTGACCGTTGACGCACCACAAACGGTCAACTTACTGCCTGTTAGTGGTGACGGCGCACTATTGACCAGCAGCGCGTTTGCAGTGTCACTGATTTACGTGAATTACGCCTATACCGGTTGGAATGCCGCGACCTACATCACCGGTGAAATCGACAATCCCGGTCGATCTGTGCCGCTGGTCCTGATTGTAGGCACGTCCGTGGTTATTCTGTTGTATCTGGCACTGAATGCCACATTTTTGTACGCAGTTCCCATGGAAATGCTGGAAGGCAAACTCGAGATTGGGGTTATTGTTGCCCAACAGACGTTTGGGGAAACCGGTGCGCTGTTGATGGGTGGTGTTTTGTCCTTGCTGCTGATTTCCACAGTGTCTGCCATGTTGATGGCAGGCCCACGGGTGCTGCAAGTCATGGGTGAAGACTTCCGTTTGTTCCGCAAACTGTCAGTTAACAATAAAGGCGGCGTTCCGCGCACCGCCATATACACGCAGGGTTTGCTGACACTGATATTTATCCTGACCTCCACCTTTGAATCTATTCTGGTGTTCTCTGGGTTCATACTGGGGCTGAGCTCTTTAGCGACCGTGCTGGGTGTTTTTGTATTACGCTACAAAAAAGGCGCCGATGTCTTGGCAAAAGGGGATGATAATGGCTATCGCACTTGGCTGTACCCGCTGCCCCCGCTCATTTATAGCAGCATTGTCATCTGGACATTGACGTTTATCATTCTTAACAGACCACAAGAAGCAGGTATTGCGCTCGCCATCATAACGCTGGGATTTGCTGCCTGGTATTTCACAGAAAAATTATCTGCCAACGGGGATTCCCAATGACTGACACAAGCATTTCCAACCCAACACTGTTGCGTGCCGTACGACAGACAGTAACACGTTCAATGCGCACAGCCTTGTTTGTACCGCTGGCATTGTCCGCCCTGATCGCCTGTGCGCCGCAGCAAGAGCCTGGCAGCGCTGAGACCGAACAGGTAGAGCAACAAATCACCGCAGAAACCCAGCGTTTAAATAGCATCGCCCAACGGGTGGAGATTGTGCGCGACGATTTTGGGGTCGCTCACATTTATGCCGATACCGATGCAGACGCAGTGTTTGGATTCCTGTACGCACAAGCGGAAGATGATTTCCCACGCATCGAGCGCAACTATACCTGGGCGATTGGCCGACTTGCAGAAGTTGAGGGCGAAAGCGCTCTTTACAGTGACTTACGAGCAAAGCTCTATATGAGCGAAGCGGAAGCCAAGGCCGCTTACGACGCTGCGCCTGACTGGTTGCAAGCCTTATGCGACGCGTTTGCAGACGGACTGAACTTTTACCTCGCGTCCAATCCTCAAGTGCAACCCAAATTGCTCACGCGTTTTGAAAACTGGATGCCCTTCTACTTTTTTGAAGGCTCGATTGGCGGCGATATTGAAGCGATCCCAACGGCAGGTATCGAAGCGCTGTACTCACAAGCCGAGGCACGCGTTGCCGCACTGCCTCTTGCGTCCACGTTGGACTTGAGTGCGCAGCCAGTGATTGCGCAACTGCCACCCGCGCCCTTGGCGGAAACCATTTTTGACGAACCCGCCGGATCCAATGGCATCGCCATCAACGGCGAGATGAGCGCCAGCGGAAACGCACTGTTGTTGATTAATCCTCATACCAGTTTCTTTTTCCGGGGAGAGTATCAACTGGTCAGCAAAGAGGGGCTCAACGCGTATGGCGCCGCCACTTGGGGACAGTTTTTTATCTATCAGGGTTTTAATGAAACCACCGGCTGGATGCACACCAGTACCTTTGCTGATTTTATGGACGAGTTTGTGCATCAGGTGGTGAATGACAACGGCGTACTCAAATACCGCTACGGTGACGAACTGCGCCCTGTAGAGGTCTCTGAAGTGACTTTGCGCTATCGCAGCAACAGTGCGGCCGACAGCAACAGCGTACCGGAATATGCTGAGCGTACGTTCCCGATCTATCGTACCCACCAAGGCCCGATCACCCATATGCAGGATGATCAATGGGTGGTCACGCGCATCAACTGGAATCCCGTGGAGGCATTGCGCCAGTCTTACCAGCGCATGAAAACTGCCAATTACGACGAGTTCCGCGAGATGATGGACATCCGCACCAACTCATCCAATAACACGGTGTTTGCCGATGCGGAGGGCAATATTGCCTATTTCCACGGCAACTTTATGCCCAGACGGGATCCGCAATTCGATTACTCTCAACCGGTGGATGGCAGCAATCCCGCTACTGACTGGCAAGGTGTGCACGACGTCGATGAGACGGTGATGATTGTGAATCCTCCCAATGGCTGGATTCAAAATAGCAATGCAACGCCGTTTACGGTGTCGGGGGAGTACAGTCCAAACCCGGCGAACTACCCGCGCTACATGGCACCCGATGCTGAGAACTTCCGTCAGCTCAACTCTGTTGAGTTGTTATCCAATACCTCCGGCCTGGATATCAATAGTCTTCTTGACCTTGCCTATGATCCGACACTCAAAGCCTTTGAGCAGATGATTCCGGGATTGATCAGTGCCTGGGAGGCACTGGAACCCGACTGGCCGGATCTGGAGCAAGCCATAGAAGCGCTGCGCGGCTGGAACTTTGACGTCAGCGCAGACTCGGTTGCCATGACATTGGCACATTTTTACGGCATCAACGCCGCACAGCAGATTGAAACGCCAGCAGGCATGACGCAACTGGAGCAAATCAATTGGCTGGGCACGGATGCACCTGCGGTGGAAAAACTTCAGGTGTTCAGCGCCACACTGTTGCAGTTGAGTGAGAGTTTTGGCACGTGGAATACACCATGGGGTGATGTCAATCGTTTCCAGCGCATCACCGGGGACATCAATCATCCCTACAGTGATAATGCGCCAAGTTTGCCCGTTGGGATGGCGTCTTCGCGCTGGGGCGCGTTGGCTTCATTCGGGGCACGGGCGTTCCCGGGCACAAACCGGATCTATGGAAATTCGGGCAATAGTTTTGTAGCGGTGGTTGAGTTTGGTGATCGTGTCGAGGCTATCTCAATTCTGGCGGGTGGTCAGAACAGTGATCCGGCGTCGCCTCATTTTGATGATCAGGCGCAGCGTTATGTTGACCGTGAATTCAAGAAAGTAGCGTTTTATCCTGAAGACGTGAACGCGCGGGCGCAGCGGCGGTACACTCCTGGGGAGTGATTTTTTCTTTGTTGATGGTGGCCGCGTCGGAAAGGCACCGCACTGACCGACCGGCCGCATCCTCTGCATCACCGCCCGGCGCTGCGCAACTCGACCTTCGCGGCTGCGCCGCTCGGGACTCGGACAATGCTCGCGCACTTCCGGGCGTTAATGCAGAGGATAAGCGCGGCCTGATTGGTCGGTCACTGCGGTGCCTCCCCGACGCTCTCGCTTCAACTTTTGGGCAGAGATACGTGGCACCAGAGTCAGCTGAACATTCCCACAAACGTAGATCCGGAGTGAGCAAGGGAAGGCCATCACCGCGCTGGACCAATCAGGCCGCGTCTATCCTCTGAAGTACCGACCGAAAAAGTGCGAGCATTGTTCGAGTCCGGAGCGGCGACGCCGCGACGTCGAGATTCTATGTCCCCATGCAAGCATTTTTGGGGATATATTCGCTCTGATTGCGCATCAGGGCAAACGCCACCCTTGCCAGTTTCCTCGCCAATATTGTCAATACCTGCACAGGGGCAAATCCTCGGTCAATGTAGCGCTGATAGAATGCCTGCCAGGGGGCTTTGCGCTTGGCATGCATGGCCGCCAGATACAAAAGTCGTCTGACTTCGGAGTCACCTTGTTTGGTCAGCTTGCGCTTGCCTTTCGTCTGCCCTGAGTCACGCACACGGACATCCAGACCCAGATAGGCAATGAAGGCGTCACTGCTGCGGAAGCGGCCTCGGTGGAAGATGCTGGTCAAGGCTACTGATGTCACTGGGCCAATTCCTTCGATGGCCTGGCAGCGTTTCATGTCCTGATCCCAGCCTGCTTCTTTGACCAGTGCAGTCAGCTTTTTCATGATCTGTTTTTCAGCAGATTCCAGTGTACGTTTGAGCATGGTATTTGTGCTTTTGAGCTCGGGTATATCAGCCAGACTTTGTTCCAGTTTAACGCGGGCTGATACGACACAGGCACGACGCTTGAGCAGCGCCTGAAGCCGCATTTGCTCGGGCGGCGCTGGCTTCCACGGCTCCAGCTGGTCCTGTTCACGCTCCAGATAACGGCGCAGCAAACGCGCGTCGCTCTGATCAGTTTTGGCTCTGACACCGACACTGTCGCGGTATCGGTTCAAACGGTAACCGTTGATCAGATAAACCGTGTGCCCCCGACGGAAAGCCTCCTGGGCCAGAGTCAGGTGATAGATGCCGGTCGCCTCCATGGCGAGCTCGATGGGTTGTGAAAAACCGGACAGCCACTTTTTGATGGCGGCTAATGTATTGTTGATTACCAGATCTTCATCGGATGGCAGGCTCACTGCCAGGTTTGCTTTGCAGACATCAACCCCGACTTGAACGACAGCACTTTCAGTTGTCATGATCGCCCCTCCAAGGTATCGTTATTTTGATTGTCGGGGCCTCACTGAAATGCTTACTTGCTATTTATCGTCGGTCGCGAAGCCGATAGATTCCTTATTGGCACCTTTAGTGAGGGGTGGGACGAGTTCTCAACGAGTCTGTGCAGTACGAATCGCCAGAAGTTGCGCTAGTCCCTCCACCCCGACAAGCCCTTTATGACCTGTCAGGGAAGAACATACAAGTTGCGCAGCACCGGTCGGCACTTCAGAGGATGCGGCCGGTCCAGTGCGGTGATGGCCTTCCCTTGCGACCGCATCCGAATCAAGCCAAACGCCCACGCTTCCCTTGCGACCGCACCCGCATCAAATCAAACCGCCTGCGACGCCTGCCCAGCCACAATATACCAACTGACCCACATCCCATTGATCAACGCCCCCGGCACATACGAACCCGTATGACGCCACGCACAAGTACTGATCACCGACACCATCAGCAACAACGGCGCAAACTGAATCATCACAATGGTGTTCAAAGGCTGAGCAGGGGTCAACAACTGACCACCCAAAAACAGACTGCCATACTGCGCCAGCAGAAACACAATAAACCCACCCGCCATTACCATCGCATTGCTCACATACTGATAACGCCGGCTGTCACCCGCCACCGACAGACCACCATGCAAGGCCCGCAACGACAACATAAAAAACAAGGTAAACGGAATCAGATACACCAACATGGCTTGGAACTGATCCACACTTAACAGCTTCAGACCCACAAACCAGAAACGAAAATCCACTTTAAAAAAGTAATCCGCCAACAGCAGCGACGAATAAGCGATCAACACCGTACTCAAGGCAAATAACAGCGCCAGCACACCCTTACTCTGCCAGCTGATGACTGAAAAGCTGACCTTGTCTGCCTTGACCACCAACCCCAGACCCGTCAACAACACAGCATTGGCAATTGCCCAGAACATCACCTGATTGCTGATACCTTGAGGTAAAAGTGATGACGCGCTAATCAAGCCTGCACCAAAACCCATAAACGGATAAAACGTCGCAACCGGGATAATGGCGCTGAGCACAGCCACGACCCACCAGCGTTTACCCCGCACCTGCCATGCAACACTGCCAGGAGCCTGAGCAAGCGGCGCAAAAACAGGCAAGGTTAACAAACCACGCATGCTGCCCAACATCAGCATGAGAAAACCAACAAAAGCAATCAAGGTTCCAACTTCCTTAAAGAACCAGATCTGCCCCTCAAGATTTCGCGACGATGGCCCCTCGATAGGATCGTGTTCCAAGGTCTGGGCAAACCAATCGATTGTGTGTTGCACAGCGGTATGCGAGATGTGGTTGCCGGGGTGGGTGACGGGCGGGTTATGCAACACGCGCGCATTACCGTCAGCAATACTGCCGTAAACGCGGCCGATATCGACAGTGGCCTCTGTATCAAACAAGGCTTTTAACTTGTTGCTGTCTGCGACCTGGCTGCCTTTGGGCACTTCCCACATCAAGGGCGCAAACTCATCAAACTGGGCAAACACCACCGCTACATTGCGTGGCCAGTCAGGCGTACCAGGGCCGGCCATACCACTGCCGGTGCTGGAACCCTGCAACACGATGGACTTATACGCGTCGGGCATGGCAGCAGCCGCCGCCAACACCGTCCAACCTCCCATCGAGTGCCCCTCCATGCCTATATTATCCTTATCCACCAGATCCAGACTGCGCAGGTAGCGCAAAGCTGCCGGGCCTCCAAACCCGTTGGAAAATGCCGGCCCATCAGAATAGCCATGCCCACTTTGATCCAGCGCCAGCACCACATAACCGCGACGCGCCAACTCTATGGCAAAAGGCGCTTGTACTTCACGGGAATTGATATAGCCGTGCACGGCTAAGACACCCGGCGCGGGGGTGCGGGCACTGGCGTTGGGCGGGATGTATAACAAAGCACTGAGCGTTTGGCCGTTATTGCCGGTAAAGCGCACATCCTTGATGGTGATATCACCCGAGGTCTGCACCAGATAGGCCAGCAGTGAGCCTGCGAAAATGGTCAGGCAGCCTGAAATGAATAATCGCCACGGTGATTTTAGAATTGCTGATGACATAAGAAGACTCCACACACGCTTTGTTGTTATTGTTTATTTTCAGGCCGCTGTGACGTCTGTCATCCGGATATAAGCCTGTTTTCCTGCATACTACGACGCCAATACGGGTATTGAAACCTGAGCACCTTGATGCTTCTGAGCGTACATGCGCAAGTCCGCTGCGCGCAACAGACCATCGATATTGTCACCATCTTGCGGCCACTGCGCCACGCCGAGACTCAGTCGTAAATCCACTTGCCCATCACGCAAGTCCAGTTTACGTTCCAGCGTTTCCTTGAGTCGCACAATCAAGGCGTCAATGCCTTGCAGAGCCAACGCGCCGCGTACAATCACTAAAAACTCGTCACCTCCCAAGCGGCCCGCATAGTCCACACCGCGTAAGGTTTCTTTTAAGCGCTTGCCAAGTATCTGCAGCAACTGGTCGCCTGCACGATGCCCCAAAACGTCATTTACCGACTTAAAGCCGTTTACATCAATCATGATGACCGCAAAACCTTCGCCGTTGCGCTGAGCGTCCGCCAGGGCAAGGTCCAGACGCTCATCCAGACTGCGTCGATTGGGCATGCCTGTTAATGAATCCTCACGCGCCAACAGCAGCACCTCATGACGGGCACGCGAGTAACAGGCGATACTCAAGCCAAACGTCCAGGTCATATAAAACAACACCGTCGCTAGCATAAACCACTGCGTGGCCGTCGAACCCAAGCCCTGCACAACAGAATCGGGATTGAGAATTGCCATAGTGCCGCGTCCACCCAGGGACAGCACCATCATCAGAACACCAAATACTGCGAGCAGATTCGCGCGAAGTTCGTCAACATCCACAGGACGCCATAACAACATCACCGCAGTGACCAAGCCAAAACCAACCATGATGCCATCGTGAAAAATGTACCGGATCTGGGCGTCAAAACGATTAATCCACGACACCAGCATCAACAAAGCTACCAGAGTGTAAAAAATCAGGTTGCGATACCGCCACACAAATCCCCGGAACAGCATCACGCCCTCAACAATCAACAAACCACCGGTGAGGCTGAGTGAATTGCTGACAAACGGACTCAAACCCTCTGGCATTTGTATTGATGTTGTAAGAAAGTTGGTAACGACCGACAACAATGACAATACGCTACTGTAGAACAGCAAAGACACACCGGGCATGTCACGATTGACAAGCCAGAGCAGCAAAAACACCAATGTGGAGGAGACTGCAAGTGCGGCCAGCACCAACATCAAGGTCGGCATATCAAGCATCATTCGGGGGCATTATCCTGCATCGTGCAACTTGGCTAGTTCACTTTTTTTTGTTCGTCCAGATACCTTACCGCCGCATTGCCCGCACAATTGCCACTGGCAAAACAAGCGGTCAGCAGATACCCACCAGTGGGTGCATCCCAGTCAAGCATTTCGCCTGCACAGAACACACCCGGAAATTTTCTTAACATCAATCCTTCGTCCAGTTCTGACAGACAAAGCCCGCCGGCCGTGCTGATTGCCTCGTCAACGGGACGCGCTGTAGATACTGTTATCGGCAATGATTTTATGACGGCCGCCAGTTTGTCTGGAGACTGCATATGACCTTGTGCAAACTCATATAACAAGGCGAGTTTAAGCCCGGTAAGGCCCAAACGTTTTCGCAGAAAGTTGCTGCGAGATTCTTTGCCTTGGGGCACTGAAATTCTCTGGAGTATCGTCTGTTCGCCAAGATCTGGCAACAAGTCCCAATAGAAAGTTACGCTACCTGTGCGCTGAATCAATTGGTTTACGATGCGCGATGCCGCATAGACCAGACTGCCCTGAATACCGTGTTTTGCCACCATGGCTTCGCCGCGGCGGGAAAACAGATTTTTGCCGGTTTCGGGGTCATGGATGTTCAGGGTGACCGACTTCAAGGGCGTGCCAGCAAACTGCTCCTGTATGTGTTTGCTCCAGCAAATGTCAAAACCACAATTGGACGCGGTCAGCGGCTGGCAGGCCAACGCCTTGTCTGACAATATTGGCAACCATTGGCCGTCTGATCCCAAGCGGGACCAACTGCCGCCGCCCAGTGCAAGCACGGTGCAGCGGCTGTAAATGACGATTTCGCCATGTGGGGTTAAAAATCGATGCGCTTGCATGACAAACCCATTGTCATCAAGCAAAGACGTCCATCCCAACCATCGATGTCGTGTAAAAAACTCGACACCCTGGGTACGCAGCTGACCCAACCAGGCGCGCAGCAAAGGAGATGCCTTTTGTTGTACAGGAAACACGCGTCCCGAGCTGCCGATATAGGTCTCAATACCCAGCTCAGCGGCCCACGCCCTGACGCGATCCGCATCAAAATCACGTAACCAGCCTGTAACTGGCATGTCCGGCTGATACCGCGAGGTAAACGGCTCAAACGCTTCACTATGGGTGAGGTTCAGCCCGCCTACGCCTGCACGCAGGAATTTACGGCCGACGGATGGCATTGCGTCAAAAACAGCGACCTGTTTACCCGCTGCCGCCATCCGGGATGCAGCCATTAACCCTGCCGGCCCACCGCCAACGACCACCGCATCAAGGATCTTGTTGATCAATATGTTATTCCCGCTATACTTTTGCCCGACGTGTGTTACCAGCCACACGATAATAGCCTCTCATGCCTGCTTACACACTCTTTTAAGGCGTTGTTGATTGTGACTAGAGCTTAATTACGGCATGCGTCTGGCTAACAGATTTTTTGAACAACAGAATAAATGACCTCCACTTCTGCACGCCATACTGCAACTCCTCTGCACTTTCGCACTCAGACATCTGCCTGGTTTGTGTTGTTTATGGGCATGGTACTGACTGGGCTGGTAGCGACCATCGAGCGCCAGCAAACCCATCAGCAGGCGGAGCAACGCTTCCGTTTTGCCGCAGAACAGGTCGCACTGCGCATTGACGAACGCTTGCATGCCTATGCGCTGATGCTACGCGGAGCTGCCGGTCTTTTTTACTCGTCTGAATCGGTGACTCGCGGCGAGTGGGCGTCTTATGTCAACAACCTGAGACTGGAAGAAAATCTTTCGCCTGTGCAAGGTGTGGGTTTTAGCCAGCTGATTCCAGCGCAACAACTGCAGGCACATATTGCTGCAATGATTGAAGAAGGCTTTAAAGACTATACCGTCACCCCGGCTGGTGAACGCGATGTCTATTCATCCATCATCTATCTGGAACCTTTCGAAGGCCGGAATCTGCGCGCGTTTGGGTTTGACATGTTTTCGGAACCGGTGCGTCGTCAGGCCATGGAACGTGCGCGCGACCTGAATGAAGCCAGTATGTCAGGCCGGGTTGAATTGGTGCAGGAAACGAGTACTGATATCCAGGCCGGCATTCTGTTATATGTTCCGGTGTACTGGCGCAACATGCCTCTGGCTACACTTGAACAACGACAGCGCGCTCTTCGAGGCTGGGCCTACAGTCCGTTTCGCATGACTGATTTGATGCTAGGCCTGATTGGTGACTGGTCCCAAGTGGATATGAGTAATCTGGGCCTGCGAATATACGACGGCCAGCAATCGTCTGACACCCTGATGTTTACCAGCACGGGCCTGGCAGCTTTCTCAAAGCCTGATCATCGCACACACCAGACTCATCTGAGCGTCCATGGCAGGCAGTGGTTATTGGATTTTGAGGCGCTATCCGCCACGCAAGCATCTGAGTTTCGTAGCATGTGGTTTGCCTTGATCTTTGGCACTGCCGTGAGCGTGTTGTTGTTTGCGTTGATGCTGTCGCTGGCACGCACACGCGATCGCGCATTACGTATTGCAGAACGGCTGACTCATGAGATTAGCGAACGTGAAGTAGCGTTAAAGGCCGCCAGCGCGGAGGCGGAACACTTCAGAGAAGCCTTGGAGCATGTTAATTCCTATATTTACATCAAAGACACAAATCGCCTGTATCAATATGCCAATAAAGCATGTCTGGATTTGTTTGGGCGCAGCAACGAAACCCTTAAAAACGCGCCCGATGAAGACTTTTTCCCGGCAAAGACCTGCGAACAACTCAAGCACATTGACGAACTGGTTTTACGTGGCGAAAAAACCAGAACTGAAGTCGAAGTGCGGGCGCAAGATGGAAGCAGACAGATTTATCTGGAAATCAAATCGCCCATCTACGATGACAAAGATCGTTCTGAAATCACGGGCATTTTGGGTATTTCAACCGACATCACCGCTCTGAAATTACGTGAAGAGGGCATGGCGCATATTGCGCATTATGACGCTCTTACCCAGTTACCAAATCGACTGCTGCTTGCCGATCGATTGCGTCAAGGCATGGCCCAGGCAAACAGACAGGGAAATCAACTTGCATTGGTTTACCTTGATCTGGATGGATTTAAAGCAATCAATGACCGTTTTGGACACGCGATCGGTGATGAACTCTTGCAACTGGTCGCTACGCGCTTGAAGGACTCGGTTCGCGACGGCGATACTGTGGCGCGCATAGGCGGTGATGAGTTTGTTGCAGTACTTCAGGATATTCAGGGTCTGGACAACGTCAAAATTGTGCTTGAGCGCATGATGCATGCCGCTGCCGATCCTATTCACTTGCAAGGGCAAACGATGAAGGTTTCCGCCAGCATGGGGGTGAGTCTGTATCCTCAACACGAAGATGTGACTGAAGACCAGCTGATGCGACAAGCTGATCAGGCCATGTATCAGGCAAAAAGCGCCGGACGCCGCCGGGCTCATTTGTACAGGGCAGACGGCGAAGCAGTTGTTTTGCATGTTGATAACAGCTGACTAACTCCAACGATTGGTATAGTCGATCAACTTCTCGGTGATACCGACTTCTGACAAGGAATGTCCTGCGTCGGCAATGATATGCAGCTCAGACTCGGGGAAGGCTTTGTGTAACTCCCAGGCGTTTTCTACCGGACAAACCACATCATAGCGACCGTGAACGATGACCGTTGGAATGTGCCGGATCTTGTGTACCTGGTTCAACAGATAGTTGTCCTCCTCAAAAAAGCCTTTATTCATAAAGTAATGGCATTCAATACGGGCAAACGCGTCTGCAAACTCGTCGTCGCCAAAACGCGCCGCCGCAGAGGCGTCATAACTGAGTTTGGATGTCGAACCTTCCCACACAGACCATGCCTTGGCGGCATCAGCCCGCACTCTGGCATCAGTGGACGTCAGGCGGCGGTAGTATGCCGACACATAGTCATGGCGTTCGTTCTCCGGAATGGGCCGCTTGTAGGCCTCCCAAAGATCCGGAAACAGCTTTGAGCAGCCCTCCTGATAAAACCAGTCGATTTCCTTTTTACGCAGCAAGAAAATGCCGCGTAAAAACAGTTCGGTACACACATCCGGATGTGAACTGGCGTAAGCAAGCGCCAGTGTTGAGCCCCAGGAGCCACCAAACACAGCCCACCGCTCAATACCAAGATGTTCACGGATGCGTTCAATGTCAGCAACAAGATCCCAGGTGGTGTTGTCGCGCAATTCTGCAAACGGCGTACTCTGACCACAACCACGCTGATCAAACATCACAATGCGCCATTTAACCGGATCAAAAAACTGTCGGTATTGCGGCAAGGTGCCACCACCGGGACCGCCGTGCAGGAACACCACAGGCTTACCCAAGGGATTACCCGATTGCTCGAGGTATAAGGTATGCAGATCGGACACCTTCAGAAACTGCGTATCAAACGGCTCAATTGCGGGATAAAGATTTGTCATCACACCACTCTCTTGTCTAAGATTGCGGTATCTTAATGCAAATTGCTTGATGAAAGTTTGATCGACCTTTCACCCGTTTGGGAATCCGCATGCCTGCAACAACGTTTGGCCCTCTCAGCAATTATATTGATCTGTTGCTCGATACAGTGTGTGTAGTTGATGTGCATAACAAATTTGTATTTGTCAGCGCCAGTTGCGAGCGCATATTCGGTTATACCCAAACCGAAATGCTTGGACGTAAAGTAACCGATCTGGTTCACCCCGATGATTTGCAGGCAACAATAGAGAAAGCCAATGAAGTCATCGGGGGCAAACAACTGCCCTACTTCACCAACCGCTATATCCGTAAAGACGGCAGTATTGTCCATATTATGTGGTCAGCACGCTGGTCAGAAAGTGATCAGCTCCGGATAGCGGTAGCACGGGATATCAGTAGCACAGTACGCTCGGAGATTCGGCAACGCGCAACATTCGCTATTTCAGAGGCTGCCCAGGAATTTCTGGAGTTACCCGCGTTATTTGCGCGAATCAATACCATCGTGTGTGAACTACTGAAGGTCGATCAATTCCACATCGTCTTGTACGATGGTCATGAGCAACACCCACCGCCCCTGCAATGGCTCATTAAAAGCGTGGCCGCATGTCCGGACAAGCTGTTGTTGGTCGAAGAAGACCGTGATCAACAGACCAGCTGCTGGGCAGGATTACAATTGCGCTCTTCCAACACCTTGCTGGGCGTTATGTTGGTCTGTCGCCAGGGCGACAATCTGAGCTTTAGTGCAGACGACCAAAATCTGTTGCAATTTGTAAGTGCTCAGATAACCACAGCAGTTGAACGCAAGCAAATGCTGGCAAAACTGCAACAGATGGCGCTGTACGACTATTTGACCGGCTTGCCCAATCGCGCACTGTTTAATGATCGGGTGCACTCGGCACTGATTCGGGCAAAACGTGAAAAAACCAACATTTGCCTGCTGTTTATCGACCTTGATCGCTTCAAAGAAATCAATGATCAGTTCGGTCATGCAATCGGCGATCTTCTACTGGTGCAAGTCGCACGCAGGTTGGAAGCCTGTGTGCGCGAATGTGACACGGTCGCAAGGCTGGGTGGAGATGAATTTGTGGTATTACTCGAGAATATTGGCAATGAAATCAATGTGGAGCAAATCATCCAAAAAATCCATCACTCGTTGAAGCATTCAATTCAACTGGAGTCGCATGCTACGCGCATCACACTGAGTATCGGAGCGGCGCATTATCCTGACCATGCCCAGGATATCGATGGCCTACTTCGTTACGCGGATCAGCAAATGTACAAGATGAAAAACAGGTCAGAACGTTAGAAAACAGAGTGTCCGCTCCAACGCTATCAGCTTGTCTCCTTCTCTTGCAACACCGATGCTTGCAACACCGGTGGATAATCGCCTGACATGGCAAACTGTTGTATCAAACGCTCAGGTGCCATCGGTTTGGCATACAACCAGCCTTGTGCAAAATCTACGCCGCGTTTGCGCAGGTACCGGGCCTGTTCTTCCGTTTCCACTCCTTCAGCAACAATCTTTAAACCAAGGGTTTTAGCCATTTCAATAATGTGCAAGACCACCAGACTGGTCGCCGCTTCTTTGTCGATGGCCTCTACAAAAAGCCGATCAATTTTCAGTGCATCAAACGGTATGGTTTCCAGATAGGACAGGCTCGAGTACCCAGTGCCAAAATCATCAATGGCCACATGAATCCCCCGCGACCGCAGCATGTGGACAACGCGCGCAGCACGCTCGGGATCGATCAGCATGCGCTCTGTGAGCTCCACGGTGATCTGGCCAGAAATCGCCCCGGTGCGCTTTTTAAAATCAAGTAACAGATCCAGCGCCGCATCGGATTGCAGGTCGCGCGCAGACAGATTGATGGTGACAAAAAAGTCAGGAACCGCCGTCAAAAACGCCCCCATATCATGTTCAACCAGATGAATGACACGTTCAGTCAACGAGGTAATCTGCCCCGTTTGTTCGGCGATTGGAATAAAGGCGTCGGGGTATACGACCTCACCATCTTTTCGACGCCAACGCAGTAAGGCTTCGGCACCCAGCCATTGCCCGGTGTTGATGTCTACCACGGGCTGGTAAACAAGATAAAACTCATCCCGTTTGAGTCCCATTCGAATTTGAGTGGCCAACGATGACTGCTGTCTGGCCAGATAAATGACCGCGACTGAAAAGACAATGCCCGC
>JAUYSM010000081.1 GCA_030696315.1 Pseudohongiella sp. | reverse complement strand
AGCGTTCCAGGTTTAGTCAGTGTAGTAGCGTCAATCGATTCGCGAGAGATCGCTAAAGTCATCGCCAGTGATTCTCCTGCCCTGCGACATGATAAAAAATTCAACACTGATGTATTTGAAATCATGTGCCGGTTAGTGGGTGAGGAGTATGAATCAACCACATAAGCAACTTATCCAGACGACCAGCCTACTGGCGGGTGAAAACCAGCGTAAGCAAGCTTCTTAGTGAGATTTCTGCATGATGAGTAAACGTATTCTTGTTATTCAGGGGCACCCGGACAACAGTGCACCTCATTTGAATCACGCGTTGGCTGATGCGTATTCCGATGGTGCCAGAGCCGCAGGTCACGAGGTTCGCGTCGTAACGGTGAGTGCGCTGGATTTCCCGTTATTGCGTTCGCAGCACGACTGGGAGCATGGCGAGGTGCCAGCCACCCTGAAAACTGCGCAGGAGGACATCCTGTGGGCTGAGCATCTGGTGGTATATTTTCCGCTTTGGTTGGGCGGCATGCCTGCGGTTCTCAGAGCTTTTCTGGAGCAGGTGCTGCGCCCGGGTTTTGCGTTCAGTTACTCAAAAAGCAATCCGATGGGCGTCAAAGGTTTAAAGGGGCGGAGTGCCAGGATCGTGGTGACCATGGGGATGCCATCTTTGTTCTACAAGTGGTTTTTTCGGGCGCATAGTTTGAAAGCATTAAAACGCAATATTCTGGGATTTGTAGGTATTGCACCGATTCGACAGACGGTCATCGGTATGAGCGCCAACCTCAAACCAGAAGACTTTAAAAAGCTGCTTGGTTTGATGCAAAAACTTGGGCGCGAAGGCACGTAGTCCTGGTTTTAAAGTGTGGTCGCGTTCAGCGACCGGTGTTTGCGCCTGACTGACAGGTTTGCCCGGAGGGAATTTTGCCTGCGATTGTTCAGCTTGGTCAGTTGCTTGTCCCACTTATTCTGCTGTTATGGCTGGCTTTGCTGCCTGCCCGTGGACGGGGGGCACTTGTTCTGCAGGGGTTGAGTGTGGGTGCCATTCTGTTGGCATTGGCACTGCTTGGTTTGTGGTCTTTACCGCCTTGGTGGCTACCGTTTATCTACGGTTTGTGTTTTGTGGCGATTCTCATACGGCACACGCTGGCTGGTTTATTTGCTCAAACTTCAATTTGGGACACCGGACCGATGCAAACACTATTGGTGACCGTCGGTGTACTGTTGGCTGGATATTGTTTGTGGTTAAGCGGTCAGGCCTTATCCGGGCGCCGCTTGCCAATGTCTGTAGAGGTAGTGGACATTGCTTTGCCCTTTGGTCCCGGTGTTTATTTGATTGCAAACGGTGGGTCGACCACCGCAGTGAACGGCCATCTGCGGACGCTTGATCCGGGCGTAGAGCGCTATCAGCCTTGGCGGGGGCAGAGCAGGGCGCTGGATATTTTCAGGATTACACCTTTGGGTATGCATGCAACCCGGGGCTTGCGACCGACCGATCCGGCCAGCTATGCCACATTTGGCACGCCACTGCTGGCACCATGTTCCGGTCAAGTGGCATTGGCGGTAGATGGGTTGGATGACATGCTGGTTCCTCTAATGGACTCTGACAATATGGCCGGGAATTTTGTTGCGATCGATTGTGGCAACTTCTTTGTTGTACTGGCCCACTTGCGAAGAGGCAGCATGCAGGTGTCAGTTGGTGACCTTGTTACGGTGGGCGATTTGTTGGGAGAGATGGGAAACTCCGGAAACAGCTCCGAACCTCATCTGCATGTACACGCACAGCGCGATCTGCCGCCAGACTATCCCCTGAGCGGTGAACCCTTGGTGTTGACGCTGGAAGGCAAGTATCCCGTGCGCAACACCCGAATCAAGGTGCTGTGATTGCGAAGTGCCACCACTCTCCGGGCTACAACAACGGGTAGCGTACTGCAGAGCCGGACCCATCAGGCCGCGCTTATCCTGTGACGGGCCGACCGAAAAAGAGCGAGCATTGTCCGAGTCCTGAGCGGCGCAGCCGCGAAGTCGAGTTGCGCAGCTCCGGTCGGCCCTTCTCAGGATGCGGCCGGTCCGGTTCTGCAGTACGCTACCCGTTGTCCACTCCCCGGATTAAGCTCTGCGGCGCGCTACCCGTTGTACACTCCCCGGATTAAGCTCTGCGGCACGCTCGCCGTTATACACTCCGGCTTAAGCTCTGCAGCACGCTCTCCGTAATACAAGCCAGATTAAGCCCAAACAGTTGCAATCATTTCCCCGTCAGGTCAAATTTTAAGCCTGTTTAAAATCCCCGTGTCTGCTAAAATCGCCGCCTTTGTTAACAGCGGTGACAGAACAGGCTGATATTGTGGCGCCATCACGAACACGTGTAAAAATCTGCGGGATTACCCGGCCTCAAGATGCTCGACTGGCGGCCACGCTGGGCGCCGATGCACTGGGTCTGGTTTTTTACGCAGGTAGCAAGCGTGCCGTCAATATCGAACAGGCTCGCCAGATCCGAGCAGTAATACCAGCCTTTGTGTCACTGGTAGGTTTGTTTGTGAATCCTGCACAAAAAGAAGTCGAATCAGTGTTGGCCGGCGTACATCTTGACTGTATACAGTTTCATGGTGATGAGTCTCCCGAGTTTTGTGCTTCCTTTGGTGTGCCCTATATAAAGGCAATCCGGGTTGCACCGGGTCTGGACGTACCTGCACTGATCGATACCTTTTCTTCTGCTTGTGCCATTTTGCTGGATGCCTGGGATCCCGTGCAGGCAGGTGGTACGGGTAAACAGTTTGATTGGTCACTGGCGGCGCAATGTGTTCAGCAAAGCGATTTGCCAATCATATTGGCTGGTGGGCTGGAGGCGGCCAATGCCGTACAGGCCATCAACGATGTTAAACCCTGGGCGCTGGATCTCAGCAGCGGGGTTGAGAGTGAGCCGGGTGTTAAAGACCCACAACGTTTGACAGCATTTTTTGACGAGGTAAACCGTGTCCGAACTTGAGACTTTAGTAGCTGGAGCAGCATCCGGAACAGTACCCGCGACAATGGCCAACACCGGTCAGGACCAGTTCAGCGGTCCCGATGAACATGGTCATTTTGGTCAGTATGGCGGCATATTTGTTGGGGAAACCTTGATGGCCGCTGTTGAAGAGCTTGATCAGGTCTATCGCAAACTGTCAAAAGAACCGTCATTCTGGCAAGCCTTCGACTACGACATGAAACATTACGTGGGTCGGCCATCTCCGCTTTATTACGCTGAGCGTCTGAGCAAGAAGTTTGGCGGCGCAAAAATTGTACTCAAGCGCGAAGACCTCAATCACACCGGTGCGCACAAGATCAACAACACCATTGGTCAGGCACTGCTCGCTAAATACATGGGTAAACCACGCATTATTGCTGAGACTGGCGCCGGTCAACACGGCGTAGCCAGTGCTACTGTAGCAGCGCGTCTGGGTCTGGAGTGTCACGTGTACATGGGCGCGGAGGACGTGCAGCGTCAGTCGGCCAACGTGTATCGCATGAAGCTGATGGGAGCCAATGTTATTCCGGTCACTTCGGGATCGCGCACCTTAAAAGATGCACTGAACGAAGCATTGCGTGACTGGGCAACCAACGTCGATAACACCTACTACATTATCGGCACGGTGGCAGGTCCACACCCTTATCCGATGCTGGTGCGTGATTTCCAGGCCATCATCGGCCGTGAAGCGCGCGCACAATCACTGCAGGAATACGGTCGTCTGCCTGATGCGCTGGTGGCCTGTGTGGGTGGTGGTTCTAATGCCATTGGCCTGTTCCATCCTTTCCTGCGCGACACTGAAGTAGCCATCTATGGCGTAGAGGCGGGTGGTGACGGTATAGAAACCGGTCGTCATGCAGCGCCACTGTCTGCCGGAAAACCTGGTGTGTTACATGGCAACCGTACCTATGTCATGAGTGATGCCAATGGCCAGATCGTGGAAACCCATTCGGTATCAGCAGGTCTGGATTATCCAGGTGTGGGACCTGAACACGCGTGGCTGAAAGATATCGGCCGAGCGAATTATGTGTCTGTGACAGATACTGAAGCACTGGATGCCTTCCGCATGCTGAGCCGTATGGAAGGCATTATTCCCGCATTGGAGTCTGCGCACGGTCTGGCCTACGCTTGCAAGCTGGCTGCCAGCATGCGACCGGATCAGTTTATTGTGGTGAATCTATCTGGCCGCGGCGATAAGGATATTCATACCGTTGCTAAAATTGATGGCATCACCGTGTAAATTCGTGTGATGTCTCTGCAAGGTTGTCAGGAATTTTTTAGGGAAATTTGAAGAACATGAGTCGTTTAACTGCCTGTATCAATGCCGTCAAGGCTGCCAATCGCAAAGTGCTGATTCCGTATCTGGTGGCAGGTGATCCGGATGGTGATACCACCGTAACCCTGATGCATCAGTTGGTCAGTGATGGTGCTGACGTGATTGAGCTGGGTATGCCGTTCAGTGATCCATCTTCGGATGGTGCGATTATTCAGCTGGGTGCCGAGCGTGCGCTAAGGCAAGGCACTGGATTGCATACCGTTTTCAGCATTATGAGCGAGTTCCGCACAACCAACCAGCACACGCCGGTGGTGTTGATGGGGTATCTCAACCCATTGGAAGCGATCGGATACGCCAACTTTGTGTCACAGGCAGCGGATGCGGGTGTTGATGGCATCCTGATTGTGGATCTGCCGGTCAGCGAGGCGCAATCCTTGCTGGCGCTGACCCGGCCGCGCCACCTGGACATGATTTTTCTGGTGGCACCAACCACAACAGAATCTCGTCTGAATGCCATCTGTGAGAACAGTTCGGGCTATATCTACTACGTATCACTTAAAGGCGTGACCGGGGCGGCTATCATAGACACCGGCGAAATTGGCGCGCGTGTCAGCGCGCTGCGTCAACGTACTGATCTGCCGATTGTGGTTGGATTTGGTATCAAAGATACTGCCAGCGCCAATGCCATGGCTGCCATCAGTGATGGCGTGATAGTGGGCAGCGCATTGGTTCAAAAAATTGGTGAATTGACTGAAAGCGGTAAACGCGATGCGGCAGCCATTGCCGACAGTACCGCTTTGATCAAACAAATCAGGCTGTCGCTGGACGCCTGATTTGATGCTCTCATCAGGTCGGCAGGATCATCCGGCAAATAGTGTTATAGTAAGCAGCAAATGAAGACCGCTTTTTGACAGCGCAAAAGTACAGGACAAATCTATGAGCTGGATTAACAAAATCCTTCCTTCCATCCGCAACAACAGTGACAGTGCTGA
>JAUYSM010000074.1 GCA_030696315.1 Pseudohongiella sp. | reverse complement strand
AAGCGTGTCGGTTCGACTCCGACCTCCGGTACCAATTACGAAGTTCATGGCGTGAAACACGCCGGACTCCCTGCTCTTAAAATCCTGGCGGTGCCCTTAAAAGCGTGTCGGTTCGACTCCGACCTCCGGTACCAATTTAATAGTTCATGGCGTGAAACACGCCGGACTCCCTGCTCTTGAAATCCTGGCGATGCCCTTAAAAGCGTGTCGGTTCGACTCCGACCTCCGGTACCAACTACGAAGTTCATGGCGTGAAACACGCCGGACTCCCTGCTCTTAAAATCCTAGCGGTGCCCTTAAAAGCGTGTCGGTTCGACTCCGACCTCCGGTACCAATTCAAGTCTTCCATGTATTCATGGAGACGCATGGTAATCCCTCCATTTCTCGGGCCATAATTCCTTATAGAAACTCTTTTAAAAATAGGATGGTTTGGGGGTTTAAGTAATGAGAAACCAAATTGTAATAGTCATAGCCTTATCACTTCTTTCTCTGTGTAACAATGTAGTGGCTGATCAGTCAGACCGAGCAATTGATAGCAGGACTACCGAAGTAGCACTTTTTTCAGAGGTAGGGCCGGAATTGTCAATGCAAGTAGCTGTGAATAGTAAAGGCATTCCTATTGAGCTGAAGTTTAAAATTAAAAACATATTCAATTTTCCAGTGCAATTGTACTTTCCCAGAGATAAAGATGCCTTTGCTAAAGGGATCTACATAGTGGGAGCCGACAACTTTGGGTACAAACCTCGAGAAATGGCAGGAAAGCCAATAAGTGAAACTTTTGAATATTTCGGACTTACACCTAACGAAGAGATGATCTGGGAATACGAAGTTGAAGACTTAGTGCTAAGTTTCGATGAGCACATTAAAATGCGTGGCTTTGTAAGGGTATCTTTTGCGTCGTTGCTATATCTGGATAAAGACAATTCAGGGATAGAAAACTTTATGAATTTTGAACGGTTGCGCGCCCGAGTCACATGGAACGGTGATATTAAACAGTAGATTTAGAGGAAGTGAGATAGTTGGAGGGCCTTATCCAAGCTTTGAATGGAGCTCAGAAGAGGCCCCCCTCGAGCCTGTAAATAGTCCTGCACACTGCAGGGACTATTGATGCTGGTTCATGCCATTCGGGATCTGGCCCAGGGCACTCAGTGCCGCATCTACAAGATCGCAGAACACCTCGCCGCCGTCAGCCGAACGCCAGGTTCGAAGGGCATAGGCTGGACGGAGCCATGACTGGACAGTTCGTCAAATGCCACCTGCTGCAGTGCGCGGGTCTGCTCCATGGTCATACCCAGTTCAAAGGCCGAGCACTCATTGGCTCCCAAAGAGCGTGGATCTAGTCCGGTCAAACTGCCAAAAACCACCAGTGCTTCGAGATAGGAGCCATGTGCGCTGGCGTGATAGTGATCGTAGGTCCACAGATTCACCTTGCCAAAGTCGATGCCATCATAAGGGTTGACGTCAGCGACATCCGTTTCCATGGCTCTGGTCCACGCTTCGCCCACCGGAATAACACCGCGCACGTTCGGGGCCACCGCCGCCGCGTCATAGCCCGCGCGCACGTCATTAGCCATGGCGGCAACCGGTTGCCCGGCCCAGGCACCGTTTTCTGGGTAGATTTGATCAGCACGTGACCAGGTTGCCATCAAGTGGATGTCGACAGCGGAATTGCGGGCGACGAGGATGTCGGCCATTTGCTTCACCGTTTCCACCAGTTTGCCCGGATCTCCGGGTTTGTCGAAGTCGAGCGTGCTCTGACCGTGCATAACCACGGTGTCCCAGGGGCGTCGGGCGATCAGACCCAGTCGATTCTGCAGGTGAAAATCCAGACCACTGCCGGGTTCGGTCTCAAGCGAGACCTCGTAGTTAAGTCCCGCCTGTTGCGTAAAGGATTTAAACAAGGCAGGCACACCGCCAATACCCAGATTATTGAGGTCTGTCACGGTGTCAGCTCGATAAAAACGCACCGCAGACCCAAAACCAAAAGTGAAACTGTTGCCGATAAACAACACGCTTTCTCCGGACTGTGCCAGCGTCTGGCTGGCCAAAAGCATCAGCCCCAAGGCTGTCAATTTAAGTCGTCTCACGGTGTGTTCTCCTGTTGGTTTTTGTTTTTGGTATTTTGTAGGTCGATGCGTTTTTAAACCATTTGCGCATCGTACTTAAAATTAACCAACCGGTCACGCATTGCCAATCGTACTTATCAAGTCTTTATGGTGTCTAATGAACAATACCTGTGCTACGCAATCGCCGGAATTGATTATGCAAGACTTCACCACCCTACCCGCCTTGGTGCTCAGCTAAATAGAAGAACAAATCGCTGTCATTGACCACGTGGGCACCATTGTTTATGTGAATGCGGCCAGGATCATTTTCGGCGCTGAAAATGGCCGGTTGCCTGACTACTATTGTGTAGGATCAAACTATCTTGCGGTGTTGGGGTCCTCGGCAACAGCAGGTGACCAACTGGCAGACGATGCACATAAGGGCATCCTGGAAGTCATAAACAATCGATGCGCGTCTTTCTATATTGAATATCCCTGCCACAGTCCAAATGCGCAGAAGTATCCGCATCCGTTCTGAAGGCCGTCACCGATCTAAAAATGACTTTTGGTGAATCAAGATATCTGACCCTCAGTGCGGGTGTTGCCTCTGGTATCTGCACCGCAGAGATGCCTGATGACTACTTGCTTGAACACGCTGACAAAGCGCTGTACCGCGCAAAACAGTCTGGGCGTGATCAGGTTGTGGCTGCTTAATTCAGTCTCTTGAGCTTATCCAGCCAGTTAGCGTGCCAGATTGGCAAATTCTCTGCTGACATCGGTCTGGCGATAAAGTAACCCTGAGCCAGGTCGCATCCAGAGCCACGCAGATACCGCCAATCATCTTCGTCTTCAACACCTTCGGCGACACACTTAATACCCAATTGTTTGGCCATGCTCAGACTCGCTTCGAAAATTGCTTGTAACGCTGGATTGCTTGCCACACCATGCGTAAAACCTCGGTCAATCTTAAGCTCGTTAAATGGGATATCGCGCAGCTGTGCCAAGGATGAGTGTCCAGTACCAAAATCATCAATAGACAGTCCAATTTCCTTAAGTCTCAAACGAGTCAGATTGTCGAGCGATGATAAACGATCTTTCATTAACCGTGATTCAGTCACCTCTAAGATCAACTGCATCGGCAATACGTTTGCATTGCTGACGGCCTGCATCACGTATTCCGGGTAATCCAGATTGTTTAAACTGTCCATGGATAAGTTGACAGACAAGCTCAGGTTTTCCTTGCCTGCGATGAATCCTAGCCCTTGTAGCAGTACGTGGTCTGTCAAACGGTCAATGAGTTTGAATTCTTCTGCCAGACTGATGAACTGATCTGGAAAGATCATCCCGTCTTGCGGGTGGAGCCACCGAACCAATGCTTCGACCCCAACAAAGTCACCCGTCTTTACGCACACTTGCGGCTGATAATGATTGATCAACTCTCTTCTATCGAGCGCGGTCAAAAATTCACTCACACTGTAGGTTCGAGTCGCTGGCTTTCGGAACCCCTTTGGAGACTTTCTGATTGTACGCTGGAGCACTTCAGCGAGCACAGCAGGCATCACCGGCTTTCGTACAGCGCCGAGAAAATTGAGGTTGTGCGCTTTCGCAAGAGCCTCTGCAGAGTCAAGAATGCGGGCATCCTGCCCGCTGATCAACACAAGTCCTCCGTCAAATCCCGTACTTAGAAGGTGTCTTATAAATTCGATACCATCCATTCCCGGCATATTCAGATCGCACAAAATGACTTTGAACGACAGAGGTTCATCTTGCAATGTCGTCAAGGCCTGGTGAGCGTGAGTAGATGTATCAACATCTTCATAGCCCAGGTTTTTGAGTTGTCGCCTTAAAATCTTCAGAAAGAATGGATCATCGTCGATTACAAGTATTCTGAACCTGTTTTCTATGCTCATAACGTTCTCTCCCTTAACGTTTTTTCAACCGCTATTTTTAGGTCATGAACCATCCTCTTGAATTCAGGTATAAGCGATGAAATCCGCTCATTGTCCATATCACGACCTGCATGTTCCAAGCGTTCACAAATATCGCCAAGTTGCATGGCACCGACAGAGCGTGATGACGACTTGAGTTTGTGTGCAATCTCACTCACCTGCTTTCCATCACCATTTTTTGCTGTATCCACTAACTCACGCGCCAGCACAACAAGTGAGGCACGGTAGTCATCCAGAAGCTCTGCTATTACATCCGCTTCCTCCCCAACTAGCGATTTGAGCACATTGACATCTAACACAAGCTCAGATTCGCCTTGATGCGCCGATGATGCCCGCACTTCGTTTGAGTTCGCCACTGGTAGCCACGTCTGTAGCGTTGTTCGCAAGGTCTGCAACGGCGATGGCTTGGTCAGGTACGCGTCCATGCCCGCATCGAGGGCTCGACGTTCCTCTCCTCTGAGTGCATTTGCGGTCAATGCAATAATGGGTATCCTGTGTCGCTCTACTTCCTCTGACCGAATAGCTTGTGCAAGGGCATACCCATCCAGTTCAGGCATATGCAAATCGGTCAAAACCAACGCAAATCCACCCTGTCGCCACCTGTCCAGCGCAACAGCACCATTGCACACAATCTCGGCCGCATAACCCAGAAGCGAAAGTTGCTGCCGGATAACTTTTTGATTGATCGCGTCATCTTCCGCTACCAGAATAAGTTGTCCTGCGGCGCGCGCAGCCTCAATCGTAGGTAGCTCAATTCCCGTGCCCTGATCACGCAGATCATCTGTACTTTCATGGAATATCTCTGGTGAAGCCCGACCAGATGCCACAGCCACTGCGCGCAGGAAAGAATTCCGCCGCATTGCATCCGCATCGATCACCACCATGTTGGGTGCATGAACCCTGCCTCTACGGCGGCGACCACGCATCAACTGCACAATTCTCGTATTTGTGTGTGATTCAACAGAGATTGGTTCTATTGCGTCTATCACAACTACCACCGGATCTGATTGCGACTCTGCAAATTTGATCGCTTCGCCAAAATCATCCGTAGCATGAACATCCGCGTTAGCATGCCGAAGGTAGGAAACCAGATCGCAAGAACGCAAGCGTTCGCCTGCAACAACAATACTTCGAAGACCGGACAGATCGTAATCCGTTGATTGCGGCTGTACTTCAGGCGCAGTCAAATTCAAGTTAATAGTAAACTGTGATCCAACGCCTTTTTCACTTTCAACTGCAATAGTTCCGCCCATCAAGTCTAAAAGTCGCTTGCATATCGCGAGGCCCAGACCAGTTCCCCCAAATCTGCGTGTAGTAGACACCTCTGCTTGAGTAAATGCCTGGAAGAGTGCTGAAACGGTAGAGGGGTCCATTCCTATACCATTGTCCTTGACACTGAAACGAAGTCTGAACGGCTGTTCCTGCGCAACCTCCGTTCGCACTTCGACCCGGCCGCGGCGTCCGGTTTCGGCACCACAAAATTTGATTGCATTGCCAACAAGGTTATACATCACCTGCCGCAAACGCAGTTCATCGCCTAACACCAACCCCGGAACCTCAGGCGAGACAAACAATATCAAGTCGATTTCTTTACGATTGGCCAACGGCAACATCGTTGCACACAGGCCTTCTACCAGGGCAGTGATATCAAGCGGTTCAGATTCCAGTTCGAGTCGACCCGCTTCAATTTTCGAGAAATCGAGAATGTCATCAATGATCCTTAAAAGTGACATTGCGGAGTCGCGAATGGTGCGCACAAGGTCCTTCTGGTGCTCGGTCAAACTGCTGTAGGTCAGTACATCGACCATACCAACCACACCATTCATTGGCGTACGGATTTCATGGCTCATTGTTGCGAGAAAGGCTGACTTTGCCCGTGTCGCATACTCCGCAGCTTCGCGAGCCTGGTTCAGCGCTTCAATCATCCGTTCGCGCTCTTCGTTGGCTAACTGGACCTCCGTCACGTCCCGTATCATAACTAAAGCACCTGGCTTACCCTCTTGTTGATGAGGAACAGCAATTGCCTCGCTGAAAAATGGCGTGCCGTCAAGGCGCAACAAACGCTCCCCCTTCATGGGCACAGGGACGCCTGCTTCGTGCAACGCCGCCAACCTGGATTTTGCTCCATCAAGGCTGTCCGGGTGCACAATCTCCAATGCATCACGACCGACAATCTGTGCAGGGTCGGTTGCTCCCAATAATTCCATCGCAGATGCATTGATATATGCAAATTTGCCCTCGCTAATCACAAGGATGGCGTAAGGCGCAGTCTCGATCAGTTGTCTGAATTTTTTTTCGCTTTGCTCCAGTTTTTGCGCAGCCAAGCGTTCACAGGATACGTCTCTGAATACCAGTACAACCCCTCTGATTTCCCCATCAGGGCCTTTGATTGGTGCGGCACTGTCGGCGATAGCGCATTCAGCGCCATTCTTGGCTATCAAAATGGTATGGTTGGCAAGCCCCTGAATCGTTCCTGTCTGCAAAACGTTTGCGACGGGGATCTCTGCGGACTCGCGCGACATTTCATTAATAATGTTGAATATCTCGGCTACCGGACGACCTTGAGCATCGGCCTGTGTCCAACCAGTCAACTTCTCGGCAATTGGATTAAGTGCCATGACCCGTCCTTTAGCATCAGTAGTCATTACCGCATCACCAATCGAATTCAAAGTGACAACAAGATCTTCCTCTCGCGCGCGAAGTTCCTTCGTACATTCCGCCACTTGCAGGTCAGTTACTGCATTGCGACCTGCTGCGCCCAACGCCGCAAATCCCAACAGAAAGGCTGCCAGCATTGAGAAAGCGAGATAGCCCTGAGCGGCAAGACTACTTCCAGACAACCAACGCGTTGTTGCGCCAACCATCTCAAGACTGAGTTGCCTGCCGCCGAACTCAATCTGATGTATTTCGGCAGGTACCACATCGGTTGGCATCGTCGACAACAGTAACTGTTCTTCATAGCCCGCTGTGACGTCTACAACTCGAAAGTACAGCTCCCGATCTATTGCCATGTTCAGAATTGGCGCAAGCAGCCGTTCAACATCAAACACCCCGACTACAAAACCACGAAGGGCACTGCGTCTTGCCTCTTCTTCAAGGTCCGTTATGTCTACACCTGCCAGATATAGGGGTACAAACACAGGAATACCCTGCCTCCCCGTTTGCACCAATGGAACTATTTGTGCAGCCGCTGCATCTGCGATGCGCGCTGCGCGTTCCATCGCCGCACGTCGCGAAGGTAAGATTCCAAAATCCAATCCGATCGTTAAAGTATTCTCGCCCTGAGGCTCAACAAAATACCCAGGGAAGTACTCGTCGCGCTCTCCCGCATAAATGAACTCGCCCGCTGTTGTGTTGTCGCGTATTTCATAATCAGGAAAATCTGTGTCACGAACCGCTTGTTCAAACGCCATTCGTTCTTGCGCAAGCACTCGGGGTATCCATTGCACGGCTTGCAATCCAGGCGATTGCAGGATTGTTTGTGTAAATAAAGCGAACCCATCACGGTCCACACTGCCGCTGGCAGCATAGAACCGCTCTACGCTTTCCAAAGCAGCAACTGCTTGCGGTAACTCCTGAAAACCTGATTTGTAGACTTCCAGAATGAGAGTTGACTGCTGGCGCTCTGCATCGGCTTTCTCAATCCTGTCCAATGCCACATTCCCTGCAGCCAGCAAGCCTGCCACCACAAGAAGCGGCACTGCAACCCGGTGGCCCCACAACAAACGGTAAGGGTTATTGCCCGGCCAGACCGCCATCACAATCGGGGCAACCAGCAATACACCCAATGTGTTTCCAGCCCACCAACCAAAAGTGCTTGTTACCGCACCCAATGTAGGCAGAGATTCAGGGGCAATTCCCGAGACAGCGATAATTACCGCGCCAAATCCACAAGCAACTGGCCCGGCAAACAACAGGAATAAAGCGGTATCCGTATCATTACGGAGCGGAACGTCTCCAGAAAGGAATCGCCGGGCGATTAACGCACCAAGCCAAGCCTGCGCGGTTGCTGCGATCGCAAGGACAAAAGCCGTCAACGACCAGGTTAGCGTCGCACCGGCGACAAACAGGTGATAGACCAGATAAGCCGCAAACATGATGCCCGGCAGAGATTGCCAGCTTCTTAACACACACAGCGCGAATGCAATACCTGCAGCCGGCCACACCGGGGACAACCCTGGTGAGAGGTGCGCAATGCCAACGCCTGACGCGGCAACCACCAAGTAAAGAGCAGTGGAGAGAACCCATGTCTGAAAGACCATCAACTTCATACGAGGCCCATCCCGATCGCAATCGTTTCTCAATAGAAACAACCGTGAAAATGCACTATAACGGAGCATAAAATTGAGCTAGCATTAACTGGAAGCAGTTGTCAACCTATTTTGGGGTCGGTTTATTCCTACAAAACACCTCAAAGCCCGCCCATTTTGCTTCATCAACTAATTCGTTGTATTTGGCACAGCTTCTTATCCATCAAGTCACAAACCGTCAATTAGCCTTTAAGATACACTAGCTATAATCAGAACTTATGATAGCTAACGCACAAAGCGTCATCTATGCTCAAACCTGATCACCAGAATAATAACGAGGAGACACCAGTGGACACTAAAAACAACCCGGAATATGTCGCAGGTAATGGCCTGATTCATCGCAGACATCTGCTTGGCCTGGGTCTTGCGGGCATCGGCTCAATGGCAGCGGGCTCAGCGCTCGGTGCAGACGCAGGCATGTTAAGCATCCCGGCCTGGTCAAAAGCACCGGGTAACGGGCCATCGGAATATGGCGCACCCTCGCCGTTTGCAGCGAACGTCAAACGCCTGGCGGGCGGCCCCAGCGCAACTGCGCCAGGTTCAGGCGTATCGCGCACACCTTTACATCTGCTGCGTGGCACCATCACTCCCAACAGCCTGCATTTTGAGCGCCATCACAGTGGTGTGCCGGCCATTGACCCGGCGCAGCATCGTTTTGTGATACATGGGCTTGTGCGCCAGGCGCTGAGTTTTTCTTACGAAGACCTGCTGGCTTACCCTATGGTCAGCCAGATTTATTTCCTCGAGTGTTCAGGCAACAGCGGCGCTAATACGGTTGCCACCGCGGGCGATACCAATGCTGCCGCCATCCACGGTCTGCTCTCGTGTGCAGAGTGGACTGGCGTGCGTTTGTCGACACTGCTGGCAGAAGCAGGTGTCACCGACGCAGCTGCCTGGATCACCGCAACGGGTGCTGATGCCGCCAGTATGGGGCGCTCGATTCCGCTGTCCAAGGCGCTTGATGATGTCATGATTGCGCTGTACCAGAACGGCGAGCCCATCCGCCCGGAACAAGGTTATCCCATGCGTTTGTTTGTGCCGGGTTGGGAAGGCAATGTCAGTGTGAAATGGCTGACGCAGATAAAAGTTACTGACGCGCCTGCGCACTTTCGCGATGAAACCTCTAAATATACTGACTTGCTGCCGGATGGAAAAAGTCTGCAGTTCACCTACCCGATGGGTGTTAAATCCGTGATCACGTCGCCATCCGGGCAGATGAAATTGCTGCGCCAGGGCATTCATGAAATCACCGGCGTGGCCTGGACAGGTCATGGCGCTATTCGACGTGTGGAAATCTCAGCGGATGGTGGCAGAACCTGGGCAGATGCGCACATTGAAGCAGGCCAGCAACATCTGGCACTGGCACGTTTCCGCCTGCCCTGGCAATGGAGTGGCGCACCAGCCATCCTGCAAAGCCGGGCAACCGATAGCAGCAATAATGTGCAACCAGGCCGTGATAGCTGGATGGCAGCTTACAACTCTGCAAACCGCTATCACTACAATGCTATCCAGAGCTGGTCTGTGTCAGCGCAGGGAGATGTTAAAAATGTTTATGCGTAAATCTGTTTCTATGCTTGTGATTGCAGCGGGAGTGGTTACGCTCGGCGTGGCTTCAATCGGATTCGCTGCAGACGCGCCCGCCAATCCTGTAGCACTCGGCAGCCCGATCACCGAAGCGCAATTGGCCGACTGGGATCTGATTGTTGCACCTGATGGCCACAATCTTCCTGAGGGCAACGGCACTGCTGCGCAAGGGCAAGCGGTCTATCAACAAAAGTGTGCGGCCTGCCACGGCGCTGGGGGTGAAGGTGCAAGCGGCTCGCCTGCACTGGTGGGCGGATCCGTCTCTACCACCCCGCCCTTGTTAACGGTCGGCAGTTACTGGCCATATGCCAGCACCCTGTTTGACTACGTACGGCGCGCAATGCCGCCCACAGCACCCAAGTCACTGAGCAATACCGAGGTGTACCAGGTGACGGCCTATGTGTTGCACTTGCATGGAGTAATTGCCGAGAATTTTGTGCTCGACAAAAACACCCTGCCAGCGGTGCAGATGCCTAACCGCGAAGGGTTTATCGACGTGTCGGCAAACTGAGTCTTGCTGTGCTGTGCTGATAGGTCTATAGGAAAACCATGTTAAGACGTACCAAGATCGTCGCGACGCTGGGGCCAGCATCTGACTCCTATGAGATGCTGGAAAAACTGATTCTTGCCGGCGTTAATGTAGTGCGCCTGAACTTTTCTCACGGCTCACCCCAGGATCATCGTCAGCGCGCACAGATGGTGCGCGACATCGCCAAAAGGCATGGACTCTTTGTTGCGGTGTTAGGCGACTTGCAAGGCCCCAAAATCCGCATCGCCCGCTTTGCACAAGGCAAAATAGTGCTCAATATCGGCGATAAATTTATTCTGGACGCGGATCTTGCCAGTGATGCAGGTGATCAACATCAGGTTGGCATTGACTACAAACAGCTGCCGGGCGACTGCCATGCCGGCGATGTCCTGTTGCTGGACGATGGCCGTATTGTGCTCAATGTTGATCGCATAGTAGGCAGCAGAATTTATACGACCACAACAATTGCTGGCACCTTATCCAATAACAAAGGCATTAACCGTCAAGGTGGTGGACTTACCGCGCCCGCATTAACCGAAAAAGACTACGCAGATATCAAAACCGCCGCGGACATTGACGTTGATTACCTCGCCGTCTCATTTCCGCGTAGCGCTGAGGATATGAATACCGCACGTGCCCTGCTTGAAGCCGCTGGCGGCAAGGCGGGTTTGGTATCCAAAATTGAACGAGCCGAGGCTGTTGCGAATAACAACACCTTGGACGACATCATTCGCGCCAGCGACGCGGTCATGGTTGCGCGCGGCGATCTGGGTGTGGAAATCGGTGATGCGGCTTTGATCGGCGTGCAAAAACACATCATCGAACGCTGTCGCGCCCTGAACAAAGTGGCCATCACCGCAACTCAAATGATGGAATCCATGATCTACAGCCCGCTGCCAACCCGTGCGGAAGTTTTTGATGTGGCCAATGCAGTTCTCGATGGCACTGATGCCGTGATGCTGTCCGCTGAAACCGCGACCGGCAATTTTCCTGTACAAACGGTTGAGGCCATGGTGCGCATTATTTTGGGTGCTGAACAACATCCCACCGCCAGCTTCAGTCGTTACCGGATTGATGAAAGGTTTGGCTCTATCGATGAGTCAATTGCCCTTGCTGTCATGTATACCGCCAATCACCTTGGTGGCGTCAAGGCAATCATTGCGTTTACAGAGTCAGGCAGTACGCCGCGATTGATGTCGCGCATTGGTTCTCAACTACCCATTTTTGCGTTCTCGCCCAATATCAGCACACAGCGACGCGTTGCACTGTATCGCGGGGTTAACCCGGTGGCCTTTGATACCCCAAGCGGACCTTGTGCAGAGGACTACTTACGCGCGATGCAACATCTTAAGGATGTCGGGGTCTTGGCTGACGGTGACCAGGTGATCATTTCAAGCGGAGATACCACCTTGCTGGGCAGCACCAACACCATGAAAATACTGCGGGTGGGTGGTTGATTTCTTCGAACGTGATACAACTCTTGCATGGTATCGGTTAAGTCCATCATCTGATCTGCTTGTTCGCAATGTGTGGCAGACCACAGACTCGTGTCTAGTCAATCACCCAAACTAAGTGTCTACGCTTACCTGCAACCGGGTGCACATTGAAAATAAACTTCGTCGTTGTTGTGTCACTTGTCGGGGCGACTGCACTGGCCGGGCTCATGCTGGCCATATCGTGGTGGGGATTCAGTCAGCTGGAGCAGGCCACACAACTCCGGGCACATACAAAAAACGTCATCCAACACGCAGACGATATTATGTCTGCCCTGAAGGATGCGGAAAGCAGCCAGCGCGGTTTTGCACTGACTGGCCAAGAAACATTTCTACAACCCTACCTGGCTGCTCGCATTGATATCAGCAACGCTCTCCAGAAACTGAGCGAAACCGATGCCGGCAGACCCAGTTATGCCCGTATCATAAATGCCAGAGTTTTGATTGATTCCAAGCTGATAGAAATGGCAAACGTCATTGCTATGCGCCGCCAAGGCAACATGGACGCAGTTATTGCTCAGGTAAATAGCGGCTCCGGAAAACAGTTGATGGATGAAATCCGTGCCGAGATGGCCCTCTTCAACGTAGAGGAAGAAGCAACCCTTGCCTGGCAGGAAATCGTATTCGAAGAAAGCATGAATCGTATGCTTGTTACGATACTAAGCACCGGCCTGTTGACGCTTATGCTTGCGTTTGCATTTGTTTACCTGATGGTTCGCGAATCGCAACGGCGACTGCAAAACCGTATTCATCTTGAAACCCGCCACCTGCTGGACCGCCTTCAAATACAGAACACTGAATTAGCTGACGCCAAGACTGCGGCAGAACAGGCCAATCTCGCCAAATCGGACTTCCTGTCCAATATGAGTCACGAGATCCGCACGCCGATGAATGCCATCATAGGTATGTCGCATCTTGCGCTCAACACGGAACTGACCACACGGCAACGCGACTATGTTAAAAAAATCCAGAACGCCAGTCGCCATCTGCTGAGCATTATCAATGACATCCTTGATTTTTCTAAAATTGAAGCGGGCAAACTATCAGTTGAGCATACCGAATTTGAATTTGAACGTGTACTCGAAAATGTCACCAGCCTGATTGGTGACAAGGCCTCTGCCAAAGGTCTCGAACTGGTATTTAATATCGATAAAAATGTCCCCACACGTCTGATAGGCGACCCGTTGCGGCTAGGTCAAATCCTGATCAACTACGCCAATAATGCCGTCAAATTCACCCATGAAGGTGAAATCGACATCGTAGTGCGCGTCAAAGAAGAAACCGAGGACGATGTGTTACTGCTGTGCACAGTACACGACACCGGCATCGGTCTGGATGCCGAACAGATTAGCAAGTTATTTATCAAATTTTCCCAGGCCGACACCTCCACTACCCGCAAATTTGGGGGCACCGGACTTGGATTGGTGATCGCCATGAAACTGGCGGAACTGATGGGTGGCGAGGTAGGCGTGGAAAGTACACCCGGCAAGGGCAGTGCTTTCTGGTTCACCGCACGTCTCGGTAAAAGTAAGGCAAGATCGCGCACTATGATGCTCTCGAACGACTTGAGCGGCAAACATGTGCTGGTGGTTGATGACAATGAAAATGCCCGAATTGTGTTACGGGACATGCTCGCCGCGATGGGTTTCATCATTGATCTGGTGGAGTCCGGTGCCAGTGCTATTGCAGAAGTACGTCGCGCGGAACAACAGGGAACGCCGTATGAAATTGTCTTTCTTGACTGGAGCATGCCGGGCATGGACGGCGCCGAGGCCGCCAGGCACTTGAAGGCCTTACCGCTTGCGCATCCGCCACACCTGATGATGGTGACAGCTTATGGTCGCGAGGAAGTGATCAAAGGTGCCGAACTTTCCGGCATCGAAGATGTGCTCGTGAAACCTGTCAGTGCATCCATGTTATATGAGTGCGTTGTGCGTGTGCTGGGCGGTTCTGTCGACGGAGACCGGACCGGCGCTGATGCTCCGACCACCACATTTCAGCAACTATCGACGATCAAAGGTGCCAAAGTCCTGCTGGTGGAAGACAACGACCTTAATCAGGAAGTCGCCTGCGAATTACTGCGTGAAGCAGGCCTTATCGTTGATCTTGCGGGCAATGGACAGATCGCTCTGGATATGGTGAGAGCCCACCACTACGACATCGTGCTGATGGACATGCAAATGCCGGTGATGGACGGTGAGACAGCGACGCGTGCAATCCGCAGTGACGGGCGCTTCAATGACCTGCCAGTGGTGGCGATGACCGCCAACGCCATGCAAGGTGATCGCGATCGCTGTCTCGCGTCTGGCATGAACGATCACGTGGCCAAGCCGATTGAACCAGAAGATTTATGGAAAGCCCTGCTGAAGTGGACTAAACCGCAGGCTACCGTCTCTACGAACACAGCGGTTGTGATAGCTGCAGTAAACGACACACCAATGCCCGCTGAGATCGATGGCCTTGACGTACAAAACGGGCTACGCCGCGTACTCGGCAAGAAACCCTTGTATTTGTCGATGCTACGCAAATTCTGTGTAGGGCAAAAAAATGCCGCTTATGCTATTTCCAGCGCGCTGGAAGCTGACGACCATGTGCTGGCAGAACGACTTGCCCATACACTTAAAGGTGTTGCAGGCAATATCGGTGCACTCAGCTTGCAACAAGCTGCCGCAAAACTCGAAACTGACATTGCACAACAGGCCGCACGGACAGTACTCGATGCACGCCTCCAGGAACTTGAAATACCGCTTGCGTATTTTATCGCGCAACTCGAGGAGAAACTGCCCGCCGAACCAGAGCTTGTGGCCGTTGCGGTAGATCTTCAGGTACTCAAACCACTCTGTACCAATCTTGCAAACCTGCTCGCTGACGATGACGCTCAGGCCGTTGACATACTCGAGAACAACGCAGCACTGCTCAAAGCAGCCTTCCCTGCTCACTTCAGTGACATCGAAATCGCCATTCAGACATTTGAATTCAGCAAAGCATTGACAGCCCTTGGTGCCGCTGTCGACACCACTTACCCGGAACTGGCAATGGCGCCCGGTGGAGATACACCATGAATGAACCCGTTTTGGATAAAGACGGCCCGCCAGAAAGGGCAACCGTGCTGGTCGTGGATGACACCCCGGACAACCTGGCGCTGATGAACGGCCTGCTTCGCGAATTCTACAAGGTGAAGATTGCCAACTCCGGTGAGAATGCACTCAGGATCGCAGCTGCGACACCGCAACCCAACTTGATCTTGTTAGACATCATGATGCCAGTGATGGACGGATATGAAGTTTGCGAGCGCCTCAAACGAGATTCTCGCACCATGAATATCCCGGTGATTTTTCTCACAGCAAAGGATCAGGTTGCTGCTGAGGAACGCGGTCTTGCGCTCGGTGCGGTAGACTACATTACAAAACCGATCAGTCCGCCTATTGTCATCGCGCGCGTGAAGACCCATCTTGCCCTCAAAGCCGTTGATGACTTCCTTCGTGACAAAAACGATTTTCTGGAACAGGAAGTACAACGACGGACCCAGGAAGTTGTGGCGATACAGGACGTGACTATCTTTGCTATGGCATCGATGGCGGAAACCCGCGATCAGGAGACCGGCAATCACATTCGCCGTACACAGTTTTATGTCAAAGCCCTCGCCGAAAAACTCAGGAACCACCCGCGTTTTGCATGGTACCTGACCGAAGCCAATATACGGATCCTGTTCAAGTCCGCTCCGTTGCATGATATCGGCAAAGTGGGCATACCTGATTACATCCTGCTCAAACCTGGCGCCTTGACCCATGAAGAATTCGAGATCATGAAAACTCATACCACGCTCGGACACGATGCTATCCAGCGTGCTGAAACTGCGTTGGGTACCAGCGTCGAATTCTTGTCCTGCGCCAAGTCAATTGCGCTGTCACATCAAGAGAAATGGAATGGCAGTGGATATCCACAAGGACTGGCAGGCGACAACATCCCAATTGCGGCGCGCCTGATGGCACTTGCCGACGTCTATGATGCACTGATCAGCCGCCGTGTGTACAAGGCCAGCATGGTACACGACAAGGCCGTTGAGATTATCGTCACCGGCAAGGGCTCGCATTTTGATCCCGACATCGTCGACGCCTTTCTTGAGATTCAGCAAGAATTCCATGACATTGCCAACCGATTTGCGGATTGGGACGTGACCGAGGTTGCAGCCTGAGCTTAAACGCGATATCAATACACGCTACACATGACTTTTACGGTACAGCAACGCATGAAAATCCATCGCATTAATGCGGGCATCCGCTGGTCAGATATCACGGTTTACAACGGTACCGCCTATTTTGTGGAAGTACCGGATACCGATCTGACGGCCGACATTCGCGGGCAAGTCCGGCAAGTGCTGGCTCAGGCCGACGCCTCACTGGCAAAAATTGGCAGTGACCGCAATCACCTGTTATCTGCAACCATTTATCTGACCGACTTTGACAACCTGGCGGGACTTAATGAAATCTGGGACGCCTGGTTTGATGGTGACACTGCACCCAGTCGTGCCTGTATTAATGCAAAACTGGCGGATTCGCGTTATCTGGTAGAAATCGCGTTTGTGGCCGCTGCCGGGGATTTAGAGTGATTAAAAAATCCATAATCCCAACGCTATCGCCGACATCAGGATCGCAGCGCCATAACAAATCACTTTAGCCACGGGTCCGTGCGCCCACTGTAAATCATGCAAGCCATGATGGATTCTGTGAACCGCATGAAACAGGGGCAGGCAAATCGCGGCTCCAACAAATGCAAGGCCTGCAAGTCCGAAAAATGCTTCAAATACCATGAAGTGAATACGCTCATAACTCAGCATCTCGGCAGATATCAGCCCCAGCGGATACAACACCGCCAGCGACAAAAGCACACCGGGTATGAGGACTGCAAAACAGACCCCACCAGCACTGAACAACGCCCACCAGATCGGTTCATCCGAGCGCTTGGGTTGTTTGGTGCCATTGTTCATAAGTATCCCCCCAGCAGCACGATCAGGCCTATCGCCACCACCACAGTACCCAGCCACTGCCCGGCAATCATCAGTCTGGGCGGCGCCAGTGGCATCACGCGCGGGAATAATTCAAAAAAAGTTTTGGCATGAAACAGGCTGGCGGCCAGCGTCAGCAGGTTCAGCACAAACACCCAGGGTTGCGCCATAAAATCCAGCCAGAGCTGCCACTGCGCCGGTCCTTGACCCAGACTATACAAGCCATAGATCAGACAACCCACAAAAAACAGCAGTGGCAACACCGTGGCTTCGCGCAACATGTACAAGCGGTAAAAACGTAGCTGCAGCCACCAGTCGCGCCTGAATGGCGGCAAATACGGTCGACGTCCATTGTGCTCTGATGACATCAGCGAGCTCCTGTCGGTTTAAAAGCACTGACAATCATGTCTTTAGCTGACTCAACCTTGCCCTGATTGATGGCAGCGGCAGGATCAACTTTTTTGGGACATACTTCAGAGCAGAACCCGACAAAGGTGCAGGTCCACACACCGTTTTTGGCATTGAGTTCGGGCATGCGTTGTGCCTTGCCCTGATCACGACTGTCCAGATTATACCGATGCGCCAAGGCCAGTGCCGCTGGCCCGCGAAACTCAGGATTTAATCCAAACTGCGGACATGCTGAATAACACAAACCACAGTTAATACAATTTGCAAACTGTTGATATTTAGCCAGTTGTTTCGGGGTTTGTACGTGTGGCTGAGTACCCTCAGCGGTGTTGATCAGCCAGGGTTTGATAGCGCTGAGATGCTCAAGAAACGGTTCCATATTGACGATCAGATCTTTCTCAACCGCAAAATTGGACAGAGGTGTGATCACCAGTCCGACTGGATAATCACGCAGAAACGTCTGGCAGCCTAGTTTTGGCACGCCATTAACCATCACCCCGCAGGAACCACAGATTGCCATCCGGCAGGACCAGCGAAAGCTAAAACTGGGATCCTGCTGCTGCACTTGTTGCAGCGCATCGAGCACCGAGGTGTTGTCATCCGACTGAACTTGATAGGTTTCTTGGTGTGGTTTTTCATCCAGTTCTGGATTGTAGCGCGCGATAACAATGGTCTGCGTCACGATGTCTTGCCCTCATTGACAGCACCACAATCACCATAGAGTCGTTGTGCGGGTGGCAGGCTGGTGATGGTCACCGCTTGCCAGCGAATATCAATACTGCCGTCTTGTTGTTGCACCGCCAGGCTATGCTGCAAAAATTCAGTATCGTTACGGGTTGTCATACCCTCATCCAGGCGTTGGTGAGCACCACGCGACTCCTTTCTGGCCAAAGCACTGCTGCAAATCGCCATTGCAACATCCAATCCGAAACCCAATTCCAGATGTTGTAGCAGCGCGTTGTTGTAGACTTTACCTTGATCTTCCACCTTAAGCGCTTGATAACGTTGTTTTAAGCTAATCAAGTGATCAAGGCAGTATTGCATACTGTCGGCATCGCGGTAGATACCACAGCCCTCCTCCATTGCTTTGGTCATCGCAGTGCGGATTGCCACCAGCGAGTCGTCTGTGTTGTGTCCTTGCAACACGGATAACAGAGCTTGTTGTCGCGCAGTTTGCTCTGCAATTGACTGGTGACTCACAAAATCGTTTTGCAGCGCCATGGCAGCTGCCCGCTCGCCAGCGACTTTGCCAAACACCAATAGTTCTGAGAGGGAATTTGAACCCAGGCGGTTGGCACCATGTAATCCCACTGAGGCGCACTCGCCGATCGCAAATAAACCTTGAATGCTGGTCTGGCAATCAATATTGGTCATGACGCCGCCCATGGTGTAATGCACAGCCGGCCGCACAGGAATGGGCGCTTTTGCCGGATCAACGTTCACGTAATCGCGCGCCAGTTCACAAATCAGCGGCAAGCGTTCTTTCAGATGTTTGTCGCCCAGATGTCTGAGATCCAGATACACCACCGCATGGCCTTGATAATCGCCGGTGAGCCCAAGTTTCTGCTGCTGCCAGAACGCCTGCGACAACCGGTCACGAGGTCCAAGTTCCATACATTTATTACGAGGCTCGCCGAGTGGCGTTTCCGGGCCCAGTCCGTAGTCCTGCAGATAACGATAACCGTCCTTATTCAGCAGAATTCCGCCTTCGCCGCGACAGGCTTCAGTAATCAAGATACCGCTTCCGGGCAAACCCGTTGGGTGATATTGCACAAACTCCATATCGCGTAGCGCAACTCCATGGCGCAACGCCAAGGCCATGCCATCTCCGGTCACGATGCCACTGTTGGTATTGTAGTGAAACACTCTCCCAGCCCCGCCCGTCGCCAGAATCACTGATTTGGCTCGTATCTGCACTAATTCGCCGGTGCTGTAACGGATGGCCAGCACGCCCGCTACGCGCTGCTCGACCACCAGCAGATCCAGCACAAAATACTCATCAAAGCGCTCGATGGCGGGGTACTTCAGGGAGGTTTGGAACAAAGTATGCAGAATATGAAAACCGGTTTTATCCGCAGCAAACCAGGTGCGCTCGGTTTTCATGCCACCAAATCGGCGCACCTGCACGCTACCATCGTTTTTGCGACTCCACGGGCAGCCCCATCGCTCCAGTTGCACCAGTTCCTGATAGGCATGTTGCACAAAATACTCAACCACATCCTGCTCTGCCAGCCAGTCGCTGCCAGCTACAGTGTCAAAAAAATGCGATTGCAGACTGTCTTCACTCAAGGTAACTGCGGCGGCGCCACCTTCGGCCGCCACGGTGTGTGAACGCATAGGATAAACTTTGGATACCAGAGCCACATCCAGTGTTGGGGACGCTTCAGCAGCGGCAATAGCAGCGCGCAATCCGGCGCCGCCACCGCCCACTACAATAATGTCCATATCCAGTTGAAGCATCGCAAGTTCTCCAGGTAGCTGTCATGACGCCCAGATCAGCCCTGTCAGCAAAAGTATCGGATAACCATGACATAACAGCACATTCATGGCCATAAATTGCGTCAGTTTTCGAGGTTGCTCGGCAAATGTGAATATCCCGGGCAATAGTTTTATCAAAATCGGCAAGGTTAACAAGGCTAACAAACACTGCCACGGCAGCACCTCAAAAACCACCGCGACCAGCAGCACTAAATAAGAGCCACTTAAAATCAGCGTAAACACGACAGCGCTTGCTTGACGGCCAATAACAATTGGCAAATGCCGGCGCCCCACCTGGCGATCAGCCTCGACATCGGGAAACTGGTTTAGCAGCAGCAGATTACTGACCAGCAGCATCACGATCAGCGACAGTACTACAGCAGCAAGGCTGAGACTGTCTGCTAACACCCAGTAAGCACCCAAGGTCATCAACAAGCCAAAACCGACCCCAGGCGCAAGCAGGCACAGCCATGGGGATCGATTCAGATACTGGGTATAGCCGTAAATCAATAACACCCCCGGCAAACCAAACAGCAATAACCGCCACCCCAACTCAGTCGCAAGGTATAAGCCGCCGGCGATTAATACCAAAAGACTCAGCACAGCAAGAACCAAGGTCATCTGGCTGGCATCCGGATACGCAGGCAGTGTGCCACTGCCACCACTGAACGGTGTGCGCTCAGTTAACAGATCCAGGCCAGATTTATAATCAAAATATTCATTAAAGGCATTCACACTGATGTGTGCACACAATCCAAGACACATGACCAAGACCAGCCGTTGCGGTGAAAATGAAAAGCCCGCCTGCCAACTTGCTGCGGCAGCCAAAGCAATACACACCACCGTCAAACTCAGAAAATTAATACGCGCAACACCTAAAAGCTGTTTTATCACCTGACATCCCTTTTGCAATCTGATGACTTGAACTTATAAGCTCTGAATTACCTTGCCGTCTATGAAATATCGCTTGCGGGTCGTGTTCGACGCATAATTCCATTTGACTCGGCGGATGTGTTGAGCGAGATTAAACACAAACAACAAAACCATAATTTGCACGATCTGCCCTACCGTATGACCATCATCGACGTTAATACCCTATTTATTGTCATCATACTGATTGGGTTCATCATTTCAGCTGTTTTAACCGTTGTTGGCCGCGGAACAGATACCAGTCTGCTTTTTTGGGCAGCAGGCTTTTTCATCAACAGCCTGGGTTTTGTCCTGCTTGCCTTGCGTGGCAGCGTCCCTGACGTGCTCTCTGTGGTACTTGCCAACACACTGATTGTGGCGAGTTACGCATTTTTTGCGCAAGGGCTGCAGATGTTCCTGAAAGAGCAATTCAGTAAATTGCTTATCTGGGCACCTGTGCTGGTCATAGCACTGGGGTTTCCGCTACTTGCTCAGGAATTAGAGACACGCATCCTGCTAATCGGGTTGGTCAACACCGTACAGTGTTTATTGCTGCTAATGTTACTGGTTCAAAACAATAAGCGATTGGTTGGCCGCGGCAAGTACATTCTAATGGTCGCCTTTGGTATTGGCATACCAGCTGCATTGTCTCGCCCCATGGCAATTGCATTCGGAATTACTGACATCATTAGCTTAAACAGTCCTGGTCTCATACAAGGTTTTACCTTCATCAGTATCACGCTAATCAACATTGCAATTGCATTGGGACTGGTGTTGATGCAAAAGGAACAGGCCGAAGCCGCAACAGAGTCTATGGCCAGATCTGATGAGTTGACCGGTTTACCCAATCGGCGATGTATCTACGAACACATTAATGAAACCATCATAACTTGCAATAAAAACAGGGTTTACGGCGCCTTGTTATTGATTGATCTGGATAATTTCAAAATTGTTAACGATCGTTATGGCCATGCGCTGGGCGATGAACTGCTTCGTCAGGCATCACTCAGAATACAATCCTGCATGGCCGGCAACGAAGTCCCTGCCCGTTTAGGTGGAGATGAGTTTGTGGTGTTGTTGACCGCATTAACCACCGATCTGGATTCGTCGATAAAAATGGCACTTGAGAAAGCGGATGCACTGCGACTCAAGCTCGAACAGGAATACGTACTTGAATCCGCCAAGGAACAGAAAATCCGCCATATCAGCTCGGGTTCCATAGGTGTTGCCATACTAGAGCCTGGCAGGCAAAACAGGGAGTCGCTGCTGCGAGAAGCCGACCAGGCGATGTACCGCGTAAAAAATGCATCAAAATCCGGGTCGATGAAGTCCAACTCCCCCGTAAGCAACGTAAACCTCCTCACACAAGCTGACTGAGGTAGACCTGTTATGACGGGAAAAATTGTGTTGTGGATATCGGGGCTGGTTTTTATCAGTTACGGGATGGTCAGTCTTTTCGCCCCTGCGGTTCCAGCGGGTTTTGCGGGGCTCATCATTAGCAATGGCAATGCTTATGCCGAAATTGCTGCCATGTATGGTGGATTGCAGACCGGTATAGGATTGTTCTGCCTGCTGGCTGTCCTGAAACCAGCTTACTATCGAGCGGGACTGGTGATTCTGGTCTTGGGGATTGGCGCAATCGCTGTCGGACGGCTCCTTGGTTTTCTGGTCAACGGCGAACCAGTGACGATGTACACCTATGGCGCCTTTGTATACGAGTGCCTGACTGCCACATTGGCCGCTTATGCCCTGCGCCAAACCAGCAGTAGCCACTAAATGACTCAACACGAGTATATCTCCATCGCCATTGCGATCATTCTCGGATTGGCGATTACCCGCTTGCTGCACACTGTTGCGATGATCATCAGAGCGCACGATCGCGTTGTATTTCACTGGTCATCAGCAGTCTGGGCATTCAGCGTGATGCTGTATATTCTGCAGTTCTGGTGGGTGGGCTGGGGACTGCGCGCGGTTGAGAACTGGACTTTCCAGAATTTTATTGTGCTGGTTTTCGGATGTACGTTCCTGTACGGAGCGGCAGAAATGGCATTATCAACGCCTTCCGATGACGTTTATGACATGCGATTGCAAAGTCAGCAGCTTGGGAGGTTATCAGCCTTATCCATGCTGCTGTATTTCCTGGTTGGACCCTACGTCAACATTGTGATGTACAACAACGCGGTTTTGCCTTCAGTCGCGGTGCCATCCGCGGGTATCTTATTGATGTTATTGACCATATTCATTCCATCCCGGTTTACGCTATGGTCACTGCTTTTTGTCACCTACTCTGTTGGCATTCTTTTTCTGACTGTCTGAACTGTTGGCAACTCAGATGACACCTCAGATGGCACCCCAGTGGGCTATTCAGCAAGCGACAACAACACGGTTGCGGCCTTGAGCTTTAGCTTGATACAAGGCTTCGTCTGCATGTTTTAAGGTCACTTCGATTTTGTCACCCGGTTGATGCACAGAAATACCTTGTGAAACCGTGATGCGAGTGCCATCGGGTAGCTCCGGAAAGGTGAGTTCCGCGATACAGGCCTGAATACGTTCAGCGGCCTGAATGGCGGCTGACAGAGTAGACTCGGGTAACAAAATGACAAATTCCTCGCCACCAAACCGTCCCACAAAGTCGCCCTGCCGCATGGTTTTCTGTAAAGCCTGGCTGACCTGCATCAATACTGCATCACCCGCATCGTGCCCCCAGGTGTCGTTGATACGCTTGAAGTGATCAATGTCCAACATGCTGATGCAAAGTTCACTCTGCGCCGCAGTTCGCCGATCAATACGAGCAGACTCCTGTGTTAACTGATCCATCAACGCGCGTCGGTTCGGTAATTGTGTCAGCGCATCACGACTGGCAAGAATTTCCAGTTTTTGGTTTTGCTTTTTTAAGGTGGTCCGCATACCGGCAATAACACTACCGAGATAGGCAACAATCATCAGGACTGAAAAGTATGCAAAAACAATTACAACTTCAACTCGCCAGTTCACACGTTCTGGCGCCCACTTCAATAAAGCACTGAGCAAGACCAGATAACTGGTGACAATCAGCGCGCCTACCGACAGCATCGTGCGCCGTGGTAACGCAAACATACCAAACAGCAATCCCCCGGTGCCCATCAGCAAAAATGCCATGCGTGCCTGCGGATCGCTCACAAAATACATAATAAAAATGCTGGGCCAGAGCGGCGTTATAATCTGCGCGGCAGTCATACTGGGGTCTTTAAAACGCAGATTCAGGCCTGACTTGTTCAAGACCACAAACGTGATAGCCATGAACATGGTGATTACCGCGTAGACCAAGGTTGGTAATGCGGGCAACATGCCAAACAGGTAGAGCCCCAGCACAATTGCGAGGGTGCAACCCATACTGACAAAGCCCCAAAGCATGCGCTGAAAGCGCAGTCTCTGGGATTTATCAACAGACATAGAATGTGTGGGGGTCAGTTGCTCTCCCTCCGTGGCCAGCTCTGATTAGTTTTGTGAAACGGCTACCGCTTCTTTGTTATTCATTTTAGGTCGGGCCAATAACCATTCAACCACTTTTTCTGGAAACACGCTTGAAATCTGCGGGATATGGGCGCCATCAGCAATTGTCCATAACTCGACAGAACCACCGGGCTGGCAGGTATTGCTGTAACGGGTAGCGGTTGTTTCAAGTCCGTCGAGGCTCTGGTCAAGATCCAGTGCAGCAGTCACGACCCCTTGATCCGCACAACCATTGTAGGCTGCCCATCGAGAAACGGTTTCCAATGCTCCAGGATAGACATTACCCTGAATATTGCCACCGTCGTAAGCGATTGTGCCATCTGCCGTGCCATGAATCTGCAATACATGCACGGGATTTGCTGGCGCTGGCAGCGCAATTGTCGCTTCTGCACCAGCCAGACTGGCAATGCCAGCAATCACATCAGAATGATCGTGAGCCGCTTTGTAGGACATAAATCCACCATTGGAGTGACCTATCAAATACACTCTGCGCGCATCAACATTGTACTGCGCTTTCACGGCATTAATAATTGCCAGCACGTAGGCTGAATCATCCAGATCGGTTGCATAGAAGTTACAGCAGGCATCCGACGCATTCCAGAAACGTGCATTACGACCGGCAGATTCCTGTGTGCCATCCGGTGTTGCCAACAGGAATCCAAAACGATCCACCAGTTCACTGATGCGCATATACTCATTCTGTTGCACACCATTGGAACCATATCCATGCAACAGCACAATCAACGGCGCTGGTGCGTTGCCGGCGTAATCCGACGGCACAAACAAAGGCACATCGCCTCGCCCCGCATCGATACTGAGTGTGTTTTGAGCCAGTGCTGTTGTTGACAGCAGAACCGCCATGAATGCCACTAAAAAACGCATAAGCTAAACTCCAGGAGACCTTTATATTCAAGATATAGGCAGCGCCGCTCAACAACATTTTGACGAACACGGCGTGCTCTTTTTTTTATACAAACCTTTTTTAACACACACTGTTATTGGCGACAACCCAGACAAGCTCCGTCGATCTCAGCGTGAGATAGTTGGCTGCAAGACTGTCTTACGCTGGTTGACGCAGACGTTTCTGAAGCCCATTCAGGACATTACGCAGCAATTGATCTTCACAATCGCGATAATGTTTGTGCCCGGGTTTACGAAACAAGGCACTGATTTCATGTTTACTAAAATTCAGACCCGTTTCCGCTAACAAGGACTGCACATCGTCTGACTGCATATTCAGGGCAATCCGAAGTTTCATCAGTACCATATTGTTTGAGAGCCGGGTTTCGGGCTCGGCTTGCGGCCCGTCCCTGCGCCCACGTCGTAGATTGATCAGTCCGTTCAGGAAAATGGCCATCTCGCGGTCTTTTATTTTTATGAACTCCGCGTCCTCATCCTGTTTCAACCATCCGCATACCTGCTCTCGGGTCACTGCGTAATCAGCCTGGGCAAAAACGTCCATCATTTGACTGTCATCGTAATCAAAAATATACCGAATACGGCGCAGAACATCGTTGTGATTCATAGTGCTCAATCTACCTGAGGGGTATCGTCCAAAACGATACGTAATGTTTCCGAGCCGAACTCGATCAAGTCTCCGGCCAATATTATTTTGCGTTTCCGCGTTTCGATCTCGCCATTGACCTTCACCAGACCCTCAGCAACTGCGGCTTTTGCTTCCGCTCCGCTCGAAACCAAACCTTCAAACTTCAAAATCTTATAGAGTTCGACGGGAACTGTGTTTACTGTAATCACCCTCATGCTTGACGTTTCTCTCTGGGTTATTGCTTTGAAAGCGCACATAGTAGCCGACTTTCTCAGAATCGTTCAGAATCAGCTGCTGCCAGCGCCATTATTTTACGCCCGGAGGCTTTGTTTTTATGCGCTTTTCTTATTTAACACCGGGCTTACTGCCTTTTGTGCTGCTCACGGCAATACTTTCCGCTTGCTCGCCTGCACCAGCGCCGATGTCTGAGGCGCCCATCACACCGGATACTGCCGGGACAGGCGCTGCGCCAGAGCCAGCCCAATCCTTGATAATCAGCGAATTTGCTGACTATAGTGAATCATTGATGCGCCGTATGCTGGAGCGCAATCCGGAGTGGTCGCTCTATTCAGGGCTGTATGACAATGCGCATCAGGTCACCCTGCCCGATGAAACGCGCAGAGCGGAAGACCTGCTGTTTATTGACGCCGAATTGGCAGCATTAGCGCAATTTGATGTGACGCTTCTGCCAGCCGATCTTGGTATCGATCACAATCTGCTGAACAATCGTCTGGAGTCCATGCGCTGGTACCTGACTGAATTCAAGGAATGGCAATGGAATCCCGCCAGTTATAACGCAGCCGGACCAATCGGCCTGATTCTGAACACACCCTATGCACCTGAAGAAGACAGACTACGCACCGTAATGGCAAGGCTGGAACAGGTCCCGGCGTTTTACCAGGCTGCTCGAGCCAATATCATCGATCCAACCGCAGAACACACCGAATTGGCTGTGACACAGAACCGGGGCACATTGAATCTGCTCGGCACCAGCTTGCAAGAACGCGTCTCTGCCTCCAATCTCGAACGGGCTGAAAAAGAGCAATTTGAACAGATTCGACAGAACGCAATCAGCACAATTGAGGGGTTTATTACCGAGTTGCAGACTCTCTCGTCTGACATTGACGAGCGTCAGAGTGGGCGCGACTTCCGCATCGGCGCAGCGCTGTACGAATCCAAGTTTGCGTATGACATCCAGTCCGGTTTTACTGCGCTTGAAATGTATGAACGTGCCGTCGCGGAAAAAAACCGTTTACACGACAACATGGACAGCATCACAACCGAGTTGTGGCCCAAGTATTTTGCTGATCAACCTATGCCGCAGGATCGTCTGGATCGAATTGGACAACTGATTGACCATCTGTCCAATCAACATATTGCCCGTGATGAATTTATTAGCGAGATCGAGCGTCAGATTCCTTTACTTGCCACCTTTGTCACTGAAAAAGACCTGCTCGAACAAGACCCATCGCGTCCCTTGGTGGTGCGTGCTACACCCGAGTACATGCGAGGCAGCGGTGCGGGCGCTTCAGTCAGCGCTCCCGGTCCTTTTAACCCAACCGCTGACACTTATTACAATGTCACACCACTGGATGATTATAACGATGAACAGGCGGCGAGTTATCTGCGCGAATACAATCATTGGGTGCTGCAGATCCTGAATATCCATGAAGCCATTCCAGGCCACTATACCCAACTTGTGCACGGCAATAAGTCAACTGGACTGATCAAGAGCCTGCTGCGCAACGGCGCAATGATTGAAGGCTGGGCTGTGTACTCTGAGCGCATGATGCTGGAGGCTGGCTGGGGCAATCAGGAACCTGAAATGTGGTTGATGTATGGAAAATGGAACCTGCGCGTGGTGACCAATGCCATCATTGATTATGCTGTTCATGTGCGCGGTATGACCCAGGAGCAAGCGATGGACATGATGCTGCGCGAAGCATTTCAGGAACAAACCGAGGCGGAGAATAAATGGCGACGGGTGAAGTTGTCGCAGGTACAACTCACATCGTACTTTACGGGTTACGCTGAAATATATGATTTTCGTGAGCAGATGAAATTTCAGATGGGCAGTGCTTTTGACCTTAAAACATTTCATAACCGATTTTTGAGTTTTGGCAATGCGCCGGTCCCCGCCATCATCGACCTGATGGCAGACAGCACCTTGTGATTGCCTGCTCTGCCGGTCATTTTGTGACCGGCAGAGCAGATCCCGTAGCGTCTGTCAGCGTTGAAACAGGTACGAGAATTTTACAAATACTTGTTCGCCATCTTTTGTTAAGGAATCTGACGCAATCAACTCCCTGCCCGTCGCTGTTTCGACAATGTCAAAGTTACGCGCATTCGAGTTGAACCCCAGATAAAACGCTGACAAGGGGTTGATAACGTAACGCAGCAATACATCAAAATTCAGGTTTTTACTATCAACCAGGCGTGTTGCAGGCCCGGCATTGGTTTCTTCGTATTGCGCTATCAGACGAAGCGAAATCTCCTTCGTGAACTGATAATTCCAACTGCTGCGCAGGATCTCGTTGTCAAAAACCTTGACACCTTGCTGTGTCTTTAACGAAGTATTGAGGTAAGTATTATCGACGCGCAAACGTTCAATCGGGCGCCAGAGCAGACTCAAATCTACGCGCCGATTGTCTGCAACTGATGGCATGTTACCTGCGGCTGGCACAATATTGAGCGCTTCTCCCTCGTTGTAACGCGCATCAAGGGTGACTTGCGACAGACTTTCATCGACCAACTGAACACCCCAGCTTGTGTAGTCATAAACCCGCGCCTGCGGCAGGCCTCTGAAATCAATTGGTCGCAAGGTCTCGGCCGTATCTGTGACACTCACATTAAAACGCGTGGTATTAAAATTCCACTGCACAGACGGTCCTACTGATGAGTAGATTTTTACCCCGGATTGATCTGTCTGATACGAGGCTGACAGCCGCGGCCCCCAACTGGTCAGTATTGATTGTTCAGGATACAAGTTCACATTAAAGAAGCTGTGCACTCCTGATGTGTCTGAACGATACCATCGATTCTGGAAGCCAAGTTCTGAGCGAAAGTTCCTATCAGTATCAATCGCATGTATGTGCGCAGTCAGTTTGCGCCCACGGTGCTCCACCAACACATCACGCTGCACACCACTGATGGTGTTACCACCAGTCGACGGCTCCTGCTCTGATCGGTACGCCGACGCAATTGTTGTCCAGTTGGCATTCAGCACAAAACGACCATCAACACCGGCTACACGATTATAACCATCAGCCAGCTGTCTCTCTGTCACCATCGCCCCAATACGGTTTTGCCCTTGAAGATCACGAAAACCACGAATCACTCCGATACGTGCCTTTTCCCCGTACAAAGGGTCTGTTGCCGCACGATTGAGACCCGGGGCCTCGTCATTCATCAACATGGCACCAAACCCCCAGCCGTTCTGTCGTCCGGTAAAGCGCAGTCCCGCTTCCGGATCCACAATGCGACGTGTAAAAAGCAAATTGGCATCTGTCGGCTTAAAGAAGTCAGCGTTCTCAACAAAAAATGGACGACGCTCCGGAAACAGCACCTCAAAACGCTCATTCACGGTGACTTGGGGAAGATCTGATTCAACCTGTGAAAAATCCGGGTTCAACGTCAAATCCAGTACCCAGGCATCTCGCACAACAAACTTTGCGTCCAGACCGAGTTCAAGCTCGGTAGCGCTTTTCAGCTTTGGGCCACCCGCTGCGTTGCGATCCAGCGTATTAGCTGCCCGGCTGAAAGCATACGGCACAAATTGACTGTTACTGCCTGGCGCAACATCGCGAATGCCCGTCATCAACGCAGCCTGCCCCAATCGACTTTGTTGGCGCGTTGAATAGGCTGGCCAATACATTTGTTCACTGAGACGAGGTATCTGGCGTCCAAACTGAACGCGCCACACTTGATCACTGGCGGCAGGAAAACGAATACTGGTCAACGGAACCGCGATTCGCACCATGTAACCCTGATCGGTCACCAGACCATCTGACTGCCAGGCAGCATCCCAGGTGACATCAAAATCCCGGTTCTCAGACCAACGCGCGTCGCGCTGAATGCCAAGGGGCGTTACCCGAAAACTGTACGCAGTGCGCTGATCGTTAAAGGTATCAACTGTCAGTTCAACACTGTCGTCACCATCAATACTCTCGCGCGACGAGAGGTTTGCCCGAATTAACTGTGGCTCGTTATCAAATGCCAGAAAGATCGCGTATAGCGTACGTTGATCATAGCCAAGGTAGACCTCAGTGCGTTGCGACCCGGCAACTCCATCGATTGGTTCGCGTTGAATAAAGCTGTCCACTCGGGTCATCTGGCGCGCAACGGCAGTTGCTGGAGTCATACCCACAAAATCGCTCAATTGCGGTACGGAAGACAGTACGGGAATGACCATTGAGGGACCACCATTGCTTGTTTGCGCATGCACGGGTATCACAAAAAATGGCAATAACAAACACAGAACGCGTACAAACCTCATGACAACTCCCCAGACAGCGCTGATTTTTAAGTATTTTTGGCAGGCTACAATTGCGAGGCGTATTAAAGGCGAGATCAGGCGCAGGATCAACAAAATGGGTGCGGCATATTGACGCACATCAAAACCAAAAAAAAAGCGGCAACGCTGAGAACGTTGCCGCTTTTTTCACACACTGCTTACCAGATCACTCAGATATCGAAGCGATCGAGTTCCATCACTTTGGTCCACGCGCTGACAAAGTCCTGCACAAACTCGGCTTCGCCTTCGTTTGTTGCATAAAACTCGGCAACTGCACGCAGCTCGGTATTGGATCCAAAAATCAGATCAACCGGCGTAGCAGTCCACTTTACATCACCAGTGGCTCGATCACGGCCTTCATAAATGCCCTCTGAAGCAGATGACTGGCTCCACACGGTAGACATATCAACCAGGTTCACAAAATAATCATTGCTCAACGTGCCTGGCTGGTCTGTAAACACACCGTGTTTCACATCGTTGTAGTTGGCATCGAGTACGCGCATACCGCCCAGCAACACCGTCATCTCTGGGATGCTCAATTTGAGCAGTGCTGCACGCTCAATCAAAGCCGAGGTCGGCGCACGTGGATAACCCTCTTCCAGATAGTTGCGGAACGCATCAGCCTTAGGTTCCAACACTGCAAAAGAATTCACATCAGTGTGCTCCTGAGCCGCATCGGTACGACCCGGCGTAAAGGGCACAACAATAGTGTGGCCAGCGCGTTGTGCGGCCTGCTCAATGGCAGCAGAACCAGCCAACACAATGAGGTCAGCCATAGAGATGCGCTTACCACCGCTTGCAGACCTGTTGAATGCTGTCTGCACGCCTTCCAATGCGGTCATCACTTTGGCCAGTTCGGCAGGCTGGTTCACAGCCCACTGATTTTGAGGCGCTAAACGCAGACGCGCGCCATTCGCACCGCCGCGCATATCTGTGCCGCGGAAAGTTGCCGCCGACGCCCACGCCGCTGAGACCAGTTCATCAGTATCCAGACCTGCAGCAAGGATGCTCGCTTTCAGATTACTGATGTCCTGAGCGTTAACCAATGGGTGATCTACCGCAGGTACCGGGTCCTGCCAGATCAGATCTTCCTGAGGCGCCATGTCACCGAGGTAACGGGTACGAGGACCAAGGTCACGGTGTGTCAACTTGAACCAGGCTTTGGCAAATGCCAGCTCGAATTCAGCGGGGTTTTCGAGAAAACGACGTGAAATTTCACCGTAGGCTGGATCAAAACGCAACGCGAGGTCGGTTGTCAGCATCATCGGCGCATGACGTTTGGTTGGATCGTGTGCATCCGGCACCAGATTGGCCGCCGAGGCATCCGTGGGCTTCCATTGAATGGCACCCGCTGGGCTGCGGGTCTGTTCCCACTCATAGCCAAACAGATTCTGGAAGAAGTTGTTGGTCCAGGCGTTTGGCGCAACTGTCCACGCACCTTCCAGGCCACTGGTGATCGTGTCGCCGGCGTTGCCTGTACCGTAGGTATTTTTCCAGCCCAGACCCTGTTGAGTGATATCAGCCGCTTCAGGCTCTACGCCAACGTTACCCGTCGGGCGAGCAGCACCGTGTGCCTTGCCGAATGTATGTCCACCGGCGATCAAGGCAACCGTTTCTTCGTCATTCATGGCCATGCGCGCAAAGGTGTCGCGGATATCTCTTGCGGCTGCCAGCGGGTCAGGCACACCATCCGGGCCTTCCGGGTTTACATAGATCAAACCCATCTGTACTGCTGCCAATGGATTCTCAAGCATACGGTCGCCGCTATAGCGCTCATTGCCTGCCAGCCACTCACCTTCCGGACCCCAGTACACTTCCTCTGGCTCCCAGGCATCAACACGACCGCCCGCGAATCCGTAGATTTCCATGCCCATGTGTTCCATCGCCACGGTGCCAGCCATCACCATCAGGTCGGCCCAGGAAATTTTGCTGCCATACTTTGCTTTGACTGGCCACAGCAAGCGCTGTGCTTTGTCCAGGTTTGCGTTGTCCGGCCAGCTGTTCAGGGGTGCAAAACGCTGCATCCCGCCATCGGAACCACCACGACCATCCGCAACCCGGTAGGTACCTGCACTGTGCCAGGACATGCGGATAAAAAATGGACCGTAGTGACCATAGTCAGCAGGCCACCAGTCCTGCGAAGTGGTCATCACGTTGATCAGGTCTTGTTTTACGGCATCGAGATCGAGGGTAGCAAACGCATCGGCGTAGTCAAAATCTGCACCCATGGGGTTGGAGGCAGCGGCATTCTGACGCAAAGGATCAAGGCTCAAACGGTTTGGCCACCAGTAATCGTTACTGGGTGCATCTGCTCCTTGAGCAAATACTGGTCCGGTCAGCACCGGAGACATGACTATTGCGATTGCAGCCGCCAAAGGTAAAGTGAGTTTACGCATATTAGTTTTCCTTATGGGTGATAGATAATCTAACGCCCATATACTAAAACTAATATACTCCAACTATTAATCGTATTTTATTATCGTAATGATTCGTAAAGCGGAGCTTGTGAGTCGATTTACTCATCAAAATGCGACGGCTTACATCGCGAAGGGGCTGACACCGGATTGCAGCGTGCAACACCATTACTGTCTGGCAATACCACTTGATAGCCTGATCCAAACGGTGAAGGCTCAACATAATCGGTACTGACAAACTGAGCTCCGCTTTCCAAGGCAAGGGTTTGTCGCGTGGTATCACCGGTTCTTGCCTCGTCAGTGGGTACATCTGATCGTGTTCTGACCAGATAGTTGAGGGCTACGTATTCCCGAATTCGGGCATGGTCAGCCAGCGCGTCATTCATCTTGATAAAAGCCGCCGCAGGATGGCCCGGCTCAGCACTGACAAACAGTGCCCGGTTCTCAAGCACTGGCGCGCCTGCCAGATATTCCTCACGATGCCTGCCGGTATTATCCATTGCAAACAGTATCTTGCCACGACTTGCTGACAAAGTTGGCCAGCCATTTTCCAACACCGCTTGCTCAAGGGTCACATAGTCACCGCGCACGTCATCAGGGGTAATCACATGGTCCCGATCGAATACCTGCCAGATTTCTTTGTCTGCATCTAACAAAAGTGCCTGATCAAAGATGACTGGCACAACATACTCCACCGGCCCCCAGTCTGGACGAGCGCCATCTTTGAATTCGATCATCACCATAATTGGCAGATGAGTCGGATTGGCAAGCGACCAATCCCGAATTTCCTGTAGACACAAAACCAGCGTCACGCAGGTACTGCGATAGTCAATATCTTGCGAATGTAACACCTTCAAGCCCGGCTGCTGCAACAAGGTCTGGTTTTGGGCAACAGCAGGATCATCAACCAAGCGGGCTCCGGCAGGATCGGCATACAAGCCTCCGGCAGGATCTGCGAACACATCAAGCTCAAACTGACGAATATTCAAGCCTTCAAGTTGTTCTGAGAGAGGCTTGTGCTCGTAACTGATGTCTCGCGCCCAGCCATCCCGATGTTCATCAAGTAAGTCGATCAATTCTGGCAACGGCCATCGTTTATAACTGTTATGTGTGCCCAGCACCTGCATATGATTCAGCCTCAGGCACTGTTCAGTGTTGGTGGCGGTCAAGTTTGAACAGTCGGTATCCGCTGCACTTTGCGCGGGGACGAGCAGAGCAAGTGACAAACAGGTGACGTATGACAACAGCCAGATTTTCATTTTCGATGCCTTAATCGCGATGGACCAGTGGCCGAGTATGGCTGGAGTCAGGCGACACTTTTGTGACAATAATCTTGTCTGCAAGATGGGCCCCTGAGATTCGGGGCCGCAGGCTGCTCTATGGAGAAATCAGCCATCTTGACGGAGATTGATCAACTCTCGCAGATCATGAGGATCTGGCAATCCGGACACCACTATTTCGGCATCATCACCTGCGGTAAAAACAGAAATTGTCCCGACATTAAACATTCGATTGAGTAAGGACTGGTAAACCTTGACCGTGCGAATCCCCGTAATGTCCAATTCGGTGCGCTCTTTGCTCAGCAAGCCCTCTGTGAGCACCAGATCATTGCTGACAAGTTCCAGACGCGTTGAGATGCATTTCAGGTACCACACCAGAAAAATAATCAAACCAATCCCGACTGGCACCAGCATCAGGGCCAATATAAATCCAATTGGATTACTTCTGAACATTGCGGGTCTTTCTGAGTAAGTTGTTTTCAATTTAAACACCGTGATGAGTAGGTCACCTACTATCGCATACAAATCCTGGACTACGTAACGCCGGCGATCATAAACACTGACATAAAAATGTCAACTTACCGCGTTACAGTAAGCCCATGACAAAAATCATAGCCAATTGCATACCCCTGTTGTATGCCTTGCAAAGGCTGGATGAGGCTGCTTTCCACAAAGCCTTTCGCAGCGATCGGGCTCGTGCCCCCTTCAGAAAAATATCTTCCAGTGCCGACGGCCACCTGTATCTGATCTGCGCATTGTTCTGTTGGATCTGGATCAGAGAACCCGGATCACACTTTTTAAGTTTGCTGTGCATCAGCTTTATGGTGGAACGTCCAATCTACTTGATTCTAAAAAACGGTCTGAAGCGAAACAGGCCTGCCCAGATCATCCCAGGCTTCACCAGTATTATCGTTCCCTCCGACCATTTCAGCTTTCCGTCAGGACATACCTCGGGCGCGTTTATTTTTGCGACAGCACTTTCTTTGTCGCTAGCAGATACAAATTTTATAGCGGGCGTCAATTCTGAAACCTTGATGGTTATTGCCGTTTACTGCTGGGCTGTGATGGTCGGCCTATCAAGAGTCATGCTGGGAGTACACTTTCCTGGCGACACTTTGGCTGGCGCCACGCTGGGTTCTTTAACAACTGTTTCTATCCATTACGCGGTGCTGTTATGAAAATTTTGTACGGGGTGCAAGGCACTGGAAATGGTCATATTTCCCGCGCACGAGCGATGGCGCCTGCACTCGCTGATCAGGGCCTTGAAGTCGATTACCTGTTCAGCGGTCGGCCCGCTGAACGCTACTTTGACATGGAACCATTTGGGAATTTCCAACTACGTCATGGCATGAGTTTTGTTGTAAAAAATGGTCGTATTGATCGATTCAAAACCTTAAAACAAGCAAAACCTGCACGTTTTATCCATGAGGTTCGAAATCTGGATTTATCTGGATATGATCTTGTGTTGACTGACTTTGAACCAGTGACGGCGTGGGCGGCCAAACTCGCCGGAAAACGCTGCATTGGTATCAGCAGACAATATGCATTTTGCTACAGCATTCCTAAGGTGCCGTCTGGTGTTGGCCAACTGGTGTTTTCTTATTATGCGCCGGCAGACATCAAGCTCGGTTGTCACTGGGACTCGTTTGGTGAGCCGATATTACCGCCGATCATTGAAAGCAACCCCTTTGCGCGCGACATCCAGGACAACCTGATTCTTGTCTATCTGCCATTCGAGAATTTGCCTGATCTGGTGTCTATCCTGAATCGTCTTACACATACACAGTTTGAGGTTTACCATCCCGACGCGGTCGAGAACAAAAAGTTCAATAATGTCAGCGTATTTAAACCGGCCAGACAAGCGTTCCAACAATCGATGGCGCGTTGCAGCGGGATCATCGGTAATGCTGGATTTGAACTGGCCAGTGAAGCGCTGCATATGGGTTGCCCATTGCTGGTAAAACCACTTAAAGGACAGGTTGAACAGCTTTCCAATGTGATGAATTTGAAGCTGTTGGGACTGGCAGACAGTATCAACGACATCGAGAGCGAGGCAGTAAATCAGTGGTTGGAAAACAGGAAATCGGTGCAGGTATGCTACCCGGATGTTGCCAGTGAGTTGGCCAAATGGATCGCCAAAGAGTCGTTTGATCGCCCAACTGCAACTGTTCAAGACCTTTCGAACAGAGTCTGGTCTCAAGTAAAGGGACGCAGCAATATAACGCAACCACAAAAGCAGTCCAATGCACTACAATTACCCGTATAAAAACTAGTTCTGGAAGCCAGTCACAAATCCAGACCCTAAAGTCATGATCACAGCGTGTACGCACACCAAAACTCTTCCCACTAGGAGACACAATGAAAATCAAAAAACTATCGACACTTGCGCTCAGCATAGGTCTGATTGTCGGCACCATGAATGCCCCCCAAGTGTATGCTCAGATGACGTCAGCAGCCGCTGGCGGTCGTGTTTTGAGCGCCCAAGGTGCACCCGTGTCTGGTGCACAAGTCGAAATAGTACACATTCCAACGGGCACCGTCAGTCGATTGACCACAGATGCTGAAGGTCGCTTCAGTGCACGCGGACTGCGTGTTGGTGGCCCTTACCGCATTATCGCTTCAGGCAACAATCTGGAAGCCACACTGGACGGCCAGTATTTTGAGTTGTCCGACACTTCCGCACTTGAGTTGGTACTGGCCTCGTCTGCCAGTGTGTCCGTAGAAGAGATTACCGTTACTGGCTCACGTGTTGGCAGCGTGTTTGACAGTAGCCGTATGGGCAGCGGTTCAGTTGTTGGTCGTGACCAGATTGAAGCATTGCCATCCATAGGCCGTAATATCCAGGATTACATCCGCACAGACCCTCGTATTGCACAGACCGACAAAGAGCGTGGCGAAATTTCCGCTGGCGGTCAGAACACTCGTTTTAACAATATCCGCATTGATGGTGTATCAACCAATGACGCTTTTGGTCTGGAATCAAACAACCTGCCGACTGCACGTCAGCCCATCAGCATCGACTCCATTGAATCCATCAACATTGCACTGACCAACTTTGACGTGTCGCGCTCCGGTTTTACCGGTGCCAGTGTTGATGCAGTAACCCGCTCGGGCACCAATGAAATTACCGGCACCGTGTACGGCGTTTTTGGTGATAGCGATTGGACTGGCAAGCGTAATGGCAATCGTTTTACCGGCTTTCAGGATGAAAGCACCATGGGCTTCACCATTGGCGCACCGATTATCAGAGACCGCTTGTTTGTTTTTGGCAGTTACGAGAAGTTCACCCGCTCGGCCGCTGCTCCAACGTTTGGCCCTGCAGGCTCCAATGCCGCACAGATCGTTACCGGCATCACAACCGCCAACATTCAGGACGTACAAAACATAGCCAAAAATGTCTGGGGTTTTGAAGCGGGCAGTTTCGAAGCACCCGCCAGTCTTGACACCGATATCGAAGATATCCTGTTAAAAGTTGACTGGAACATTAACGACAATCATCGTGCCAGCTTCCGTTATAACTCGACTGAACAGGTTGAGCCGTTCCTGCGCAACTTCGATGCCCGTCAGTTGTCACTGTCCAGCTTCTGGCAGAACAACATCAAGGAATTTGAGAGTTATGTAGCCCAACTGTACAGCGACTGGACACCCAATCTGTATACGGAGCTGTCAGTCAGCCGTGCGGATCAGTCATCCCTCTGGGATATCGGCCAACCCTTGCCGTCTATTCGTATTTGTTTGAATAGCGCGACGTGCTCAGGCGCGGATTCACTGTGGATAGGCAGCGAGCGATTCCGTCACGTCAACGAACTGATCACACAAACTGACAACGTCACCGGTGCTGCGACCTGGTATAACGGCCGTCATGAAGTGAAATTTGGTGCTGAGTACCAGTCACAGGATCTTTACAACCTGTTCGGTCGCGACCAGTTTGGGGTCTACGACTTCTATGGTATCGAAGCGTTCCGACAAGGCCGCCCAGGTTCATATTCTTTGTTTTACCCAACACAAGGTGATGTGCGTACACGCGCTGCTGAATGGACTTTGGAAAACGTCGCGTTTTTTGTACAGGACACCATTGATCTGACAAACACGCTGAATATCACTGCTGGCCTGCGTCTGGATATTCCGCGCACCAATGACATTCCCTTGTTTAATGCGGGTGCTTCTACTGCCTTTGGTCTGCGCAACGACTCAACCATTAACGGCAATCGTCTGCTGCAGCCACGATTGGGCTTTAACTGGCAGCCCGAGATGGCGCAGCGCGTTCAGGTCCGCGGGGGTGTAGGCCTGTTCCAGGGAATTGCCGCCAAAGTTTGGCTGTCGAACCCGTTTTCAAATAACAGCGTCAATACCGGCGCCATTACCAGCAACAATCCAACCGCTGACCGGATTACCTTCAGTCCTGACCCGAATAATCAGCCAGGAAGTCGTCCGCCACCCGGACAGGGCGGTATAGTAGACTTCGTAGATCCGTCATTGAAGTTACCGTCTTCCTGGAAAGCCAACCTCGCTGTTGACTATGAATTACCATGGTACGAGATGGTAGCCAGTGCTGAAGTGGTCATGACAGAAGTGCAGGAAGGTATCCGTTATGAGAAACCCAACCTCGGCGCGCCACGTGGCACAACGCCAGATGGCCGACCACACTACTGGACAACAACTGTTCCCGGCGTGTTCACCGGTGCAGCCGCTCAGAACACTGCGAACCGTAACCGCGCCTACAGTGTAGACACCACCATTGCGCGTCCCACCAGCAAAGGTGATGGCGAACAATTGACACTGAGCTTACAGGGACGTCCTGACTACAATTGGTCATGGGGCGTTGCGTACACTCGCACCAATGCTACTGAAGTGAACACGTTAACCAGCTCTCAAGCGGCCAGCAACTGGAATAACGCCATACGCGCTGATCGTAATGCTGACGTTGCAGAAAACTCTGTGTATGCCATCAAAGACCGACTCACCGCGAGCCTGAACTATCGCAAAGAGTTCATCGCTGGTTATGAAACCAGTTTTGGTCTGTTCTTTGAAGCGCGCAGCGGCAAACCCTTCACTTATACCTTTGTGAATGACGCCAACGGCGACGGTCGTTCCGGCGTAGATCCTTTCTACGTTCCTGCTGCACCAGGTGAAGTTATTTTCACCGGCGGTTCTGCAATGGAAGCCGCATTCTTCAACTATCTGGACAGCCAGAAATATTTGGCACGAGATAAAGGTGGTATCGCAACCGTTAACGGCGCACAGGCTCCTTACGTACGTCAGTTCGATCTGCGCATCTCCCAGGAGTTTCCATTTATTGCTGGCAGAAAAGGCGAAGTCTGGTTTGACATTGCCAACCTCGGCAACATGCTCAACAAAGACTGGGGTGTAATTCGTGAAGTAGGTTTCCCCGGCGGATCTGGTGTGGCTCGCTTTGCGGGTATAGACCCTGCCACCGGCAAATACGTTTATAACTTCAACCAGGCCGATATTCGTGACCTGACCCTGCGTGATAACCGTGGTGAATCACGTTGGTCCATGCAGATGGGTGCACGTATCAGATTCTGATCCAGCACGTTTGCTACAAAAAATACGGCGCCCTCGGGCGCCGTACTTTTTTAAGACTTTTGTTATTGCCTGCAATTACCTGCTTTGCGATAACCCGCAGCCAAGGCTACCTGTTCCGATTCAAAATTCACACGGTTTGACTCAGCCACCTGCGCGTAACCCGGGCAGCCCTCCGACAAATGATAGATGTTGCTGTTGCGATTGCCACGTATTTGCAGATCCGACTCGGGTGCAGCCTGAAATATCCACTGCTGCTCCCCCGTCACAAACGGATTGTGATGCCCCATGATCGCTGCGATGCGTCGATCTCGCTCGCGTTCCCAGGTTGATACCGGAAATTGCTGATGCCATTGCAAAAAACGTTGTTGCTCTGTTGCGGACAGATTCAACTCATAACGTTGGTGCATATAAAAGTAGATTCTGGCCACCTGACCCTTCACCTCATCACGAGGTTCAGCCAGACCTTGCCTGGAATCCACTTCAAACTCACAGGCACCATACTGATAAGGCTCCCCTTCTATCTCATTAAAACGATAGTTAGAGCGATCCGCATTAACTTCACCCAGCGCAGGCACAATGTTGTGTAAGTCCGCTTCCATACGGTTAAAAACAGCATCAGTGCGATTGCAATTTTCGCGACCACCATTACGCCAGCATTGACGCGGCTGACCAAACGCCGAGGCGGGAACTATGTGCTCCCACTCTGTTCTGGCAGCGCGCTCTGCTTGAGCACGCACCTGATAAGCACAGCCGGCCAGATCGGTGCGACCGCCGGACTCACCCACCCACCGCCACTCACAGCCACAATAGAAATCACCTTCGCTATTTCTGTCATGGTAGACAGCTTGACGCAGCGTGATTCTGGCCTGATCAAACGTCTGCGGCGCTTCTCGGTACGAGCATGCGGACAATAGCAGCAGCGATACCACAACCAAAATCTGTGTACTACGTGTCTTCACCTTATGGTCCGTATGAGCTGCGCCAAGCCGTTGTCAGGTTTTTAATTGTTGATGTTTTACTCCATTGGCAAATTGGAATACCGCTCATAAAAACGCTGGTACAGCGCTTGCTGAGTACCAAACAAGTCAATCAGGCGCCCTTGAATAAATGCCTCTTGTAACTGATTGGTGCGCATATCCAGCGCATCACCACCCGATATAAAAAATGTCGCATCCTTGCCTGTTTCCAGAGTACCTACGCGGTCATCCACGCCCAGAATCTTAGCGTTGTGTGAGGTGATCATCGAGAGGGCTGTTTCCCGATCAAGCCCGTAACCTGCGGCAGTACCTGCAAAAAACGGCAGATTGCGCTGAGAGTTGAGATCAGTTTCGCCACCGCCTATACCAACCAGTATGCCCGCCTCGTGCAACTGGAACGGCACTTTATATTGCTCATCGACGTCATACCATTCCTGGGCTGGCAGCGCATGTACAGACTCGTAAACAACCGACACTGATTCTGCTAGCAACAGATCTTTAACCTTCAGGGCATCGCGCCCACCCACAACAACAATATCGCTGACACCGTAACTGCGTGCAAATTGCACACTGGCGATAATGTCACGGGCATCATTGGCGTGGATAAACAACTTGGCATCGCCGCTGAACAAGGGTTGCATGGCCTCAAGGTTCAGGTTGAACGGCGCACCCGTATACGTGCGTGCATCCTGAAACAAGCTGTGCAGCATTTGTGTCATGTACGGGTAATCGGTGTTGTCGGCATTTTCAAACACACCTGTGGTCTCATTACGTTGCCGTCGTATTCTGGAAGGCCAGTTCATGTGCATGGCGGCATCGGACTTTAGTAATGAGTCTTCCCAGTTCCAGCCATCCAGTTTGAATACGCTGGATCTGCCTGAAATCAAACCGCCTTCCGGGGTGACACCTGCCGTCAGAATACCGTTAAACCGAAAAGTTGGTATCAATTCGGAATCGGTGTTGTAGGCGATCGCCGAGCGCACACTGGCATTGATATCGCCGGTTTCAACCACATCGTTGGTGGCACGCAGATTGGCCACTTCCGATAGACCCAACTCGGTATTGGGCAACACAAATCCCGGATACACATGCAAGCCTTGCAGATTGATGAGCTGGTGATTAAAAAATTCGGGGCGATTGTTATCAGTACCTACATAGGTGATCACCCCCTTATCAAAGGCCAGCACACCGTTATTGATGACGGTGCCATCGCCCACATGAATCGTGGCATTGGTGATTGCAATGGGTTCCGCCTGATCGGGCGCTGGCGTTGGCACAATGGCCTGCGACATGGGTACGGAAACTGTCAGCAGCGTTGTCAGGATTAAAGCTGAGTAGGTGCGCATGGGTTACTCCTGTTTTGCTGCAGTAATTTTGGAAATGATTCTGGCACGTTCATCGGCAATGTTGCGTCGTAACTGTTGATCGCGCGCACGATCAAAATAGGCAACGCCATCTACCCAGGTGGTTTGTGCCAAGGCATACACAGACAAAGGATGGTCATTCCACAGCACCAGGTCGGCATCTTTACCAACCCGGATACTGCCCATTCTGTCGTCGAGATGCAGCAATTTGGCAGGATTCAGAGTGACCATTTTTAAGGCATCTGACTCGCTGACTTCGCCATACTTGACCATTTTTCCGGCTTCCTGATTCAGGCGGCGCGACATCTCTGCGTCATCCGAGTTCAATGCCACCACCATACCGGCCTGTTGCATCAACGCCGCATTGTAGGGAATGGCCTCACGCACCTCCCATTTATAAGCCCACCAATCGGCAAATGTAGAACCACCGGCCCCATGTTCTGCCATTTTGTCAGCGACTTTGTAACCTTCCAGAATGTGCGTGAAGGTGTTGATCGTAAAATCAAAACTGTCTGCCACGTGCAGCAGCATATTGATCTCTGACTGTACGTAGGAATGCGCTGTCACGTAACGCTCACCGTTTAATACTTCCAGCATGGCCTCATTAACCAGATCACGCCGCGGAGCAAGTGCGCTGCGACGCTGCGCGGCAGACAAGGCGTTGTAGCTGTTCCAACGCTGTTCATACTCTCGCGCCTGACTGAAGGCATCAATAAAAACCTGCTCCACACCCATGCGCGTCTGGGGATAACGCAGAGAGGCCGGATTGGTGCTGCGTTTAACGTTTTCACCCAGTGCAAATTTGATGAACTCTGCACCATTTTCAATGCGCAAGCCTTGTGGACTGAGTCCCCAGCGCATTTTGATCAAGGATGATTGTCCGCCAATCGGATTGGCCGAACCATGTAACTGCTGCGCGGCGACAACACCCCCTGCGAGGTTGCGATAGATATTGACGTCTTGCGAGTCGACCACATCGCGGATGCGCACCATGCTTGAGTTAGTCGCACCTTCATTGATTGCAAATAATGCAATATGGGTATGCTCATCAATGATGCCGGGCGTCAGATGCTGGCCTGTTCCATCAACGACCAGCGCATTGCCTGCATCAAGATTGTTGCCGATGGCGGCGATCTTGCCCGCACGAACCAATACATCCGTCTGTATGATGCCTGCATCTTCGTTGGTCCACACCGTGGCACCTCGAATCAGGGTATCTTGTGGCACTGGCAAGGTTTCGCTGCCATAAGCAGCAAAGGGATACAGAACAGGCGATGGCAAGGCTACTGCAGCGTCATCTGCAGCCTGTTGTTCACTGACCTCTTCTGGCAGATCGGCAACCCGACTCAACTGCCAGGTAATGGCCTCACCCGTTGCGGTCAAGCCGCTGCCCTGCCAACCATTGGTATTTGCCCAACCGCTCAGTCTGGTAGTGCCGGCATCATCTGCAAGACCAAAATTGATGGTCATCAATTCGGGCGTCAAGTTTATCGAAATATGAGCACCCTCAATCGCGTTATCACCCGTGGCTTCCATCAATTTGCCGTCGGGCTTGCCCGCTTTAAAATCAATATTCACGGCCAGCCGACGTTCACCTGCGAGCAACTCATAACGACCACGATGCGACTCTGGGCTGTCTGATAGCACAAAGCGCTCACCCTGCACCCAGTTCTCTAACAGTCTGGTGCCATCATCAAACAATGGGCCGGATGCCACCAAAAGATTGGCGAGACGACCCGTTTGCAGGCTGCCCACACGATCGTCGACGCTCAACATCTCGGCAGGCACTTGTGTCAACGCCGCGATTGCCACGTCGGCTGGCAAACCATTACGCACGGCCAGACGAACATTGTCGTGAAATTTTTGTTCTGCACCCGCACTGGTAATTGCAAACCGGATGCCCTGCTCGTGCAGCAAACGCAAATTGAAGGGTGCCAGCTCCCAGTGTTTCAAGTCGGTGAAAGACACATCGTCCGCCACAAACGGATCGGCCACCTCAGGTGCGTCCGGAAAATTCACCGGCACAATCAAACTGGCACCTGTTGCTGCCAACTCTGGTGCGCGTTGGTAGGCATCGTTACCTGTTTTAATCAGATACTCGGCACCAAACTCTCTGGCGACTTCATGCAGGGTAAGTGCCTGATGCCAATTGCCTACTTCCATGACTTGCGGCAAAGACCGGTTTTTAATCCAGGCTTCCAAAGATTCGTCCACAAAGGGTTGTGGATTATGTTGTTCAAACCACTGAGCATCCAGGTAGGTTTGACGAAGTAGCGCGATGGCGCCCATCAAGGATGACGGCAGTGACTGCCGTGAACTGCCTTTGCTCAGCGAATAATGTGCGGCGGCATCCGACAATAAAACAGACTCATTGGCATTTTTACTGCCGAGCTGAACCAGACTGGACGTGCCTCTGGCGATACCATCAGCGCGCAAACTCAGCACGGTGGTAAAACCCAGTTTGCGCAGTTCCTCGGCGCGTGTCTGATCAGGTTTGAACTCTTCAACAGCACGGTAATGAGCACGAATGGCGTCGTTGGCGTTATACGCCAAGCCGCTCGATTCCAGGACTTCCGCCCCTCCACCCGCTGCAGGGCGTCCAACTGCTGGCAAGCCATAACCGGTGTTTATGTCGATCAAGCCCGGATAGACATACCGACCGGCCAGATCAATCACAAAATAGCCTGCCGGCACGGTGGCAGAAGACAGCACATCCACAATGACGCCATCACGGATCAATAAGGTGCCATTCTCGAGCATTTGACCGTCTGGCAGATAAAGCGTCGCCCCGGTCAGTGCAAGCGCTTCGCTGCGGTTATCTGCAATGCCGTTGGGTCTTGCTGTTTCTTGCGCAAACACCAAAGACGTTGTTGCGATCAATACCACCAGACTCACAACGACTCGTCTGATCAAAAAAATCACCATGGGTACACTCCGATGTAGCGAGGTAAAGCGCCATCATAGAAGCTTGGTGGGAAGAGTTCAAAAAAAAAACGCCTGTTGGCTGAGGGTCAGCGCACAACAGGCGTAAATACTACATACCAACCGCAGTATTGCGATTAACCAGCGATCAGGCTGAAAACTGAGCGACCATCTCGCGCAGCGACGTGACATCGCCAACCAGGTGTTTGCTCGCTTCGGACGTCAAGGTAGACGCTTCACTTGTACGTTCTGAGTGTGTCTGAATATTCACCAGATTGCGTGTCACCTCTTCAGCGACCGCACTCTGCTCCTCAACGGCAGTCGCGACCTGGAAGGCCATATTTCTGATCGACGACACTGCCTGGCTGATGCTGCTGTAAGAATTGCCGGCGGCCTCATTAAAGTGCACACACTGCTGCGCCTTGTCCTGCGCCTCGCCGATGCTGGTAATACACGTGCGGGTGCTGGACTGAACCTTGTTGATCAACGCTTTGATTTCCACCGTTGATTTCTGAGTACGACTGGCGAGCGTGCGCACTTCGTCTGCGACTACCGCAAAACCACGGCCCTGCTCACCGGCGCGTGCGGCCTCAATGGCAGCATTGAGTGCCAACAGGTTTGTTTGTTCGGCAATACTGTTGATGACCTCAACAACAGATCCGATGGCAGTGCTGTCCTGACCAAGCTCCTGAACCAACTGGGTAATCTCGTCGATATTGCGGGCCAACAAGGTCGTGGCGGACTGACTCTGTTGAATCGACGCGTGCCCCTGATTCACACTCAATTCCGCTTCTTCAGCCGCTGAAGACGTATTGGTGGTGTTTGATGACACCTCGTTGATGGCGCTGGACATTTCAGTCACCGCCGAGGAAACCGACGCCAATTCAGCCTGCTGACGTTGAATAGCTGTATCGGTCGCCTGCACTGCACGCGCAGAATTATTGGCAATTTCTGCTAACCGATTCGATGACTCATCAACACGCGTCAAAATGGTATCGATTCTGGATTTATTAAACTTGAGTGCCAGTTCTATCCAACCAAGCTCGTCGTTTCTGCCCGTGTAAACTGCACGTGCGAGGGGATCTGAAGTAATCGCCTGACATTTGTCCAGGACAGAATTGAGCTGGCTGGCCAAGGCCAGGTTAACACCCAGGCCGATCAATACCAATCCGAACCCGGCAAGCAGTTTTAATGCCACTGATTCGATGGGCATTAACATCACAGCTACGGCAAGCACACCTGTCAGCAGTTGTGCCACATGTTGTTTCTGTCGCCATCCCAACAAAGCCTGAAGACTGACGCGTGTACCGGAGACCAGCTTGTTATATAGCGCGATGGCATTATCAACATGAGTTTCTTCAGGGCTGACGCGCACAGATTGGTAACCCACCACCTGACCATGCTCCTGCACGGGCGTTATATAGGCATCCACCCAATAAAAATCGCCGTTTTTACAGCGGTTTTTGACCATTCCCATCCAGGCGTTACCGGACTGAACTGTAGACCAGAGCGATTTAAATGCATCTTTTGGCATATCGCCATGACGCACCAGATTGTGTGGTGACCCTATCAAATCCTGTTCCGCAAACCCGGATATATCAATAAACTCTTTGTTGGCATACGTGATGTAACTTTTTAAGTCGGTAGTGGAAACCAGTTTCTGTGTTGAGCTGAATCGGCGGCGTTGTGACATGCTTATTTTCCTTTTTATCGGAAGACCGTGTGGTCTACGTAGCCCATATCGGCACTCGCCTATAAATACTGTAGGGATATCCTTACTACTTTGAAAAATAATTGATCTATCTTAAACTTTTTGAACAACCCAGCCAGAAGACCGTTGCCAGTTAACATTTCGGACAATGCTATGTGTGGACGTTTTAACGTATTCGACTCGCCTGAGGTGCAACTGCTGCTCAAATTGTTAGCGGTGGAAGGAGCGCAATTGCGCTATTCCGGAGACATGGCGCCTGGCGCGACCATTTCGATCATTCGCCAGTCTGAGCAAGGTCGACAGGTATGTGATGCCATCTGGTGGTTGATGCTGGATCGGCAGACATTAAAACCGAACTATGACTATGCCAGCTTTAACAGTCGTTGGGACAAACTCAATACCAAAGGCTCGCTGGCGTATCAGCCATACCGGCAAGGTCGATGTGTCATACCGGCCAGTGCGTTTATAGAGGGCCTGGGAGATCGCCGCACCTATCATCAAATCGAATTACAGAATGAGGCGATCGCGTTTGGCGGCTTGTACAAACACTATCTTGACCCACACACCGGTGAGTCTATTTACACTGCCAGCATTATCACACTCGGCCCATTACCTCAGTGGCAACATATACACCCAAAGTCGATGCCTTTGATGCTCCCCGCTCAGGACACAGCGTTGATAAACAATTGGCTGGACCCGAAACAACAAGACGTCAGTCAGTTTGAAAGCCTGCTCAAGCCTCACATCCGCAGCCCACAGCGCGTGACACCCATCGGCAAACCCAGTCAGTGGAATCCGATTGGCGAGTCGTTCATGCTCGATCCCGAGCCACGGTCTGCTGAACAGTCCGAGTAACTCACGCCCCTGAATCACGGGCGCTTATGGCGCTTTTGGGAGTCGCCCCATCAGATAGAACTCATCATTGGGGCGCATACTGCTCATATTGGCGAGTCGGTTAGATAACGCAAAAAACGCCGCAATCGCACCAATATCCCACACATCATCATGGCTGAATCCATGTTCATGTAAGCTTTCAATATCTGTTTCACTGACGCTGTGCGCCTGTTGCGAGACTTTGACAGCAAATTCAAGCATCACCTTTTGGCGGACAGTGACATCTGCTTTGCGATAATTGGTCGCCAGCTGATCGGCAATATGCGGGTTTTTCTCGCGGATTCGCAGGATAGCGCCATGCGCCACTACACAGTAAATGCATTGATTCAGCCCAGAAGTTGCTACCACAATCATCTCGCGCTCAGCCTTGCTCAAACCACCGGGTTTATCCATGAGTGCATCATGGTAGGCAAAAAATGCACGAAACTCTTCTGGTCGGTGTGCCAATGCCAGAAATACATTGGGTACAAACCCTGACTTTTCCTGAACAGCCAAAATTCTGTTGCGGATATCATCCGGCAAATCATGAATGTCCGGGACGGGAAAACGACTGATGGGCATGTCTGACACAAAGGCCTCCGGGCTGTTTCTCAGCTAACAAAATGTGCGGAAAAATTGTCGTGCCAGCAGCGCGTTTCCGCTGACATTCTGATGGTACATTATCTGCACACACCAACCCTAACGATAGACCGCCATTACAATAGAAAGCCATAACGATTATCTGACCTGTTTTTTTAAGGAGACTCCCCTTTTGTCCTACACCACGCTGGATTACCAAATCGACGATCGCATACTGACCATCACGCTGAATCGTCCGGATAAGATGAACGCCTTTACTGTCACCATGGCCAACGAGCTGATTGATGCATTTAACCGGGCCAGTGCTGATGATGCGGTCGGAGCTGTCATTGTTACCGGCGCTGGCCGAGCGTTTTGTGCGGGAATGGATCTGTCTGTTGCCGGCAATGTGTTTGGTCTTGATGAAACCATGCATCCTACGCCAGCGGAGCTGGAACAAGGTTTTGAAGACGCCAACATGATCAGTGGTGTGCGCGACACCGGTGGCCGCGTATCACTGGCGATCTATCAGTGCAACAAACCGGTGATTGGCGCAATCAATGGTGCTGCCGTGGGTGTTGGTGCCACTATGACCCTGGCGATGGATGTACGTTTGCTGTCTGAGTCAGCCCGGATGGGTTTTGTATTTGGCAAAATTGGCATCGTACCGGAAGCGTGTTCCACCTGGTTTCTGCCAAGACTGGTTGGAATTTCCCAGGCACTGGACTGGGTGTATACCGGTGAACTGATCTCCAGTGCGGATGCTGTGGCAAAGGGGCTGGCAAAGGCCGCATTTCCGGCAGACCAATTAATGACGGAAGCAAAAAAGCTGGCACGCAGTTACATTCAGCATCGTTCGCCCGTCGCCATTGCGCTGGCACGTCAGATGATGCTGAGGAACGCTGCGCTGATTCACCCGCTTGAAGCCCACAAAGTGGAATCACTGGCGGTGTTTTACACCAGTCAAGGCGATGGCAAAGAAGGTATTCAGGCATTTTTGCAAAAACGAGACCCGGTGTTTAGCACCAAGGTGTCCAGCGATATGCCTGAGGTTTTCCCCTGACGGTTGCTGAAAGCACCTGCGCTGCAGCAATCGACTAAGGCGTTGTTTGCTGCAGTGAATCCCGCTCAGCGCGGACCCGTGCTTCAAAGTCCTGTTTTCTGGCGGCAATAAACTCTGCCCAGGGTTGCTGATTCAGTAAAGGATGCGGCCTGACCTGAACACGCATCAAGTGCTCAATACCCTCAAAAGGCACTTGTGGATGCCCCGTCAGATAGAGATCCGCTTGCAGTTTGGCCATATTATCGAAGCCAAACAGGGCGTCTTCAACCAGCGTCGGGAAACGTGGATTGTTAATCAACTGAACGCCATCGTTAGGCCCGTTACAACCAAAAAATACCACACGCAGTGTTTCGCCTGAATCCTGTGTGTCCATACTCCAGGTGGTACAGCCAGGCGAATGCCCAGGCGCCCAGGTTGGCGTCAGTGTCACTCCGCCCAGTTCAATTGACTCACCATCCTGCAAACGCCTGTCTACCTTGACGGGTTCCCAGCCTTCAAACCCTAGCGGCGACAAATCCCTGCCCGCTTCCAGTGCATCGGCATCCGCCGCCAGCGCAAATACTTGCGCCCCTGTCAGGCGCTGCATAATCGCATGCCCCTGAATGTGGTCAAAGTGCGCATGGCTGGAGAGGATAATTTTGATGTCGCCCATCTTGAATCCCAAGGCCTCAACGTTGTGTTTAATCGAAGTCGTCATGCCCTGCACACCGGTGTCCAGCAAAAAATGTCCCTCAGGTGAGGTAATCAAATACGACGCGATATTGCTGGCTCCAACAAAATAGATATTACCCAATATGCGGAAGGGTTCTACCGGTTCAGACTGATGCGTGTGAAAAGACTGCCCATTGGCGACTTTTTGTTCCAGCGTCAGCAGATCGAGCCGGCCAGGTCGACCGACATTTTCTGGCTGGCTGAGGTCTTGTGCCACAAGCGGCGCGGACATTGTACTTGCGAATAAACCCGCCACTAAAATCCTGGACAACTTCATCAATACACCTCTTGGAACAAAACAAGTGTTCACCCAACAATAAAAATTCTTTTACCAACGCAGCCATTACAATAACTGCATAGCCTTTTGCCAACGCACTGAACTCAAATACATCTGGTAGGCATGTGCAGCAGCGGCAATCAACAGCGCAATAAGGGCGAGTATAAATTGGTCACCGGTTACCGCCAGCGCCATGCCCAGTGTCGTCAACACCAAAACCACCAGGATTACAGGGTAAAAATCGCGCAAGGTGGCGGGTTTTAAACCATCAAAAAAGGCGCTGTTTTCTTTTTCGAGGCGAGCACGGCGAAAAATCGATTGCAGGGTTGCCGGCATGAGGCCAAACAACATGGCCAGCAGCACAAACCACACAGGAAGGTAGTCCAAGCCTAACGATGCGATCAAGGTAAATTCCAGAATACCCACAAAAAACGGAATCACTGAATCACCGGGCGTGGGTGTCCAGGTAAATCTCATGGTCACACTGCTGTATAACAACCAGATCAGGATGATGCCCATCAAGGTGACGCTGATCTGTAGCCAGCTTAAAAATGCTGGCCAACCAAAAACCAGCAGATCCGGTTCGGCCCGGATATGGGCCCATAATAACTCCAGCGCCAGAGCCTGAATAATACTGAGCAAAGTCAGCAGTACCATTGGCATCTGTTGTTTGGCACGTTCACGCATAGACACTACCCGGCTAGTTTATTTTTATTGCCTGCCCATAGGTATCCACAAAAATCGCTGGCATTCGGCGGGCTTTACCGCTGCTCAGTTCAATACAGACAAACGTACTGCGTGCGCGCAATAAAGTCATCTTATCTGCGGGTCGGATAATTTGAAAATGACGGGTGAGACGCAACTTATTGTCAGATTCGGTAATCCACGTAGCCACCATCACTTGATCATCCAGATAAGCTGCAGCCAGATAATCAATTTCGTGGCGCAGCACCACCATGGCGCGATCCAGTGTTTTGTATTCTGCCACACCCAATCCAAGAGATTCAGAGTGACGCCAGGCACAACGCTCCAGCCAGCGCACGTAAGCAGCATTGTTTACATGGCCCAGTTCATCGATATCTGAGTTATCGACTGAGATTAATACTGTAAATGGATCCTGTCTGTCCCAGTTCACGCAAGGGTTTCCTGTACAAGCTGTCTTGACCGCAAGAGCATAACATTGCAGTGTTGTTTGCTTCCAATGGTAGACGAGAGTGGTTTTGGTTTATGCTTGGACTTCAAACGCGGACGTCAGGAACAGTGGAATATCATGGAACTTGTAGTATTTGACTTGGACGGCACCCTGCTGGGGGCAGACCATCGAATTTCCGATTTCACTGCGGACACGCTCAAACGTCTGACCGCCAACAATATTGCGTACACGGTGGCAACAGGACGCAACCTGCACTCTGCACAAGAGATTATTCGGGGTCACGGATTTTTATTGCCACATATATACATCAATGGCGTGATTGTCTGGGATCCGGGCAGTGAATCACTGTCACTGGGCAATTTCCTGAGCAACGCTGAAGCAGAACATGTCATCCGGGCAGCCATCGCTGAAAACGTTACACCTTTTGTTCATTGCGTGACGAAAGATCATCGACACTTTATTTACCACCCGCCCGTGCAGCATGATTTTGAGCAGCGACTGGTGGACATGTTTTTTTCCAGATTGGTCTCCAACGTACTGCCCTTACAACAAATGCCGGCCAACTCACAGATCACCAACATCAGTATGCTTGGCACCAGTGCGACCATTTCGGCCATTGAGATGAACATTTCAGATGAAGCTCACCTGGTGGCTTACTCCGGCATGGCCATGGAAAACAAGAACCTGAAATGGATGGATATTCACCACAGCCAGGCCAGCAAAGGTAATGCTTTAAGACAACTGGGAACCCGTCTGGGTGCCAGTCGCATACTGTGTTTTGGAGACAGTGACAATGATCTCAGCATGTTTGCCATGGCAGATGAAGCCTACGCACCCGCCAATGCCAAAGACGTCGTCAAGGCCGCATCAACCGGTGTCATAGGCCACCATGACGAAGACGGCATTGCCGTATTTTTGCGCGAGCGCTTTAATCTTTGATCATTACAAACTCTGATCACTTCAGGTTCTTGTCACTTCAGGTTCTTGTCATTTCAGGTTCTTGTCACTTCAGGTTCTTATCAGTTGACAGGTGGAATGCCGTCCACACGCGCAATGGCAATGCCACTCTCCCCGGCAATCGCATACAGCAAATAAACCTGCCCATCTTCTTCAAACACCGCCGGATCACGCAATTGATTGGCCGGCACCGTGATATCACCTCTGACCGAAGGTAGCACCGGCAAATCAGCGCCCTCCCAAGCGTGCTCCGGTCTGAGCACTTCAACAGTCTCCGACTCCGTCCATTCAGTCCAGTCATCACTCATGCTGATTGCCGTCAGCAAAATACTTTCCGGCGCATGGCCCACTTGTGTCCAGAACACATAAAGGGTATCGCCACGCACCAGCACCGCTGAATGTCGCATGTCATTGTTAAAAAAGCGCGGGCCTTCCTCAAATCCGGTGTAACCATCCACAGATCGATAGAAAAAGCCCGGCATCGCCAGACCATACCAATGGTCCTTGTACAGAAACGTGCGGAAATAAGGTCTACCCAGAATCTCTGGCTCCCCCGCAAAATCAATTCCATTTGAAGATCGCGCCAAACGCGTCACCTGCACCATCGGCTCGCGCCCATGCACGTACATCACCAGCTCTTTACGATCCTCACGCACAATCACATCTGGCGACGCAATATGCGCATATGCCCGCACCACACTGTCTTCCGGCACCGAACAAGGCGGACAAGTCTCCGGAAAAAATGACTGCGACAACTGCAAAGTCCCAGGCGAATACACCGTCCAGGGACCCGTCACTTCATCCGCATACGCAAGCCGGATGTACTCACCCTTATGTTCAGAAAAATAAAGATAGTACTTGCCCAGCGGGTTCTCCACCCAGCCCGGCACACGAATCAACGACGGCCCCTGAATGTTGGTCCCCATGCGCGCATCCATGTCCGCCGTGATGATGGGCCTGTCGAGCAAACGAGTAACCGTCACCCGCGACAAATCCTGAGCATGCAGCACCATACCTGCAGCACACATCCACAACACAAAAACAGCCCGAACAATTTTGCCAATTACCAACAACAAAGCCACCTCAAAGCAACATGAGCGAAACCAACCAGCGAATCCCAAAATCGACAACGCGCCCCCCAGAACGCAATTCCGGAGTGAGCAACGGGAGCCAGGCACCGTGCCGGATCAATCAGGCCGCGCCTATCCTCTGCCAATCCGACCGAAAAGTGCGAGGATTGTCCGAGTCCCGAGCGGCGCAGCCGCGAAGGTCGAGTTCCGCAGCACCGGTCGGATCGGCAGAGGATGCGGCCGATCCGACACGGTGCCTGGCTCCCGTTGCGGCCCCCGTTGCGGCCCCCGTTCAGGCCCCCGTTCAGGCCCCCGTTAAGGCTACCGTTGCAGGCCCGGCACAAGTTAGCGTTGTGGCCACCCGCTCAGGTTTCCGTTGCAACTCTGCCTGAGCTCACCGCAACCGCGCAGCAATCTCCCGCACCGTAGACGCCAACTCCACATAACGCTTCTGAGTCATACCCTCAAAGCCACCCGCACTTCCCGCCAACGACACCGCCAACGCCTCCAACTGCTCAGCACCCGCCGCATCCAGACCATTACCGTCCTCAAACACCGTCGCCGCACGATCCAACGCCGCCGTCAACGCCTGATCCTGCGCCGCAGGCAAAGCATCATCGCGCCGCAACTGATCCATATATGCTAGAGCTACAACCGGCTCTGCCGGCCAATCGATTTGACGCTGCTGCTGAGGATTGTGCAACACCGCTGTTGCTGTCAGATTTGCAGCTGCAATTTCATTTTCAGACAGGAAATTACTCGGCACCAACTCAAGCACATCCACACCACGTGCAATCTCCGTCCCATAAATCACACCTTTGTACCAATAAGACGACCAATAGCCACCCATCACCAACTCTTCTGAATCAACCGGGCCGCGGTCAAAAAACGCAATTTCCCGCGGGTTAGACGAATCGGTAAAATCCATCACCGAAATGCCACCCTGATACCAGGATTGCACAAAAATATCGCGGCCCGGCACCGGCACCAGCGAACCATTGTGAGCGACACAATTCTCTTCCTCAGATTGCGGCGCAGGCATTTTATAGTGAGCACGGAACTCAAGCTTGCCATCCACGATGTCATAAATGGCATTGCCGCCCCAATTCATTGGATCGAATGAACGACAACGGGCGCGCGAACCACCGCCCCACTCATCGGTGAATAACACCTTGGTGCCATCATTATTGAAAGTTGCCGAGTGCCAATAGGCAAAACCCGTGTCAATCACCTGATCCAGGCGCTGTGGATTCAAAGGATCTGAAATATCAAACAGAATACCGTTACCCGAACAGGCACCTGCCGCCACGCCCAGTTGCGGGAACGCAGTGATGTCATGGCAATGATTGGTTTCACCGGTACGGTTAGTATCCGGACCATGGTCGCCGCCTTCCCACAAGGATGCAATTACCCCGGTCACCGGATCGGCAAACACCTGAGGCCGACTGACAATACGTGAATCTTCCGGGTTGTTTACCGGGATCTCAACAACCTCAATGCGGAATCGTGCTGAATCTTCATCCTTAAACGGCGACTCATCAATGCAACCTTCCAGCTCTTCGCCCGGGCGCACATAACTGGTACCTGAAATGTAGACCAGCAATTTGCCATCGTCATCTGGATCTTTCACGACGGTATGTGTATGAGATCCACGGCAGGTTTGAACGGCTGCGACCTGAATAGGCATTCTGAAATCACTGACATCAAAAATACGGATACCACGGAAACGTTCACCACTGACGCGTTCTGCCACACCTTCCAGCCCGCAATCCAGACGACCACGATTCTGCTCAACTGACATGATCAACAGATTACCAACCACTGAGACGTCGCCCTGACCGCCCGGACAAACGACCGAGCTCAAGTGCACAGGACGCAACGGATTGCTGATATCGTAGGCATTAAAACCGTGATAGTTACCCGCGATCATCACGTCGCCTGAAAACGCCATGTCAGTGTTAGCAAAATCGAGCAGACTGGGCCTTGGCTCAGCTTCTTCATCATCTTCACCAGCCGCCTCGCCTGCCTGATTAAGCCGGCTCATAGGCAAGCCCATCGGGTTGGCTGGATCAAAAAAACCATCCGGTTTGGGCAAAGCCGCCAGCAGATTCATGTTCATTGACGCTTGACCCGCGTCGTAATAGCCCGCGCCAAGTCCGACACGAGGATCGGGCGAAAACGTCGCCAGCATGGCTGTCATGCGCTCAATCTCGCTGTTCTGTTCGGTCTTGACCTCAGAAATAAATTCAAACAGCACGGGATCCTGCGCGGTGCCTTGTTTGGCGAGCAATTCATCCACCATGGTGATGGCGCCCTGGTGGTGTTTGATCATGAACTGCATAAACAGTGTGTCAAACTGATTACCTTGGGCCGCGCGCAAATTTGCCAACTCTGCATCAGTCAACATGCCAGCCATGGTTGAGTGACCTGAGTGATGAGCATGTGCCGAGCGATCAGCGGCCGGCGGCATGACAGGTTGACCCTGCTCTTCCAGCCAATCCACCATAAACTGCATTTCATCATCTTGAGAGGCTGAAATGCGTTCGCCCAACTGGCGAACCTCATCACGCTGACTGCGTCCTTCGATCATGGCTGTCATCTGAACAGCCTGATCGTGGTGCATGATCATGTCCTGCATAAACGTGACATCGGCGTCAGTGACGCGCGTGCCGGCTAAGGCAGAAGCCTCCTCGATACTGATCTGACGACTGACCTGACCGGGCGCGCCTGGTTGGATAATCGGTGGCTGGGCAAAAGCCTGACCTGCAGCAAACAGGGAAACAGCTGAAATTGCTAATGACAAGCGTGTATGACGCAACATGGTTATCTCCGTAAACCGTTCCAATTTAAACGGAAGGCTACAACGGAAATGATCTGGAATCCACTGGCAAAACAACATAGATTTCAGGACTACTTATCCCTCATGTTGCCAGACCAGCACATGATATTGAGTCCAGCCGCGCCGAAGGCAAATCTGTAACGCGGTGCCACCCGCCATGTTTTGCCAATAGGCCCAGGGCAATGGCAAACGCGTAAGCTGGCTGACCAGAAACAATACAATCGGATTGAAGGACCGGGTATACGCCGACAGGTTGCTGGCGTGCAGGAGTTTGAAGCCAACGCGTGAAGCGCTAGTGATTGTCTGATCGGGGGTGACCAGATTGTTCAAATGCCAGCCGCGCTGAAAACGTTGAATCCAGTCGTTGGCAGCACCTTGTTCTTGATTAGGGATGGACGAATTTAAAAAGTCATCACAAATCACCAAACAACCGCCAGGTTTTATATGACGGGCAGCCATCTCAAAAAATGTATCTGCCGAGCGGGCGTGGACAAAAGACTCAATCGCAAATGCTGCATCAGCTGCCTCGAGCTTAGGCATCGCCGCAAAATCGCCCTGCACAAACCGCACTCTGTTGCTCAGTCCCAGCTGTTCGGCACGTTGTGTTGCCAGCTTCTGTTGCTCGGCACTGATGGTAACTCCCGTCACATCTGCATTCAATACTGATGCGAGCCAGGTAGATGTCCCTCCCACCCCGCACCCCAGATCCAGCACGTGTGCTCCCTGCTCTTTGATACCAGCCTGTAAGGCGTGTGCGACTTGTACATTCAGATAATTAAACGCCTCCGTTTTATTGGTCACACCTGGCGCCCAGATGGCGCGGTGGATAGCTGCCACGTCGCCACTGCCCCCAAGATCCAGAAACAGACGGGTATTCTTATTGTAGTAGGCAGCAATATCATCAACGCTGGCTTCTGGTACTTTCCGGGACTCGGACATGTTTACAAATTTCCAATAAAAATAGAGAGTTTTCCGGGTACTTGTGTAATACCTCCGGCATGCCTATGATCGGCGACTACAGGTGATACGTATAGCCTGACACCCATCGAATTAACAATCATTAAAAGGATAAAAAATGGAACTGGTAGCAATTGTGGTGTTAGCAGCATTGATTCAGTACACCGTGTTTGGTGCACTGGTGGGACGGGCTCGCATGAAATACAAAGTGGAAGCACCTGCCGTGTCAGGCGATCCGATTTTTGAACGTTATTACCGTGTGCACATGAATACCCTGGAAAGTCTTGTATTCTTTTTACCCTCCATATTTATCTTTGCCACCTACATCAGCGCAGAAATCGCCGCAGGCCTGGGTGTGGTGTTTATTATCGGCCGCCAGCTGTATCTGCACGCCTACGTCAAAGAACCCAAGTCACGTGAGTTGGGTTTTATGTTGACGTTTCTCCCGTCGGTCATTCTTGCGCTGGGCGGCATTGCCGGGGCAGTTATGAGTTACGCCGGTTAATCTGGCCCTGCTATGACGCAAAGCCCGATAATTCGACAACTGCAGCGTGAGACAAGCAGAATAGGTTTATCGGGTTTTGTCACGATTGCTGTATTGGCACTGGTTCTGTGGGCCAGCACCACACCCACCACAGGTTTCTCCTGGTTTATTGTCAGTACATTTTTCTGGCTGCTGGTGATTACACAAACCTCCAAACGACTGGCACTGAACCGTGCCAATGCCGACACAGCCCTGTTCACCAAACTCGGCTGGGCCAACCGGATGACGATCACACGTGGCTGGCTGATCGCCGCGTGTGCAGGCCTGTTGGTCACACCAGCGCTCCTGGAAAACTCGGCTGCTGTGGTCTGGGCTGCGTCGGCGGCATACTCCATCGCCGCCATTTTTGATCGACTTGATGGCTTTGTAGCGCGCAAAACTCAACAAAGTACTCAGCTCGGTGCTGAACTTGACACCGTGTTTGACGCCTTGGGTCTCATGGTCGCGCCATTGCTGGCCTTGCAACTTGGGAAAATCCACTGGACCTACCTGCTGGTGAGTGTCGCCTACTACCTTTTTGTGATCGGCATTAAAATCCGAAAACACAAGCAACATGTCGTTTACCCTCTGGCTCCCAGCGAATTGCGCCGAACACTGGCCGGATTCCAGATGGCGTATGTTGCTGTTGTGCTGTGGCCACCGTTTAATCCTGAGGTCACTGTGTTGGCAGGATTCGGTTTTATGTTACCGCTGCTGGCGGGATTTCTGGTGGATTGGTGGGTGGTCAGTGGTCGTCTTGATCCGTATGCAACCGATGGCGGCAGCATTTTTGCCCGGCTCAAAACTTTCACCAACACATACTTGCTGCCGGTGGTCCGGTTTGTGTTGCTTATAACACTCGTGTTTACTTGGGCAGACGCGTCTGACGCACATAGATTTATTCTGTTTGTTCTGGTGTTATCCGCTGCGATGATGGTATCCGGGCTTGCCGGGCGCGCCGGCGCGATGTTGATGCTGATGGTATTGGCGTGGCGCAGCCCTTTACCCCTTGATCAAGCGCCGTTTGCCTTGTGTTTGTTTATCTCGATTGCCATCTTACTGCTTGGCTGCGGCCGCTTCAGCCTGTGGCAGGCGGATGATCACTGGGTCAACCGACAGGATGGTGCCTGATGCCACAGTATCGTTGGACTGGTACCGTGCTCTGGATTGTGGCCCTGGCGTTAGTTGTCTGGACATTAAGTCAGATGCCACTGGCTGAAATCGGCATAACACTCCGTGAATTGGCATGGGTCGATTGGAGTGCATGGTTGGCGGTGAATATTCTGGTGATTGTTGTTGGCAACGTGCGTTGGTTGACACTCACGCGCATGGTGGGCGGATCAGTCGGTTTTATCAGACTGTTACTGATTCGACAAGCAGGCCAAACTGTCAGTTTTATAACACCTGGCCCGCAATTTGGCGGCGAACCCCTGCAAATCTATTGGCTATACAAACACACCGGTATGGCGATTCATCGCGCAGTGCTTGCACTGGGGCTGGATCGTTTTTTTGAGCTCTGGATCAACTTTCTGATGCTGATACTGGGCGTGAGCCTGTTGATGCTGTGGGTCCCTTCTATTAACGGACTTGAAAGTGATACCAGTAACTGGCAACGCATACTGTGGATCATCTCTGCGGCGTTAGTGCTGCTGTCTGCGCTGGCGGTCTTGGCGTTCAAACAACCGGCATTGATATCCAGACAATTGGAAAAACTCAGTGCACGCTGGTTGAGTAGCCCCCGACTGACGTCACTGGACGATCATTGGCAATCTCTGGGCAGTGACCTCAGAACCGCCATTCGCACTCAAAAACCTGCGTTGTTCGCAGCGCTGATGTATTCATTTGCAGGCTGGGCTCTGATTGTTTTTGAAATGTGGCTGGTGGTTGGTTTTTTCGAAGTCCAGCTGCAAGCCCGTGAGTTGATCCTGATTCTGGTCGCCATGAGACTGGCACTTTTGCTGCCGCTTCCAGGGGGCATTGGCACACTGGAAGCATCTGTATTCTGGTCCTTCCAGGCGCTGGGTCTTCCCGCCAGCGCCGCCCTTGGACTCATTGCAATCATGCGCTTTCGCGATGCGCTTGTGCTGATTGCAGGACTGTTGTGTGCGCGATTTCTGCGTTAAAAGGCCTTTTTATAGGCAGCCCAACACGTCGCGTTTTCCCAGAGTTTCACCTGCAAAATACCACTGCCAGGCGGGTGAATATTCGCCAGCATGCGCTCGCAGATGATGCGGCTGAAGTGTTCAATGCTTGGATTCAATCCCGCAAACTCAGGTTTATCGTTTAACAGGCTGTCTTTGAAATCCTTAACAATGCTGTCCAAAGCTGCTTCGATATCAACAATATCCACCAGATATCCGTGTTTATCCAGCTCGGCGGCTTCGATACTGATTTCAGCCACATAGTGGTGAGCGTGGGGGAAATTTTCGCTCCCCCAATCGCCTCCAATCAAAAAGTGACTGGCAATAAAATCTTTGGTGACGGCAACGGTATACATAACATTCCTTGAACTAAAAAATACGCACAAACTGCGAAGACTTTTGTTAATACTCAAACACCGCTTGCAGAACCTGATCAGGATTTTTGTCCAGGCCTTGGTAAAGCAAACGGGCGTCATTTAAGGGGTAACGGTGTGTAATCAACTGCCGAGGGCAAAGTTGTCGGATCATTTGCCAGGCAACCCCAAATCGGCGGGTTTTGTCCCAGCGCGCGCTGAGATTTGACGCCAGACTGCTGACCTGGCTGGTACTGATTTTTAATCGATTACGATGGGCATCGCCACCCAGCGCAATCACTGCGGCTTTATTGCCGTACCAGGATCCGATCACAACACGACTGTCAAAACCGCTCAGACTGATCGCACCATTTAACGCCTCAGGCACACCACTGACTTCATAGATCAAATCTGCACCCTTTGGCCAAGACAGCGTTCGACGCAAATCTCCCATACCTGCGCGCGGATCAAAACTGGCGGTGGCGCCCAGAGTCAGAGACATTGCACGACGACGTTCATAGCTATCCAGCGTCACCAGCGATGTTAATGGATACTGGGCCAGAATCCCCGATAACAATAAACCCACAATGCCTTGCCCCAACACAACAACCTGTTCACCCAATATGGGAGCGCCATCCTGAACCAGGCTGACCGCGGTTTCCATGTTCGCCAGGAACACTGCTGCATCGGCAGCGATATCATCGGGTATGACAATAAGTTGATCTGGTTTTGTTAAAAAATGTGAGGCATGGGGTTGAAACGAAAACACCCGTTTGTTTATCCACTGCGCGTCGACATCGGGTCCACGCGCAATCACTTCACCAACACAGGCGTAACCATATTGCAGCGGATAACATGCTTGCGACTGCAGCGTGTCCAGACTGGCATCCAATGCCATCTGCTCGGGTATCTGACCTCGATACACCAGCATTTCTGTGCCCGCACTGACTGCTGAGTAAAGCGTCTTGACCAATATTTGATCGGCAACTGGTGCATCAAGCACGACCTGTCGGATCTCGACCTCGTGAGGTGCTGCAAACCAAAGCTGATGTGTTGTGGTCGCTTGAGGGTTTAAAAAAGTCATGTTGTCTGGTACCGCACATCGCCCCACATAATCAGATCTTCTCCCAGTCTGCCGCTGTGCCAGGGTGAAATTTCAGGCAATTCAAGCACGGTATCAAAACCCAGATCTGTCACCGCTTTGTAGCCGCCTACCAAACGCGGCGCAACCGTCACCACCATGGCGTCTACCAATTTATGGCTCAGAAACGCGCTGATCACTTTGGCGCCGCCTTCCACCATCAAACTGTCGATGCCACGCTTTTTGAGTTCTTGCAAGGCCGCTATCAGACAAACACGGCCTTCGCTGTCGCCCGGTAATCGAATGATCTCCAGGTTCGCAGCGTGCGGCACATTGGTACCAGCACTGGTCAGCACCCAGCAACGTTTATCAGGCAAGTGGCACAAACGGGCACTGGGAGGAAAACGTAAATGGGCATCCAAAACAATGGGTTGTGGGTCTGGCCCAGCACACAAACGCACGTTCAATCGCGGATCATCAGACAGCACGGTCCCGATGCCAACCAGAATGCCAGTGTGCAGACTGCGCAGCTGGTGTGTCAAACATGCAGACTCATCACCGCTCAGTGCCAGGGATTTGCCAGAGCGCAGGGTAATACTGCCGTCCCAGCTCTGTGCATAACTTAAGGTCACAAACGGTCGATCCGCCTGGGAAAACACCAACAAGCGCTCACCAAGCCATTGCTCAATTTGCTGATTGAGAGTCATGCACATCCCTGACAAACACAGGTGGCACAGGTTTCAGACCAGCAGGCGTAAATGACTGCAGTGGCAGCATATGATCCATACGCCTGACCTTGGTCAACAGGTAAGCTTCATTATCAGCATTCACCGGCGCCTCGAGTGAAACGCGTGTATTGACGATGACACCTTCAGACTGCAGCGCACTTATCTTTAATGGATTGTTAGTCATCAACCGAACGGACTTGATCCCAAGCTCCTCCAGAATACAGGCCGCCAATGAATATTCGCGAGCGTCAGCCTGGTGTCCCAGCATCAGATTGGCATCCACTGTATCGTAGCCTTGATCCTGCAAATTATAGGCATCCAGTTTTGCCATCAGACCAATGCCACGGCCTTCCTGTCGAAGATAGACAATAACGCCTTTCCCTTCACTGGCAACCATAGCCATGGAGCGCTGCAATTGTTCACCACAATCGCAACGGCGCGAGCCCATGACATCCCCGGTAAAACACTCGGAATGCACACGAACAAGTACGTCTTCACAATTGCTGACATCCCCCATACAAAATGCGAGATGTTCTTTATTGTCCAGCGTGTTGGTGTAGTACACCAATTGAAAATCACCGTGCTCGGTGGGTATCCGCCCGGACGTCATCCGTGTGACTGATGTCTTCATAGAAGATTTTTTGAAAGCGCTGAGTTTAGACATAGTGCGGCATACTACGGTGCAGCCTTTTTTAAGGCAAGCTACCGCCTCCAGTAGTGAGTCCAATAGACAATCTAGCGTGCATACAACTTGTGGCTTATACGCTTGTACCCCGGCAATTGGTTTTGCTGTTGACTTGAATTTCATAGATTGTCACAGTGCTGTCCGGTATTTATCCTGCTTTTTGCACTTTGGATGTATGTATTGAACATTGACCTCTATTTTGTGATTCCGGGCAGATTGTCGACTCTGACGGGTGGTTATGAATATGACCGCCGCTTGAAGGCCGGACTGGAAGCACTTGGAATGACAGTCCATCATATCGAGCTGTCTGCAAAGTTCCCTTTTCCTGATCGCGAGGCCTTGGCTGACGCGGCGCTGCGCATGGCCGCAATTCCAGATGGCGCTCTGGTGTTGGCTGATGGCCTTGCATGGGGCGCCATGGATGACATTGCTCAAGCTGAGCATCACCGCTTGCATCTGATTGCCCTGTGTCACCATCCACTAGCGTTTGAAGCGGGTCTGTCTGTTGAACAACAAAGCGCCTTGTTTAAAACTGAAAAAATTGCCTTGGATTGCTCTGTTGCCGTGGTGGTTACCAGCCGAGCTACCGCCGAACTTTTACATAAAGCCTACAATGTCCCAATCGGCAAATTGACCGTTGCGCTGCCTGGCACACAGCAACAAATATTTGCCGCCTGCCAAGGCCAACCTCCAGTATTGCTGACGGTTGCCACCCTCACCCAGCGCAAAGCGCATGACGTGTTGATCGATGCGTTATCGCGCATCACCAATCTTTCATGGCATGCGCGGTTTGTGGGTGGGTCAGAGTTTGATCCGGCCTGGGCAGCCAGACTAAAAAAAATGACTGACGCATTGGAGCTTGGCGAACGTATCAGCTTTGTTGGCAGCGTCGCTGATTTGACTGCCGAATACTCAACAGCTGATCTGTTTGTTTTACCCTCACGTTTTGAAGGCTATGGCATGGTGTTTGCGGAAGCACTTTCGTTTGGTTTGCCGGTTGTGGCCGCCCGCGCGGGCGCGGTACCCGATGTAGTCCCGGAGACTGCGGGTGTGCTGGTTCCAGCGGACAACGCCACCAATCTGGCGCTAACGCTCCATGAATTACTGACTGACCGGCCGCGTTTTGAGCTGTTGAGAGCGGGCGCGCAAGCCGCTGGCAAACAACTGCCAGATTGGCAATCCACTGCAAGTACATTAGCAAATCTGTTTATGACTATAACTGCGAGGCCCTCAGTATGAGTGGATTTTCAATCAACTGGCTGGATCTGCGCGAACCGGCTGACCGAGCCGCCCGGGACCACTCATTGGCAACACAAGTCGTCGATTATCTGCAGGCAGACGCAGACATTTCACCGGTGGTGGTTGACCTTGGCTCAGGCACCGGTTCTACATTGCGCGCGCTGACTGCCCTGGGTGCACATCAATGCGTCTGGCGGCTGGTTGATCATGATCCGGCGTTACTGAATGAAGCACTGCGGCGGCATGGCCAGCAAGAAATCATTGAGGATTATGAGGCTGACTTATTGGAGATAGATGCGCTGCCACTGGGCGCAGCAAAACTGTTGTCTGCCTCAGCCCTGTACGATCTGGTTTCGCGCGATGTTGTTGATGGTCTTGTGGAAAGAATAGCGCGACAGTCAACGGCTTTGTATGCAGCGCTTAACTATGATGGCCGCACACTTTGGTCTCCGGCTCATCCTTTGGATGATGCTGTCTTGCAGGCGTTTAATCTGGATCAACAACGCGACAAAGGCATGGGCCCTGCACTGGGCCCACAAAGCGCAGCCTATCTGAGCAAGTCACTTGAGTCGGCCGGGTATACTGTGCAGCTTGCTGACAGCGCGTGGCACCTGGGGCCAGAGCATGCGCTGCTCGTTGCCGATCTTGTGCGCGGCATCAAAGCGGCAGTGTCGGAAAACTACGGGCTCGACAGCCAGGTACTTGATGACTGGGAAGCGTATCGTCTATCGCACCTGCATGATGGTCGATGTGTCATCGGGCATCTGGACGTGCTGGCATTCCCGGAGAAAAAGTCTCAATAAAACGATCTCTGAGGCTATCCATACGCCACACGGGAGCATCATCTGCCGGCAACATGCCAGGTGTCCATTGCCACGCTTCAACCGCGTGCATGACGGCGGGATCAGAGCTGACAATATGAACCATCACATCGGGCGCCGAGGCTCCTTCGGCAATCAATGGCATGGGCTGATGGTCGCCCAGTATCAGCAGGACCAGATTGTCATCGCCATATTGCGTGATGTAGGACACCAGCGTATTTACGACGTATTCCACCGAATCCCGATACTGACTTTTTAACAGATCCAGATCCTGCCAGACCTGGTCTGTTCTGGGGCCACGCTGGGCTTGCTCATTAAACTCTGTGCCATCCGCTATCAGACTCCAGTCAATCACATCAGGAATGGGCGTCCATGGCGCATGCGACGAAATCAACGCCAGTTCCGCCATGACCGGCTGACGGTCAACAGGATCGCGCTCTTGTTGCTGGAACCGCGCCAGCGTAAATTGATCTGGCATGGTCACATAATTAAAAGGCAGCCCCTGGTACTCAAGCGCGGCGGCATCATAAATGTGGTCATAGCCAAAATACTGTCCTTCCGGCCAAGCCAGGGTGATGGCAGGCATCACCCCCAGTGTTCGCCAGCCAGCGCGCCGGAATAGACTGATCAGGGTAGGCCGCTGACTCATCATCAACGCGTCATAGCGTAATTGACTATCAATCCATAATCCCGACATGGCGGTGCCATGTGCCAGCCAGCTTAATCCCCCAATTGTGGAAGAGGCCAGAAAGGCGCTTGATGATGCATACCCCTGAGCAGCAAGTCTGTTTGTCGCGTCCTCCAGCAGCGGGCGAATAGCCGGCGCATAACGCGGGCTGTCCAATAAGACCCGACCATACGATTCCACAAAAATCACCAACACATCTTTGCCTTGTAAGGCGCCAAACAGCTGGTCTCCCGGCACATGGGTGTAGACATCTTCATTGACAATTTCACGGAATGCGCGCAACTCAAGCATGCTATTGAAGGCAGTGCGTACGTGCGAAACCAGTTGGTCGTGAAAATAACGCGATGCTTTTGCAGAGCCAGCGAGTGACATAACACTCCACAGGCCCAGCACTGCGACTAATGATCCAAACATCCAGCGTCGCGGAACTGCCCACAACACGGCCCTGACGCGTGCAAGTGAAAGCCAGCTTGCAACAAAAATCAGCATCACCGCCAACACCATCAGAGCAGATGCCAGCACCGCGCCGATATAACCGATGCTCGAGCCCAGCAGATGAAAACCATTACTCAACAGGTAGGCGTCCAGCACAGGATTAAACGCCCTGGCAAAAATCATATGCGCAGCCATATCCGCGATTCTGAATATCAATCCCGCGGCGATAACGATGCTGCTCACGCTGAGTATCCAGGCCCCTGCCCGCCCCCGTACCATCAGCAACAAAGGAAAAATCACGGCCTCAACGGGAAAATAAAACAGATACCACCACTGAATCCAATCGACGCGGTTGGGCACCACAAAAGCCGTAAACAAGAACCAGATGGCCAGCACAGTCAACATACTCTGCACAATCCGATTTTCAAGGCAGCGGTTATACAGGCGGGTCAGCTCAAACATGCGGGGTTTCTACTGGAAGAAGTTATGGATGTCGACGGTCTGGATACGATAGTAGCAGCATACCGGATGAGAATGATTGTCAGATAACAAATACTCTGGGTAAACTTCAGTTCCCAGCTGTTCAACCAACACCTCCGAGGACAAATCATCATGACCCAAAGGACCCAGGCGAACAACTATCGGCCGGCGGCGCTGAATCGCAGACAATTTCTCGGTGCAGCATTGGGCGCTGGTGCAGCAATCAGCTTCAGCCCGTCATTCCTGGCACTGGCCCAGGAATCAACATTGATTACCCGCGCAATCCCGTCAACCGGCGAAATGATTCCTGCGGTTGGGCTTGGCAGTTCAGCAACATTTGCGCAGATCGCGCGTAGCGAAGACATCAGCGCACTTCGCTCCGTTTTATCACGTATGGCGGAATTGGGCGGCCGTGTTTTTGACACCGCTCCCGGTTACGGCGCCTCAGAGGAAGTTGCAGGCGCCATTGCCCAAGAGCTTGGCATACATGAAACCTTATTCTGGGCCACAAAACTCAATGTTGCCCAGCGTGGTGGCGGCGCCGCTGATCCCGTCGCTGCTCGCGCGCAGCTTGAGGATTCTTTTCAACGCATCGGCAAACCCGTGATAGACCTCATACAAGTGCACAATATGGGTGATCCGGTCGTACAGCTTGGTCTGCTGCGGGAGCTCAAGGAACAAGGCCGTATCCGTTACCTGGGCATTACCACCACCTTCCCCGAGCAGTACGCCAGCCTCATCGACGTCATGCGCAACGAACCACTGGATTTTATTGGCACAGACTACGCGGTGGATAACCGGGAAGTAGAAGAAGTGATTCTGCCCTTGGCCATGGAACGCGGTATAGCGGTATTAAACTATGCGCCATTCGGACGCACGCGCTTGTGGACGCGTGTGGGCGACCGACCTGTACCAGATTATGCGCATGAATTTGATGCGCACACCTGGGGTCAATTTTTCCTGAAGTTTGTATTGAGCCACCCTGCCATCACGGCTGTCACACCGGCAACCAGTCGCCCATCGAACATGGAAGACAACATTGGTGGCATGCTGGGTCGTCTGCCAGATGCCGCCATGCGTCAACGCATGATTGCCACTGTGGACGCACTGCCCTCGGCTTAAAGTTTTTCCAGAGTACTTTTGCGTTCATCCAACCACAAGCGGCCCACCGGGGCCGCCTTGCGTTTGACAGTGCCACTGACCAGATCAAACAAGTCTCCGTTCAGACCCTGAAGTTGGAATGGCACACCTGCCGCTTTAGCAATCGCAGCGTTACAACGCATGTGCTCGCGCTCACCATGAACGGGGATGGCAATACGCGGTTTGACCCAATGATACATTTGTAGCAATTCGTCAGCACATGGATGGCCAGAGGCATGCAGCGGCCTGTCGTTGTCTGCCAGGTGTGAAGCATGCGTCACCCTGATCTGGCGGGACTCAAACGCTTTCACCAGACGTTCCACGTCAAGCTCATTACCCGGAATAGTTTTGGCACTGAACACCACGTGATCGCCAGCCGCGAGGCTGATATCTGGATGATTATCCACAGCGAGTCGGTGCAAAGCTGCATTAACTTCCCCCTGGCTACCGGTCGCTATCAGCATGACCTCAGCGGGCAACAAGTAGGCCAGATCCTCGTTGTTAACCAGTTTGAAGTTTTGATGCAGATACCCCGCCGCCTTGGCGCAGGCAGCCATGTTATGAAGTGAGCGACCCAACAAACCCAGATAACGTTTTGCGACATGGGCGACATTACCAAGAGTTTGCAATCGGGCAATATTACTGGCAAAACACGCCAGCACAACTCGCCCACCGGAGCCGCGTACGGATGCCAGCAAGCCCTCAAACAGCTCACCTTCTGATACCGAACTGCCACGATGATTGGCATTGGTCGAATCGCACACAATAGCGTCAATACTCATGGCTGCAAGACGGCTGTAATGTTCTGTCTGGATGGCATCACCCACAACAGGTGACAAATCAATTTTCCAGTCTGCGGTGTGCAACACCCTGCCCACGGGTGTGCTGATCAGCAATGCGTTGGTTTCCGGTGTTGAGTGTGTGATGGGAATCCAGCGCACCTCAAACGGACCCAAGGTCACTGTGGCGCCTTCCTCAACCACAATGACAGGTGCATCGATACCTTTCTGGCGCAGTTTTCGAATCAGCACTTGCCGGGTAAACGCCGTGGTGTATATGGGGCAGCGGAATTGTTCCCAAAGATGAGCCAGTGCACCAATATGATCTTCATGCGCGTGTGTTGCGATGATTCCAACAAGCGATTGATGCCGGCTGCTGATAAAAATCGGATCGGGCATTTCAACACGATTTCCAAATCCTGACGGGGACTTTTCAAACGTAATGCCACAATCGACCATCAACCACTTGCCAGCATGACCATACAGGTTCAGGTTCATGCCGATTTCGCCGCATCCTCCCAGTGGTAGAAACCAGAAGTCTTTGTGAGTAGGATTCATGCCTTGGGTGATCCGGCGCAGCTACTGTATCGGAAAATCAAAGTACTGGTCCGGAAAAGGCTCGTCTTTAAGTGTGTAATGCCACCACTCCTGCTCATAGTTTGTGAAACCAGCTGCTTCCATCAGATTACGCAACAAGTGACGGTGTTGCAGCACAACGGCCCCAACTGCGATGTCATCGGTGTGTGATCGTAAATCAAAACAATCATAACCGGTGCCCATATCAATACTGTTATCAGGAAAGCGCTCAGTGGCCGATGCCCTGCAATCATATTCGCGGGCCAATGGATCTGCCTCAGGCACAGACGTGCCAAGTGGCACCAATGTCAGATCAACCGTACTACCACGACTATGGCCGGAGCGTTCAGCGATGTAACCGCGCGAAAATAGCTCACTTTTGGGCACATCAGGATAATAACTGGTACGCATCAACACATCGTCTGGATCCGCAGCCCACTGCATAAAATCATTCACTGCGCGCTGCGGTCTGAAGCAATCGTATACTTTAAGAGAATACCCGATGGTACTGACCGCTTCCTGCACCAGAACAAGCGCTTCGGCTGCCGGTGTCGTTAAAATACATTCCGCTGCGTCATATCCTGTCACGGGCCGGCCCAGAAAGTTGTTATGACCCGTATAACGCATATCATGCTGAATACTGGCATCCAGGGCTGACAGATAACTGAACCCGTCGGGCAAATCTGGTCGATCATTTTTGTTGCTGCAGGCAACACCCAGAATTGTTACAAACACGATTAATAAATTGCGCACACTCTTGTTTCCTGCTGTGTTATCTATCTTGTCATTCACTGGTGAATCTCTATTGGTGATCTATCAAGCGAGCGAACAATGCCCGCCTTAAGCTTGCTTGTAAAGAGACTCTGCGCAATCACTCAACTCGCCATCGGCAAGCCAGTGGTGTCATTAAAAATGCACAATTTTTGCCAGACCACCACCTTAAACCTTAAATCTCAAGCCCAAGTTACGAAAAAACCTCCATTTTTCTTTCATACCCCCCGTTTCGGTGCTAGTCAAACAATTGACAGGTGTGTAAGATTGGGCCTTCAAGACACGGAGGGCTAGTAGGCAGATGTCAAATAACAAAGGCGAGAAACCCAAAAAGTTCTTTGGCTTCGAAATTAGCGATACCATTACTTATGTGATTGTGATCATTCTGGTTATCGTATTTATCCGTCAGGTTTCGGTTTTATTCTAAAAGATCCTGAGACTTGTCTGGGGTGAACAACCCGTCCACAGTTCCCCGCCTTTCTTGTTCACCTCTAGGTGAACATGCTAGATTACCGCCCCTTTGATTTAGACAACTCCTACGTTCAAAGACGGGATCACGCATGAGCCACTACAAAATAGCATTGTTGGACGGGGACGGTATTGGTCCCGAGATTATGAAAGAAGCAGTCAAGGTATTGAACCTGGTTGCTGAGCGCAATAAAGTCAGTTTCGAACTGATTCACGCACCGTTTGGTGCCAGCGCATACTTTGAATGCGGCCATCCATTTCCTGAGCAGACTCAAAAAATCTGTGATGAAGCAGATGCCATTCTTAAAGGCCCCATCGGACTGAATCACGAAGATTCCAAAAAAATCCCGGTTGATATGCAACCCGAACGTGGCGCGCTGTTACCGTTGCGCCGTCGCTACAACACCTACGCCAATTTCCGCCCGGTATATCTGCCCAAAGCACTGGCGCATTTTTCGCCCTTAAAAGCTGAGATCATTGGTGACGGCATCGATATCATGATTATTCGCGAACTGGTGGGCGGTTTGTACTTTGGCCACAAGGAAACCGGCGTCACCGCCGAAGGCGTACGATTTGTTAAAGAAGTGCTGGAATACGATGAAATCCAGATCCGAAGAATTGCGATAGTCGCCTTCGAAACCGCCATGAAGCGTAAAAAGGTGTTGCACAACATCCACAAGAGCAATGTGCTGAAATCAAGTGTGCTGTGGAATACGGTAATGGAAGAAGTTGGGCAGGATTACCCAGAGGTCAGAATAGAGCATATTCTGGTAGATGCCGCGGCCACTTATCTGTGCCTGAATCCAGGTCGTTTTGACGTCATGGTAATGGAGAATATGTTTGGCGACATCCTGAGTGACCAGGGCGGCGGCATACTTGGGTCCCTCGGACTTATGCCCTCTGCTTGTGTGGGTGACAATAAAGCGTATTACGAACCCTCTCATGGTTCAGCCCCGGATATCGCCGGTAAAAATATTGCCAACCCATATTCAATGATTGGGTCTGTTGCCATGATGCTGGAAATGAGTTTTGGTATGGATCAAGAAGCCAAAAACGTCTGGCACGCCATGCAAAGCGTGTTTGCGGATGGATACTCAACGGCAGATCTGTCCAAACCCGGCTCAGGTGTAACCATGATCAACACACCGGCATTTGGTGACCGTGTGGTCGAAGCACTGCGAAAACTGCCTGTTCCCGCCTAAGTCTCACTGCAATCGCGTTTAGGCGCGTGCCCCTTCAAAAAGGTCGCGCGTCTTTAGGCAACACCACCGTTTTGGTGCGAGAAAATGCTTCATGCATGGCATCACCCGTACTACTGACATACATATAAAAGTAGCCAATACCCAAACACCAGAAGCTTGGCCAGGCCAAGGCATATCTGATCAAGGCCTGACGCAGGGACATGGGTTGGTTGTTCAGATTTAATGCTCTTATGCGCCAGGCGATCATACCCAGGGTTTGCCCTGTGCGAAGCCAGAACCAGACATAAAAACAGGTCATGGTGCTGACCATCATGATGAACTGTATCAATGAAAGCAGCCGCGGCGTCACCACCTCACCTTCTATCAAAACGCTGGTGTTGTCAGCAAAAAAGCCGTAGGTAAAAATGATGACATATCCCAGAATCAACCAGATCGAAGCCACCAGAAACATGTCATACAGCAACGCGGCCAGCCGGCGTAACAAACCGGCGCGTGGCAATTGCGCCAATTCGTGGTCTGCGATTATGCGTCTCTCAATCTTGGTTTTGGACATGTAAGTGTTAACTCGACCAACTCAACTCAGGGGCGGCAAGTATAACGCAGGCGCATCAGCAACGTGCACTCAGAATACCGTCGGGCCAGATTGATTCTCTTGCGTCTGTTGTGGAGCCTGCTGCTGTTGACGCTGGAGTTGACCGGGTGTCTGGGCGCCGCCTTGCCCAGATGGATTCTGAATCAGGCCACGCAGCCGTTCGATTTCAGCTCGAGCCGCAGCTTCTTCGGCGGGCGATCGTACTTCAGATGCCAGCAGATCACGCTCGTGAAACACCTGATTGAACGTGGTACGCGCATCCTTGATGCACATGATTGTGAAGGATGTGCCTTCGCGCTCGGTTCTAAATTCATTTAGACCGCCATACAAAACTTCGGCGCATTCAGGATGCTCAAGCGCACGATTCGCAGCTGTCAGCAATAAACCAGCCACCTTTGCCTGTTGCGGCGGCAACCACAGACGACTTGGGTTCAGGGCTGTTTTAGGGTGTTGATTGATTGCTGCAGTCGCAGGCACTTCGTTGTTTTGAGGGAATTGGGCAAGGGCACCGGCGCAATAAAAAAACAACATGGCAAGGCCATGCGATATTGCGCATAACAGCATTGATTTTTTTGATCGGGATACCACGTTTGCCATACATACCTCTCCAACTGTCTTTGCTATCGACCTGTTGGTCTGAAACTTGAGCAAAACAAGAGCTCGCAGTGCTCGGCCACAGACAGACTTATGATCACGTAGAGTATCTGCTAGAATCCGTGCCCTTGAATAGCTCAGGACAACAACACGGCATGAACGCACAGACGCAAGGCAGACACGTCCAACTTCTTGATACCACGCTTCGCGACGGCGAACAGACTCAAGGGGTGTCATTTGCAGCCAAAGAAAA